>JAFWPP010000063.1:0-54569 GCA_017509485.1 Oscillospiraceae bacterium | reverse complement strand
GCTCTCGTCAGACCGCCCATCGTCGTGAGATAACCTTTCGTACAATGCTGTGATTTTACCCTTTTGCTCCTGCTTCCTCATGTGTGTAACCTCCTGTTTTGTATTTTCACGACCTTTCTATCCTTATTATAGTGACCCTTTGGGGTCTGTGACCACAAAGGAGCAGGGATATTCCTTGGAGACGCACTGCATCAGATTGGGCTTGAGCCAAAAGCGGGTCTTGCCGCTGCCGGACCCGCCGATGATCAGCACGTTTTTGTTCCGCGCTGTTTTCGGGTCCTTTGGGCGATTGTTCATCGTGATCCGCTCGGTCTTCGTGAGAATGACATTGTTCTCAAACTTGGGGTCGATATACGGGGCGATGTCCTGCGCCGATCCCCAGCGGGCAGAACCGTACTCCGTATTCTTCCGAAACTTCTTTGCGTTTTTCCCTTTGATAAAAACCGCAAGCCATATCAGGCCGGCAGCGGCTGCTCCCACCAGCAGATCGGCCGGATGAAAGCTGGGCAGGGGCGAACGGAAAGCGCTGCGCATCCCGTCCAGAATGTGCAGCGCTTTGGCGGAAAAGTTATCGCCCGGAGCGAGGCGGGCGGCCTGGCCCAGCTTTGTCCCAAGCAAGACAAACAAGAGATAAGGAAGATACGGCAGGAGCTTTTTCCAGCGTATTTGCTTCATCGCTCCGGCTCCTTGTGCCGCGTTTTATCCTTCTTCGGGCGCTTAATCAGCGCAGAGAGCTCCGCAAGCCGCTGACGAATAGACGGGCGGGAGGCCTTTTTGACTTCCTTTTGGGTGTATTCCGTGAAGGCCGCGGTCATGGCGTCCGTATCGGGTGCTTTGAAGAAAATCAGATATTTCTTCTCGCCTTTGACTTTATACGGCGCATAGTCGATCCCGTATTTCCTTGCAATGCGGGTAAAGCTGCCGATATTGCTGTCGTTGACCTCAATAGACTGCATTCCCTTGTCCTTGGCGGCAAGCTCCTTTACGGTCATCTTTCCATGCGGTGTTACATCCTTGGATTGCCTTTGTTGGGCTTCTTTTGTCCTACTTCTCTGTTTCCAGGCCGCAATCAGCTTGGAAAGAGCTTGTCGAAGCTCCCGCGCGGTGAGCTTGGAGCAGTTGGTAATCATTACGACCACCTTGTTTTCAACTTCTTCCTGCATCATTGTCCTCCTTCCTCGGATACTCTTTCACAGTAAACGACATAGCGGTACCGACCGCCGCTGCCGTAGGGATGGCAGGTAACGAGCGTCAGAAGGTCTCTACCGGGCTGAATCAGAATTTGTTCCGCCTGGTTGGGCCGGATGATCTTTATTTCCACCACCCGGTAGATCATGGTTTCCCACAGGTTTGTCAACGTAACCTTGTCACCGATCTCCAGCAGTTCAATGTGTCGGAAGAAAAGCGCTCCGTTCCAGCCGCGATGACCGGCCAGGACGCAGTTTGTGTTTTCCCCGCCAATGGGCATGGAAGATATGGAGAGCTGCGCGATTCCGTGATCCATGTGCGCTTTCGTCGCTCCGAGATAGACCGGCTCCTGCAGTTCCATTTTCGGAATGGTCAGAATCCCTACTGTATCACTGTCCAAGCCGTAGTCAGACAGACGGAACACCTCGGCCTGATATGCCCAGGGATCTGCAAGCCCGGCCTGCCCGTTGCGGAAAATCTCTGCGTTGTAAGCCTTCATTGCTTCCAGCAGATCCGCATACGGTGTTTCTGCCGGATGCAGTTCGGACGGTTCCTCAAAGGTTTCCTCGGGCGGCACTTCTGCGGGCTCTGTTCGCTGATCCTCCTCTTTTGCGGTTGCATTGGGATGATCCCGGAAAAACTCTGATACCGCCACCGATGCTTCCTGCTTTTGTCGGAGCTGATTCACAGTTGGCTTCATAAGAACGTAAGCCCCTGCGAGGAAACAAACGATTGCCAGCATCATCAGAGGAATATCACGTTTCCGCATGACGATTCCTCCGTTTTCTGTATACAGCACCGAGAATGGTTCCAGCGAGGATCACTGCCAAAGCGATCCCACCTCCGACAACGAGGCCGGAAAGATACTGTTCCTGCCAGGTAGATTTCACAGGTGCGTCTTCTGTGGCCTCCTCGATTTCCACCGCTGCTTCGTAGGGAATGCGAGATCCACGAACAAGCAGACGATGGGTATTTACGCCGTAGGGATAGCATGTGATCAGCGTACAGATGTCTTCCCCTGGAACCGGCGCAAGCAGCTCCGTTTCATGGGGCAGCACCTTGTTGGTCTCTACCACCTGATAGGCCAGAGTTTCATCCAGAACGTGAAGATAGAAAACGTCGCCTTCGCGGAGCTGGTCGATGTCAGAGAACAGGCGCTTTCCTGCGACGCCGGAGTGCCCGGTGAGAACGCTGTGATACCCAGCGCCTCCGATGGGCAGCGAGCTGCCGATCAGATGACCGACGCCCTTTTCCAGCACGGATTCTCCTGTCCCGTGATAGATCGGCAGATTGATCTGGATTCGCGGAACTTCCACGTAGCCCATGATCCCGGAGCCGTTCAAATTGAGAAGGTCAGCATAGTCTACCGATGCCTGTTCCACCGCCTCACGGTTGTATTGGTGGATGGAAAGACTGTCATTATAGGCTTTTGCTGCCTCCTTTGCCTTGTTCAGCTCGGCGGTATCCATCTCCGTAATCTGCTTGGCGTAGTCGGATCGAACCACGGATTGATACTTGTCGTTGACGTAGTTGGAAACCAATGGATAGACCGTTACGCCCGCTGCGCCGAGAAAGAGCAGCACGGCGAGCGTAACCAGGATGACTTTTTTCATACTGCCTCCATTTCTGTATGGCTGCCCCGAAGCCGGAGCAGCCATTGTCGTATCTGCTTACTGCTTGTTGGTGTTCTTCTTGCGGGCAATCAGGACGATCATGAAGGCGGCGGCAGCCATCAGGAGAATGCCGTAAACACTGTAACGCCAAACGCCGTTGTCGCCGGTGCGGGGCAGCTCGGGGCCGCGGGTATTGATGACGGTCACGGGAACCATGGCGTTGTCGGAGCCCTCGCTCTCTTCCATCTGCACGGCGTCATTGTCGATGGTGGCGGAGGCCGAGAGCATCACGTGCGCCAGCTCCTTGTAGCCGTCAAAGGTCTTGTATCGCGGATCGTTCTGAACGAGGCCGAGGACGTCGGACCCATAGATGCCGCAGGGACGGGTATCGTCTTCAGCGGCGTAAATCACCATGGTAATGCCGTCCCGGAGCAGGGTGTAGCCGTTGTCTGTCTGTACCTCAGTGATGATGTATGTATCGTCCTCCAGACCGTAGATCAGCAGCTTGCCGGTCTCGGAATTGGGAACGAACACCGTCGCGTCCTCCTCGGCAGCCACATGGTCAGTCACGTAGTACAGGCCGTCACTTTCAAGCCGGGCCTTGACCCAGTAGCCGTCCGTGGTGTTTTGAACCTTGAAATTGACCTTGGAGAAGTCGCCCTTGCCGTCAGAGAATTCCTTGGTGGCGTCGAGGACATAGGTATAGAAGTGGCAGTCGTCAACCAGCGTATCGTAGTAGCTCATGTTGCTGCGCTTCCAGGTCAGCACAACGGTGTTGGGATTGCCGTCGTCGCCGTAAACCACGTCGGCGCTGGAATTGACCGTCGCCTGGTAGGTGATGCGGAGGTAACAGGAGGAGTAGCCACGATCCAGCACTCCAGCAGCGGTGTAAACAGAGGTCGCGTGATTGATCTCGTTCAGACCGGCGGCGGTCATGGTAATGGTCATGGTAGTGGCGTCATCCAGATCCGCGCCAAGCTGGGCGTACTCCACGGTGAACTTCTTGACCGTATCTGTTTCCTTCCAGGTGGCGATCTTGTCGGTGCAGCCCTGATCCTTGAAGAACTCGATCACGACGTCGTTCCGGTTGTACTCAATACCGCGGGACAGGGTATCCACGAAGGTGTAAGCGGTCAGGCTGGTGACATCGGAGGTAATGGCGGGGAGCTTGGAAATGATCTGATAGTCGATCACGTCGCCGTCAGAGCCGGTAGCGTTATGATCGTAGCCGTCCGTAATGCTCTGGGACCCGTCATTCTTGCCGGTGTCGTCCTTGTTCTCACGCAGGGTCTTTTCCAGAGTGGGAATGCCAGTCTGGTTCTTGGGGTACACAGTCACGTTATAGAGCCATTCCTGGCCGCCGTTGGAGGCGTTGGCGCCGTTCACGGTGGTCATGGGCACACTGACGAAGAAGGGATCAACGGTGGAGGTGACCATTTCGGGAACCTTGCTTTCCACAAGCAGATAAAGGCCGAGCTGCAGGTTGCCAGCGTTGGTGTGACCGTGTTCGTCAGTTTCGGGCATCGCAGCGGCGTTCTGATCGTTCATGTAGATCTCCAGCGCGTTCATGACGGTAGTGGAGTTGGACGCCAGGGCAGCGGAAAGGGTGTCGATCAGAGTATCACTCTCAAAGAAGTGATAACCGGCTTCGGCGAACTCCGAGGTGACGGGATAAGCGTCATTGTTGGTCAGGCCAATCGCGGAAAGCAGATTGCCGGACTTGCTGTCGTCGAACTTGTAGAGCACCATATCCTTGTGGACGCCGTTGGCCTCGGTTTCGGAATAGGTCACGATCTCAGCCACGCGAAGATAACGGAACTCAACACCCTTGATGGCATAGCCGTAAGAGATCTGGCCGTTGCCCAGGTCGTTGACCGTGCCGTTGTCCATCACAGATTCAAAGGCGCTGTCGCGGACGCCGGTCGAGACGTAGCTGTCGATCATGGCAGCGGCGGCATCGTCAGTGTTGGCCATGGTGAGGTCGTACTTGTACAGGTCGATAGAGCCGCGCTTGGAGAAGTCGATGGTGGCGTTGGGGACGGTGGCCGCACTTGCGACGGCTGCGAGGGAGAAGAGAATGGCAATGGCCATAACGATTGCGCTGATGCGCTTAATAGTTGTTTTCATAAATAGTTTTCCTTTCCTTTTAGATTTGTTTTATTTGCTGGAGTTGAAAGTGATAACAGGCTTGTTCGTGTAGGAGGCCGGGAAACGGGAGCATCCCGGCTGTGGTAGGCATGCAGGCGCAAACGGATCACCTTCCTTTACAAAGCAAGAGGCCCTGGGTGGGACCTCTGTTAATGGGTTTTCCGTTTCTTGCCTGTCAGGGCGTAGAGGAGAATCGCCAGAGCGACTCCTGCGAGGGACATAGCGGAGATGGTCGCCGCAAAGCCGCCTCCGCCGGTTGCCGGCATCTTGAAGGTCGGCGTATTGACAATAGTGAGAGCGACCTCGGTCTGATCGTCCAGAGGAAGGCTGCCCTCAAAAGCGGGCTCCGTCAGAAGGTTGTACCCGGGCTTGGTGGAAACCTCCGTCAGGCGGTAGAGAACCTTTCCGATCTGCGTGTCGATGCACAGCCCGGAAAACTCCGCCTTGCCGTCTGATCCGGTGGTCAGTCTGCCGTTGTTCAAGCCCTCAGAGGTGCAGCCACCTGCGATCACGGCGCTGTCCGGCTCCCGATAGAAGACTGGGGCCCAGGTGTTGCCGCCATCAGCAGAGTATTCCAACAGGAAGGTCACACCGGGCAGGGGGCGATTGTCTTCATCCACCTTGTAGATGGGGATACTGCCGGGGATGATGTCGTTCTCTCGTTCCTCCACGATTGTTTCCCCGTCTTCGAGAACGGAGAAGGGGTAATCGGATTCGTCCAGAGCAAAGCCCTCCGGGGCTTCAAACTCCCGGTAGGTGTACCGACCATAAGGCAGGCCTTTGATATGGATCTCACCCTGCGCATTGGTGTACTCTCTTGCGACTTCCTCGCCATCTTCATTCAGAACGACAAAGCCCGCGCCTTGCAGCGGCGTTTTGGTGCCGCGATCCAGCTTGACGATGAGAAGATTGCCGCGGATCAGGCGGTTGGAGAAGCGGACGGTATTGGTGCCGAGCTGGGCGGTAAATTCCTGGACCGGCTGTTCACCAACGTAACCTTCGGGAACAGTTTCCGTGATCCGATAGGTCGCGCCAAGCTCCAGCTCCGGGACAAAGATGGACCCGTTTTCATCGGTCACATAGGTGCCGATCTCAGACCAGGCCGTTCCGTTTTTCTTTTCCAGCGTAAACTCGATCCCGGCCACATGCCCGTCTTCTGAGGTTTTGAACAGCTCCAGCTCGACGATGGGATGGTTCTGGAAGGACACGGTGTTCAGGCCCTTCTTCGTGGTGATTTCCTGGACTCGTTGATCGACGGTGTAGTGCTCGGGTACAATCTCCGTAATGCGCAGTTTGACGCCAACGTCCAGATCAGCAATGTCGATCTTGCCGTCGTTGTCCGTCACATAGGTGCCGCGCTCCCGCCAGACGCCTGTAGTTTCGAACTGCTCGACAAAGAAGCTGATGCCGGCAATGTTGCCATCATCGGAGTGCTTGACGATCTCCAGAGAGGCAATCGGCTTGTTTGTAAAGCTGACCTGGCGGCTGGTATCGGAGAGGGTGATCGTCTGAGGGTTCTCGCTGGTGCAGATGTAGTCCTGAGGGACGATTTCGGTAATCCTCAGCTTGGTTCCGACGGGCAGCGAGTCCATCAGAATCTTGCCGGAAGCATCCGTCTGATAGGTTCCCTTGACCCACCAGCCAACGCCCGCTTCGTACTGCTCCACCTTGAAGCTGATGCCCTTCACAACGCCATCCTCAGAGGTCTTGATGATCTCCAGAGGGACGTCCGAGGGCTCATTCTTTACGTAGAGCTTTGCAGGGTCAGCATCCAGTACATAGGCGACATCGCCATAGCTTGTCGTAGGCGTATCACCATTGGCCGCCGCCCAGTAGCTGTTCACGGCGGAAGAACCGCTTTCGGCCTGCTTCATGCGCCACACGCCAACGACATTCACGAGCTTATAGCCGTCTGGAGCCTTGATCTCTTGGACACGCATAATGCCGACAGGAATCTTGTTGGTCGGGAACAGCGTATCGGAGCTATAACCGGAAGCCAGATGTGCGCTGTCAAGCGTGAAGTAGCCGTTGCTGTCCGTTTTGAAATACCAGGTTCGCTCCAGCTTGGTGGAATCAAACCAGCCTGCGTTGTAGTAATCAACACGGAATACAGCGCCTTCCAGGGGGACGTTGCTCGGATCAATCTTCTGCACAGAGAAGGGCTTGCCGTAGGCTTTCGGGTTCACAGCGGACACGTTGCTTTTATCGGCGTCGTTCTCCATCTTGTAAATGCCCTTCGGGTTGGTGGTGTTCAACGGGTTTGCAGAGCCGTCACCCCAATATGCGCCGGCCTTTGCACCGAGCTGAATTGTTTTCCCGCCGCCCTGTCGGATGAAGATAAACACGCTGGCGTTGTTGCCTGTGGGGAGAACATACCCGCTGGCTGTCTTGACCTCCGTTACCACAGCACAGCCGAGGGGCAGCACTTCACGCCCGTTCAGCTTGTACAGCGGCTCGGAGGTATAGCCGGTGGCAAGATAGCTGTCCAGCAGCTTCACGGTTCCGTCCGCTTTTGACTGGAAATACCAGGTTTTCAGAAGCTTGGTGGAATCCGCCCAGTTGGAGCCATAGAACTCCACCTTGAAGACGGCTCCTTCGATCCGTTCGCTGTTTTCGTCAGTCTTCGTAATCACCAGGCTGTTCGGGTCGAATGTAGGTTTATCTTCCACGTTGAAAACATTGCTTCCGGAGCCAATGGTCAGTTCCACGGGTGTGGAATCAAGCTCATATCCGGCAGGCGCTGTGACCTCCACCGCATAGAGCGTTGTGCCGATTTCATACTTCCGTGTGCCGGTGGCCTCTCCGTTGGCGTTGGTGGTCAGCGTCTCTACCACGGTCCCTGTTGCGGAGCCCTGATGGATCTCATAAACGGCGCCCTGCAGGGAGTACAGAGGATTTCCTTCCATACACGCCAAGGCGCTGTCGCTGCCTTTGATGGTCTTTTTCAGAGAGACCGTCTTTCCGTTGTCGAAGGTGATCTCGTTGGTGCCGTAGATGTAAACCTGATTGCCGGAGGACTGGCTCTTGTTGATCTGGAAATAGGCCATGGCGCTGGAAGAAGCGGTGCCGGATTTGACGTACCATCCGGTTGTATCTGTGGCGGAATAGCCTTTGGCCTTGATCGCAGCAACCGTGTTGTCACCGGTAGTACTTCCTGTCACGCCCTTTTCCTTGGAATACACCTCGCAGCGCACCAAGATTTCGAGCATCTGGGTGTTTACGGCAGAGCTGGTGGTCATAATGGGTTTCCCGTGGAAAACCTTGTCAGAGCCAAGGCCGATATTTCCGAAGACGACGTTAGTAATCAGCGTACTTGCCGCGGCGGTGACATTGGTGTTGCCGCTCTCCGTCATGCCGCCCATACCCTTTGCGACCCCGTAGATCAGGCTGATCTGCGTCCAGGTTGCTGCCGTGTAGGTCGGGATCATCTTGGTGTAAAGGGATTCGGCCTTGAAGGTCGGGACGCCGGTAGACCGGGTGGTGTAGCTTCCGTAGCCGTTGACGTCCATGCTCCAGCCGGACTCCTGGCTGGGACGAATGGGGATCGCAAGGACGCCGCTTTCCGTCTTGTAATGGATCGGACCGTCGTTGCAGTACATCATGTCAGTCCTGACGCGCTTGTTGGTATAGGGGGACAGGACGCCGGTGCTGTATGGCCACCATTGGTTGTTGCCGTAGACCCAGCTATCGTACAGACCGCCGGATTTGATGTAGTAGCCGTTCAGATCGTTTCCATGTGCGCCCAGGACGTCGGAATAGTAGATGCCGGTGGGGATGGCCCTGAGCTCGGTCTGATCTTCACGCTGGTCGTTGCCTTCTTCGGCGTTATCGTATGCCGGATCGTACAGGACAAAGGTGCCGTCCTTCAGAAGCAGAAGGCCGGAGTCCATCCAGGCCAAGGCGCTGACCATATCTTCTTCGGTGATCGATTCACCCGTAGTGACAGCCTCGGTAACGAGTTCCTCAAGGGAGATCGGAGCGTCCGTTTCAGCGGCTGTCGCAGCTGTTTCTTCCGAGGCTTCAGGCTCCTGTTCCGGAGTCTCCGTCGAGGGTTCCGGCTCGGTCGTGACGATTTCTTCGGTTTCCGCAGCCGTCGCAGCTCCGGCAAGTACAGAAAGCGGGAAAACACTGACGACCAGGGCCAGAAGCAGGAGCAGGGATACCGCGCGTTTCATGTGTTTGTTGTTCATACATTTCCTCCTGTTTTGAGTTTTTGATTGTTTGATTTCTTCGGACTGATCCATCCGGGCAAAAGAAAAAGCGCGGTCCTGGTTTTCGGATCGCGCTTTTCACAAGAGAGTATTCAGTTATGGGGTTTTTACTTCGCTGCATCTGGAGCAGCTGTCATAGGCTGGGGACGATACCGCCCATTCTTCATAGACGTAATAACCGGCGTGGGCGTCCAGATACTCTAAATCAGGGTTGGCGCTTGCGTGTGCGTCCCACTCCTCGGTGGTATGAAACTGCGCTCCGCAGTAGCAGACAATAACGGTCTCCCAACGGCCTTCCTCCTCATGGTGTACCCAGCTGTGCCCCAGGGCAGAGACGGTTTCTTTTGCCCCGCATACCGTGCAGGTTCTCTCTCCGTCCTCAGTACAGGATGGAGCTATTTCTGCCCAGGAATGTTTACCGGTTGCCGCCACAGGCTTCTTTTCCGTTGCACCGCAGCTGAAACAGGATCGGGCTTCTTCACCGGACGCTCCGCAGGTCGGAGCTTTGGTCTGCGTCCAGCCGCCCCAGCTATGTACATGCTGCGTTTCAGGCGGCGGGTCAGAAGGCTTTTCCGAAGGCCGTTCCGTTGGAGTGCTGGTTTCGGGCAGCTCCGTGGGATTCGTGGGTGATGTAGGCTTTGGCTCCGTTGGTGGCTGTGTAGGTTTCTCCTGTGTTTCCTTGGATGGTTCATCGGGCAATGGGGTTTGTGTTTCCTTGGCTGGATCTTCAGGCGCTGTCACTTCGCTGGGTTCCGGCTCGTCAGCTTCCTGTGAGATTGCCGGGATTGATGCCTCAAGCGCAGTCTCCCGAATGGCTTCCTCCGTTTCCGCACACACGGTCATGTGCGTATCCTCGGCAGCTTGGGTGACGATTGTGCTTGGCGGCGATTCTGATGTTGAGCTGATTGGCGCATCGGGGGAGCATCCTGCAAGAAGCATTGCTGCAAGGATGGAAACGGTGATTACTGTGCATGGCCTCATGAATAAACCTCCCTTTCATGGTCTGGATTTATTCTACCGCTTTTCCATGATGATGCAAGGATACGGAGTCAGAAGCAATGCTGATCGTAGTTGTCCAGCATGGTGTAGTGATTCTCGATGGTAGATACTGCGTTGAACAGGGCCGAGAGCAGATACGCTTTCGTATTTCTGACCCGGGTGGTGTTCTCCGCGATACCGTCCAGAACCTTCTCGATGTGACTGGCATTGATCTGCCGGAAGCGATGTTGCACAAAGCCCGTGGAGTATTCCGCGTCGCGTCCGATCCGGGTCATGGGACTTTGGTTCATCTGAACCTCGACCATGAGTTCCACCAGCTCGTCCAGCTGCGCCTTGCTTGTCCGTAATACCATGACGTCATACTCAATTTGCTTTTTGATCTTCTCTCTCAACGCATTTCCGTCCGTCAGTCTGTCGGCCTCCGTTGTCTGGGCGGGGGCGGGCTCCGAAGGAAGGAATGAATCCGTACTTGATAGATCAGTAATTGATTTTTCTTTATTTGATTTCTTAGTAATTAATTGCGCGGGGTTTTCCAGACACGGGGCATCCAGACACGGGTTATCCATATCCGGGTTTTCCGGATGTGGGTTTTCCAGATCTGGTATTACCATATCCGGAGCAGGCAAGTGAGGTCTTTCATAGATGATGTACTCCACGTCTGTGATCTTGCCCTTATCATCCCGCAGCCGGTGTCGGACAAGATAGCCTCTCTGCTCCAGCTCCTTCAGCGCGGAGCCGATGGCATCCACACCGTCCTTGCAGATGGCAGCAAGACCCCTTGTGGTATAATCCCATTCGTCAGGGAGGGATAGCATCTTAGAGAGCAACCCGCAGGCCTTGCAGGACAGTTCAATATCCCGAAGGTGATAGTTGCTCATCACGGTATATGCCTTTGATTTGTTGACTCTGAAAACAGCCATAAACATCTTCCTTTCTCTGAAACGAAGGATGTCAGACTGTATTGGCATCCTCCCGTGAGAATTGATCATTTGAGCGGACATTTCCCCGAAAGCCGGGGTGTTGTTTATTCCTCGTAATACGGAAGGTGGTTTTCGTCCGCATACTCGCTTAGATAATCCAAGAAGTCGGAGAGCTCCACAAAGTCCAGGTCCATTCCGGCTTCCTTCCAATCCACGCTCTTGGCGCAGCGGTACTCGCTGAACAGGGGGTCACATTCCGCACGGTAGCAGGAGGTTACCAGCAGGGTCATATCGGAAAGCAGCCAGAGCTCCAGCGAGCGTCGGAAGCTGTTTTCTTCGTCGAAATCCTCCTGTCTCAGGTCCTCATAGATGCGGATGGCAGTATAGTCAGCGAGCCTGCGTCCGAAGTACATACCAAGGCCGCCTGCCCAATACTCGTAGATCGGGTTCTCAGCGAAGCGGAAAATCCGGGCCAGATTCTCGAAATCCACGTTTTCCAGCAAAGACAGCATCTCCGCGTCGTCGTGCTCTTCGTCAGCGCCGGAGACAAACAGCTCCTCCAGAACTTCACGAAGTCTCATACTCAGTCTCATGTTATTGTTACTCCTCTCAGTTGTGATGACGCCGCTTTTTCTTGTCGGGCAGAATATGTCCTTCAATGACGGCGGCATGGTGGATGATTTTGATAAAGCCGTTTTTCTCGGCAAATTGGATGGCCTCAAATTCATCGTCAGTCAGAAAACGCCGGATATGCTCGCCCCTCTTGCCAAGCGCTGCATCTGACGCCAGCACTCTGAAAATGACCATGTGAGAGGTCCCGTCCAGGTATCTCTTGACGGCCAGCAGACCGTCACCTTTGATCAGTTCCGGAGGTCTTCTCATCGGCAGCTGCCTCCACCTTTTCTATTCTCCCGGCCCTGGCCCTTGACCATGAGAATGCCGTCAAGCGTGGTTGCGGTAATCCGCAGCCGTTCCGCCATAGCAATGTCGTTCTTCATGGCTTCTGAGAGCGTCGAGCCACAAACCGCCAGGACGCGGGACCGGCGCAGATAGTCTCTGGCCATACTCAGGCCGTCGTTGTGCTCCTGGGGCACGCTGTCATTCAGAAACAGCGGCTGAAACAGAATGGGACAGATGGGAGAGTACCCCGCCTCATAGATCTGGCGGCAGTAGCTGGCGGCAATTTCTTCATTCTCGCGGGTATTATCGCTCCAGGGAGCGGTGATGTAAGCAAGGGGGCGTTTCATAACAGCAGTCCTTTCATAGATAATCTTGAATATGGGCATAAAAAATCGCCGGACAAGGTTTTTCCTTTCCGGCCTTCATCGGTATTTGGTTTTAGCGGGATTGGTCGCGCTGGCGCTTCTTCATCCAGGCGTCCAGCAGCTTGAAGATGGTTTCCTCCATCCTTGCGGCGGTATAGGACTTCGGAAAGTATTTGCTGAGCTTATCCAGCGGGATCGACAGCTTAAAGGTTTCCGGCTTCTTCTGTTCGGACATGATCGCAAGGATCATATCTTCACCCAGATGGCCGGTCTGGCTGAGCTTCTTCATCCGCTGGGCCTGGGAGACAGAGGGAGTCGCCTGTTCGCTCTCAATGGTTTCCAGCAGCATCTGCTGTTCCTGCTCGTTGAGTCCGGCAAGATGATATGCCGGAGTCAACGAGATTTTTCCTTCGTCCACCATGGTGAGCAAAGGAGGGATCAGATTATTGAGGGCGATCACGTTGCGGACCGTATCGCCACTGATGCCTTCGGATAATCCGACGTCATCATCGCTCCGGAAATTCGCCGAATCATTCGGCACATTTATTTTCTCAGAGTTTTTGCGCCGACCGGCGACCCGTCTGACCGCCTCTAACCGCATCTTATAGGCCTTGGCCCGTTCGCTGGGGAGTACATCCTCCCGCTGGGCGTTGGAGTTGACGAGCTGGATTACAGCCTCATCATCGTCCAGCTCCCGGATGATGCAGGGCATCTCCGTCAGTCCTGCCTTCTCGCTGGCAGCCCTGCGCCGGTGCCCGGATATGATCTCATATCCACCCTCGGCACGGGGCCGGACAATCGCCGGAACGATCACGCCGCTCTGCTTTACGCTGTCCAGCGTGTCCTGCATTGAGGCGTCATCCCGGATGCCGTAGGGATGGTTCGGGAAGGGATAGAGCTCTGTCAATTTGATACTGACAACGCTCTCGTTTTTTGCGTTTGTTTCGGTTTTCAAGTTGACTTTCCTCCAAAAAACGGATGAAATGAGAATAAGGAGCCCCGGTCTGCTAATTTGGGGCTCCTTGAAAAAGCTGAAAAACGTAGGTTTCACGGCACATTCGAGGGACTTGATTCTGCTAATTTTTTGCTAATGGACGCCTCAAAAAATGGGCGTTTTTCGACGATATTGCGCGATACCGGGCGACACCGCTTTCGTGAAAAAACCCAGTATTTACGCGGGTTTGCGGGCATTGCAAGGCATTCGGCGATATTAGCTGTATAGGGGTGGAATCATCTCCTAAGCGTGGGGTCGGAGGTTCGAATCCTCTCGTGGGTGCCAAATATCAGCCGCAGGCCCGAAGGGGGTCTGCGGCTTTTTGCAGAAAAATCATACTTTATCATGAAATAATCAATAACAGACAAGAAAAAATATTGAAAAAATGCGGGGTAATACTTGCGATTTATCGAGTTTTCTGGTATAATCATTCGGAGAGAATTCTGAAGGAGGTACAACATGAAAAGATTAATCGCTCTCATTCTCTGTGTCCTGCTTCTGGTTTCCGTGCTGCCGATTTCCGGCGCCGCGGAAGGGAAGACCAAAGACGTATGGACAAAAATTTCGGAACTTGAAGAACAAATGGCCGCTTTCCGCAGGGCTAATACCCTGGAAACCCGGATTTCCGCCTATCAGGAAGCGTCCTACGCGATCCAGGAGATTGTGGAAAATGATCCGAGCTTTGTACCCGGGTCCATTGAACGCCACGGCGCCTTTTTCTTCTGGCTTGATACCAACGGCGATCCCAACGGTTACTCTCCCAGCTACCGTGCCAAGCGGCAGATCGGCGCCATCCCCGGCGCTGTCCTCGGCGGCACGACGGAGGTCGTGAACTACGGCGTCAAGGGCGGCTCTCCCGCTTCCATCGACGTGGCCGCCTTCCAGCCCTACATCGGCATCGACGGCAGCTTTACCGCCCAGTATGAGACCCGCTGCAACGCCATCGCCCAGGCCACCGGCGGCGTGGGCACCACCTACAAGCAGAGCAACGCCAACGTCAACAACCTGGGCATTGCCCTGGATACCTGCGGCGTCGTGATCTTCGACTCCCACGGAACCACCGACTATGACGGATGGAATGACTACACCTCCCAGGCCAACTCCTCCTACCTCTGCCTGACCACCAGCACCGGCATTACCACGGCGGACAAGTCCTCCGCCCAGGGCGAATTTGGCACCTACTATCATGCCTTCAGCCTTGGCGGCGGCGACTGGGCTGTGGACGGCACCGCCATCACCAACCACATGAACGGCACCGCCCCCAACAGCCTGGTCTGGATGGCTATCTGCCTCGGTATGGCTACCGACGGTCTGGAAGCCCCCTTCCACGACCGCGGCGCTGAGGTCGTGTACGGCTACTCCCAGTCCGTCACCTTCACCGGCGACTACAAGTTCGAAGGCTTCTTCTGGCCCTACATGTGCCAGGACCACACCGTGGCGGAAGCCTGCGCCTACATGAAGACCAAGTCCAACTGCGACTGGGATCCCGCCTACAGCGGCTATTCCTACAGCCAGGCGGTTGCCAACCATGTTGCTTTCCCCATCGTCTCCTCCTCTGAGGATCCCTATCTCGGCCACGGGAACGTGGACGTGATCCAGGTCCCGAACTCTCTGTGGACCCTGTTCACCCAGTTCAACATTGCAGCCAGCTCCAACAACGACGCCTGGGGCACCGTTGCCGTCTCCGGCCGTCAGATCACCGCGACGCCCGCCGTGGGCTATGAGGTCGCGGGCTACGAGGTCCTCAGCGGCACCTGCACCGTGACCCAGAACGGCAACGTCTTCCAGGTCCAGGCCGAGACCGACTGCGAGATCCGGATCAACTTTGCCGCCCGCGTCCCCGCCGCCATCAACTTTGTTGTGCCCGAAGGCGTGAGCGTGGAGAACTTCAACGGCTACATCAACGACGTCATCAGCTTCCCGGAGCCCACGGGCGATCCGACTGCCGACGCCTATCACTACCGCTTCCTGGGCTGGGCCGAAGCCGCTCTGGACGAGGACAGCCAGGAGATGCCCATCTTCCACAAGGCCGGCGAGTCCCTGACCGTCTCCCAGCCCAACGCCACCTACTATGCCCTGTATAAGTACTTTGTCGCCGCCGACGGCGTCACCGAGGGCAATTTCACCCTGGTGACCCAGGCGCCTGCCTCCTGGGCCGGAGACTACGTCATCGTTTACCATGACGATTCCATCACGAAGGTCCTGGACGCCACCGGCGAGATCACCGGCTCCAGCATCGGCGGCAGCCGCGCTGCGCATGATCTGGAGGAGATTGGCGGCACGCTGGAGGACAACGTCCTCTATAACGTCCCCGACGAGTACATCTACAGCTTCGAGCCCGCCGGCGAAGGCGCCTATGCGCTGAAGATGAAGGAGCACGACGTCTACCTGGCCCTGACCAGCAACTCCAACGCCCTGATGACCGCCGAAGGAAGCAGCAAGTCCACCGCCAAGTGGACCCTGAGCTATGAGACTGCCGGCGTCAAGATCGCCAATCTGCAATACAACACACGCTCCATCCGCTACAACGACAAGGCCCATCTGTTCCGCAGCTACGCCAGCGGTCAGCAGCAGATCTCCCTCTATTCCGCCGGCGAAGGCACCACCTGGTTCACCACCGATCCGAAGAACAAGAACCTCTGCGAGGAGCACAGCTTCGGCGACTGGACTGTGACCCAGGCCCCCACCTGCACGCAGCCCGGCACCGAGAAGCGGGTCTGCACCGTCTGCGGCTTCGCGGAGTATCATGACCTGGATCCCCTGGGCCACGATTACGCTGCCGGCGAACCCGTTGCTCCCACCTGCACCGAGCAGGGTTACACCCCCTACACCTGCTCCCGCTGCCAGGACAGCTACAACGATGACTTCGTCGACGCCCTCGGCCATGACTATGAAGACGTCGTGACCGAGCCCGGCTGCACCGAGGGCGGCTTTACCACCCATACCTGCTCCCGCTGCGGCGACAGCTATACCGACAGCGAGACGGATCCCCTGGGCCACGACTTCGGCGAGTGGACTGTAACCACCGCGCCTACCTGCACCGAGGCCGGTGTGGAAACCCGCGCCTGCTCCCGCTGCGACGCGACGGAGACCCATCCCGTGGACGCCCTGGGCCACGACTTCGGCGAGTGGACTGTAACCACCGAGCCTACCTGCACCGAGGCCGGTGTAGAAACCCGCGCCTGCTCCCGCTGCGACGCGACGGAGACCCATCCCGTGGACGCCCTGGGTCACGACTTCGGCGAGTGGACTGTAACCATCGCGCCTACCTGCACCGAGGCCGGTGTGGAAACCCGCGCCTGCTCCCGCTGCGACGCGACAGAGACCCATCCCGTGGACGCCCTGGGTCACGATTATATCCCCGTTCCCACAGGCGCGGTTGTCTGTGTCGGCCCGATCTATCAGGAGTATATTTGCACCCGCTGCGGAGACTCCTATACGGAGCAGATCGGTGAAGGCCCCGGCCATCAGTACGGTGAGCCCGAATGGACCTGGAATGAGGATCTGACTGCCGCCTCCGCAAAGTTCGTATGCACCGCGTGCGGCGACGAGCAGATCCTGGAGGCAGAGATCACTTCTGAGCAGACAGGTGACAAGATTGTTTACACTGCTGTCGTAGAGTTTATGGGCGCGTCGTACACCGATGTCAAGGAAAGGGATGTGCACGACTGCAAGATCGCCCAGTTCACCGACGTCATGGAGGCTTACCCCTACGGCACGCCGGAGCATGAGGCCATTGAATGGGCCTTCACCGCCGATCCGCAGGTCACCGCCGGTACCAGCGAGACCAGCTTCGGCGTCGGCAAGCCGGTCAAGCGCGGCGACGCGATGTTCTATTTGTGGGTTGCCGCCGGCAAGCCCGAGCCCACGCTGACCACCAGCCCCTTCACCGACGTGACCGATCCCAAGGCCTACTACTACAAGGCTGTGCTGTGGGCCTATGAGAACGGCATCACCAAGGGCGTCAGCGACACCCTGTTCGGCAGAAAGAAGTCCGTGTCCCGCAGAGACATGATGGTGTTCCTGTACAAGCAGCAGGGCACGTCCGCCTTCACGCTGTCCGAGAGCCCCTACACCGATGTGACCGATCCGAAGGCCTACTACTACAAGGCTGTCATGTGGGCCTGGGAGAACGGCATCGACAAGGGCGCCGACGGTATGTTCAAGGGCAAGGATGTCTGCACCCGTGAGACGGTCGTCCTGTGGATGTACCGCACGCTGGAAGGCAAGGCTCTGGCTAAGTAAAAAAATAATAAAAAAATCTCTGGTGTCACATGACACCAGAGATTTTTTTGGATAAGATTCAGAATTTTCCCCCGTGTCCGCCAAAGGTAGTGCCGGAGGAATGGGTGTGCGTGGAGCTGCTGCCGCTGCTGATGCTGTGTCCGCCGCCCTCGCTGCGGGGCTGCTCGATAACATGGGAAGTGACGTTGGAGTACAGGTAAATATCCCGGTTGACATTCAAATTGAGGCTTCCGGCTCTCGCGTAGCCTGAGGCGTCTCTGCGTCTGCGGACGGTTTTCAACGCGGACTTTTGGGATGTGACGGGGACAAAGCCGGCCAAAGCGCCGAGGATCACGGAAAAAATACCTTTTCTGACGTAGTTTGGTTTGCTGGGTTCCGTGCCGTTCAAGTAGTTCTCATATTCCTGGTTGAGTTCGTCGACCTTGTCTTTGGGAAGCGTTCCGTCATAGACGCCGAGGAACTTATCGCTATAATCCAGGTAGGTTTCAAAGGCTTCTCCGTAATTTCCGTCGGCGAGATCCGGCTTAAATCGGGAGACCAGAAAATCCGTCGGATCATCATGGAAGGCCTCGATGGCGCTACCGCAGGTGGCGATGTACCAATCCCGCTCGCCCATATCGAGGTACAGCATGATGCCGGATTGCTCAGAGCCAAAGCCATATTTGTGGTCCACATAGTAATCTTCGGCATAGTCCCGCGGAGATTTCCCGTTTGAGCCGTTGACAGTCAGGATGATGACCTCGCAGCTGTGGGCGTTGGAGATGTTGCGTGCCTGCTGCTCCAGGGCCTGACGTTCTGTTTCCGAGAGAAGACCCGCGTTGTCCACCACCAGGGGATTGCCGCTGAGAGACTGGTCCACAGCGCATACAGTGCCGCAGCAGAGGGACAAAAGAAGCAGAACAAGAAGGCCCGCAAGAATCGCGGTATGGAATCGTTTCATAACTGCCGCCCCCTTTCTACCGGAACAGGAGGGAGATCAGGAAGATCACCACAGCGCTGACGCCTGCCCAGAGGAGGTAACGGGTCCAATATTGCTTTTTGTCCATTGGCAGATCGCCCACGAGCTTTCCGGTCTGGCCGTTCATGGCGAAGGGATAAAGCTTACCCTCAAAGCTGGTGTTCAGAAGCCAAACAGGGAAGAGCGCGTAGTGGCAGCTGTTGTTCAGCAGCCGGATCGAGCTGGATTCCGCAACCGGGGCGATAAAGCCGCCCACCGTTTGGGCGAAGGCGTCCGAGGTGCTCTGCCGAATGCGCTCATTGGCACGCTCCTGGCTGGTCTCCGCGTCCACATCGTACTTGTCGGCGTAGTAGCCGGAGAGATACGCAGTCTGAAAGGGCTTAAGCTCATTCAGATCATAGGGCTCGATGGATTCCATCATGGTATCGTCCACCTTGGTGGAGCCGTCTACAGGAACGTTTTCAAAGCTGAGTCCGCCCTGACGTTCCAGCCTGAAATGGGAGGTCTCGGTGTACTGCCGATCTCCGCTGCGCCAGGCCCGGGTTCTGGTGGCCCGATAGTTGAACTGCGCGTCAACGTCGGTGGAATACAGCCAGTAGGGGACATAGACGCCCTTGATCTCGTCCAGATGACTTTCAGAGCAGAAGAATTTCGGTACCAGCTTTTTCCCCTTGGCAAAATTCTTCAGCGCTTCCTTGGCCTGTTCCTTGCTGACCTTAAAGGGGATCACCAGATCGGGCTTCAGCGCGCCTGAGAAGACGCCGGTCATGACCACGGGATTTCCGCAGAAGGGACAGTGCGTGGCGCCGGTGGTGGCGTCCGTGACGATCTCGCCGCCGCAGGATTTGCAGGAATAGACGTTCATATGGGAGCCCTCCGCTTCGTCGAAGGTCCCCTGGGGCGTCTCCCAGTTCATTTCGTCCGGCTGCTGGTTGTTGAGGACCTGATCCATCTCCTGCAGCGCGGCGGGATCAAAGGTCGTGTCGCAGTAGGGACATTTCATCATCTGGGTGCTGGAGTCAAATTCGATGATACCGCCGCAGTTTGGACACTTATATTCCAGAATATCTGCCATAGTTCCTCCTTCCCCGCCGAAGACCGGCGAGCATTTGATATGATAGTTGCGTCAGATCAGCATGAAAAGTACGAACAGCCAGTGGGCGGAGACGCCGGCGATCAAGCCGCCGATGGTATGACTGATAATGGCCTTTCCGGTATGCTCCCGGCAGCCAAGGACCTCCATCATAGAGACATGGGTACTGAGATAGCCGCTCCAGCACATACAGACCGCCGTGAATACAGCCAAATCGTTGATGTTGACAAGACCGTCTTCGATGAAGCTTGGAATCAAGCCCAAAGCGGCTCCGGCAGAGCCGAGGGCTGTGACCGGAACAGCGATGGCCTCCGCGCTGGAGAAGCCGAAGAGCGGCTTCAGAATGAAACCGAGGAGATTGGAAATCCAGGGGAGCACCGCGATGCCTTCGCCGGCGTTGCCGCGATAGGGCTCGCCGGGGATGTTGCCGACATAGATGCGCTTGTTCATGGTAGTGGAATCTTCTCTCAGATCGACCAGGGTTTTCGTACTCTCGTCCGCCTTGTATAACACAAGACGGAAGCAGGAGTCGTCCTCAGCGCCCCAATCCGAGGCGGGCAGCGCCACGGAGATTTGTTCGTTTTCCGAAAAGATTCTGCCGCTGTTGTGAGAAAAAGAGGCGTCCGTGTCTTCGCCGGTGTCCAACCGGATCCACTTGGCGCTGGTGCCGTCGGTTTCAAAATTATAGATGTAATTGCCAAAATCCGGGATCTCGATCAGACCGGTGGATTCCACCACCTGCAGACCGTCAGAGCTGATCCGCTGGATCACAACGAATTTGTATTGGGGCGCAGGACGGCCGTTGGTGAGCATCATGATGATGGAGCAGATGATCAGAACGCCGGGAATGATGGCGAGGCCCATGTCCACGCCCTTTTTTCCGCCCTCCATAAGGGCGTCCAGCACGTGCAGGAAGCCCTTGTGGTGAAAGGAGTTTTCGTCCTGAGTATGCTCAATGACCTCGTTCAGCGCGGGCTTGTCCGGCCCGTAGACCCGCTTCATAAAGAACAGCATGATCCGAGTGGAGACGATGGCGCCGAGGATAGCGCCAAGATTGCCTGCGACAGCGGCGATCCATACCTTGCTGCCCAGGTTGCTGCTCATGCCGAGGGTAAAGCTGGTAACGATGAGGCCCATGCCGAAAGCGGTTCCGAGATTGGTCAGAGCCGGGATCTGATAGGCCTTGAAAAAACGCCGGAAGTTTTTGTCCTCCGCCAGGGTCAGGATCGCCGGATTATCCGAAAGATAGGTGGAAACCATACCCAGAGCGGAAGCGCCGGGCATACCGAACAGGGGCTTCATCAGCGGAGACAGCAGCTTGTTCAGAAGAGCCACCACGCCGAATTCTGTCAGCAGACCGGAGACGGCGCCGGCGATAACTGCAATCGCCATAATATAAAACACGGTCCCGGTCAAAAGCTCGTATGCCGTATTCATCAGGGTGTTCAGCGCGTTGCCGAGTCCCATCGGAATCGCGAAAACCGAGAAAAACAGAAGAAAGCAGACCAAACAAATGACCGCTTTTACATAAATGCTGACAGATTTACGGGTGCGGGTTTTCAATTTTTTTCTCTCCCTTCAAAGTCGCAAAAAAACCATATAAATTATATGATACTTTCCCGCAAAGGTAAAGCATGATTTGCTAAAAAACAAAAAAATATTTTATTTCCAAGAAAATACTTGAAAGACTCCTTTGATCTGTGTTATAATAAATCTCCAAATGAAGCGCGGCTGGAAATGAGGTGTTCAAATGGCTGGCTCCGGCGTCAAGATCATGGCCAGAAATCAGAAGGCCCGCCATGAATACTTTATTGAGGAGACCTTCGAGGCCGGCATCGAGCTGGTGGGCACGGAGGTCAAATCGATCCGGGCGGGTACGGTTTCCCTGAAGGAGTCCTGGTGTCAGATCAAGGACGGAGAGATCTTTTTGAAGCAGATGCACATCGCACCCTATGAGAAAGGAAATATCTTCAACAAGGATCCTCTGCGTCCCCGGCGTCTGCTGATGCACAAGCGGGAGATCGCGCGACTCTACGGCAAGGTGAAGCAGGACGGCTTTTCCATTGTTCCGCTGGCCGTGTACCTGAAAAATTCCCGCGTCAAGGTGGAGATCGCCCTGGCGCGCGGCAAAAAGCTCTATGACAAGCGGGACGATATGGCCGCTCGGGACGCCAAGCGTCAGATCGACCGCGTCATGAAGGAACGCGGCCACTGAGCGATAAGCTGTCCGGCGACCCAGTCCGCCGCTCATACAAAACATGCTGATCGGAAAGGAAGAAAACCATGTCCACTCCCATTTTTACCATCACAATGGAGAATGGCGCTGTGATGAAGGGCGAGCTCTATCCCGAGATCGCGCCCCAGAGCGTATACAACTTCATTGATCTTGCCAACAAGGGCTTTTATGACGGCTTGATTTTTCATCGTGTCCTCAAGGGCTTCATGATCCAGGGCGGCGATCCCACAGGGACCGGCATGGGCGGCCCCGGCTACTGCATCAAGGGCGAATTCTTTATGAACGGCGTGGACAATAAGCTGAAGCACAAGCGCGGCGTGCTGTCCATGGCTCGCTCCTCCAACCCAAATTCCGCGGGCAGCCAGTTCTTCCTGATGCACCAGGATTCTCCCCATCTGGATAAACAGTACGCGGCCTTTGGCAAGGTCACGGAGGGTCTGGAACACATCGACGAGATTGCCTCCGTCAAGGTGGACATGAACGACCGTCCCCTGAACGAGCAGAAGATCGCCGCCATCCGCGTGGATACCCAGGGCGTCGAATATCCGGAGCCCAAAAAGCTCCGCGACCCCTACGGAAGATTCTGAACCGTCGCGCAGCGACACCTCAATAATACACTATTCATTGCGCCGCCCAGCGGCGCTCTATGGGGCTGTACCGGTTTCGACGGGGATAGTGAGGCTGGAATAGCGGGCGGAGGCGCCTGACCTCCATAAAACGGGTACCTTTTAAATTAACTGACAACGATAATCTCGTTCTGGCTGCTGCTTAATTAGCGGCCCATCCGCCCCGGAAGGCCCACGAGCCGGGCTCGGGTGTGATTTGAGTGGGGACCGTGAGCGCGGTAAGCTTTGCCCGCGCCATGCATCATGAAGCTACCAAGACCGTAAGCGTGTTTGTTCGCGTGCGGTCGAGGGAATGGAAATAACAAACTGCGCCCGGAGAAGTTCTTGTCAAGTTATTTTCGGACAGGGGTTCAACTCCCCTCAGCTCCACCATGAAAAAAGCGCTTTTGTCTACTGACAAAAGCGTTTTTTTCAGTTATATTCGCCTGCGGCGAGTTATATTGCTTCGCAGTGATATTCGGCTTACGCCGAGTGATATTGCGCTGCGCGCAGATTGAAGGCGAATATAATATCACTTTGCGGCATCGCCGCAAAATATAACTGCCGCGTAAGCGGCAATAAAACTTGAAAGACTATGGATTTTATGATACAATTATTATCAGGTGATGATAATGGCTAACAGACGTATGCTCATTTCATCTGTCAAGACCATGAAAGAAAAAAATGAATGAAAGAATTGCGAAACCGGAGGTTTTTCCGAAAAAATGCCCGTAATGCGCAAAATAATAAAATCCCGTCTTGCAATAAGACGGGATTTCTGTTATAATACAGTGAATTTCTATGAGTAGGAGTATATCTGTGTATCTGAAATCCCTTGACTTGCAGGGCTTTAAGAGCTTTCCGGACAAGATCCGCCTGCAATTTGACGGTGATATCACCGCCATCGTCGGCCCAAACGGCTCGGGCAAATCGAATATTTCCGACGCCATTCGCTGGGTCATGGGAGAACAGAGCTCCAAAACTCTGCGCGGCGTCAAAATGGAGGACGTGATCTTCGGCGGCACGCTGAAGCGTCCTCAGCTGGGCTTCGCGGAGGCCAGTCTGATCTTTGACAATACAGACCGTTATTTCATGGTGGACAGCGACGAGGTCATGGTGACCCGGCGCTACTATCGCTCGGGCGAAAATGAGTTCTATCTCAACAAGCAGTCCGTCCGGCTCCGGGATGTGAACGAGATGTTCATGGATACGGGCCTGGGCAGGGAGGGCTATTCCAATATTTCCCAGGGACGTATCGACGAGATCCTGTCTGTCAAGAGTACTGACCGAAGGGAAATCTTCGAGGAAGCGGCCGGTATCTCCAAGTACCGCCACCGCAAGGAGGAAACAGAGCGCAGACTGGAACGGACCGAGGAAAACCTGCTGCGCATCAACGACAAAATTTCCGAGCTGGAGTTCCGGGTGGAGCCCCTGCGGGAACAGTCGGAGAAAGCAAAGCAGTATCTGGCGCTGCGCGAGGAGCTGAAGGGACAGGAGGTCGCCGTATGGCTGAACAGTCTGAACGGCTTGGCGGCCGCAGCCCGGAAGGCGGAGGAGGATTACAACGCATCCGCCTTTATCCTCAACCAGGAGCATGAAAACCTCAACGCCCTCTACCAAAAAGGAGAACGCCTGACCGAATCGCTGCACGAGAAGGATACGGAGATTGAAAGCCGGCGGGAGACCATTTCACAGGCGGAGGCGGAGCTTCAACGGCTCAGCGGCCGCAGGGATCTGCTGGAAGGGGAGAAACGGAACGCTGAGGACAATCTCTCCCGCCTGCGTCAGGAGCTCTCCGACGAGGACGGACGGAGATCGGACCTGCAGGCGCAGATCCGGGACCGCCGAAATCGTTTGGCGGAGATCGACCATGAGACCCGGGATCTCGAGCTGCGCCTGGCGCAGATCCGAAAGGATCTGGAAGCGCTGACCGCCTCCTCCGAGGGAATGAACCGCAGCTATCTGGAGCTTCGCAACCGTCACGCGGCCTGTGTGGCGGACCTGGCGGCCAAACGGACGGATATCTCTGCGCTGACGGAGGCCCTTTCCCGGAGCCGGGATCGGGAAAACGAGCTCAACGAGGATCGGAACGCCGCGCTGTCCCGCAGGAAGGAGACCGAACAACAGCTGGAAATCTGCCGGAAGGCCCTGTCTTCCGCGCAGGAGGAGGCTCAGGGCTGCCGCAATTCGCTGGCCGGCTACGCCCTGCGGCGAAAGACCCGGGAGGAAAAGGCCCAGTCGCTGCAGCAGGAGCTGCAGGCTTGCGGCGTCAAGCTGGAGACCACCTTATCCCGCCTGCATCTGTTCCAGGAAATGGAGCGGGAATACGAGGGCTATTCCAAGGCTGTAAAATTCATCATGCAGCAGTCCGATAACGGGACCTTGAAGCATATCCACGGCCCTGTGTCACGGCTGATCCAGACCGAGGACCGCTATTCCGTGGCAATAGAAATCGCCCTGGGCGGCGCCATGCAGCATGTGGTGGTGCAGGCCGAGGAGGACGCCAAGCTGGCGATCCAGCAGCTCAAGCTGCGGGACGTGGGACGGGCCACCTTTCTGCCGATCTCCGCTATGGAAGGCCGGGTCCTCCAGGAAAAGGGCCTGAAGGATTGCGCCGGCTTCATCGGGATCGCCTCGGAGCTGATCCGATTTGACGAATCCTACCGTCGGGTGATGGAAAACCTTCTGGGCCGCACTGTGATCACAGAGACCCTGGACGACGCCATCGCTATGGCACGGCGCTATCACAGCCGCTTTAAGATTGTCACCCTGGACGGTCAGGTGATGAACGCCGGCGGATCTATGACCGGCGGCAGCGTCAGCCAATCCGCCGGGATGCTCTCCCGTTCCAATGAGATCCGTCGCCTGAAGACCCAGGTCAGCAAGCTCAGCGCCCAGCGGGAGACGCTGGAAAAGCAGAGCGCCGAGGCGAACCGGCTCCGGGATCTGGTGGGCTTCGAACAGACGGAACTGCAGGACAAGCTGCGGGAATACGAGGACCAGATCCTGCGCCTGGAGGGCGAGGAGAAGCAATATCACGTGCTCTATGAGGCCATCTGCCAGGCTGCCGAGGGCAATATGCGGGAGCTGGCCGCCCTTCAGGAACGGATTCAGACAGACGAACGCCGCAGATCCGCCCTGGCGCGGGAAAGCGAAGTGTTAAAGGCAAAATCAGACGAAATTGCCGCGGCCATCGACGCGCTTTCCGTCGATCAGTCCGCACTGAGCAAGGAAGGCAGCGGCCTGACCGACGAGTTGACAGAGAAGAAAATGGCCGTGGCCGGACGCAACGCGGAAAAGCTGAGCGCCATGGAAAACCTTCGGCATCTGGAGGAGCTTTCCGCCTCTCTGGAGGGCGATCGGACCCAGAAGCAGGAGCTGATCGACGAGCTGCTTGCGCAGACAGAGAGTATCCTGCAGCGGATCGAAGAAAACGAATCCCGTATCCAGGAGCAGTCGGCAAAAACCGAGGTCCTGCGCACCGGACTCCGGGAATGTCTGCAGCACCGGAACGAAATCGAGGCGCTTCGCACCGCAGCCGACCGGGACGCGCAGCAGAAGAACAAGGACATTATCGATCTGGAACGGGAATGCGTCCGGCTGGAGGCGAAGAAAAACAGCTCCCGTCTGGAGGAAAAGCAGATCGTGGACAAGCTCTGGGACAGCTATGAGCTGACCCCCTCCACCGCCCCCGCCCACGCCGCGGAGCTGGAATCCCCGGCGGCCGCCAATCGGAGGATCGCCGAGCTGCGGCGCAAGATCCACGGCCTTGGAACCCCGAATCTGGGTGCCATCGAAGAATTTGAACGGGTAAACGAACGGTATACCTATCTCTCCGGTCAGAGGGACGACGTACTGATGTCCAAGCGGGAGCTGGAGGGGATTATCCGGGACATCACCCGGCACATGACAGAAATTTTCACCGGTGAATTTGCCAGGATCAATCGGTTCTTTGGAGAAACCTTTGTGGAGATGTTCGGCGGCGGCCGGGCTTCCCTGGAGCTGGAGGATCCAGACGAGCCCCTTTCCTGCGGGATCGAGATCAAGGTCCAGCCCCCCGGCAAACAGCTCAAAACCATCACGCTGCTCTCCGGCGGCGAAAAGGCTTTCGTGGCCATCGCCCTCTATTTCTCTATTTTGAAGGTGCGGCCTACGCCCTTCTGCATGCTGGATGAAATCGACGCGGCTCTGGACGACCGGAACGTGGAGCGTTTTTCCAACTATCTGCGGCAGCTCTGCAAGAAGACCCAATTCATCGTTATCACCCATCGACGCGGCACCATGGAGGAGGCCGACGCGCTTTTCGGCGTCACCATGCAGGAGCAGGGCGTCAGCAAGGTGCTGCATCTGGACCTGGACGAGCTGGAGAAAGAGCTGGGACTGACGCAGAAATAAGAAGTAAAAAGTAAGAAGTAATAAGGCATCTATTCAGTAGCCCCCTTCGTCGTAGGGGCGGATGCCCACATCCGCCCTCGCTTGCAGGCAAAAATCGGTAGGTAGGGCCGATGTAGGCATCGGCCCCTACGGGCGACTGAACAATTACGTAATAAGTAATAAGTACCTTATCTGAAAGGATCATATCATGGGATTTTTTGAAAAGATTAAGAAGGGCCTGACCAAGACCCGCAGCGCCATTAGCGGACTCTTTGCCGGTGAATATGAGGTAGACGACGAGTTTTACGACGAACTGGAGGAGCGGCTGATCCTGGCGGATCTCGGCGTGGATCTTGCCACCCGGGCTGTGGAGCAGCTGCGGAGCGACGCCTATGAAAATATGCTCACCACGCCCTCCAAGGTGCGGGGCGCCCTGGCGGATATTCTGACGGACACCCTGAACGTGGGCAGCCCGGAGCTGAAGCTGGACACGAAGCCCGCTGTGATCCTGGTGATCGGCGTCAACGGCGTCGGCAAGACCACCACCATCGGCAAGCTCGCCAATCAGCTGGCCGCCGAGGGCAAACGGGTCCTGCTCTGCGCGGCGGATACCTTCCGGGCGGCGGCTGCGGATCAGCTGGAGATCTGGGCGAACCGCGCCGAGGTGGAGATCGTTCGCCAGCATGAGGGGGCGGACCCCGCTTCCGTTGTCTACGACGGCATCTCCGCCGCCAAGGCCAGAGGCGCGGATGTGATCATCTGCGACACCGCGGGCCGTCTCCACAATAAGGCAAACCTGATGAACGAGCTTGCGAAGATCAGCCGGGTCATCGACCGGGAGCTGCCGGACAGCAGCAAGGAGGTCCTGCTGGTGCTGGACGCCACCACCGGCCAGAACGGTCTGCTGCAGGCCAAGCAGTTCAAGCAGATTGCCGGCGTCACCGGCATCGTCCTGACGAAGCTGGACGGCACCGCCAAGGGCGGCATCGTAATTGCCGTGGCGGACGCCCTGCAGATCCCTGTGAAATATATCGGCGTAGGCGAGGGGATCGACGATCTGATGCCCTTCAACGCCAGGGAATTCGTTGAGGCGCTCATTTGACCCCGCAGGGGCGAGCATTCCTCGTCCGGTTTGCGAAGCAAACGATCGCCCCGAGGGCGATCCAAGCCTGGATTTACGGAAGACTGAAATAGGAGAAATACATGAATCGCATCGACGGAAGAAAAAGCGACGAGCTTCGCCCTGTAAAAATTACACCGAATTTCAGTAAATTCGCAGAGGGCTCCTGCCTGATCGAAATGGGCAGCACCATGGTCCTCTGTACAGCCTCCGTGGAGAATAAGGTCCCGCCTCATGTAAAACAGGGAGGGTGGATCACCGCGGAGTACTCCATGCTGCCCCGGGCCAACCGGGAACGCTCCAAGCGGGACGTCTCCAAGCTCAAGCTGTCTCCCAGAAGCGCAGAGATCCAGCGGCTCATCGGCCGCAGCCTCCGCAGCGCGGCAAATTTGCAGGCGCTGGGCGAACGGACCATCACCATTGACTGCGACGTGCTCCAGGGAGACGGCGGCACGCGTACCGCCTCCGTTACCGGCGGCTTTTTGGCCCTGGCCTTGGCGTGCAGAAAACTGACGGAACAGGGCGAGCTGGAACGCATGCCCCTGCGCAGCTATGTGAGCGGCATTTCCGCCGGCATCGTGGACAACGTCCCCCTGCTGGATCTCTGTTACGAGGAAGACAGCCGCGCCATGGTGGATATGAACTGCGTGATGACCGAATCCGGCCGGATCATCGAGCTCCAGGCCACCGGCGAGGCCAGACCCTATACGTTGGAAGAACAGCAGCGGCTGATTGAGCTCTGCAGAAAGGGAAACACGGAACTCTGCGCCCTGCTGAAGCGTTATGTCGCACTGTAGGGACAAGCATTGCTTGTCCGCCGTATCCCTGATCCCAAATTCACGAAAGGTATACAAGCATGAAAGTCGTACTTGCCTCTCAAAACCGCCACAAGCTGGCAGAGATCCAGGCCATCCTGTCCCGCTTCGATATGGAGCTGGTACTGCAGTCGGAGCTTGGCGTCTCCATCGACGTGGATGAAAGCGGCAGCAGCTTTGAGGAGAACTCCGAGCTGAAGGCCAGGACTGTCATGGAGGCCACCGGCCTGCCCGCCATCGCGGACGATTCCGGACTCTGCGTGGACGTGCTGGGCGGAGCGCCCGGTATCTATTCCGCCCGCTACGGCGCGCCGGACTGCGTGACGGACCGGGATCGGTTGAATTATCTCCTGCAAAACATGCGGGGCGTCCGCTCCGATGAGCGTACCGCGCGCTTTGTCTGCGTGATCACCCTGCTGTATCCCGACGGTCGAAAGCTTGTGGCCCGGGGAAGCTGCGAGGGGCTGATCGCCTTTGAGCCCCGGGGCGAGGATGGCTTCGGCTACGATCCGGTCTTCTATGTTCCGTCCATGGGCTGCACCTTCGCCCAGATGGGCGCGGACTGTAAAAACAGGATTTCTCACAGAGCAAATGCTTTGATGCGTTTGGAAGCAATGCTGGAGGAAGAGAAATGATCACAAGCAAGCAGCGCGCAGAGCTCCGCGCAAAGGCAAATGAGCTCGATACCACCCTGATGGTGGGCAAGGATGGCGTCACCGACACGCTGATCGAAGAGCTGGACCGCCAGCTGGAGGCCCGGGAGCTGGTGAAGGGTAAGGTCCTGGAGACGGCGCTGATGACGGCGCGCGAGGTCAGCGACCAGCTCTGCGAAGCCCTTCACGCCGAAGGAATCCAGTGTGTCGGCAATAAATTTGTGATCTGGCGCCATTCCGAAACCTTGGCCAAAAAGACCGGCACCGCCAAGGCCAAGGTGAAAATCAATCCTGTGAAGGTCGGCGCCCAGAAGCGCCGGGCCGCCGCCAAAGCGGAACGGGAACGGAAAAACGCGTATTTCAAGCAGGCTGCCATCGAATTCGCAAAACAGCGCAGACGCGCGGAAAGGGACGACGAAGCATGAGAATCGGCGTCTATGGGGGAAGCTTCAATCCCCCTCACACGGGCCATACGCTGGCCGCCGCTGAGCTGATCCAAAAGCTCGCGCTGGATAAGCTCTTGATCGTTCCCGCGGCCGATCCTCCCCACAAGTCCCTGGCCCTGGGTTCCCCCGGCGCTATGGATCGGCTGGCGCTGTGCCGGACGGCGTTCTCTCGGATCCCCAAGACGGAGATCTGCGATATCGAGCTGCGCCGGTCAGGAAAGAGCTACACCGTGGATACGCTGGCGGAGCTGACTGCGGCCAATCCCCGGGATACCTTCTATCTGGTGATGGGAACCGACATGTTCCTGTCCTTCACCAGTTGGCGGGAACCGGAACGGATCGCCGACCTGGCGACGCTGGCCGTGGTGCATCGGGGCGAGTCCCCGACGGTCTGGGCCGAGGTTTTGAAAGAGGCCGATCGCCTGCGCGAAAGCATGAAGGCCGAGATCCTGACCGTAGACAATGAATGCGTACAGATCTCTTCCACCATTGTCCGACGGATGCTTGCCTTCGACGCGCCGAGCTGTCTGGACCCCGCCGTGCTGGAAATGATCCGGCAAAACGGCTGGTATCTGACCAAGGGCCTCAAAAATTTGCCCTTTGCGGATCTGAAGGAGATTTCCCTGTCACTGCACGACGAGAAGCGACGGGCCCATGTGATCGGGACCTGTGAGACCGCCAAAGCTCTGGCGGAGCGCTGGGGCGCCGATCCGGAGGTCGCAGCCCGGGCCGGAATTCTCCACGATATCACAAAGGCCCTGGGAGAAGCGTCCCATCTGGATCTGGTAGACCGCTATGGGATCCGCCTTACGGACATGCAGTATGAAAACCCCAAGCTCATGCACGCGAAAACCGGCGCGGTGATCGCGAGGGAAGTCTTCGGGGAATCCCGGGAGGTTTACGACGCCATCTGGTGGCATACCACCGGACGGGCGGAGATGCGTCTGCTGGAAAAGATCCTGTATATTGCCGATTACATGGAACCGAATCGGCATTTCCCCGGCGTGGAAGCCCTACGGGACGCTGTCTGGAGAGATCTGGACGACGCGGTGTTCCGCGGCCTGGATCAGTCCATCCGATATTTGAAGGCTCTGGACCGGGACATTGATCCGGATACGCTGGACGCCTGGAATTACTATCGAAACAAAACCGAGAGGAGTCAATGAATGTGAAGCTCTTTGGAAAAAATAAAAAGGCCGAACAAAACGAAGCCGTCGCAAAGGAAGCGATTTCCATCGCACCCGTAATGATACCGGAGGACGAAAGCCCGAAGCTGGTGCTGGATATCGAGGGCCTTTCCCGGGAAACGCCCCCTGACCAGCCGCTGAATCTCAAGACAGAGACCGACAGCCTGCCCAATCAGCAGGAGCTCATGCTCCAAAGTCTCCAGGATGCTCTCCAGGAGGAGCACGAGGAGCAGAAGCAGCAGAAGCCGGATTTCTCCGGGTTCATGGAGATGGATCTCTTCCATGACGACGCCGAGGCGGAACCGAGAACGCCTGTCACCGACGAAGCGCTGGAGGCGGCCATAAAGTCCGTTCAGGACAGCGTCCACGGCGGCGCTGAGAAGCCGGAGCCCTCCGATTCCGAGGCAGAACCGGCGCCCGACACGGATAGCTCTGCGGAAGAAGTACAGCCTCTCCCGACGGAGGAGATCAGCGAAGCGCCCGCCGCCGAGAGCGCGGAAGAACCGGCGCAGCCGGAGCCCGCCCAGGAGCTGACCCTTTCCGTGGAAGAAGGCGCGGAGCAGGCGGAACCGGAAAAGGACGAGCAATCCGAACCGGAACAGGGGGAGCAGAGCGGAGCGGAAGAGGCGGAAGCCGGCGATTCGGAGGAGGCTTCCCAGCCTCAGGATGAAGAGAGCTTCCTGGAGGAGCTCTACGCGCTCATCGGCAAACCCGTGAGCGGCGGGGAGCAGCCGGCCCCTGTCACGATCCCCGAGGCCATTGAAACCCGTTCGGAACAGTCCCGGGAGTCCCGTTCCGCCGTCCGCATCACCCCGGAGCAGATCGAACAGATCCAGCAGACCATGGAGGAGCTTCCGGAGGATGAGGAAGGCGGCGTACCCGGATGGCTGAAGGGCGCGCTGCTCCTGCTGATCTCACTTCTGTTGAGCGCCATGACCTTCTACGCGGTGGCCTCTGACGTGATCGGCAAAATATTCTGATCCCAATCCATCTATGAAAGAGTGATGATATGAATACAAAGGAAATCGCCATGGCCGCCGTCCGGGCTATGGAGGAGAAAAAGGGCGTCAACATCAAGCTCCTGGAGGTCACAGAGGTCACTACGCTGGCGGAGTACTTTCTGATCTGTACCGGCACCTCCAATACCCACATCAAGACCCTCTGCGACGCTGTCGAAGAGGCGGTCGAAGCCTGCGGCGAGCCCCTGCTGCACCGGGAAGGCCATCGGAGCGGCACCTGGGTGCTGCTGGATTTCGGCAGCCTGGTCTGCCATGTCTTCACCGACGAGACCCGGCAGTTCTACGACCTGGAACGCATGTGGAACGACGCGAAGCCCGTTGCACTTGATTGAGAAAAGAATGCAGGGACAAGCAATGCTTGTCCGCCGTTATGCGCCTGCCTGAAGAAGGACCGGACAAGCAATGCTTGTCCCTGCATATGCTGGATGAAAGAGGTTTCGTTTATGAAATACGACTTTGAACAAATCGAAAAGAAGTGGCAAAGCTACTGGATCGAGAACCATACCTATAAGACCGAGGACCTGAGCGACAAGCCCAAGTTCTACGGCCTGATCGAGTTCCCCTTCCCCTCGGGCATGGGCCTACACGTGGGACACGCCCGGCCCTACACCGCCATGGACGTCATCGCCCGGAAAAAGCGCATGGAGGGCTATCACGTATTGTTCCCCATGGGCTACGACGCCTTCGGCCTGCCCACGGAAAACTACGCCATCAAGAACCACGTCCATCCCCGGGCCGTCACCGAGCGGAACGTGGGCGTGTTCCGCTCCCAGCTCCAGGCTCTGGGCTACAGCTTCGACTGGGACCGGGAGGTCAACACCACCGATCCGAAGTATTATAAGTGGACCCAGTGGATCTTCCTGCAAATGTTCAAAAAGGGCCTGGCCTACAAGACCAAGATGCCCGTCAACTGGTGCACCTCCTGCAAGTGCGTCCTGGCCAACGAGGAGGTCGTGGAGGGCGTCTGCGAGCGCTGCGGCTCTCCCGTAATCCGGAAGGACCGGAGCCAGTGGATGATGAAGATCACCGCCTACGCCGACCGTCTGATCGACGATCTGGAGGACGTGAATTTCCCGGACCGGGTCAAGACCCAGCAGATCAACTGGATCGGCCGCTCCTACGGCGCCCAGGTGAAGTTCGGCACCACCCTCGGCGACGAGATCACCGTATACACCACCCGCCCCGACACCCTCTTCGGCGCCACCTATATGGTCCTCTCCCCGGAGCATGCCCTGGTGGAGAAGTGGGCCGACCGGCTCACCAACCTGGAGGAGGTCCGGGCCTATCAGAAGCTGGCGGCCTCCAAGTCCGACATGGAGCGCACCGAGCTCAACAAGGATAAGACCGGCGTGCAGCTGGGCGGCGTCATGGGCGTCAACCCCGTGAACGGCAAGGAAATCCCCATCTTCATCTCCGACTACGTTCTCGCCACCTACGGCACCGGCGCCATCATGGCCGTGCCCGCCCACGACACCCGCGACTGGGAGTTCGCCAAGAAGTTCGGCCTGCCCATCGTGGAGGTCATTGCCGGCGGAAACGTGGAGGAGGCCGCCTTCACCGACGTGGAGACCGGCATCCTGGTCAACTCCGACTTCCTGAACGGCCTGTCCGTGGCCGAGGCCAAGACCGCCATCACCAACTGGCTGGTGGAAAAGGGCCTGGGCGAGGCGAAGAAGAACTTCAAGCTCCGGGACTGGGTCTTTGCCCGCCAGCGCTACTGGGGCGAACCCATCCCCGTGATCCACTGCCCCAAGTGCGGCATGGTTCCCATGGACGAGAAGGATCTGCCCCTGCTGCTTCCCGACGTGCAGAGCTATGAGCTCACCGACGACGGCGAGAGCCCCCTGGCCTCCATCCCGGAGTTCGTCAACACCAACTGCCCCAAGTGCGGCGGTCCCGCCCGGCGGGAGACCGACACCATGCCCCAGTGGGCGGGCTCCAACTGGTACTATCTGCGCTATACCGACCCCCACAACGACGAGGCCCTGGCCTCCAAAGAGGCCCTGGCGCGCTGGACGCCGGTGGACTGGTACAACGGCGGCATGGAGCACACCACCCTCCATCTGCTTTACTCCCGCTTCTGGCACAAGTTCCTCTACGACATCGGCGTGGTCCCCACAAAGGAGCCCTACGCCAAGCGCACCAGCCACGGCATGATCCTGGGCGAGGGCGGCATCAAGATGTCCAAGTCCCGGGGCAACGTCATCAACCCCTCCGACGTCATCGACGAATTCGGCGCGGACACCATGCGCACCTATATCATGTTCATCGGCGACTTTGAGAAGCCCGCCGCCTGGGCCGCAAACTCCGTCAAGGGCTGCAAGCGCTTCCTGGATAAGGTCTGGGCCCTGGCCGAGACCGTGGAGGATCAGGAGACGGAATACTCCAAGGCCAACGAGAACCTGATCCACAAGACCATCCGCAAGGTCAGCTCCGACATCGACCAGCTCAAGGCCAACACCGCCCTGGCCCAGCTCATGACCCTGGTGAACCAGCTGGGCGACAAGGGCTGCAACCGGGCCGAGCTGAAGACCCTGCTCCAGCTGCTCAGCCCCTTCGCCCCCCACATCGCCGAGGAGCTCTGGGAGCAGAAGGGCTTCGAGGGTCTCTGTTCCCTCAGCGCCTGGCCCCGGTACGAGGAGGCCAAGTGCAAGGATCAGGAGCTGACCATCGCCATCCAGATCAACGGTAAGACCAAGGGCACCATCCAGGCCCCCGCGGATCTCAGCCGGGAGGAGCTGGCCGCCCACGCCCAGGCGGACGAGTGGGTGCAGAAGGCCGTCGTCCGCGCCGGCGGCAATGTCTTCAAGGTAATCGCCGTGCCCAATAAACTGGTCAATCTGATCGTCAAATAATGCAGCGCGGGCAATATGCCCGCAAACCCCCATAGTTGTAGGGGCGCTCATTGAGCGCCCGCAAACCCCCGTCGTTGTAGGGGCGCTCATTGAGCGCCCGCAAACCCCCGTCGTTGTAGGGGCGCTCATTGAGCGCCCGCAACCCCCGCGTAAGCAACAGGAGACAAATACTATGAAACGGAACCGCACGAAAACAGGATCCCGCGATCCATCCCTCGATCTGATCAAGACGATCGCCATTCTTTCCGTGCTGACCATCCACGCCTTTACCTCCTGTTTTCGCAGCAAAATGGGAAGCCCGGATTGGTACAGCGGCATGTTTCTCAGCGCCGCTGCCCGGGCCGGCGTGCCGCTGTTTCTGATGGTGACCGGCGCGCTGATGCTCCGACCGGATAAGGAGCTGACGCTCAAACGGCTCTACACCCGCTACCTGCCCCGGCTGCTGATCGCCCTTTTCTTCTGGGCCTTCCTCTATCACGTCTACGATCTCTGGGAGACCGGGACCATGAACGCGGCAAATCTCTGGTTCCGTTTCAAGCGCCTGTTCTTCTTCGACCATGAGCAGCATCTGTATTATCTGCATATCATCCTGCTGTTTTATGCCATGCTGCCGGTGCTGCGGGTCTTTACGAAGCACGCGGACCGGAGAACCCTCCGCTATGCCCTGGCGCTCTGGTTTGTTACCGGCATCCTGCTGCCCGTGCTGCGGGGCTATTACCCGTACAATATGTTCCAGGGCATCCCCATCCAGTGGATGCTGAACATGACCTGGGCCTCCATGGGCTACGGTCTGCTGGGCTATGCAGCCGCCACGGGGAAGTGGAAGCGCTGGGTCTGCTGGCTCCTGCTGCTGGCGGGTCTGGCCGCCACCTACGGCGGGACCGTATACGCCACCCTGCAAAAGGGCTCCCTGGACGATCGCTTTCTCCAGGGCTTTTCGGTGAACGTCTGCGTCTATGCCGCCGGGATCTTCGGTCTGTGCCGGGCGCGGCGCACGGAGAAGGGGAGCGGCGTGTTCCGATTTGTCTCCCTGGCCTCCTTCTGCGTCTATCTCTCCCATATGCTTGTCGTCAAGCGCCTGAAGCTGGCGGGCTTCATGGAGCTCACAGATACTTCCTTCCTGATGATCCCCCTGGTGGTGGTCAGCGTCCTGGCTGCCTGCCTGATCCTGTACTGGATCCTCTCCAGGATCCCTCTGGTCAGGAAGTATTTGATTTGAGAACGCAGCGTTCAGAAGGAGATTCCATGGAAGCAAAAAAGCCAAGCCCCGTCTGGAAGCGGGTCCTGATCTTTCTCGGCTGCTGCGCTCTGGCGCTGATTCTCTGGGCCGCTGCGGCGGGACCCTTCTGGATCTATCTGGTTCTTCCGTTGTTCAAGAGCCTGCGCGTCGGAGAGCGCGCCGTGGGGATCTGGATCCTGCTGCTCCTGCTGGTGGGGCTGCTGCTGTGGATGCTCTTGCTGTTCCGGCGCGGGAAGCACAGGCTTCTGGCCTTTTTCGGCGCAGTCTGTGTCCTGTTCTTTGCTTTGCAGGCTGTGCCGTTTCTGGACCTAAGGGTTCACAACCCAAAGCCGGAGCTTGCCGCCAGCTTTCCCATGGAAGGCGCCAAAGCGTTTGGAGCGGAAATCTATTACAGCGGCTGGCCTTACGGCGGGTCCATGCGCAGCGAACCGAACGACAGTATGCCGTCGGAAGCGCAGGAGCAGCTGCGGGAGCTGATGCGGGATCACAGCCGCACCTGGATCGTCAGCTATGGAGAGCAGCTGGAATCCGTGACCTGGTCCTATCAGAAGGTCTGGTATTACAACACGATGATCCCCTGGATGATCGGGCTGCAATGCGAATGGGAATGGAGCAAAACCCAGGGTGATCCGAACACCGTCTATATCTACAGCATCCCCATTGCACCGATTGACGATATCCATTGATTGTCGATGGTTTCAAACACAAAATATTCAAAAAATCAAAAATTGACTCTTGACATTTGACAAAATGGCCTGTATAATAACCACGCCTTTCAAAAAAGGCCCTGAAAGCGACCTGGATGGAACCGGTCGTATCGGAGGGAGGGAAATCGATGTCTGAGATCAAGGTCAAGGAAAATGAATCCTTGGAGAATGCTCTCAAGCGCTTCAAGCGGAGCTGCCAGAAGGCTGGCATCCAGCAGGAAGTTCGCAAGCGCGAGCATTACGTCAGCCCCAGTCTGAAGCGCAAGCAGAAGAGCGAGGCTGCCCGTAAGAACAAGAGAAGAGGCTATTGATTTTCTTCCGTTCAAGGAAAACAGATCTCCGTCAGAAATGACGGAGATTTTTCTTTACAATCCTCTGTAAATGTGTTATATTGCAATTGCGCTGTATCCGACATTAGGGCGGAACAGCAGCAGAAAGGGAATGAACATGGTTGGATCCAAGTCTGTTTTTCATGCGCGCAAGCTCACACTCGGAGCTCTGCTCACCGCGATCGTCGTAGTCCTGCAGGTTCTGGCGAATTTCATTCAGCCGGTGCCCGGCGTTTCCATCACCCTGGTGCTGGTGCCCATCATCGTCGGCGCGGCCCTTCTGGGTCCCGTATGGGGCGGCTGGCTGGGCCTTGTGTTTGCCCTGACCGTGCTGCTCTCCGGCGGCGCCACGGCCTTCCTTACCATCAACAGCTTCGGTACCATCGTGACCGTAATTGTCAAAGGCGTCTTAGCGGGAATGGCCGCCGGTCTGGTCTACGGCTGGCTGTCAAAGAAGAACCAGTACCTCGCCATTTTCTGCGCGGCTGTGACGGCGCCGGTGGTCAATACCGGGATCTTCCTGATCGGTTGCCGCCTGTTCTTCTGGAATACCATCACGGAATGGGGAAAGAGCTTCGGCTATGGGAACCCCTTCGCCTATGCGATCCTGGGCCTGGCGGGCATCAACTTCCTGGTGGAGCTGGGCATCAACTGCCTCATGGCCCCCGTGATCCTGCGACTGATCCGGATCAAACAAAAGCAAAGCTGAACAAAAGCATCGGACGTCCTCGGGCGTCCGATTTTTTTGTTGACGGATGCCGTTCTTTGTTGTATAATACCGTGGAATTCAATCAGGAGGTTACTGATCTGATATGAAAAAAGCGATATTCACATTGATCCTCGTGATCCTGATCGTCGGCGCGCTCTTCTTCGCGGCGCTGCACGGCGTCGGCAGCGCGATCCCCCCGGTGTCCCAGGGCGTGGTCCTGGGTCTGGATCTGGTGGGCGGCTCCGAGATCACCTACGAGGCCAAGATCCCTTCCAACTTCGACGAAGCCGAGCTCTCCGATGGCATGGAAGTGGCCCGGACCATGATGCAGCAGCGTCTGGACGCCCTGGGCTACACCGAGGCCAGCTGCTACATCTCCGGCGAACGCCGCCTGGTGGTGGAGATCCCCTCCGTGGAGGATCCCGAGAAGGCCGTGCATGACCTGGGCGCCACCGCCGTGGTCAACTTTGTGGACGCCGACGGCAAGATCTGGCTCACCGGCACGGAAATCAAAGACGCCGAGTATGAGAATTCCCCGACGGACTCCACCGGCATCAGCCGTCCCCATGTCCGTCTGGATCTGACGCCCGACGGCCACACCAAGCTGAAGGAGGCCTCGCAGAAGGTCCTGGCCCGGACGGACGGCAAGACCTATCTTGCTATCCAGATGGACAGCGAGGAGATCTCCGCGCCCTACGTCAACGAGGTCCTGGACACCGACTCCGTGATCATCTCCATCGGCTCCGCCGAGGACCCGGAAGCGGAGGCCCGCTATCTGGCGAAGATCATCTCCGCCGGGCGCCTGCCCTTTGAGCTCACCACCGCCAAGCAGCAGACCATCGGCGCTTCCCTGGGCGAGAAAAGCCTGTCCACCAGCCTCAAGGCCGGCCTGATCGGTCTGATCCTGGTCATGATATTTATGATTGTGGTCTACCGGCTCATGGGCGTCATTTCCTGCATCGCCCTGGCGGCCTACGCGGCCCTCTTTGCCGTGGCGATTTCCGTCCTGCATGTGAACCTGAGCCTGCCCGGCATCGCCGGCATCATTCTCACGGTTGGCATGGCGGTGGACGCCAACGTCATCATCTACGAGCGCATCAAGGAAGAGCTGCGCCTGGGCAAAACCCTTCGCTTTGCCATCGAATCCGGCTACAAGCGGGCCATTCTTGCCATTATCGACGCCAATGTCACCACCATGATCGCCGGATTTGTTCTGCTCTGGCAGGGCTCCGGCACGATCCTGGGCTTTGCCGTGACGCTGCTGATCGGCGTGGCCCTGTCCATGCTGGTGATGCTGGTGCTCACCAAGGTCCTGCTGAAAACCGCCGTGGGCTTGAAGATCACGAATCTCAAGCTCTACTGCGCATAAGAAAGGAGACGCTGACATGATCGACAAGTTCAGAGGCTTCAGCTTTACCAAGCATTTCAAGCTCTTCGGCGTCATCTCCCTGATCCTGATCTCCGTGGGGCTGGTCAGTCTGATCCTGACCCTCTGCGGGGTCAACGGGCTGTTCAATTTCGACATCGACTTCGTGGGCGGCACCACCTTTGAGTTCCAGCTTCCCGTGCAGGTGGACAAGACCGTTACGGACCGGGCCGCGGAGCTCTGTCAGGACGCCATCGGCAAGGCGCCCTCCTCCGTCACCTCCTCCGGCGAGAACGGTCTTCGGATCAAAGCCCTGGAGCTCAGCGACGAGGAAGTGGAGTCCGTTCGCAACGCCATCGCGAATGAATACAAGGTCAACATCGAGCAGGGCTATCAGGTGGAGCGCGTCTCCGCCTCCGTGGGCAAGGATCTGTCCAAGGCGGCCTTCACCGCGTCCCTTGTGGCCGTGATCCTGATTCTGGTCTATATCGCCTTCCGCTTCGAGTTCAAATCCGGTCTGGCTGCGGTTTGCGCTCTGGTCCATGACCTGCTGGTGATGCTGAGCTTCTATGTGATTTTCCGCATCCCCTTCAACATCAACTTCATTGCGGCGGCGCTGACCATCCTGGGCTACTCCATCAACGCCACCATCGTGGTCTTCGACCGGGTGCGTGAAAATCGGAAGAACATGCGCACCGGGAACTTCGGAGAGATCGTGGATACCTCCATCTGGGACACCATGACCCGCTCCATCAACACCACCGTCACCACCCTGATTGTCATGCTCATGCTGCTGATCCTGGGCGTCAGCTCCATCCGGAACTTCGCCCTGCCCATCTGCATCGGCATCATCTGCGGCTGCTATTCCTCCGTCTGCATCTCCGGCCCCCTGTGGAATATCTTCAACCACGGGAGAGTGCACAGGAGCTGAGATCGAAAAGGGCAGGAAAAAATTAAGAAGTAATAAATAATAAGTAAGAATTCAAAAGTAAGAATTCAGAATTTGGAATCAGGACGCAAGAGGCAAGGGCCCGTTGGGGCGCTTGCCTCTTTTTTTCGCAGGAAGAATTTGGTGCGGTTCAAGAATTGGACAAATTTGAATTTGGCGATAACATTCGTAGGGGCCGATGCCCACATCGGCCCTTTTCCCTGGACGACAGGAGGGCCGATGTGGGCATCGGCCCCTACGAATCTATTTCGTGACTCTTCGAGTTCGGCTCCTACGGTTGGAAGAGCTTATCCCGTCATTCTCCTATTGCCTATTGCCTGATGCCTGGTGCCTATTGCCTGAACTCGAAGAGTCACAGAGTATGCCTATTGCCTAAACCACGTATCCCGCACTGTCAACCCCGCTCAGGCATATCCGCCGCGTACAGTGCATAGGCTGTCCCAGGTGATGCGCAATGGACGAGCGACTGTCGGCGGTGCCAGAGCTGTTTCCGGAGCCCTATCAAAGGGGAATCCGACGGCTCCTGGAAGAAAAAGGAGATCGGGTGGAGGAGCTGCGGCTTCGGGTCGACTGTCCTCTGAGCTGGACGGCGGCGGGGCGGGAGATCTCCCTGCAGGAAGCAGCGCTTCCCCTCCCAAGCCCGGCTCTGCTGGAGGAGATCGTTCAGCGGGCCTCCGGCCGGGCGGTTTACGCGGTGGAGGATCAGCTGCGGCACGCGTATCTGAGCCTTCCCTGGGGCCATCGCCTGGGACTCTGCGGCAGAGCGGCCCTGGAAGGTGAACGGATCGTCACGATCCGCCAGTACCAGGCCCTGAACCTGCGTCTGGCCCGTCCGCTGCCCGGCTGCGCCGACGGGCCGGCCGCTTTCCTTTGGGCCCATCCCGCTTCCACCCTGATCCTCGGACCGCCCGGCGCAGGAAAAACCACCGTGCTGCGGGACCTGGTACGTCAGATCTCCGATCGTTACGGCTGGCGCGTGGGCCTCATCGACGAACGGGGCGAGCTGGCGGCCTGCCTGGACGGACGACCGCAGCTTCCGATCGGCAGGCGAACGGACGTGCTCTCCGCCTGTCCCAAGCGCCGTGGGGTCGCGCTGCTGCTGCGCGCCATGTCTCCGGAATGGATCGCGGTGGACGAGATCACCGACGCTGAAGACGCGGAGGCTCTGGCCCGGGGCGCCTATTGCGGCGCGCGCTTTCTCGCCACCGCCCACGCCTCCTGCCTTTCGGATCTGATGCGCCGTCCCGTATACCGGCAGCTGTTGCGGGAGCGGATCTTTGAAAACGTCGCCCTGATCCGCTCAGACCGGCGGATACAATGTGAAAGGATGGACCATGGACTATATCAGATTGGCGGGGAGCGGGATGATCCTGCTTTCCTCGGTATGGACGGGCCTCCACGCGGCGCTGCGGCTGCGGCGGACCCATGAGGAGCTGCGGGATCTGACCGCGGCCCTGGAGCTCATGCGCGGCGAGATCCGCTTTGCCGCCACACCCTTCGCGCCCCTCTGCAGGCGGGCGGGACAGGGCCGCTGCGCTTCGGTACAGGCCTTTTTTTCCGCCCTGCGCCGGGAAGCGGAAAAACCGGAGCCGATACCGGCGGGTATGACCAGGCGCGCCTGCGCCGAGGCCGGGATCCTGCTGCCGGAATCCGCCATAACCGTATTGGAACGGCTCTTTGACGGATTCGGCCGCTGTGACCGGGACGGGCAGCTGCGACAGATCCAGCTGGCCTCCGGGGAGCTTTTCCGGCTCTCTGAGGAGCTGGCGGCGCAGATGGACGGCAGATGCCGCACCTATAAGCTCCTGGGTCTGACGGTGGGCGCGGCGATGCTGGTGCTGGTGATCTGATGGACATTGATCTGATTTTCAAGATCGCCGCCGTGGGCATCATCATCTCCATCCTGAACCAAGTGCTGGTCCGCTCCGGCCGGGAGGAGCAGGCCACCATGACCACCCTGGCGGGGCTGGTGGTGGTTCTGATGATCGTGGTGGAGAAGATCGCGGATCTCTTCTCCCTGGTCAAGGATCTGTTCCACTTCTGATGGAAGCGTTCCGGCTCTCGGCCCTGGCGCTGACGGCGGCGCTGCTGACGCTGGCGGTGAAAAAGCAGAGCCCGGAGCTTGCCCTGGTCCTGAGCCTGTGCGCCTGTGCTCTGGCGGCAGCCTTTCTCCTGGGGCGGCTGGAGCCGGTGCTGCGTCTGGCGGAGCGCCTTGCGGAGCGTGGGGATCTGGACCCGGAATTGACCGGCGCCCTGTTCAGATGCCTGGGACTGGGCTTGCTGACGGAGCTTTCCGCCGCTGTTTGCGCCGACGCGGGCCAGAGCGCGCTGTCAAAGCTTGTGGAGCTTGGCGGCGGTGTGCTCTGCCTCATTGCCTGCCTGCCGCTGCTCCAGGCGGTGCTGGCCCTGATCGAGGAGTTGCTGTGAGAAGGCTGTTCGCGCTTCTGTCCCTTGCGCTGATCCTGCCGCTGCTGGTGCTCTCGGTCCAAGCGGAGGACCCCTTATCGGAGCTTGAGAAAGCGGCGGACCCGGAACAGGGCTTGTCCTCGGAGATCCTGCAGGAAGTCGGGCCCTATGACGGAAGCGTCGAGGGTATCGGCGTCCGTATTCTGCAGCTGCTCAGCCGGACGCTGGGGCAGATCCGGGAGCTTGGACTGGACGCCGGGCTGCGCAGTCTGGGCGTCCTGCTGGCCGCAGGCATGCTCTGCGCCATACTGGAGCAGAGCGAGCACGGGAAGGCCGCCGTGCCCCTGGTGGGCGCGCTGATCGCCGCGGCGGTCTGCCTGAGTCCCATGGACGCCATGATCCGTCTGGGCACGGAAACCATCCGTCAGATGCACCGCTACGTGGAGCTGCTGCTGCCGGGCATGACGACGCTGATGGCGGCCTCCGGCGGGCTGGCCTCCTCCGGGACCGCCGGCCTGGGGATCCTTCTCTTCGACCTGCTGCTGAGTCTGGTTTCCAGGCTGCTGGTGCCGCTGCTGTATCTGTTCCTGATGCTGGCCTTTGCGGAATCCGGCCTGGGTCTGCGGCAGCTGGCAAAGCTGCGGGACCTGGTGACATGGCTGCTGGTAACAGCGGTGAAGGGGATCATGTGGGCCTACTCCGCCATACTTTCCCTGACGGGTCTGGTGTCCGGGGCGGTGGACGCCCAAAAGCTCCGCACCCTCCGGTCCGCCATCGCCGGAATGGTGCCCGTGGTGGGGAATCTGGTCTCGGAGGCCTCCGGCTCTCTGTTGGGCGCGGCCTCTCTGCTGCGGCTCTCCGCGGGGCTCTACGGGATGCTGGCGGTGCTTGGGATCTGTCTGGGACCTTTTTTTCGCATCGCCCTGCAATACCTGCTCCTCAAGCTGGCCACAGCCCTTTGCGGTCTGATGGGAAAGGGAAGTCTCAGCGGACTGCTGGAAAAGCTCTGCCAGGCCATGGGTCTTATGCTGGCGCTGACGGGGGTATGCTGTCTGCTGGCGCTGATGATCCTTGTACTCTGTATCCGGACGGTGACGCCATGACATCCATCAAGAGCTATCTGCTGCGGCTGATCTTCTGCGCCTTTCTGACCGCCCTCTGCGGGACCCTCCTGCGGGGGAAACGGGCCGGAAAGCTGATCGGTCTGTGCGGCGGCTGTCTGCTGATGCTGACGGCCCTGGGCCCGCTGCTGCGGGTGGATCTCAGCCGTCTGCCGGACCCCTTCACGGGCCTGACCCAGCTGCAGCGGGAGGCGGAAGCCCGGGAGCAAAACGACGCGCTGCTGCGGCGGCTGGTGGAGGAGCAGACTTCCGCCTGGGTGGAGGAGCAGGCCCGGGACCTGGGAATGACGCTGCGCTGCAGCGCCGCCGCGAAGGAGGCAGGGGAGAGCTGCTTCGTGCCCTGCGCTCTGGAGCTGCGGGGCCGCTGGACGGAGGGACAGAAGCAGGCCCTGTCCGCCATCCTGCGCCAGCGGCTGCAGATCCCGGATGAGGCGCAGACATGGGTGGAAGAATGAAGAAGCAGGCGCAGGCCCTGCTGGGAAAGCTCCCGGCTCTGCTGGAGCGCTGGAAATATCCGCTGCTGATCTTCCTGGCAGGTCTGGTGCTGCTGCTGTGGCCCGGGGGAAGCGGCGGACAGAAGCAGCCGCAGCCTTCGACAACGAATCCCCCGGAGACTGCGCCTGCGGACGACGGCAGCGCCTACTGCCGCCGGGTCCAGACGGAGCTGGAGGGACTGCTGGGGCAGATCCACGGCGCGGGGAAGGTCCAGGTCATGCTGACCCTGAAGAGCGGACCGGCCTCCCGCTATCTGGCGGACAGCAGTTGGCAGGAAGAGCAGGAGGGGGAGAGAAGCGCGTCCAGCCGGGAGGAAAAGACCGTGATATTGGAGCGCGGCGGCGCATATCATGAACCAGCCCTTGTGAACGTGGTCTACCCGATCTTTCAGGGGGCGCTGGTGGTGGCGGAGGGCGGAGACGTTCCGGCGGTCCGGCTGCAGATCTCCGCCGCCGTGGCGGCCCTGCTGGGTCTGGGCACGGACCAGATCACGGTCGTGAAAATGAAGTAAAGGGGAATGAACATGAAATCCTGGAAACGAAACGCCCTGGTGGCGGCTGTTTTGATCCTCGTCTGCGGCGGGATCTATCTGAACTGGCGCTATGAGGAACAGCGCGCCGTGGATCTGGTCTCCACCCTGGACCAGGAGAAGGTCCTGGATGACGCCAGGCTGGTGCTGGCGGACACGGGCGAAGGGGTCGAGGCCGCCGCGCAGGAGGACCCGATCAATCAGACCGCGGAGCAGGTATTCGCCAAGATGCGGCTGAGCCGGCAGCAGAGCCGGGACAGCGCGGTCCATCTGCTGCAGGAGACCATCTCCTACGCCGGGGAGGGAGAGGACCTCAGCGCCAGCTCCCAACAGCTCGGCGCCATCGTGAAGACGGCCCTGTCGGAGGCTTCCATCGAAAGCCTGGTGATCTCCAAGGGCTACGCCGACTGCGTGGCCTATATGAACGACGACGGCATCGATCTGGCGGTGGCCTCCGAGGGGCTCAGCGAAAACGATGTGGCGGTGCTCTCGGATATCGTCCTGTCCCAGACGGACTACGATCTGTCTCAGCTGCGGATCATTGAAGTTCATTAAAAATACCAGTTGTATTTTTCACATTTTATGATACAATGATAAAAAGACCACAAAGGAGGCTTTCGAAATGGCTGATAATAAAGAATACATGACCAAGGAGCTGGAGTACGGCAGCGTCAACATCAACGAGGACGTGATCCACACCATTGCCGCCGCCGCCGTCAAGGACGTTGAGGGCGTGGTCAGCCTCAAGAACGACAAAAAGGGCTTGCAGATCACCCTGGGCGAGGACTCTGTCGAGCTGGAATGCGGGCTGGTGGTGCTCTACGGCCATTCCGTCGTGGAGATCGCAAAGAACGTGCAGAACGCCGTCACCAACGCCGTGGAGTCTATGACCGGCCTCAAGGTCCGCAGCGTGGATGTGAACGTCGTCGGCATTTCCATGGGGAAAGCCTGATGGGCGAGGCGCTTCCCATGACCAGATCCAGCGCCAGAGAGATCGCCGTCCATCTGATCTATGCCGTGCAATGCACCGGCGAGGACGTGCAGACGGTCCTGACGGACCGCTTTGAGGAGAGCTATTACGCTCTGCTCACCAACGAGAACGAGGTCTACGCCGACAAGCCCGGTCCCAAGCAGAAACGCTACATCGCAGAGGCGGTGGAGGGGGTCTGCGCCCGTCGGGAGGAGCTGGACGGCTATATCGCGCAGTATTCCATCGGCTGGAATCTGAACCGCATCTCCCGTCTGGCCCGGGCCATCATGGAGCTCGCCATGTACGAGGCCCTCTACCTGGAGGACGTGCCCATGAACGTGGCCATCCATGAGGCCGTGAAGCTGGCGCAGAAATACGAGGAGCCGGAAACCGTGGCCTTTGTCAACGGGATCCTGGGCGCCTTTTCCCGGGACCGGAGACCGGAAGCATGAGCTTCATCGGCTTCGACACCAGCAACTATACCACTTCCGTCGCCGCCTTTGACGGCGTCGGGGGTGAGAACGTCTCCCGGCTGCTGCCGGTACGGACGGGGGAATTGGGCCTTCGCCAATCGGAGGCCCTGTTTTCACATGTCAAGCGCCTGCCGGAGCTCTCCGACAGGCTCTTCGCGCATCTGGACCCCGGCGCCATCGCGGCGGTGGGCGTCAGCACCCGTCCCAGAGCCGTGGAGGGCTCCTATATGCCCTGTTTCCTGGCAGGGGAATCCCAGGCCAGGGTCCTGGCCTCCGCCCTTCATGTGCCGCTCTACGCGTTTTCCCATCAGCAGGGCCATATCGCTGCGGTGCTCTGGTCGGCGGGGCGGCTGGATCTGCTGGGCTCGGAGTTCCTGGCCTGGCATCTCTCCGGGGGCACCACGGAGCTGCTGCTGGTCCGCAGCAGCCCCGCAGGGGAGATCGACTGCGAGAGGATCGGCGGCACCACGGACATCTCCGCGGGCCAGCTCATCGACCGAACCGGCCAGCTCCTGGGTCTGGATTTTCCCGCAGGCAGGGCCCTGGACGAGCTGGCCTCCCGACTCTGTCATTCTGAGCGAAGCGAAGAATCCGTCTCTCCTGCGAAGGTCAAGGGAACCGGCAGCAGGCAGCAGGAGACGGGGGATGCGGATTGCCACGGCCAGTCTGAGGACTGGCCTCGCAATGACAGCTCGGGGCAGCTTTCTCCCGTGGGGGGCGGCGTCCTCCGCAGCGCAGCAAGTCCTTTCGGGAACGCCCCGGGGCTTGCGCGAAGGGATTACTTCCGGGTAAAGGTCCACGGGACGGAATTTTCCCTCTCCGGGGTCCAGAACCAGGTGCAAAACTATTTTGCGAAAGGTGCGACGCCTGCCGAAACCGCGTATTTCGCCCTGCGCAGCGTGGCGGAGGCGGTCAGGAGGGCCACAAACAACGCCCGAAAGGAACACCCCCTGCCCGTCCTTTTCTCCGGCGGCGTGGCCTCCAATTCGATGCTCCGCCGGATGATGCCCGACGCCGTTTTCGGCGCCCCGCAGTACAGCACCGACAACGCCATGGGAATCGCCGTCCTGACCTGGCTTCGCTTCCACACAACGCCGTAGGGGCGCACAGTGTGCGCCCGCCGTATCCTGCACGGTTTAGGGATCCTGGATCAAGGATCCGGGATTCCCGCCTGTAGCGGCGCACAGTGTGCGCCCGCCGTATCCTGCACGGTCAAAGGATCAGACATACGCCAACGGAAAGAACGGACAAGCAATGCTTGTCCCTACAAACGTAAAATGGAAAACATCCTGTCCGTCACCCAACTGAACAATCTGATCAAGGCCGCCTTCGACAACGTGCCCGCTCTGCAAAACGTCTGCGTCCGGGGCGAGATCAGCAACTACAAGCTCTATCCCTCAGGGCACCACTATTTCACCCTGAAGGACGCCGAGGGCTCCTTAAAGTGCGTCCTGTTCAAGGGAAACGCCTTCTCTCTGCGCTTCAGGCCCCAGAACGGCATGTCGGTGCTGGCGGTGGGCCGGGTCTCGGTCTATCCCCGGGACGGGGCCTATCAGCTCTACTGCAGCCGGTTGATCCCGGACGGGGCCGGGGATCTGCAGATGGCCTTCGAGCAGCTGAAGGATCGGCTCTGGAAGGAGGGCCTGTTCGACGAGTCCCATAAGAAGCCGCTGCCGCGCTTTCCCCATCGGATCGGCGTCGTGACCTCTCCCGCGGGGGCGGCCATCCACGACATGCTGCGCATCCTGGGCAAGCGCTACCCCCTGAGCAAGGTCATCCTGCTGCCCGTCCGGGTCCAGGGAGCGGAGGCGGCCGGAGAGATCGCCCGGGCCGTCGAATATGCCAACCGGGAGCGGCTCTGCGAGCTGCTGATCGTGGGGCGGGGCGGCGGCTCCATGGAGGATCTCTGGGCCTTCAACGAGGAGCCCGTGGCGCGGGCCGTCTACGCCTCCGGGATCCCGGTGATTTCCGCCGTGGGCCATGAGCCGGACGTGACCATTTCGGATTTCGTGGCAGACCTCCGGGCCGCCACGCCCTCCAACGCCGCGGAGCTGGCGGTCCCAGACCGGGCGGAGCTGTGCTCCCGTCTGGACAGCCTGCAAAATCGGATGGCCGCCGCCCTGCAGCGGCAGGTCCAGAGCGCCCGCGGACGCCTGGAGGCTCTGGCGGAGCGTCCGGTTTTGACCGACCCCCTGCGCCCGGTGCAGGATCGCCGCCAGACCCTGGACCGGCTGACCGAACGCCTGGCCGCAGCCCAGTCAGGGAACCTGTCGGCGCATCGGAAGCAGCTGACCCATCTGGCCGCCGCCCTGGACGCCATGAGCCCCCTGAAGGTCCTGGCGCGGGGCTATACGATGGTTTCCGACGAGAGCGGCAAGCTGGTACAGAGAGCGTCAGCGCTGTCAAGCGGCCAGAAAATCCGCATCACCTTCCAGGACGATACCGTTCCGGCGGTGGTCACAGAACCGTAAATCGGGAGTTGTCGGGTTTTTTCGTAGGGGCCGATGCCCACATCGGCCCTCCCGATCGACGCGGGGAAAGGGCCGATGTGGGCATCGGCCCCTACGGTTTTCACCTTGATCCTTGGACCTCGTCCATGAAGGGAGCGGCGGACAAGCCATGCCTTTTGGCGGCTTGTCCCCCCAGGCGGGCTTGGTGACTGGTGACTGTTGACTGGTCACTCAGCGCGACAAATCCGAATCGTTATATAAAGGAGACTGCCATGCCAAAATCGAAATCCCAGTCCTTCGAGGCCGATCTGAACCGCCTGGAGGAGATCGTCAAGCAGTTGGAGGACGGCTCCGTGCCCCTGGAGGAGTCCATGAAGCTCTTCCGGGAGGGGACCGCTCTGGCCGCGTCCTGCGGGAAGCTGCTGGATCAGGCGGAGCTGGAGATCGTTAAGCTGACCAAGGGCCCCGACGGGTCCATACAGGAGGCGCCGTTTGCCCATGAAGAGCTTAACTGAAATCTGGGCGGAAAGCAACCGCCGTTTTGAAGACCGGCTCGCTGCCCTTTACAAGAACCACGGCGAGCCCGAGAACCGGCTCTTTGAGGCCATGAATTACAGTCTGAACGCCGGAGGGAAACGTCTGCGGCCCTTTTTGGTCTATCAGTTCTGCGCGGCCTGCGGCGGCAGGGAAGAGGACGCGGACAACGCCGCCCTGGCCGTGGAGATGATCCACACCTACAGTCTGATCCACGACGACCTCCCCGCCATGGACGACGACGACTACCGCCGGGGCAAGCTCACCAACCACAAGGTCTACGGGGAGGCCATGGCGATTCTGGCGGGGGACGGCCTGCTGACCGACGCCTTCCGTCTTTTGGCAAGCTCCGCTCTGCCGCCTGAGATGCGCGCCGCATGCGTGAAGCTTCTGGCCCTGGAGGCCGGTCCCTGGGGCATGGTAGGCGGACAGGTATTAGATATTCTCTCGGAAGAACGGGCGCTGACTGAGACGGAGGTTCTCGATATTCAGACCCGAAAGACCGGAGCTCTGATCCGTGCCGCCTGCGGCATGGGGGTCTTCTGCGGCGGCGGGACTCCGGAGCAGTTCTCCGCCGCAATGTGCTACGCCGACGAAGTGGGTCTGGCCTTCCAGGTCCGGGACGACGTCCTGGACGTCATCGGCGACGCGGCCAAGCTCGGCAAAGCGACGGGCGTGGACGGATCGAAAAACACCTTCGTCCGGCTCTGGGGCCTGGAGCGCTGCGAAGAGCTGATCGCCCGGAAAAGCGCCTCCGCCTGCGAGGCCCTGACCGACTTCGAGCATCCCCGGACCCTGCGGGAGCTGGCTTTGTATCTGGCGGGACGGGACCACTGAACAATTCAAAAAATACAAATTCATGGACTTGCACAAAATACAAAATTTGTGTAAATCCATGAATTTCTGTATATACTCATACTTGTATATTTATCAGCTATATGTTACAATTATTCCGGTGGCGCTGTATCCTAGTCGGAACCGTTGATTACCAGGAAGGGCCTAAAAATCCTTTGAAGGGCATATCGGTGAAGTCCCTGGTGCCTGCTTGTTTCGCCCAGATTCGGGTGGGTGCTGGGGGTTAAGGTTTCCGGGCGGCCATCAATGGCATGGTGGTTACGACCCGGTTACCGTGGAGACCTGTTTTCGTGCGGCCGCCGCACAATACCCGTGGACAAGGACGGCGTACGGGACAGGAGATGAACCTGCAGCGCGGTACGATTCGCGTGCTGTGTGCAGTGTAGCCTGCCTTGCGTGGATACGATGGGGAAAGAGGAGTCATGCGCACTTACCTGTGGCCACAGGCAAAGACGATATTCTCTGGAAACCGTATCTGCAAAAGAGGCTAAGAATCGACGGCATCCGGAGTGGAAAACACCTAGGCAGTCATTTTGGATATTCAGAGGATTACAGTGCGCACTCAGTGGCAATCGGGTACTGTGCACTGGCAACGGCACAGCACAGGCATGAAAAGGGAACTGCCCGTTCGGCGACGGCGGGTTGCCTGCGGGGAAAGCCAACCCGACCTAAGACGCAAGATTTACTCTGAGTATTGCCACCAACTCTTATGAAACAACAGAGGACGAACCGTTGAAATCGAAATTGGAGCGATCCGATAAAGCCGATCAAAAACACAAAAAAGCGCACGGCGGCGGTCGAGCAGCGCCCAAGATCGGATGGCTTGTCACCATCTTTTTCCTGGCGCTGACCATCTCTGCGGTCTTTTCCTTTTTCTCCCAGGAGCTTTTGGGCGAGGCGTCGCTGTTCGGCGCCTTTGTGGTGCTGCTGGCCATCATCGCCATCGGCATCTTCTTTGACCTGCTGGGCGTGGCGGTCACCGCCGCCGAGGAAAAGCCCTTTCATTCCATGGCCTCCCGCAAGGTGCCCGGAGGCTCCGAGGGGATCTGGCTGCTGCGCAACGCCGACAAGGTATCCTCGGTCTGCTGCGACGTGGTGGGCGACATCTGCGGCATCATTTCCGGCGCCGCGGCCGCCGTCATCGCCATCGAGGCCTGGACCGGTATGCAGACCGTTTCCCAGCGTCTGATCCAGCTCGTTCTTTCCGCACTGGTGGCCGCGCTGACCATCCTGGGCAAGGCCTTCTGCAAGCAAATCGCCATGGAGAACTCCACCGTGATCGTTCACGGCGCCTCCCGGCTGATCTGGCGCGTCCAACGTCCGTTCAAAAAGAGAAAGAATCAGAAATGAATACAGAATATGAATTTCCCTCGGCGGCGGCCCTGCGCAGCATGGACCGGGACCAGCTCCGGAAGCTCTGCAGCGAGATCCGCGCCTTCCTGGTGGAGAACGTCTCCAAAACCGGCGGCCACCTGGCGTCCAATCTGGGCGTGGTGGAGCTGACGGTGGCCATCCACCGGGTCTTCGACACGGAGAAGGACCGCCTGATTTTTGACGTGGGACATCAGTCCTATGTGCACAAGCTCCTGACCGGACGGGCGGACCGCTTTCCCACGCTGCGGCAGCTCGACGGTCTGGCTGGCTTTCCCAAGCCCTCGGAGAGCGTTCACGACGCCTTCATCGCCGGGCACGCCTCCAACTCTGTCTCCGTCGCCCTGGGCATGGCCCGGGCCCGGAGCCTGATGGGGGAGGACTACAACGTCATTGCCCTGATGGGCGACGGCGCCCTCACCGGCGGCCTGGCCTACGAGGGCCTCAACGACGCCGGTTCCAGCGGGGAGCCGCTGATCGTGATCCTCAACGACAACGGCATGTCCATCAAGCCCAACGTGGGGGCCATGGCGAAGCATCTCTCCAACATCCGCACGAAGCCCAGCTACTACCGGATCAAGAAGACCTGGCGCACCGCCACCCAGAGCTCCTCCCTGGGCCGCAGCCTCTACAAGGGGGTCCATCAGTTCAAGGAAGAGCTGAAGCGGCGGCTCATCAGCTCCAACATGTTCAACGACATGGGCTTTGAGTATTTCGGCCCCGTGGACGGCCACGACGTGGAAAAGCTCAGCTGGCAGCTCCAGCAGGCCCGGGACCTGAAAAAGCCCGTGATCCTCCATGTGATCACCCAAAAGGGCAGGGGCTATGCACCGGCAGAGGAGAACCCGGACCGCTTCCACGGCGTCGGACCCTTCGATCCGCTGACCGGCGCGGTGCAGGGGGGCGGCAAGCCCTGCTTCTCCGACGCCTTCGGCGAGACGCTGGTGAAGCTGGCCCGGGAGGACAAACGGGTCTGCGCCATCACCGCCGCCATGCAGAACGGCACCGGCCTGGACGCCTTCGCGGAGTGCTTCCCTGAGCGCTTCGGCGACGCGGGCATCGCGGAGGGCCATACGGTGGCCATGGCCGCGGGCCTGGCCAAGCAGGGGATGCTGCCGGTGGTGGCGATTTACTCCACCTTCCTGCAGCGGGCCTACGATATGCTGATCCACGACGTGGCGATCCTGGGCCTGCATGTGGTCTTCGCGGTGGACCGGGCGGGTCTGGTGGGAGCCGACGGCGAGACCCATCACGGGGTCTTCGATCTGGGCTTCCTGCGGCAGGTGCCGGGGATGTGCATACTCTGTCCCTCGAATCTTGCGGAGCTGGAGCTCATGCTGCGCAGGGCCCTGTTTGAGATGCGCGGTCCCGTGGCGGTGCGATACCCCCGGGGCGGCGACGGCAGACTCACCGAGCCCGCGGCGGACCCGGTGCTGCGGCAGGGGAAGGATATCACCCTCTGCGGCTACGGGACCATGGTCAACACCCTGCTGGACGCGGCGGATCTGCTGGCGCAGCGGGGCGTGGAGGCGGAGCTGGTCAAGCTCTCCTGCGTCAAGCCCCTGGACGAGGCCTGGAAGCCCTCGGTGCGGAAGACCGGCGCGCTGCTGATGGCGGAGGAGTGCCCCGCCCACTGCGGCGTCTACGACCAGCTGGCGGCCGATCCCGCCATGGAGGGCGTCAGAAAGCGCGGCCTGGACCTGGGGGAAGGCTTCACCCAGCACGGGAGCGTGCCCCAGCTGCTGGAACGGGCTGGGCTGGACGCGAACAGCATCGCAGAAGCAGCCATGAAACTGCTTGAAAAGTAAGAAGTAAAAAGGAAGAAGTAAAAAGTATTTTTCTCTTACCATGAACCTCTTACTTCTTTCTTCTTACTTGATACTTGTTAGAAATCTTTCGGAGGCTTCATGAAACAAAAAGAACGCTTGGACGTTTATCTGACAAATCATCTGTACGCCGAAACCCGCAGCAAGGCTCAGGCCCTGATTATGGCAGGCCTGGTTTACGTGGACGGCCAGAAGGTGGATAAGCCCGGCTTTTCCGTGACGGAGGAGCAGAGCGTGGAGCTCCGGGGGGCGGCCTGTCCCTACGTGAGCCGGGGCGGTCTGAAGCTGGAAAAGGCCCTGCGGGACTTCGGCGTTGACCCCACGGGCTATGTCTGCTCCGATTCCGGGGCCTCCACCGGCGGCTTTACCGACTGCCTGCTGCAGCAGGGGGCCCGGAAGGTCTTTGCCATCGACGTGGGCTACGGTCAGCTGGCCTGGAAGATCCGCAGCGATCCCCGGGTGGTCTGCATGGAGCGCACCAACATCCGCAGCGTCACCCCGGAGGACCTGGGGGAGCCCCTGGACCTGTCGGTGGTGGACGTGTCCTTCATCTCCCTGAAGCTGGTGCTGCCGGTGATCTGGCGGCTGCTGAAGCCTGAGGGGCAGGTCCTTTGCCTGATCAAGCCCCAATTCGAGGCGGGCAAGGACAAGGTGGGCAAAAAGGGCGTGGTCCGGGACCCGGAGGTCCACAGGGAGGTTTTGGAAAGCTTCCTGGCGACCGCCGGGGAGATCGGCTTCAACGTCCGGAATCTGAGCTTCTCTCCGGTGAAAGGCCCGGAAGGGAATATCGAGTTCCTGGGGCATCTGTGCAAGGGCCCCGTCGATCCCCCCTTCGAAGCGGATCCCGCGTCCCTCGTGGCAGCGGCCCACGAAGCGCTGGACCGGGTTTAGGGATTAAGGATTAGGGATTAAGGATTAGGGTGGGGATAGAGATCAGGGATCAGGGATCAGGACCTACGCCCGTAGCAGCGCACAGTGTGCGCCACATCGACCCCGCCTGTAGCGCGGGCAATCAGCCCGCCCGATACGCGCCACCGTAGGGGACGCTCTTACCCGTCAGGGTGAGCGTCCCGGCATTCGGAACGAATGCAATTTGCCGTAAGGCAAATCGGATCGTTTGCTTACGCAAACGACACATGCTTCGCATACGCGGACGAGCAATGCTCGTCCCTACATCCCCTTTTGCAGCGCAGGCAATCAGCCCGCCCGATACGCGCCACCGTAGGGGACGCTCTTACCCGTCAGGGTGAGCGTCCCGGCATTCGGAACGAATGCAATTTGCCGTAAGGCAAATC
>JAFWPP010000027.1:0-64193 GCA_017509485.1 Oscillospiraceae bacterium | reverse complement strand
GTCCTTGTTGTCTTTCCGTGCTTCCTCGATTGCCGCGATTTCTTCTGCTGTAAATTTGTATCTGCTTGACATTTTTCATCACCCAGATACATTATAGCACACCTTGCTTAAATTTTAAAGTGTTTTATTTGAGAATAGTATAAGACCGTGCTGGGGACCATCTTTCAGATTGTCATGGAAAAGCCGGACGCGGTCGTGCTGGATCTCGGCTTCGGCACCGGCACCCTCACCGCGAAGCTGTACGAAAACGGCTGCACGATCTACGGGCAGGATTTTTCAGCGCGGATGATCGCGCTGGCCTCCCAAAAGATGCCGGATGCACACCTGTACCAAGGCGATTTCACGCAGGGCTTGGCGGCGCCGCTCCTGGCACAGCGCTATGATTTCATCGTGGCGACCTACTCCCTGCATCATCTGACGGATGCGCAGAAGCGCTCCTTCCTGCGTGTCCTGCGGGAGCATCTGAACCCCGGCGGACAAATCCTGATCGGCGACGTGGCCTTTGAAACCCGCGCAGAGCTGGAGCAGTGCCGGAAGGCTGCGGGGGACGCATGGGACGACGAGGAAATCTACTTTGTCGTGGACGAGTTGAAGCAGGCGTTTCCCGCGCTTGCCTTTACGAAGATCTCATACTGTGCGGGGATTCTGTCGCTGAATCCATGAATGCAATCTATGAGGATGAATCTATGAGCAGAACAGAAAACGTAGAACTGACAGTATTATGCCTGATCGAAGACGGCGATCAAATCCTGCTTCAAAACAGAGCTAAGAAAGACTGGCGCGGCCACGCCTTGCCGGGCGGTCATGTGGAACCCGGCGAATCCTTTGTGGACGCGGTGATCCGCGAGATGAAGGAGGAAACCGGCCTGACGGTTCTTGATCCGAGATTGGTTGGAGTAAAACAGTTTCCAATAGAGAATGGCAGATATGTTGTCCTGCTGTTTAAGGCAACCCGGTGGTCGGGAGAGCTCCGCTCGTCGGAGGAAGGCCAAATGGAATGGATCAGGTACGATGACCTTTCCACAGTAAAAACCGTGGATGATTTTGCCGATCTCCTGAAGGTGATGAACACGCCGGAGCTGACTGAGTTTCAGTATTTGGTTTCGGGAGACGATTGGACGGTATCAATCAGATAAATCCGGATTTGCAGAGGTGACACAATGAATGTCATTCGCTGGATCTTCTTTGACATTGGTTCCACGCTGGTGGACGAGGAAGAAGCCTATCGGCACCGCGTCCGGGATATGATCCGCGGCACGCCGGTCACGGTGGAACAATACTATGAAAAACGCATTCAGTTTGCCAAAGAAGGGTACAACGGCGACCAGAAGGCGATCGAATTCTTCGGCCTGACCAAAACGCCCTGGCACAGCGAGGACGAGACGCCGTTTCCGGACGCCGCGCCGACGCTGGAAGCGCTGAAACACCGCGGTTTTCGGCTGGGTGTGATCGCAAACCAGGAGCCCGGGGCAAAGGCGCGGCTCGACGCGTGGGGCCTGGGCCGGTTCTTCTCCGTGATCGCGTCCTCCGCGGAACTGGGTGTCGCCAAACCGAACCGGGAGATCTTTCTGCGAGCTCTGGAGCTGGCGGGCTGCGAGCCGGAACACGCCGTCATGGTCGGGGATCGATTGGACAACGATATCCGTCCGGCCAAGGAACTGGGGATGATGACGATCCGGGTCCGGAAAGGGCTTGCGGTCTATATGCAGCCGTCCTGCGAGGCGGAGGTCCCGGATCACACGGCAGATTGCCTTGCGGATATCCCTGGCCTGCTGAATCAGCTTTGAGTGGAAACAATATCACAAAAAAAGAAAGGGAGGCAAAGCTGCCGTGAAGCGAGCGCTTGGAATTGCCAGATGCGGGCTGGCCTGCTGCCTTTGCCGGGAGAACGACCGATGCAGCGGCTGTAATTCGGGAGAATGTCCGGATAAGGGCTGGTGCGAGAACAGAAGATGCTCCATGGAAAAGGGCTATGCGCATTGCTGGGAATGCGGCGAAGCCTGCAAAAAGGGCCTGCTCTCCAAGATCAAGCCCTGCGGCTTTACGCTGTTTGCGAAAACCTACGGAGAAGAAGCCCTGCTGGACTGCCTGGAGCGCAACGAAAAAGCCGGCGTCGTCTATCACCGGGAAGGGATCACCGGAGACTACGACGCGTTTGCGGATGTGGATCAGCTGATAGAATTCATCAAGACCGGAAAAAGTGCTGATTGAGAGGAGCGCATCGGAATGGAAGAGACAAACTTGGGAAAGTGCGGGTTTTACTGCGGGACGTGCCCGAGTTACCGAAACGGAAGCTGCAGGGGCTGTAATGTGGAACAGAAAAGCGGCGACTGCTTCACCCGCGACTGTGTCACGCAGAAGGGCTTGCCGTTCTGCGGGGCCTGCGAGCTGTTCCCCTGCGATACGATCCTGACGAGGGAGCGCTGTACCGTGTTGGACAAGGCCTGGCTGCGCTGGAAGAAGGAGCAAAAGAGGCAATAAAAGGGAAGAAGTGGATTTGGTTTCATGAAGAATACAAATTGGGCGATCCGGCCGGTTGACGAGCAGAATCTGGACGCGGCGGCGGCGGTGCATGCGGTGAGCTGGCGGGCGTCTCACGCGGCGTTCTGCGCGCCTGCGTTCGTGGCGGCCCACACCGCGGAGCGCCAACGGACGTATTTCCTCCGGAAAATGGACGGCGGAAGCCGGTTTTTCCTCCTGTATGCCCCGGAGCCGGTGGGCGTCGTCTCCGTCACCGGATGCCTGATCGAAGACCTGTACGTCCTCCCGGACCGGCGGAACAGAGGATACGGCAGGGCGCTTCTTCGTCATGCCATACGGGAATGCGAGGGGAGGCCCGTGTTGTGGATTCTGGAAAACAACCACCGGGCAATACGGCTCTATGAACGCGTGGGCTTTCAGCCCACCGGCAGGGTGAACCGGGAGCACGGCCCTCTGGCAGAGCTCGAATACGCGCTGACAGAGATCTCGTTTTCGCTTTGAACGGAAAGAGGATTCCCATTTGACTACATAGGGGTTGTGAGAGATGAGATTATTGTTCGAGATGGACAAGAAAGACTATGCCCGCTGCACCCGCCGGTTCGTCCGCGACTCCGCCCGCAGCATCATCATAAGGGATGGCAGGATCGCCATGATCCACAGCCTGAAATACGACTACTACAAGTTCCCGGGCGGGGGCATTGAAGCCGGAGAGAGCCCCGTGGAGGCAATGATCCGGGAGACGCGGGAGGAAGCCGGGATCGTCGTGAAGCCCGGAACGGTACGGGAATACGGCTATGTCCACCGGATCCAGAGGAGTGATCTGGACCCTTCCGAATGCTTTGTCCAGGATAATTTCTACTATCTGTGCGAGGCGGAGCCGGAAGCGGTTCCGCAGGCTTTGGACGCTTACGAGGCGCGGGAGGCCTATACTTTGGAATACGTATCGCCCCTGACGGCCATTCAAAAGAACCGCAGCGTGGGCATCAGCCCGTATAATCCCATGATGTTTGAGCGGGAAGCAAGGGTGCTGGAGCTGCTGATATCCGAAGGATACTTATGAGCAAGGAAACCAAGCCTGCAAATTAAAACACGGGCACCGTTGGCGGGCGGTACCCGTGTTTCGTTTTTGGCACGGATCGTTCGCCCGTGCCGGCCGCGGCGGAGGAATGATGGCCGCGGGCCGCGGGCCGGGGAGGTATTCCGGCGCCGCAGCGAAGGAGAGAACAGGAAAGGAACATTCTCTATGCACAGACCGTATGGCTTAACCGGTCGGTGAAAGCAAGGATCATCTCCCGTGGGAGACGGGCTTGTGTTACGCTGTTTTTACAGTCAAGCGTTCCAGGGTGCAGCCCTGGGCGTTTCGGCGAAGATAAAAATCGGTACACCGCTTGTATTGCGCAAACTTCCTGCGGGCGGCCTTCTCGTCACCGTAGACCTTCCAGCAGCCGACGCACTTGCAGCCGCAGTCCCGATGCTCCATAAAGCCCCGGACGTCCTCGGGCGGATAGCTCAGAAACAGGCCGATCTCATGGGGAAAGTCTTCGCGCTCTGCCAGCCGGCGGCGCAGCTCCCGGATGCAGCCGGTCTCGCCGCACGGGGGATAGCCCGCCTCCCGGAGCAGAACGGCGGCCTCACGCTTCCGCAGATCCGCTTCGAGCCGCCCCGGTCGGTAGAGATAAAGCATGGCGAAGTCCGCAGTCATCCGCAGCGGCAGCAGCCGCAGGCCCTTGGGCGCAAGCCTCCGATTCAGACCCCGCAGCTCTGAAAGCGCCTCGTCTCGGGAGCCATATCGATAGGGAAACAGGCTCCCGGTTTTGATCCCCGCCAGCGTCGGCGCGGTGCTGCGAATGAATTGCTGCTCGGACATCTGTTTCACCCTTCTTTCCCGCTTTCTGGTTATCGGCTTCGCGCAGCAAAGTCGCCGTAGGGGCGCTCATTGAGCGCCCGCGCTTGCGGAGCAGGCATCGTTTGCGGGAGCAAACGATCCAAACGCAGGTGTTATAATCACCGCACCGGATTTACCTCCGGCAAATTGTCCGCCTATGGCAGACCGGGCGCTCAATGAGCGCCCCTACGGCAGATTTGAAACGCTTCTGCCTCAACTGGACGACACCTTCAGCCGTTAGGCTGAGTAAAGCCGATAATCTCATTTCGCTTTTATGGGTTAGCGTCTGCTAACTGCGTTTAGAATATATCATACGCCTCGCGAATTGTCAAGAGGGATTTTATAATCCTTTTTGCCGCAAGCAAACGTCCCCTGCCGCCCAAAAAGCGGCAGAGGACGTTTGCGCTATATGATCGGACCGGGTTTTCCTTATTCTGCGTTGTATTTCCGCATGTGCGCCTTGATCGCCTCGAACGATTTGTCGCTGATATAGTGCTCGATGCGGCAGGCGTCTTCCGTGGCGGTCTCCTCGTCGACGCCGAGCTTCATCAGCAGCCTGGACAGAACGGTATGGCGTTCATAGATATTCTTCGCCTTCTTTTCTCCCGTCTCGGTCAGCTTCAAGTAACCCATTTCGTCCATCAGGAGCAGGCCGTCCTTCTTCAGCAACCCCACCGCACGGCTGACGGAGGGCTTGGAGTAGCCCAGATGCTCCGCCACGTCGATGCTGCGGACGCTGCTCGACTGCAGGGACAGCACATAGATTGTCTCCAAGTACATTTCACCGGATTCCTGCATCGCCATTGTAACGGCCTCCCTTTCTCGTTTGCTCTACCTTACCATAATTTTCTCCGTAAATCAACGACAAAAAAATATTTTCATTTTCTATTGACAAATAAGCGGCTGCTAACTATAATATAGCCGGTTAGAAATTGCTAACCGATTTTTTCAGCCCGGCAATTAGCATAGGCTAATTGGAAGGAGAACAGAGTGGGCCGATGTGAGCATACTTGCGTGACTCTTCGAGTTCGGCCCCTGCAAGCAAATTCATGAAGATCGGAGGAAGAACATGATGCCTCTCACGTTTGCGGACGTCGGCCAGGCCCAGATCATCAAGCGGATCGGCGGCAGTCCGGAGGTCAAAAAGCATTTAGAGGATCTCGGCTTCCATGTCGGCGGAGAGATCAGCGTGGTCAATACGATCGGAGGCAACCTGATCGTAAACGTCAAGGAATGCCGCGTTGCCGTCAGCAGAGAGCTGGCAAACAAGATTATGATTTAGGCGCTTCGCGCCATGGCCGATGTGGGCATCGGCCACCACGACAAAAAGGAGGAACGCACATTGAAAACACTCAGAGACGCAAAAATCGGTGAAACCGTCACGGTGGTGAAGATCCACGGCGAAGGCGCGGTCAAGCGCCGGATCATGGATATGGGCATCACCAAGCACGTGGAAATCTACGTCCGCAAGGTGGCTCCCCTGGGCGATCCCGTGGAGCTCACGGTCCGCGGTTACGAGCTGTCGCTCCGGAAAGCCGACGCGGAAATGGTAGAGGTTCTGTAGGGGCAGGCATCGCTTGTCCGCGGACGAGCAATGCTCGTCCCTACATTCATGGAAAGGAAGGATTTTATGAGTATTCGTATCGCCCTGGCGGGCAATCCGAACAGCGGCAAGACGACCCTGTTCAACGCGCTGACCGGCTCGACGCAGTTCGTCGGCAACTGGCCCGGCGTCACGGTGGAGAAGAAGGAGGGCAAGCTGAAGAAGCAGAGCGACGTGACCATCACGGACCTGCCCGGCATCTACTCCCTCTCCCCCTACACCCTGGAGGAGGTCGTGGCCCGGAATTACCTGATCGGCGAGCGGCCCGACGCCATTCTGAACATCGTGGACGGCTCCAACCTGGAGCGCAACCTGTACTTAACCACCCAGCTCACTGAGCTCGGCATCCCCGTGGTGGTGGCCATCAACATGATGGACGTGGTCAAAAAGAGCGGGGACAAGATCGACACCGATCAGCTCAGCAAGCAGCTTGGCTGCAAGATCGTGGAGATTTCTGCCCTGAAGGGCACCGGCGTCCAGGAGGCCGCCGAGGCCGCCGTCCAGGCGGCGAAGAACGGCAGGACCGTTCCCATGCATTCCTTCTCCGGCCCCGTGGAGCACGCCCTGGCCCACATCGAGGAGCACGCGGTGGCCAACATGCCCGAGGAGCAGCAGCGCTGGTATGCGGTCAAGCTCTTTGAGCGGGACAGCAAGGCCGTGGAGCAGCTGAAGCTGCCCGCTTCTGTCACCGCCGATGTGGAACAGCACATCGCAGACGTGGAAAAGGAGCTGGACGACGACGCCGAGTCCATCATCACCAACGAACGCTATATCTGGATCGGCAATATCATCAAGGGCTGCTACAAAAAGAAGTCCGCCGGGAAGATGACGAGCTCCGACAAGATCGATAAGATCGTCACCAACCGCTGGCTGGCCCTGCCCATTTTTGCCGTGGTCATGTTCCTGGTCTACGCCCTGGCCATGGGCAAGTCCATCGCAGACGGCGGCATCGGCATCGGCACCTTCCTCACCGACTGGACCAACGACGTCTTCGGCGGCGAATGGCTGATCGAGGGCTCCCGCTCCCTGCTGGAGGGCTGGGGCGCAGCGCCCTGGCTCGTGGGTCTGATCTCCGATGGTATCATCGCCGGCGTGGGCGCGGTGCTGGGCTTCGTGCCCCAGATGCTGGTGCTCTTCCTGATGCTGGCCATCCTGGAGGACTGCGGCTACATGGCGAGAATCGCCTTCATCATGGACCGGATCTTCCGCCGCTTCGGTCTGTCCGGCAAGAGCTTCATCCCCATGCTGGTGGGCACCGGCTGCGGCATCCCCGGCGTCATGGCCTCCCGTACCATTGAAAACGAGCGCGACCGCCGCATGACCATCATGACCACCTGCTTCATGCCCTGCGGCGCGAAAATGCCCATCATCGGTCTGATCGCCGGCGCCCTCTTCGGCGGCTCCTCCCTGGTGGCCACCTCGGCCTACTTCATCGGCGTGGCCGCCATCGTGATCTCCGGCATCATGCTGAAAAAGACCAAGCTCTTCGCGGGCGACCCGGCTCCCTTCGTCATGGAGCTGCCCGCCTACCACGCCCCCACCGCCGGAAACGTCCTGCGTGCCATGTGGGAGCGGGGCTGGTCCTTCATCAAGAAGGCCGGCACCATCATCGTCCTGTCCACTATTGTCCTCTGGTTCCTTCAGGGCTTCGGCACCGTCAACGGCCGCTTCGGCATGGTGGATGAGCTCTATGAGGACGAGAGCCTCGTCACCGAGGAATACGTCCAGCAGGTGGCGGACCGCATGGGCATCGAGCCCGACGAGGTCAACCCCTCCGACGACTCCATCCTGGCGGCTGTGGCCAGACCCGTATCCGTGATCTTCAAGCCCCAGGGCTTCGGCTCCTGGAAGCCCACCGTGGCCACCGTCACCGGCCTGATCGCCAAGGAGAACGTGGTCGGCACCTTCGGCGTCCTGTACAACTACGATGACCAGGAGGGCGAGGAAGAGCTGGAGGAGAACGGCGACCAGATCTGGGAGAACGTGGCCGAGGATTTCAACCGCAACTCCGACGGTCACGGCAAGCTGGCGGCCTTCGCCTTCATGATCTTCAACCTGCTCTGCGCGCCCTGCTTCGCCGCCATGGGCGCCATCAAGCGCGAGATGAACAGCCCCAAGTGGACCCTGTTCGCCATCGGCTACATGTGCGTGTTCGCCTACGTGATCTCCCTGATCGTCTTCCAGCTCGGCAAGCTCTTCGTCGGCGGGGTGAACGCGGTCGGCCTGATCGTCGCCCTGGTCCTGCTGGCCTTCCTGCTGTGGCAGCTCTTTAAGCCCTACAAGGAGAGCACGAAGCTGACCAGGAAGGTCAAGGTGTAAGCAAGCCTTCCCCTTGAGGGGAAGGTGCCCCAGTGCGCACACTGGGGCGGATGAGGTGGTATTCCGAAAGAGAAGGAGTTGATGGAGTATGCTTTCCTGGCTGCAGGCAAATCTGGCGTCCATTCTCGTCGGTCTGGTCCTCCTGGCGGCGGTCGCTTTGATCATCCGACGATTGGTGCTGGATAAAAAGGCGGGCAGGCATATCTGCGGCGGCTCCTGCGGCTCCTGCGGGGGCGGCTGCCAAGGCTGCCCCATGCAGGGCCAGTGCCACGGTCCCATGCAGGGCCGGTGCCACGGTAAATAAACGCCCAAACCGGACCCACGGGAGCCTCCGCGGGTCCGGTTCCATATTCGAGGGAGGACGGACCGCCATGCAATTTGCAGAAATGGGAAACCAAAGCGGCAAGACGCTGATGCTCTTGCCGGGGACTGCCTGCGATTATCAGACGAATTTCGGCTCCGTGCTGGATCGCCTGGGAGAAAAATACCACCTGATCTGCGTCAATTACGACGGCTTTGACGGCAGCGGCACGATCTTCCCAGATCTGCGCACCGTCACGGAGAAGATCGAGGGATATATTCAAGAGCACTTTGACGGCAGGCTCGACGGGGCCCTGGGCTCCTCCCTGGGCGGGAGCTTCGTCGGGCAGCTGATCCAGCGGAGAAAGGCCCATCTCGATCACGGCATTTTCGGCAGCCCGGACCTGGACCAGAGCGGGCGCTTCAGCGCCTGGCTGCAGTCCAAGCTGGTGGTGCCGCTTCTCACGAGCTTTACCAAAAGCGAAAAAAAGATGGCCAAAAGCAAAGAAAAGCTGAAGGCCGCCTTTGAAATGGACGACGAGACGGCGGACAGATTCATGGGCTGCTTTGCGAAGTTCGACCCGGATTCCATCAAAAACGAATACTACACCGACCTGCTGACCTGGCTGGATGCGGATATCCACGTGGAGCACACGAAGGTGCATTTCATCTACGCGGAGAAGATGGGCGAGAAGTATCTGAAGCGGTATCGGAAGTACTTCCGCGATCCGGAGATCCGGGCCTTCGATATGCGGCACGAGCAGTGGCTCTTCGGCGGGGAACAATATGCCGCGCCGGTCCTGCAGGCCATTGACGAGTTCATGGAAACGCCGGTATAATGGGAGCAGCAAGCATGACAAACGCAGTAAGAATCATGAAGTCAAAAGCCTTTATCAAGGCTGAAATGGATCAAGCGCTGCCAAAAACACAGAGCGATGAACTGTGGCGCAGGGCAGCGGAGAAGCTGGCGTCGATGCTGGAGCAGTACCGTGCGCTGCCCAAGGGCGTGCGCGGACATACGGATCACTTCATTTTTCCTGCCGCGGCGGTCTATCTGACGGCGAAGGAAGCCCTTGGAGATCAGGCGGCTTACCGGATCTTAGAGCATGCCGCCGTCGTTTACACGGGAAAGGCAGGCAGGAAACTGGCTGCGCTGATGAAGCTCCCCGGCATGCGCAGCCTGTTTATCCGCATCTGGGACCCTCTGACCAAAAAGAAGTTCGGCCCGAAGAACGGCTTTCAAAACCGCTTCTATCCGAAGGAAACAGGCGTCTTCCGCATGGACATTCTGGCCTGCCCCTACTGCCGCTATTTCGGGGAGCTGGGCTGTCCGGAGCTGACGAAGATCTACTGCGCCAACGACGACCGCGTCTACGGCAAGCTTCCGGGCCTGCGCTTTGAGCGGGCCGGGACCCTCGGCACTGGCGCGGATCGCTGCGATTTCTGCATCAGGAAGGAAAAGGCATGAAGTATATGGGAATGCCCCTGGGAATGTGGGCCTTGTTCCAGAGCTCCTTTCGGGCGCATCTGGTCTCCGTTTTGGGCTTCTCCGAGCAGGAGGCAAGGGCGATCACCAGAGCCGCAAAGCCCAAATACCGGGAGATCATCGGAAGGCTTCCGGAATTTGAAACGGGCGACCGCTTCCAACTGAATATCGTGAACTGCGCCATGTTTTCGGCGTTCCTGCTGAGCATGGAAAAGCGGCCCGACCCGGACCGGCTGACGGAGTATTATGCGAAATCCATGATGACAAGGCCCATGCGCTGGTTCTGCCGCATGGGCGGGAAGCGAAAGTTCAGCGAGAAGGATATCCGGGGCATGAAACAAACGGCGGCCCTGAACGCCGCGGACCGGAATCCCTATTCCTGGAACATGGAGTTTTTACCCTACCCGGACGGCAGCGGCTACGAGGCGCGCTTCTCCAAGTGCGGGATCTGCACGCTGATGAAGGAGTTGGGACTGTTCGAGTACGTCCCGGCCATGTGCCGCCTGGACTATACCATGAGCGAGGCCGGCGGCGCGGACGAGTTCGTCCGGCAATACACCCTGGCCTCCGGCGGCCCCTACTGCGACTGCGGGTATAAAAAACTGTAGGGGCGGCCATTGGCCGCCCGCACGAGGCAACAGACAGCAGGAGAATGCAGCGCGGGCAATCTGCCCGCAAATCCGAGTGTAGCGCGGGCAATCTGCCCGCAAAGGAAAGAAGGATTCCTATGATCAAAACCACATTGAAAATCGACGGGATGATGTGCTCCATGTGCGAGGCGCACATCTGTGAAACGATCCGAAAGGCTGTCCCCGCCGCAAAGAAGGTCGCGGCCTCCAAGGGCAAAAAGGAGGCCTCCTTCCTGACGGAGGAGGCTGTGGACGCGGAGGCCCTGAAGGCCGCCGTTGACGCCACGGGCTATACCTGCCTGGGGATCGAATCGACCCCCTATGAGAAAAAGGGCCTGTTCGGACGGAGATGAAAACGGTACTGATCGGCCTGCTGATCCCCTTCCTCGGGACGGCCCTCGGCGCAGGCTGCGTGTTCTTCATGCGGAAGGCCCTCAGCCAGAGCGTACAGAAGGCGCTCAGCGGCTTTGCCGCCGGCGTCATGGTGGCGGCCTCGGTCTGGAGCCTGCTGATCCCGGCGATGGAGCAGTCCTCCGGCATGGGAAGCTGGGCCTTTTTGCCGGCTTTCGTCGGCTTCTGGCTGGGCGTCGGGTTCCTGCTCCTGCTGGACCACGTGATCCCGCATCTGCACCGGAACGCCAGCAAGGCCGAGGGACCGAAAAGCAGGCTGGCCCGGACCACCATGATGGTGCTGGCGGTGACGCTCCACAACATCCCCGAGGGCATGGCGGTGGGCGTGGTCTATGCCGGCCTGCGTTCCGGCTCCGCGGAGATCACGGCGGGGGGCGCGCTGGCCCTGGCCCTGGGTATCGCGATCCAGAACTTCCCGGAAGGCGCTATCATTTCCATGCCGCTGCACGCGGAAGGCGCAGGCAAAGGGAAATCCTTTCTGTACGGCGTCCTCTCCGGCGCGGTGGAGCCGGTCTTCGGCCTTGTGACCGTGCTGGCGGCGGGGCTGATCGTCCCGGCGATGCCGTATCTGCTGAGCTTCGCCGCCGGAGCCATGCTCTACGTCGTGGTGGAGGAGCTGATCCCGGATATGGCCCAAGGCCAGCACTCCCACATCGGCGTGCTGATGTTCACCCTGGGCTTCAGCCTAATGATGGCCCTGGACGTGGCGCTGGGGTGACCGCAGGCATCGTTCAGGTAGTGGCCGCTGACCTCAGCGGCCATAAATCCCACGGAAAAGCGCTTCGCGCTATGGCCGATGTGGTCATCGGCCACTACGGAGACGCCGGACTGTAACGGGATGATGGCCCTGGACGTGGCGCTGGGGTAATGCAGGGGCGCTCATGGAGCGCCCGCTGAGGCAATCGGCAATAGGAGAAAAACGATGCAAAAATACCATATTGAAAAGAACACGGTCCAGGAGACGCTGATCATCCCCCTCTTCGGGCGGCTGGTCTGTTCCGAGCGCTTTCCGCAGCTTTTCTCCGATCCGGAGGCGAAGCGGATCTGTGATTCTCTGGACTATGATTTCGCCGAGAAACGGAAGAAAATGGAATCCCCGGCGGGGCTCTTCGGGGCGCTGGAGGTGGCCCAGAGGCAGTATGATCTGCGCTGGGAGGTCTCGGCCTATCTGCAAAGGCACCCCCAGGCCGCCGTGGTCAACCTGGGCTGCGGCCTGGATGATACCTTCCGCAAATGCGACAACGGCCTCTGCCGCGGATACAACCTCGACCTGCCGGACGTGATCCGGGTGCGAAGCGAGCTGCTGCCCGCCGGAGAGCGGGAGGAAAACCTGGCCTGTGATCTGAACGATTTTACCTGGATGGACCGGATCGACGCCGCAAACGGCGCGGTCTTTTTCGCCGCCGGCGTGTTCTACTATTTCAAAACCGAGGACGTAAAGAAGCTGTTCGCCGCCATGGCGGATCGCTTCCCCGGCGCGGTGCTGGCCTTCGACACCTGCAACGAGCGGGGCGCAAAGCTGATGCGCAAGACCTGGCTCAAGGAAGCCGGGATCACGGACGTGAGCGCCTTTTTCTCCCTGGAGGACGAGAAGGAGCTGACCGGCTGGAGCCGCCGCTTCGCCTCCGTCACAGCAAAGAGCTACATGCGCGGCTACCGGGATATTTACCGCGACGTCAGCCTGTTCCACAAGCTCATGATCCGCTTCTGCGACCGGCTGGTAAAGATGAAGATCGTGAAGATCGTATTCGGAGCGTGAGATTATGACAAGGAAAGAACAAATCAAAAATGCGTATAAGCTGACCGGAGGCCACGCGAGCTTCTACGACGGCATGATGACCTATTCCACCCTGCCGGGCAAGGCGATCTGCCGTCTCGTTTGGAATATGGACCGGGAAAAGAACCTGCGCTACGTGGAGCAGGCCCTCTCCGGCGTGCCGGAGGATTTCGCGGGCAGGCTGCTGGAGGTCCCCGTGGGGACCGGCGTGCTGACCATGCCGATCTATCGGGAACTGCCGAAGGCGGACGTCACCTGCCTGGACTACTCCGCAGACATGATGACCGCCGCAAAGCAAAAGGCCGAAGCCGCCGGGATCCAAAACATCACCTTCCGGCAGGGCGACGTGGGCGCGCTGTCCTTCGAGGACGCCTCCTTTGACATCATCCTGTCCATGAACGGCTTCCACGCCTTCCCGGACAAGGAGGCGGCGTACCGGGAGACCTTCCGGGTGCTGAAGCCCGGCGGGACCTTCTGCGGCTGCTTCTACGTTCAAGGCGGCTGCAAGCGGACGGACTGGTTCATCCGGCACCTATACGTCCGCAAGGGCTTTTTCACCCCGCCTTTTGAGACGGAGGACAGTCTGCGGAAGCGCCTGGCCTCGATGTATGAGAACGTGGAAGTGACGTCGGTGGAGGGCATCGGCTGCTTCCGCTGCAAAAAGGCAGCAATGTAGCGCGGGCAATCTGCCCGCCAAATCCGGGTTTGTGGAGCTGAGTGACCAGTCACCAGTCACCAGGAGACGGGGGTCGCGGATTGCCACGGCCAGTTTGCGAACTGGCCTCGCAATGACCCGCCTGTAGAGGCGCACAGACCCGTAGGGGCCGATGCCCACATCGGCCCTATCCCGTATCGGTGTGAGGGCCGTTGTGGGCATCGGCCCCTACGGTGGGAGCTTATCGATATTGCGGGCAGATTGCCCGCGCTACATTCATATCGCCAAATTCCGGTTTTGCAAGGAGATAAAACGAGCGTACAGAAAGAAGGCGATAAATATGGCAAGAAAAGACTCCGAAAACCAAAAGAAATCCATGAGCAGGCTGTTCCGGGGAAAGGCAATCTTCAAGCCGCTGAACACCGGCCGCATCGACGAGCACGTTTCCTGTGTGCGGGAATGGGTCGCCAACATCTTCTTTTACACGAAGAACGGCGTCACCATTATGATCGACGCGGGCTACAACTACGAGCGCCTGCGGGAGAAGATGGGCTGGCTGGACATCGACCCCGCCTCCATCCGGCATATTCTGATCACCCACCAGGACACCGACCACGTGGGCGCCCTGGAGCGGGACAGCGAGCTGCTGTTCCAAAACGCCACGGTCTACCTCAGCGAAATCGAGAATCGTTATCTCACCGGTGAGGTCCGGCGCAGAGTCATCCACAAGCTCTATCCGCTGCCGATGGTGCAGATGGACAACAAGCGGGTCCTGCTGCAGGACGGACAGATCCTGAACATCGACGGGATCAAAATCGAGTGCATCCTGGTCCCCGGCCACACCTGGGGCCACATGGTCTATCTGATCGACGACGAGTATCTCTTCACCGGCGACACGATCTGGTTCGGCGCGGACGGGGGCTACAGCTTCCTCTCCACCCTGGCCGAGGACAACAGGCTGGCGGTCCGGTCCCTGGAAAAGCTGGAAACCAATCTGCGGGCAAGGAAACAGTCCTTCAAGATCATCACCGGCCACACCGGCTGGACGGACGAGCTGGACTTCGCGTTCCTGCATCGTTCTGAATTATGTAAACCATTCACGAAGAAATACGTCGATCCCTCCGCGCCCTATGACGGCTACGTGGAGGACGACGACACGGAGGAAGGCGCGCGGACCGTGCTCCTCGGAAAGGTGGGAACAAAATGAAACCCGACTACAAAAACTGGATGCCGAAGGGCATGATACTCTCGTTCGTTGCCGCAGCCGTTGCGGCCGCCGCTGTGGTATGTGCCATCTGCCTGTTTGCGAGCGGGACTGCGAAAACAATCTTGCTGATCGTTTTCGGGGTGCTTGCGGCGGCCTTTGCTGCGCTCTCCGTTTGGGGAATTATGATGTACCGCGCCTTTTCTTACGACGGAAAGCGGCAGATGTCAAAACAGATCATCGAGGGCATCGTGGAATACGTGAAGCTCCCGGCGGGCGGGAAAGGCCTGGACGTGGGCTGCGGCAGCGGCGCGCTGACCATTGCCTGCGCGAAACGGAATCCCGGGGCCTCCTTTGTCGGCCTCGACCGCTGGGGCAAGGAGTACGCCTCCTACAACAAGCCCCTCTGCGAACGCAACGCCAAGGCGGAGGGCGTAAAAAACGTCAGCTTTGTCCGGGGCGACGCCACAAAGCTGGATTTCCCGGACGAGAGCTTTGACGCGGTGGTCAGCAACTACGTCTATCACAACATCCCCGGCGATCGGCAGGCCCTGCTGCTGGAAAGCCTGCGGCTGCTGAAAAAGGGCGGCGTCTTCGCGATCCACGACATTTTCTCCAGGCAAAAATACGGCGATATGCGGGCCTTTGTCCGAAAGCTGGAAGAAATGGGCTATGAACGGGTGGAGCTGATCGACACGACAAACGGCAAATTTATCTCGAAGGGCGAGGCAACGTGGATGGCCCTCTCCGGCTCGGCCCTGCTGACGGGAAGGAAGTGAGCGAATGGGCCTTCTGAAGAAGTTTTTTGCCCAGACCCGCAAGCCCGAGGGCTTTCTCGGGAAGCTGATGGTGGGCGGCATGAACGGCGGCGGTCACGCAAGGCTGGCGGATTGGGGCCTGTCGCATCTGGACGGGAGCATGCCCGGGCAGATCGCCGAGCTGGGCTGCGGCGGCGGGCGGAACGCAAAGGAGCTGCTACGGCGCTATCCCGGCGCGAAGCTCGCGGCGTTGGACTATTCCGAGGTCTCCGTTGAGAAAACCAAGAAAACCAACAAATCTGAAATAGACGCGGGCCGCTGCACGGTGGTGCAGGGCAGCGTCGCGGAGCTGCCCTTTGCGGAGGGGCAATTCGAGCTTGCCACAGCCTTTGAGACCGTCTATTTCTGGCCGGGTCTGGAAACGTGTTTTGCCGAGGTATTCCGCGTTTTGAAGCCGGGCGGCCGCTTTCTGATCTGCAACGAGTCCGACGGCACCGACGCGACCAGCCTGAAATTTGAAAAAATGATCGACGGTATGAAATGCTACACCGCCGAGCAGCTGACGGCGGCTCTGCGCTCGGCAGGCTTTTCCGAGGTCAAAACCGAGCACCATCCCTCCAAGCCCTGGCTGACGGTGCTGGCCGGAAAGTGAGGCACCTATGCTGCTGACCTTATTGCTGTCTCTGGTGCTGATCGTGGCCCTCTTCGGGTTGATCTACGCCGCCGTGGGCCTGATCCAAAACCGGAAATTCTTCACCACCGCGCCCAAGGACATCCAGGCCGCCGCCAAGGATCACCCGGAGCGCTTCCGCGGGGCCCATGCCCTGGGCTGGAAGCTGGCGGTCATCTGCGTCCTGCTGATGGTCGGGGCCTTTGTCTACGGCGGATACGACGGCGTGAAGCGCGGCTTTTCCTTCTGGCAGCACGTTCTCCGGTTTGCGGTCATGCTCTACCTGTGGAAGGCCTTTGACATCATCTGCCTGGACTGGCTGCTGCTGACCAAATCCCACTTTTTCCAGTATTTCTATCCCGAAACCGAGGGCTGCGAGGGCTATCATTCCTTCGGCTTCAACCGGAAGGGGCAGACGATCCGCATTCTCGTCTTTCCCTTTGTGGCCGCCTTGATGGCCCTGCTCGCCATGTGGATCGGAGGACAGCTATTATGATTGTCCTTCAACTGGTTCTCTTCTGCGCCTTCTTTACGGCAATGGTGAAGCTGGCGGTGGGCGGCAGCGCCTTGAACGGGCTCTACTTCTATCCGAGGCCCGTGCAGGAAAAAGCCTTTGTGCTCGGTCTGACAGACCCGGAAACGGTCAGCCGGAAGCGAAAACGCTTTATGATCCCCTTTTTCCTTGTCATGCTGGCAGCTCTGGTGGGGATCATCGGGCTTTGGAACGGCGTTCGCAGCTTCCGGCCGGCTTACCTGCAGGCCCTGCTTTTTCTGGAAGTCATGAACTGGTACGACGGGATCGTGATCGACCGGCTTTGGGTGGGCCACAGCCGCTTTTGGGCCATTCCAGGCTGCGAGGAGATCCCCTATGTCCAGACCTGGCCGCAGGTACTCCGAAAGCGCGGCATTCTGACCGTCATTTGGATCGTCGGCGCGGCCATCGCTGCCGGGATCGTCGTGCTGCTTTTTTCATAGCCAATAGTTAGCAAATGCTAATCTAACGTACAAAAAAGGAGGATTGTAAATGAAAAAGAAGAAGCAGCGGGGACTTTCGGCGCTGCTCGAGTACGCGGGCGGCTACAGGAGGCTGACTTTCCTGTCGCTGATCCTGTCCGCGCTGAGCAGCCTGCTGGCGCTGCTGCCCTTTGTCTTCCTGTGGCGGATCATCCGGGAGGTACTGGAGCTTTGGCCGGATTATTCGCAGGCCACCGGGATCGTCCGCAACGGGTGGATGGCCGTGCTGTTCGCGGTGCTGGCCTGGCTGGTCTATGTAGCTGCGCTGGCCTGTTCCCACGGCAGCGCCTTCCGCACGGCGGCAAATATGAAAAAGGCGCTGCTGCATCACATTGCCCGCCTTCCCATCGGCTTCGCGGAAGAAATGGGCTCCGGCAAGCTGCGGCGGATCGTGACGGAGGTGACCGGCTCTACGGAAACGCTTCTGGCCCACAACCTGCCGGACATGGCAGGGGCCATCGCTTTGCCCCTGGGCATGCTCGTGATGCTGTTCGTGTATGACTGGCGCTTCGGCCTTGCCTGCCTGATCCCGATTGCGCTCAGCTTTGCCGCCATGATGCGGATGGCGGGTCCGGCCATGCAGGAGGATATGCGGCAGTATCAGAACGCCCTGGAGCGCATGAGCAGCGAGGCTGTCGAATACGTGCGGGGCGTTCCGGTGGTCAAAACCTTCGGGCAGACGGTGTTCTCCTTCCATCGCTTCAAAACCTCCATCGACGACTACTGCGAGTTCTGTATGCACTATACCCGGATGATGCGCAAGTCCATGCTGGCGTACACCGTGCTGATCCACAGCGCCTTCGTCTTTCTCCTCTGCCTGACGCTGTTTCTGATCCGCGGCGGCAATTACCGGACGGATATCCTGCTGAACTTCCTGTTTTACGTCATCTTCACCCCTGCCATCGCCACCGCCATGAGCAAGGTCATGTTCATGAGCGAGAACGACATGCGGGTCAAGGACGCAGTGGCCAGGACGGACGCGATCCTCAGCCTGCAGCCCCTGCCGGGAGCGGAGCAGGGCCTTGCACCCGGGGGCGCGACCGTGGAGCTGAAGGACGTGAGCTTCCGCTATTCGCCGGACGCTCCGGCAGCCCTGTCTCATCTGTCCCTGAAGGCGGAACGAAATGAGATCGTCGCCCTCGTCGGTCCCTCCGGCAGCGGAAAAACGACGGTGGCCGGTCTGATCTCCCGATTCTTTGACCCGCAGGAGGGACAGGTACTCCTGGGCGGCGTGGACGTACGCCAAATCTCCAAGGAGGAGCTGATGCGGCGCGTGGCCTACGTCTTCCAGGACAGCCGCCTGCTAAAGCGCTCCATCGCGGACAATCTGCGGATCGCGAAGCCGGACGCCTCCGAGGAGGAACTGTTGGAGGCCCTGAAAAAGGCCCAGTGCTCGGATATTCTCTCCCGCCTGCCCCAGGGCATCCACACGGTGCTGGGCGCCCGGGGGACCTACCTCTCCGGCGGCGAGCAGCAGCGCATCGCCATTGCCCGCGCCATGCTGAAGGACGCCGACGTGGTGATCCTGGACGAAGCCAGCGCCTTCGTCGATCCGGAATGCGAGGCGCAGGTACAGCTGGCCTTCCGGGAGATGGCAAAGGGGAAGACGGTGATCATGATCGCGCACCGACTCTCCACGGTCCGCAATGCCGACCGGATCTACGTGTTGGAAAACGGCCAACTGGCGGAACATGGAAAGCACGGCGAGCTGCTGGAGCAGAAAGGGCTCTACGCCCAGATGTGGGCGGAATACCGGAAGGCCGCCAGTTGGAAGGTAGGTGAAGCGGTATGAAACGGTATCTGATGAAGCGCTTTGCGTTGACGGAAAAGGGCGCCGCGGATATGGGCAAGGCGATCCTCGCGGTGACGCTCTCGAATCTTGCCCTGATGCTCCCGATCTGGCTGCTGTTTGCCTTTACCGGAGATTATCTGGCAGGCACGGCTGCCGGGCGCTGGGCGTATTATCTGCTCTTTGCGGCGGCCTGCCTGATCCTGATCTTTGTACCCAATTACTGGCAGTACAACGCCACCTTCTTCGCGACCTACGTGGAATCCGGGAAACGCCGCATTTCCCTGGCGGAAAAGCTGCGAAAGCTGCCCCTGTCCTTCTTCGGAAAAAAGGACCTGGCGGATCTGACCAACACGATCATGGCGGACGCCGAGACCCTGGAGCACGCATCCTCCCACCAGATCCCGCAGTTCTACGGCAGTCTGATTTCCACGTCGCTGATCTGCATTGGGCTCTTCTTCTACAAGTGGGAGATGGCCCTGGCGGCTGTGTGGCCCATCCCCATCGCCATCTTTATCGTGGCGGCGTCAAGACGGGTGCAGGCCCATTTCATCCGCCGTCAATCGGAATCCAAGGTGCGGCTCAACGACGCCGTGCAGGAGTTTATCGAGCTGTCCCGGGACCTGAAAAGCTGCAACGCCGAGGACGCTTACCTGTCCGAGCTGGACAGCAGGATCGACGACGTGGAGAAAAAGGCCATCGGCGCGGAGCTGGGCCAGGCGGCCTTCATCGTTTCGGCCCAGCTGATCCTGAAGATCGGCGTCGGCACGGTGGCCGTGGTCGGCAGCGCGCTGCTCCTGCAGGGCAGGCTGAACGTCATGGAGTTCTTTTCCTTCCTGCTGGTGGCTTCCCGGCTGTATGAGCCCATGAGCGGCAACCTGATCAATCTGGGTATGCTGAATCTGCTGACCGTCCCCGTCGCCCGGATGAACGAGATCGCGGAGCAGCCGGCCCAGACCGGAACGACGGATTTTCGTCCGGCGGGATATGACATCGCCTTTGAAAGCGTCGGCTTTTCCTATGAGCAGGATCAAACGGTGCTGCGGGACGTGAGCTTTACCGCGAAGCAGGGCGAGGTCACGGCCCTGGTCGGTCCTTCCGGCGGCGGGAAGACCACCGTCTCCCGCCTTGCCGCCCGGTTCTGGGACGTCAGCCGGGGCCGGATCACGGTGGGCGGACAGGATATTTCCGGGATCGACCCCGAGACGCTGCTGGGCGTTTTCTCCATCGTGTTCCAGGACGTGACGCTGTTCAACAACAGCATCCTGGAGAACATCCGCGTCGGCAAAAAGGACGCGACAGATGAGGAGGTCCTGGCGGCCGCAAAGCTTGCCAACTGCGATGAATTCGCCTTGAAGCTGCCCCAGGGCTATCACAGTGTCATCGGCGAAAACGGCAGCGAGCTCTCCGGCGGCGAGCGCCAGCGCATCTCCATCGCCCGGGCCCTGCTGAAAAACGCGCCTATCGTCCTGCTGGACGAGGCCACGGCCTCTCTGGACGTGGAGAATGAGACCAAGGTCCAGGGCGCCCTGTCCCGGCTGCTGGCAGGCAAGACCGTCCTGGTCATCGCCCACCGGATGCGTACCGTCGAGGCGGCGGACAAAATCGTCGTCCTCTCCGGTGGCAGGGTCGCCGAGCAGGGCAGCCCCGCGGAGCTTCTGGCAGACGAAAACGGCGTCTTCCGCCGCATGACCCGTCTCCAAAGCGCCAGCGCCGCGTGGAGCATCTAAGCCATTTTCCGATCTTCGCGCCGCCGTATTTGCGTACTGCGCGGGCGTCGACGTCGTATTCCCGGAAACCGCGTTTCATTCCCTCCCCCGGACCGCGGGGGACGGCCTTGCCCGCAGGGGTGCGGGCCCGCTCTGCCGCAGGCGGAGGCTCGGACGGCGGGAGCCGCGCATAAGCGGAGCGCGGAGGGCATAGGATGAAGCAAACGATCCAAGGAGGGAAGACGATGCGGAAAACGCTTTGTCTCACGATGATCCTGGCGCTGCTGCTGGGAGTTCTGCCCGCCGCCGCGGCGGAGCCGGCGCCGGCTGTGACGCTGCACGCGCCCTCGGCGATCCTGATGGATGTCGCCACGGGAACGGTGCTCTTTGAGAAAAACGCCGACGAGCAGCGGGAGCCCGCCAGCGTCACAAAAATCATGACCCTGCTGCTGGTGATGGAAGCTCTGGACGCCGGCCAGATCAGCTGGGAGGACCAGGTGACGGCCTCCGCCGCCGCCGCGGGCAAGGGCGGCAGCCAGATCTACCTGGAGGAGGGCGAGCGGCTGTCCATGGACGAGATGCTCAAATCCGTGGTGGTCAGCTCCGCCAACGACTGCGCTGCGGCCCTGGCCGAGCACCTGGCCGGCAGCGAGGCGGCCTTCGTGGGGCGGATGAACGCCCGGGCGGCGGAGCTGGGCATGACGAACAGCCATTTCGTCAACTGCACGGGCCTGGACGACGAGCCCGAGGCCCGGGAGCACCTGACCACCGCCCGGGACGTGGCCCTGATGTCCCGGGAGCTGTTGAAGCATGACGCCATCCGCCGCTACACCACCATCTGGATGGACACGGTACGAAACGGCGCCTTCGGCTTGTCCAACACCAACAAGCTGGTGCGCTTCTACGAAGGCACCACCGGCCTCAAGACCGGCTACACCTCCCGGGCCGGGCACTGTCTTTCCGCCTCGGCCAAGCGGGAGGGGATCGAGCTGATCGCCGTGGTGCTGGGGGCGGACTCCTCCTCCCACCGCTTTGAGGACGCCAAGGCCCTGCTGAACTGGGGCTTCGCCAACTACGCCCTGGCGGATCCGGCGGAGGGCGTCGAGCTGCCTCCCGTGGCGGTGGATCTGGGCACCCTGGACGCCGTTACGCCGGTCCTGGGAGATCCGGCGCCCATCCTGCTGGAAAAGGCCATGCTCAGCGCCGTGACCCGGGAGCTGGAGCTGCCGGAGCGCGTGGCCGCACCGGTGGAGGCCGGGCAGGTCCTCGGGACCCTGCGGGTCAAGTCCGGCGGCAAGCTTCTGGCCGAGCTCTCTCTGACCGCAGCCGAGCCCGTTCCCAGATTGCGCTACTGGCAGATCTGGCTGCGGGTGTTGTTGTCCATTGCCCGGTGAAATCGGGATTTGTCGGGATGCCTTCCCCTTGGGGGGAAGGTGGCGCGAAGCGCCGGATGAGGGGACGTATCGACGACAGAGTCGCTCCGTAGGGGCCGATGCCCACATCGGCCCTATCCCGTATCGGTGTGAGGGCCGATGTGGGCATCGGCCCCTACGAATGATCTCGACAAATCCCGATTTTCGCTGCTTCCCTCGATAAAACGGGGCCGCTGCCGGATGGCAGCGGCCCCTCTTGCGTTTTGAATCAGTCGGCGTTCACCAGAACGTAGACGGCGGGAAGCGGGTATTTGTCGTTGGTGGAGTTGATGTTGAAATAGCGGAAGCGGTCGTTGTTGTTGTTCTTGTTGAAGCGGAAGTACCGGCCGTTGCAGACCAGCAGGATCTCGCCATCAGTGAAGCTCAGGGTGTTCGGCAGGGCCTCAGCACTGGAGCTGGTCACGCCGTTCTTGTCCCCGACGTTGCCCATGTAGCCGTTGGCGGTGTGGATGGCGTAGCCGCCCTCCACGGTCTCGAAGCTGACGGTGAAGAGCGCTTCGTCGTAGGCGATCGCGCCGTCCTCGATGGCGACCGCGTCGTAGCTGTCGCCGTTGGCGCCGTCAACGCCGTTGAAGACCTTGCCCTCGCCTTCCTCGGTCTCGTAGACCAGCAGGTACTTGCCTTCGGTCCAGTCCTCAGGAGCCTCGGTGAGCTTCTCAAACCGGGGGTCGGTCTGGGGCTCGGGAGGAGCGTACTCGCCGGCCAGATTCTCGCGCAGGGCCAGGATCTCTTCGCCGTTCAGGCCCAGGGAGGCGATGTATTCCTCGGCCTCGGCGGCCAGATCGGCGGTCGTCAGGTCCTCGACCTCGAAGGCGGTCTTCAGGGTCTTGATGATGTTGGAATCGGCGATGGCGTTCAGGGTCTCCTCGCTCAGGGGCTGCTGGGTCCCGTCCACCACGGTGTAGTAGTTGGTGTAGGTCTTCAGATAGTCGGCCACAACCTCGTCGTAGGTCGCGCCCATGAAGCACTCCAGCAGGGCGGAGACGAAGCCCGCTCTGTCCTTGCCCTCGGTGCAGTGGACGTAGTAGACGCCGGGGTTGGAGGCGAAATGCCGCAGACCGTTGGCAAGGCCTTCCTGGAAGTCGGGAGCCTGGAAGTCCACGCCGAGGTTCAGGAAGATGATGTTCTGCCCGGCATAATAGGTTTCGGCGTAGCCGGGGTAGGCCTCGGCAGTGGCCTGATCGTTAGCCAGGTTCATGATCACGGTGACGCCGGCCTCAGCCAGAGCGGCGTCGGCATAGGTATTGCGGCCGATCTCGGGGTTGATGGGGCTGGAGCCGCGGTAGAGATGATCGCCCATGCCGTTGGTGGTGATCTGCCGGAAGTTGGCAAACTCCGCGTCGGTCAGCGCGGGATAATCGTCCCGATTGTTGGTGCGGTTGATGTCGTGCAGGAGGAGCTCGGCCATATAGCCGCCCTGCTCCTTCATGCTGATGTTCACGGGAACGGGGAAGGTCACGCCTTCCTTGGCTTCCCAATGGTAGCTGCTGCCCTCGGTGATCTTATCCGCAAGGCCGTAGGCCGTGGCGAAGTTGCCCATGTTGATGGCCATCTTCACACGTCCCACAGGCTCGCCGGTCTCGCCGTCCTTGCCGACAATGACGGCAGCAGTGCCCTGATCCACGTAGGAGTAGGTGGGAACGATGGGCAGCTCCAGCTCCTGATTCAGGAACTTCACGGTCACGAGGTCGCCCCAGGTGAAGCCCGCGGCAAAGAGCTCGTCAGCGTTCAGGCTGGTGAAAATGTTGCCGTACTTTTCGATGTCGGCGTTGTCCGTGCTGGGGAAGGAGGTCACAACCCCTTCCTCCTCGGCCGCGCCGTTCCGGACGGTCCAGGTGGAAGTGATGAAGGGAGTGATGCCGCCGTGCTCGGTGGTCTCCTTCTTGATGTAAGAGACCAGCAGGGCTCTGGCCTGGCCCTCGTCCTCGCCCTGAATCATGTCGTACTGGGTGGAGTAGATGATGCGATCGGGGTCGTTGGCCACGAAGTTGCAGCCGTGGTCGTTGAGCCACTTGACGTAGTTGCCGCCGCCGTTGTAGCGGTAGTTGTTGACGACGACGGTGAACACCTGATCGGGAGTCACGGGCTGGCCCTGATATCTCATGTTGACCACGCGCTCGCCCTCGGGCTTGCTCACGTCGATCTCATAGTGGAAGCCGTCGCCCATAATGACGTCGTAGTAGGTCAGATCGCCGTTGGTGACATAGGGCTCGCCCTCCTCGTCCACGCGGATCTTGGTGGCGGCGAACTCCAGCCACTGGTGGACCTCCTCGCCGCTCATGGTGATCTGGTAGAACCAGTTCTCGAAGCGGTAGAGGCCGAACATGTCGCCCAGGTAGATGTCGCCCTCGGCGATCAGATTGGCCTTGTCGCCGGAGGTCAGGGGGGCGGAGATGGACAGCATGGCGGGCGTGTCGTCCTCGGTCTTGTCGGGGGTGTTCTGGCCGTTGTTGTCATAGGCGCCCCAGGTCTGAACGGTATTGATCAGATCCATAAAGGCGGAGGGAGCGGTGCCCAGGTTGGCGGCGGGGTAGTCGCCCAGCGCCTTGCCGATGGGCTGGAGCATGTAGTTCTCCCAGGTCTCGGTCTCGTAGGGCTGCAGCAGCTCTGCCAGCTCCTCGTCGATGGGGTAGCCCTCCATGTTCACCAGCTTGGGGGTAATGGTGCGCTCCTCTTCCGCGCCGGTCCACTCCACCTTGACCTGCGCGATGCGGCGGGCCTTGGTGTAGGGGGAGAGGATGGGGATCTCCTTGCCGTCGGTATTTTTGACCGGGGTAATGGAGTTCCTGTGCTCATGGCCGGAGAAGGCGAAGGCGATGGTGTTGGTGGAGGCCACCAGCTCCCGGATGAAGTCGGAGCCGGGGTCGGAGTCGATGCCGCTGTGGGCCACGACCACGATCATGTCGGCCTGCTCCAGCATCTCGGCCTCATAGTGCTTGTAGGTCTCGATGATGTTGGCGAAGTAGATGCCCTCCCAGTTGGCGGGCACGTCCCACTTGGGGATGTTGGGGTTGCCGAAGCCGATGACGGCCACCTTGCAGCCGCCAAAGTCCTTGATGACGTAGGGCGCCACATCTCTCCAGGTGGCCCAGTCCTTGGTCTCGTCGTTGTTGGTCTCGGCCTTCAGGTAGTTGGCCATGGAGATGGTCAGCTGTTTTTCGGACTCGGTGCTCTCGGAGACGGCGTAGTCCATCTGCCGGGTCAGAATGTCCAGGCCGTAGTTGAACTCGTGGTTGCCCACGACCCACATATCGTAGCCGATGGTGCGGAAGGCCAGGATGGCGGGGTCCTTTTCCTCGGGCTTGTCGAAGGCGTAGTGGTAGGTCAGAGGCGCGCCCTGGAAGGTGTCGCCCATGTCCACCACGTAGAGGTTCTCGCCGAAGGCGTCCTTCTGCTCCTTGATGTAGGTGGCCACGCGGGTCAGGCCGCGGCTGTAGGTGCCGGAGTTTTCATAGGGCAGGGTGTAGTCGGTGGCGAAGATCTGGCCGTGGAGGTCGGAGGTGACCAGGAACTCAAAGCTGTGCTCCTTGGCCAGGGCGGCATAGAGGAAGGTCACGATCTGGGCGCGGGTGCAGGTCTTTCCGACGCCGAACTTCGTCTCGCTGACGCCGCCGGTGACGCCGTTCTCAAAGGCCCAGAGCACTGCCTTGTAGTAATACTTGCCGGGAACCACGTCCTCGAAGGGGTTCTCGGTCAGCTTGGGCTCCGGCGCGCCTGCCGCCTTCCACAGGAAGGTCACCGCCTGCTCACGGGTGCAGGGCTTGCCGACGCCGAACTTCGTGTTGGTTACGCCGCCGGTGATGCCCTTCTCCTTGGCCCACATGACCGCCTTGAAGTAATACTTGCCTTCCTTGACGTCCTCGGTGAAGGGGTTATCGGTGTTGGTGGGCTGCTCGGCGCCGTAGGCCTTCCACAGGAAGGTCACGATCTGCTCGCGGGTGCAGGGGGCCTTGACGCCGAAGAGGGTGTCGGTCTTGCCGCCGGTGATCTGGGGCTCATGGTCATAAGCCCAGTAGACGGGAGCGTAGTAGTACTTGCCGGGATCCTGCACGTCCTCAAAGCCGTTCTTGATGGTGATGCGGCCCTGGGGCTCGGCGTAGAAGTCGCTGATGTAGCCGTTCAGGAAGGCGGGGTCCTTGATGAACTCCATCAGCGCTTCGTCCATGGGGATGCCGGTGTCGAACTGGGAGGAGGCGGCCTTGAAGGCGTAATAGGTGTCGCCGCCGGCAGAGCAGAAGTTGTTGGTGACGACTGCGTATTTGGCCTCGGGATCGAACGCCTTGCCGTTCACGTCCTTGATGGTGACGCGGCGGATGGAAGCGGGCTGATGGTAGGTGGATGCGGGATAGAGCTCGCCCTCATCAAACGACTTCATCGTATCGATCTCGATGTTCATGCCGCTGATCTGGGGGAAGCCGCCCACGGCGCCGGGGGTGCAGTAGGTGGAAGCCTCCAGAGCCTCCAGCAGCTCCGCGCCGGTGACGTAGACCACGGCCACGGTGTTGCCGAAGGGAAGGACGGTGTTGATGTCGTTCTTGGTCACGTTGCCGGCGTGGATCCAGGCGCGGATGCCGCCGCCGTTGGTGATGGCCACCACATTCTCCTCGGGCACGCCCAGGGTCTCGGCGTCCATATCCTTCATGACGCTCCAGCGCAGGGCGTCGGTGATCAGGTCGCCCAGGTTGGTCTCCATGTTGCGGTTGCCGGGGGCCTTGTCGCCGTTGAGCTCCACGGCGGACTGGGCGAAGACCGCGCCGTATTCGGCGTTCACGGCGTCCATGATGGTCTGGGCCACAGCCGCGACCTCCTCGTCAACGGGAGCGTCCTCGCCCAGGGGGATCAGATAGTGGTCCACAATGGCCTTGGTGTCGTTGTCAATGACGATGCAGCCCACGTTCATGAAAGCCGTCTTGCTGGCCTTGGTGCCGGTGGACTGGATGGGCTCGCCGTTGGGGCCCTCAGTCATGACGGTGTGGGAGTGGCCGTCGATCAGGAAGTCCACGTCGTCCTTGATCTGCTCATAGAGGTCGATGGAGCGGTAGGGTACGGACTCGTCGTCCACGCCCAAGTGGACCAGACCGATGATGACGTCGGCTCCGTTCGCCTTCAGACCGGCGATGGCGTTCTGCGCGCCGGAGAGGAACTTACCGTTCTCGTTGGTGCCGAATTCGAGCTCCGTGATCAGGCCGGGGTTGACCTTGGTCTGAGTCTCGGGGGTCTCCATGCCGAAGAAGCCGATCTTGAGCCAGTCGTACGGGCCGCCCAGATTATACATCGTATAGGGAGCAAACGCGGACAAACCTGTGTCTTTCATGTAGACATCGGCGCAGACGGTGACGAGCTCAGCGTCCTCGAGGTTCTGCTTGAGCTGGTCGTAGCCGAAGTCGAACTCGTGGTTGCCCAGGGTAACGACGTCGTAGCCCGTCAGCTTCATGATCTGCGCGGCGGCGGCGCCCTTGTTGGTGGAGACGTAGGTAGTGCCCTGGCTGAAGTCGCCGGCATCCACCAGAAGCACCCGGGCGCCTCTGGCTTCATAATCCTTTCTCACCTTTGCCACCTGGGCGAAGCCCAGCAGCGCGCCGTGGGTGTCGTTGGTGTGGAGAATGACAGTCTTGCCGATCAGATCGTCGTCCAGGATGGTAATGCGGCCTTCGCCGTCCCACTTGGAGTAGTCGTGCGCGGCAAATTCCTCGGAGGTCATGTACTCGATGAGGACCTGGTTGTCCACCTTGACCTCGTCCAGCACAAACTCATTGTCCTTGAACATGGTGTAGCCGTCGCCGCAGTCCTTCAGCAGGTAGTTGTGGCAGGCCAGGGTGTACTCGCCCTCGGGATCGATGGGTGCGTAGGAGCCGTCCTCCTGAAGGACCTCGACGTCCTTCACACGGCGGGCGCCGGCGACCTCAACGAACATCTTGCTTTCATCCACGACCACAGAGGAGGGGATCCCTGTGACGATGGTGAAGCGCAGACCGGAGACGTGGAGGAAACCGCCGTTCTCGCCGACATAATTGCCTTCTTCGTCGATGCTCACGTTCCGGGCGGACATTTCCAGCGCGTCCAGGATCTCCTGGCCGCTGGCCTTGACCGCGCAGGCCATGTTGCCGTAGGGATGCACGTTGATGATCTGCTCATAGGTCACATCGCCAGCTTTAATGTTTGCACGCACGCCGCCGCCGTTGACGAAGGCAATGTCCGTGCCGAGGACCGACCGGTAGGCGTCCGCGCAGACGTCGCCCAGGTTGGTCTCGCGCATACGGACCATTCTGGCGCCGGTATCGGGGTTGGTGGTCAGGAGGTCATAGTCCACATGGGCCACGACCTGCTGCTTCAGCTCCTCGAACTCAGCCTCGATCTGCTCCAGATAGCTCTGGGTCTCGGGGTCCACGCCGTCCACGTCGGAGCGATTGATGAGCTCGGTGTTCACCGCGCCCTCGGGGGTGATGGTCAGCTTGCCCACATGGGCCAGCTTGGTGCCGGTGGAGGACAGGAGTACGGTCTCGCCGTTCTTGTTGGCGACCTCCTGCCGCTCGATGGTGCTGTGGGAGTGGCCGTCCAGCATGACGTCGATGCCGGTGGTGTTGGCGATCACCTCCGTGGACATCCAGGGAGAGCTCTGCTCGTCGATGCCCAGGTGGGCCAGCGCCACAACGACCTGCGCGCCGTCGGCCCTGGCCGCGTCCACGGCGGTCTGCACCGCGTCGTACAGCTCCTGGCCGTCGCCGCCGTTGCAGAAGGTGTAGATCCAGTTGCCGTCTTCATCCTGGAAGTACGTCGGGGTGGACTTCACCAGGGACTCGGGGGTGGTGATGCCCACGAAGCCGACCTTCAGGCCGTCATAGTCCACGACCTTGTAGGCGTCCAGGTTCACGGCGTTGGGGTTCTCTCCCTCGCCAATGTAGCGGAAGTTGCAGCTCAGGTACTCCACATTCGCCATTTCCACCAGCTTTTTGAGCTGGGGCATGGTGTAGTCGAACTCGTGGTTGCCGAAGGCGGCATAGTCGTAGCCCACGTAGTTCATGAGCTGAACCAGGTACTCGCCCTTGGAAACGGTGCCGATCAGCTCGCCCTGGATGGCGTCGCCGTTGTCCACCAGGACCACGTTGTCATGGCTTGCTTCCAATTCCTTCTTGATCTTTGCGAGGCCCGCGATGCCGATGGAGCTGTCCGTCTGATCCACGCCGCAGTGGATATCATTCGTAAACAGGACCACCACATCGTCGGACTTCGGCGCGTCCTCTGCAAAGGTCATGGGAATCAGGGAAAGAACCATGGCCAGCGTCAGAAGCAGCGCGAGGAGTCGCTTGGTGAGATGTTTCTTCATGCTTGCAGTCTCCTTTTTTCAATTTCTTCAAAAGCCTGACAGACTTTTTCGGTAGTTTTATTGTAGCACAAAGCCTCCCCGGGAACAAGTTTTTTTCCTGTTCTAACGACCAGGCGCAGCAGAGAATTTTGCCGGAAAAACTTGTGCATTTCGCCCATTCCGTTTTCAAAAAGAAAAACCGCAGCCCCCCGAAAGGAGCTGCGGTATCAAGATCGAAATTACTTCGCGACCTTGGCCTTCAGAGCCTGGCCGGCCTTGAAGGCGGGAACGCGGCTGGCGGCAACCTCGACGGTCTCACCGGTGCGGGGGTTCTTTGCGGTGCGGGCGTCGCGCTCACGGAGCTCAAAGGTGCCAAAGCCCACCAGCTGGACCTTCTCGCCGGCGGCGAGGGTCTCGGCCACGGTTTCGAGAACGGCGGCAACGGCCTTCTCGGCGTTCTTCTTGGAAAGTTCGGTCTTTGCGGCAACAGCGGCCACGAGTTCAGTCTTGTTCATTGATGATACCTCTTTCTTTTGTTACTTCTCTGCTTGGAGTGCGGCAGCCTCCCAATGGGAAAAGCTGTCGATGAATTGCTGACAGGTCTCCGTCAGCGCGCTTTCCGGATCCAGCTCGGCACCGCGGGCCAGCCGGACCAGGGCGAAGAGCGCCCGGCCCAGATGGGTCTGTGCCTCAGATCCTTCCGTCTGACAGAGCGCTGCAGTCTGTCGGGTCAGCTCCCGGCAAAGCGCGGCGGTCTCCGGCTGGGGATAGCCGCTCTTCTCCGCCTTGGACAGGAGCTTGTCCGCCCGCCACAGCGCGGGCAGCGCGCGGGAGACGCCCTCCATGGCCTGGGCGACGGTCTGATTGCCCCGCTCGGCCCGTTTGAGCTCCTCCCAATCCATACGGCTCGGCGCCCGGTCGAACAAGTGGGGATGCCGGTCGATCAGCTTGCGGCACACCGCGTCGCAGACCCCGTCCACATCGAAGCGTCCCGCGTCCGCCTCGATGCCCGCGTGAAAGACCACCTGGAGCAGCACGTCGCCCAGCTCCTCCCGCAGGTGGATGGGGTCGTCCGCGTCCATGGCCTCGCAGGCCTCGTAGGCTTCCTCCAGGAAATTGCGCCGGATGGACTGATGGGTCTGGACCTGATCCCAGGGGCAGCCCCCCGGTCCCCGCAGGGCGGCGACCAGCCGGACCAGGTCCGAAAAGCCGTATTCGGATTTCTCCGTAAAATCTATCATATTTTGCACGCTTTCGCAAGTGTTAATTCTGAAAAATTTGAGATTATTTCAAAGATTTTTCGGTTTTTTTGCTTATTTCACCCGCAGCAGCTTCGCGATCTTGTCTCCCTTGGGCAGCAGCGAGCAATCGTCCCGGGTGACGATGCGAAGCGCGTACACCAGGACCGCGTAGACCGCGGCGGCTCCCAGGATGGAGAAGCCGGTCCGCAGCACCAGGGGCAGACCGATGAGCAGGCAGAGCTTGTTGAGGACAAAGGCCGCGGCGCCCATGGCCACGGAGGCCAGGGCCGGCTTGATGACGTTGGGGATCAGCCGCGGCGGATTGCGCAGGATGCGGCGGATGGCGATCAGATCCAGCATGGTGATCAGCATATAGCAGATCACGGTGCCCACGGGCACGCCCACGATGTTGATTCTGGGATTGCCCACCAGCACCAGGTTGATCAGCACCTTCGCCACGCCGCCGATGATCAGATTGATGACCGGGATATAGACGTAGCCGTGGGCCTGCATGATGGCGTTCATCACCAGCACAAAGGCGTTGAAGAAGACGCAGAAGCCCAGGATGCTCATAAGGGTGCCGGCCACCCGCAGCTCCTCGCCGCTGTAACCCCGCAGCAGCTGCATGATGGGCTCGCCCAGCACCGCCAGACCGATGGAGCAGGGCATGGCGATCAGGGCCATGACCCGGGTGGCGGACTCCGCCACGGTGTTGGCCCGGCGGCGGCGGCGCAGGGTGATCTGCTCGGTGATGGCCGGAATGGCGGCCACGGTCAGAGGCGTGATGAAGGCGCAGGGCATGTTGAAGATGGTCTGGGCAAAGTTGTAGATGCCCTTGAGCTTGTCGGCGGTATCCTCGTCAAAGCCCGCAGGACCCTTGAGCTGGCCCATATAGACGCCGATGTCGATGGTGGTGATGATCTGCAGGCCCGCCGCGCCCAGGGTGATGGGGACGGCGATGGTCAGCAGCTCCTTCACCGTGGTCTTCCAGGAGTAGACCGTGGGGTCCGTGCATTCCTCCAGGATCGCTGCGGCGGCCTTCCGCCGCTTCAGCACCAGGTAGACGGAAGCCGCCACCGTGCCCAGGGTGACGCCCAGGATGGAGAAGCCCGCGGCCTTGGAATGGGCCAGGGCCAGCGCGGCCCGCTGGGGATCCTCCGGCGGCAGCTCTCCGGGCAGATCGGTCACAAGGCCACCGCGCTTATAGACGGACATGGCCACCAGGGCGAGACCCAGGCCCACCACCAGCTTGCAGACGGCCTCCATGACCTGGGAGACCGAGGTGGGGACCATGTTGGACTGTCCCTGGAAGAAGCCCCGCTCCGAGGAGATGATGCCCACGAAAAGCACCGCGGGGGACAGGCAGAGGATGGCGAACCAGCTCTTCTCCGAGTTCATCAGAGAGGCCAGCTGGCGGCAGAGCAGGGCCATCCCCAGAGCGCCCACCACGCCGATGCTCAGGAAGACCGCCCGGGAGACCCGGTAGATCTGGTGGATCTGCCTGGTCCGGCCCAGGGTCTGGGCCTCGGAAATCATCCGGGACATGGCCACGGGCAGACCGGTGGTGGATACCATCAGCAGCACGGAGTAGATGTCGTAAGCCGTGTTGAAGTAGCCGAAGCCGTCGTCGCCGATGATCCGCGCCAGGGGGATCTTATAGAGGAAGCCCAGGACCTTGACGATCGCCACCGCCAGCGCCAGTACCGCGGCGCCTCCCAGGAAGCTTTGTTTTTTATTCGTATTTGCTTTCAGCAAGGCGTTCATTCCTTTCCTGCGCTGGATTCGTTATCCAGGAACACAGTGGGCATGGCGTGCTCCGCCAGTTCCTTGACGACGGCGTCCAGGTCGATGGTGGGGTACTTCCCCGCCGCGTAGAGGATCCTGCCGCGCACCATGGTCATGATCACGTCGCGGCCGTCGGCGGCGTAGCACAGATGGGAGAGCACGTCGTGGCAGGGCATCAGATGGGGCTGGGTGAAGTCCAGCAGGATCAGGTCCGCGTCCATGCCCAGCTTCAGCATGCCGCACTCCTGCTCCCGTCCCTGGGCCCGGGCGCCGCAGACCGTGGCCATCATCAGAGCCGCCTGGGGCGGCAGGGCCTCGGCGCTGGCGTGGACGTCCTTGGCCATCAGAGAAGCCAGCTTGATCTCCTCAAAGAGATCCAGATTGTTGTTGGAGGAGGCGCCGTCGGTGCCCAGCGCCACGTTCATGCCGGCCTTCACCATGGCGATCACATCGGCCTTGCCGGAGGCCAGCTTCAGATTGGACACGGGGCAGTGGACCGCCGTGACCTTCCGCTTTGCCAGCAGCGCCATATCCTCCGGCTCCAGCCAGACGCAGTGGGCCGCCAGCGTCCGGCTGTCGAACGCATGATGGCAGTCCAGGAGCTGGGCGGGGGTCAGACCGTACTTCTCCTTGCAGGCCTCGTGCTCCTTCTTCGTCTCGGAGAGGTGAAGCTGCATGCCCAGGCCCTCGTTGCAGGCGTATTCCCCCAGGGCCTCCCAGAGGCGGTAGTTGGAGGTGTACTCCGCGTGGATTGCGGTCTCCACCCTGATGCGGCCCTTGTCGTAGCCGTGCCACTTCTCATGCAGCTCCCGCAGCTCCCTGCAGGCGGGATAGGTCTCAAAATCGAACTCCCCGGCAAAGAGGGTGGTGCCGCGGCTGAGGTTGGCCTTGATGCCGCTCTCTGCCACGGCCTCGGCGATGGCGCCGCAGTGGTCGTACATATCCGAGACGGAGGTGGTGCCGAAGCGCAGGCACTCGGCGATGGACAGCAGGGTGGCCGCCTTGACGGTCCGGTCGTCCATCTTCGCTTCCCGGGGAAAGATATAGTCGAAGAGCCAGGTGTGCAGGTCGCAGCCGTCGCCGTAGCCCCGCAGCAGGCTCATGGGCAGGTGCGTATGGCAGTTGATCAGCCCCGGCATCAGCACCATGCCCTCGCCGTTGATGATCTGCTTCGGCTGCTCCTTGGGCGGCTCCCGGTCGATCCAGGAGATCTTCCCGTCCGTCACGCCCAGAAAGGCCGCGTAGTAGACGTGCATGGCTTCGTCCATGGTCACGATCGTCACGTTTGAAAACAGAGTATCCATAGTGCTCCTTTCGATTTACGTGCGAAGCACGGTTCATCCCCTTGGCAGAAATTCCTCTTTCAGCAGCGAGGTCTCCGGCAGCTCGGCGGGGTCCAGGGGGTCGAAGGACTCCAGCCCCTCCAGGATCAGGTCCACCAGCTTGGGCTGGGGATGCTCCTCGGCCTCGATCAGCATAGGCTCGGCGATGGGACGGAAGGCCGCCACCTCGTAGCCCAGGGAGGAGTCGATGGCATAGTGGGCGCTGCCCTTGAAGGGGGTGATGTACTTCTTCTCCCCCAGGCGGACGTTGCGCCACATGCCCAGGGTCTCCTCAGCGGTGGAGGCCCGGAAGTAATAGTCTCGGACGATGCGCCGCAGCACCCGCATCCAGACCCGGTCGAAAACCTCCACGTCGTTGTCATAGACGGAGGAGGCGGTGGAGACGAAGAGACGGGTGGCCTCGGGGTTCCTGCCGGTGAGCATGGGGTTGAGCCCGTGGATGCCCTCGAAAATGACCACCTCATGGTCGTGGAGCTTCAGGGTTTGGAACTTCTCCGGCACCTGGGCCTGGATCTTGAAGTCAAAGTGGGGGACGACGATTTCCCCGCCCTGGTCCAGCGCTTCCAGATGGCGGCCCAGCAGGGCGGTGTCCAGCCCCTCGGGGGCCTCCAGGTCGAATTCGCCGTCCTTGGTCCGGGGGAAGTCCGGGTCGGACTTGGGCCGGTAGTAGTCGTCCAGGGAGATCATATGGGCGTAGACGCTCCGCTCCGCCAGGGCCTTCTTGATTCGGGAGGCGGTGGTGGTCTTGCCGGAGGAGGAGGGGCCCGCCAGCAGGACGACGCGGCTCTTGGCCAGACGGCTCACCACCAGGTCGGCAGCCTTGCCGATGCGGCTGTTGTAGAGCGCGTCACAGCGCCTGACATAGCCCTTCGGGTCCGTCCGCAGGGCGCGGTTGATGTCGTTCAGTTCGATCCGCATGGTCGTGGACTCCTTTTTTTGTATAGTTTTTCTTATTCGCTGCTCCTCGCAGTTCTGTGCCGTTTCCGTTATTGAGGCATCAGGCATCAGGCACCGCTCGAGCTGTTGTCGGAAACACAGCGCCCCGGAGCCCGTTCGAGACGATTTTGCGCGCAGCGCGCCCAGATGCCGAATGCTGGATACCGGGATCCTGAACCTATCGAACGGAGTATCCCATAATTGTTATAAATAACACAGCAGGCGGCGCCTGATGCCTATTGTCTGTTGCCTGAATGACAGGTATCAAGTAATTATACCCGTTTTTCCGTCGCTTGTCAATTGTTCCAGCAGGGCAGTTTTTTCCGCCAGGACCGCTTCGATCCGCTCCACGTACTGTTTGGGGTATTTGGGGTTGCACTGGCGCTCCAGACGGTTGTCGGGCAGGTTCCGCTTGCTGACGGCCCCGCCGCCCAGGGCCAGGATGGAGCTCAGTTCCTCCATCATATAGATGTTGTAGAGGCAGAGATCCTGATCCCGGCACCAGCCCACGTTCTCCAGGCTGCCGGACATATACTTCTGCCGGTAGAGGTAATAGGGCGCGTAGCCCCGCTCCGTCAGCACCCCGTTGGCATGGTCCACCATGGTCTCCACGTCCCGCTGAGCGGGAAGACCCTCCCGCCTGGAAAAGAGATCCGCGCCCTTCTTCAGGGCGAGGGTGTGGACCGTGACGTTGGAGGGGTCCAGGGCCAGGACCCGGTCCAGGGACCGGGCGAAGCTCTCCGGGTCGTCCCCGGGCAGGCCGGCGATCAGGTCCATATTGATGCTGGCAAAGCCCGCTTCGACTGCCTGGGCAAAGGCCCGCTCGATGTCGGCGGCGGTATGGGGCCGGCCCACGGTCCGCAGCACCGCGTCGTTCATGGTCTGGGGGTTGATGCTGACCCGGTTCGCCCCCAGCGCCCGGATGATCTGCAGCTTCTCCGGGTCCACAGTGTCGGGCCGCCCGGCCTCCACCGTATATTCTATCAGCCGGGAGCGCTCAAAATGCCGGTTGATCGCCTCCATCAGCAGCTTTATCTGGGCCGCGGAAAGGGTGGTGGGGGTTCCGCCGCCGATGTAGAGGGTCCGGAGGGTCAGACCGGCCCGCTTCATCCCTTCCCCCACGACCTGGATCTCCCGCAGCAGGCAGTCCAGATAGGGGCTCAGCAGCTTCCCCGCGCTGCCCTCGGTCTGGCTGACGAAGGAACAGTAGGAGCAGCGGGTGGGACAAAAGGGGATGCCGATGTAGACCGAAACGTCACTGGGAGCCAGCAGCTTCGCCGCCTCCACCGAGGCCAGGCTGGCCCGGACGCAGAGCCTCCGCCGGGCCGGGGTGACGAAAAACATTTCCTCCATCAGCCTGTCCGCGCTCTCCGCCGTGCCCCCCGCCAGCAGATGGCGGGTGGAAAGCTTGGTGGGCCGGACCCCGGAGAGGGCCCCCCAGGGGGGCGGCGCGGGGAGCTGGGGCAGGGCCGCCAGATAGTAGGCCCGCTGTAAAATCCGCCGCCGCAGGGCGTAGGTCTCCTTCTCCCGGGCCAGGCGCTGGATCCCCCGGGTGGTGATCCCGTTGCGGGTGATCTTCGCCGTGGCGGTCAGATATTTCGTTCCATAGCTGAGCTTCGAAACCGCCCCGTCGCCCCGGAAGGGCTCCTCGCAGAACTCCATCGGCTCCTCGGGAAAGAGGCAGAGCTGGAGCTGCTCCAGGGCGTAGCGGTCCGTATGGCCTGTGATAAACAGTTTCATTTCAGGTTTCCTGTCCCATTCCGCATCTTCGTTGCTGATCCTGTTGACCCTCTCCCGCAGGCGATCCGTCTGCGCCGGCTGCTCGGACTTTTCAGCGAGCTGACGGCACTCCTCCTCCAGGCGGGAGTTGGAGTTTTTGCGCTTGGATTCCTTGTTTTCAGATTGCCGGATTGAGGGTACAGAGCTTATAGACGGTGTTTTCGCGTTCCGTGTCGTTCCCGCCCCAAAATGGCGCGGGCCTGCAATATTTTGTATATTATATTCCGCGACAGGAAAAAAATCAATCCGAAAATCCGCAAAAACAGCGGGTTCCGTTTGCAATTTGGCATGTTTTTGGTATAATATAAATGGTATTCTTTTATCATGGGGATTACGGGGATCATGCGGCGGGAGCTCGCCGGAAGGGAGGCGCGGGATGGAACGGAAGAAGCAATACGTGGCCATTGATCTGAAATCCTTTTACGCCTCGGTGGAATGCGTGGAGCGGGGGCTGGACCCGCTGAACGCCATGCTGGTGGTAGCCGACGAGAGCCGCACCGACAAGACCATCTGTCTGGCGGTCTCCCCGGCCCTGAAGGCCTACGGCATCCCGGGCCGCCCCCGGCTCTTTGAGGTGAAGCAGGCGGTGGAGCAGATCAACGCCCGCCGGCTCTCCAACGCGCCGGGCCGGCGCTTCACCGGCGCCTCCGCCTTCGCCGATCGGCTGCGGGCCAACCCAGGTCTGAAGCTGGAGCCCGTCATCGCCCCGCCCCAGATGGCCCGCTACATGGACTGCAGCGCGGGCGTCTACCAGACCTACCTCAAATACATCGCGCCGGAGGACATCCATGTCTACTCCATCGACGAGGTCTTCATCGACGTGACTCCCTATCTGAACACCTACAAATGCACGGCCCGGGAGCTGGCGGTCCGGATGATCCGGGACGTGCTGGCCCGGACCGGCATCACCGCCACGGCGGGCATCGGCACGAATCTCTATCTCTGCAAGATCGCCATGGACATCGTGGCCAAGAAGCTCCCCGCGGACGAGGACGGGGTCCGCATCGCGGAGCTGGACGAGCGGAGCTATCGGGAGCTGCTCTGGGAGCACCGGCCCCTGACGGACTTCTGGCGCATCGGCCGGGGCATCGCCCGGAAGCTGGAGGCCAACGGCATGTACACCATGGGGGACGTCGCCCGCTGCTCCCTGGGCAAGGACCACCAGCGGCGGAACGAAAACCTGCTCTACAAGCTTTTCGGTGTCAACGCGGAGCTGCTGATCGACCACGCCTGGGGCTATGAGCCCTGCACCATGGCCGACATCAAGAAGTATCAGCCCAAGGCCAGCTCCCTCTCCGTGGGCCAGGTGCTCCACCGGCCATACAGCTTCGAGGAGACCCGGCTGATCGTCCGGGAGATGACGGATTCCCTGGTGCTGGATCTGGTGTCAAAGGGCCTGGCCACGGACCAGCTGGTCCTGAGCGTGGGCTACGACGTGGAAAACCTGAAGACCCCGGAGGCCCGCAGCTCCTTTGATGGCGCCGTGGCCCGGGACTGGTACGGCCGGGCCGCTCCCCAGGGGACCCACGGCTCGGTGAATCTGGAGGGCTTCACCGCCTCCACCAAGCAGCTCACCCGGGCGGCGGTGGCCCTCTTCGAGCGGATCGCGGATCCGGCCCTGACGGTGCGGCGGCTCTACGTGGTGGCCAACCATGTGCAGGAGGAGGCCCGGCTCTCCGATCAGCCGGTCCAGCTCAGCCTCTTTGACGAGCCCGAAGCCCAGGCGGAGCGCGCAGCCCGGGAGGCCAAGGAACGCCGCCAGCAGCAGGCCATCCTCTCCATTCGTAAAAAATTCGGCAAAAACGCCATCGTCAAGGCCATGAACCTCCAGGAGGCCGGCACCGCCATGGACCGCAACCAGCAGGTAGGCGGCCACAAGGCATAGGCCAATCAGGGGACGGTTCTCTGATTGACAAAGATGGTTCCACATGGTATACTGCTCGTGAGGTGATGACAAATGCCCAGGAAAGCGCGGACACGGGCGGAGAGCGGAATCTATCACGTTATGCTCCGGGGAATAAACTGTCAGCAAATCTTTGAGGACGAGGAAGACAACGAGGTGTTTCTTAAAATCCTGCGGGATTATAAACCGGTTTGCGGCTATCAGCTGCTTGCCTACTGCTTGATGGGAAATCACGTGCATCTGTTGATGAAGGAAGGAACGGAAAGCCTGGAGCAGACGTTTAAGCGAATCGGTGCGCGTTTCGTTTATTGGTACAACACGAAATATCAGCGTGTCGGTCATTTGTTCCAGGACCGTTTTAAGAGCGAGGTCGTGGAAACCACTCGGTATTTGTACACGGTAATCCGATACGTTCATCAAAATCCGATCAAGGCCGGGCTCTGTAAGCGATTGGAGGATTATCCGTACAGCAGCTTTGCGGAGTATACCGGGCAGCCGGACCTTGTTGATTTTGACTGTGTGGAGCAATATGTTTCTGTGCAATCCGTCGTTGAGTCAAGCCTGGAGCAAATGACAGAGGAATGCTTGGAAATGCGAGACACCCCACCGAAGCGTGTAACCGACCAGCAGGCGAAACAAATACTGCAGAAATATACCGGATGTGATTCGGCTTCCGCATTTCAAGCCCTTTCGACCGCGGAACGCGACAAATACATCCACAAACTAAAAAAGGTCGGCTTGTCGGTAAGGCAGATCAGTCGTCTAACAGGAATGACGTATTATGTTATACAGAAAGCCAAATAGCTGAGAACAATCAGTCAATCAGAGAACCGTCCCCTGATTGACGGAGAACCGTCCCCTGATTGACGCGCGTCAACGCTACGGCACAGGAGGAAGCAAATGATTGCTGCGTCAGATTTCAGTACCCCATTGACAAAAGAAGCTGTGTTTCGCATCATGGGGAAATACTACGGAAACGCCTATTATCGGGCCGCGATTCGCGTCGGAACATCTGCTCATGATCTGTCGATCATCAAAGAACTGTTGGACGAGATCAATGCTCTGGGATATGCCTTTGCGGACCTGCATCGCCTTTGTGATACGGAAGACCCGCGATTTGTGCCAATCCTGCTGAAGCGTCTGCCGGAGCTGGAAAGCAGAGATCTGCAAGCCGCCGTTTTTCAGTATATCTGCTTCAAGTCTTACGGAGACTATGTACCGGAAATTGCGGCGCTCTATCAGAACCCAAGGTACGAAGCAATTCGCTTTGACATTGGGCAGAGTCTTTGTCACCTGTACCAGAGCAAGTATAAAGACTTGTATTTGCGCATTGTGTCAGCCCCGGGTTACGAGGAGCAACAGGACATGGTGATTGAGGCGCTCTGTAAACGCAAGGTCCCGGAGGCCCTTCCGCAGCTGGTGCGGATTTATCAGAAGCGGCCTGAGATCTGGACGATCACTTTTCTGCAATACATCGGCGGATACCGAAACCCTGCGTATTTGCCCGAGGCGGAGAAATATCTGGATTCGGAAGACCCGGAGCTCCGCCGTCTGGCCCAAAAGGCACAAAAGCTGCTTCAATCAGGGGACGGTTCTCTGATTGACAAAAATATTATACAGAAAGCCGAATAGCTAAGAACAATCAGTCAATCAGAGAACCGTCCCCCGATTGCGCCTCCCTGGCCGGTTCTTTCCCCCCTTTCTTGCCGGAACAAGAAAGGGGGCCGCCGGAGGCATGCCTGCCTTTGATGGAGGCAGCTGCCTATCGATACACCCCCTCATCCGTCATCCGCCTTGCGGGGGACGTCGGATGCCACCTTCCCCCCAGGGGGAAGGCTTTGAGGCGGACACAAGGCATAAAAAACCCGCACGCGGCGCGTGCGGGTTTTCGTTTGCTGTTTACTTGGCATAGTCCACGGCTTTTGTCTCGCGGATGAGGTTGATCTTGATCTGGCCGGGGTATTCCAGCTCGGCCTCGATCTTCTTGGCGATGTCCCGGGCCATGAGGACCATGTTGTCCTCGGAGACGTCCTCGGGACGGACCATGATGCGGACCTCGCGGCCCGCCTGGATGGCATAGGCCTTTTCGACGCCGGGGAAGGAGCCGGTGAGCTCCTCCAGCTTCTCCAGACGGCGGATATAGCTCTCCACGTTCTCGCGCCGGGCGCCGGGGCGGGCGGCGGAGATGGCGTCGGCCGCCTGCACCAGGCAGGCGATGACGGTCTTGGCTTCCACGTCGCCGTGGTGGGCCTCGATGGCGTGGATGACCTCCGGGGATTCCTTGTACTTCCGGGCCAGCTCCACGCCCAGCTGGACGTGGCTGCCCTCCATCTCGTGGTCCACGCTCTTGCCCAGGTCATGCAGCAGGCCGGCCCGCTTGGCAAGCGCCACGTCCTCGCCCAGCTCGGAGGCCAGCAGGCCCGCAATGTGGGCCACCTCCATGGAGTGGTTCAGGACGTTCTGGCCGTAAGAGGTACGGTACTTCTGGCGGCCCAGCAGCTTGATGAGCTCGGGGTGCAGGCCCTGTACGCCGGTCTCGAAGACGGCGCGCTCGCCCTCCCGCTTGATGGTCTGCTCCACCTCGCGGCGGGCCTTCTCCACCATGTCCTCGATGCGGGTGGGATGGATGCGGCCGTCGGCGATGAGCTTCTCCAGGGCGACCCGGGCGATCTCGCGGCGGACGGGGTCGAAGGAGGAGACCGTAATGGCCTCGGGGGTGTCGTCAATGATGAGATCGACGCCGGTGATGGTCTCCAGGGTGCGGATGTTGCGGCCCTCGCGGCCGATGATCCGGCCCTTCATTTCGTCGTTGGGCAGGGCCACGACAGAGACGGTGGCCTCGGCGGCGTGGTCGGCGGCGCAGCGCTGGATGGCGGTGGAGATGATCTCCCGGGCCAGCTGATCGGCGTTGTCCTTCAGCTCCAGCTCGATGTCCTTGAGCTTGACGGCCGCGTCATGGCGGGCCTCCTGCTCCACATTCTTGATGATGAGGACCTTGGCCTCCTCCTGGGTCAGGCCGGAGATCTTCTCCAGCATTTCCAGCTGGGCCTTCTTGATGGCGTTGACCTCCTCCTGGGTGTTGGCCACAGCCTGCTGACGCTTGCGGAGCTCCTCCTCCTTGCGCTCGAAGTTGTCCAACTTCTTGTCGAGGGTTTCTTCCTTTTGCTGCAGACGACGCTCCTGCTTGTTGAGGTCGCCGCGGCGTTCCTTGATCTCTTTTTCGTTTTCGGTGCGAGTTTTATGGATCTCTTCCTTGGCCTCCAGAAGCATCTCACGCTTCTTGTTTTCTCCGGCCTTGATGGCTTCGTTGTAAAGACGCGTGGCTTCCTCGTCCGCGCTTTTTATCTTTTCAACAGCGTCCTTCTTCAGCTTGGTGAAGATCAGACACGCTGCAATGGCGCCTGCTGCGATGCCCAAAAGGGGCAGGAGGATATACCAAATCCATTCCATATACTCCGCACACCTCCTTTCATAAAGAATTGGGTATGCCGAGAAAAAGAAAGCCCGCGCAAGCCTTCCCACAGCTTCGGGCGGGCAAACTAATCCACTGGCTATTGTAACCTGTACATAAGTCAATGTCAAGATAAAATTATGTCAATCTTGCTTTTTTCTTTTCTATAGAGTATAGTAAAGGAAAATCGGGATTTGTCGATATGAATGTAGCGCGGGCAATCTGCCCGCAATATTGATAAGCTCCCACCGTAGGGGCCGATGCCTACATCGGCCCTCACGCCGATACGGGATAGGGCCGATGTAGGCATCGGCCCCTACGGAGCTCTGTCGTCGATACCTCCCCTCATCCGGCGCTTCGCGCCACCTTCCCCCCAAGGGGAAGGCATCCCGACAAATCCGAATCTTCAGAAAGGAGGCCGTCGGATGGTGCTGTCCTGCACGATGACCCGAAAAACCAAGCTGCTCTCCGCCCTGCGGCGGGAGCTGCGGATCTCCGATGGTCTGGTCCGGCGGCTGAAGCCCCTGGACGCCTTCCGGGTCAACGGAGAGCCGGCCCACACGAACCGTCTTTTGGCGCCGGGGGACCTGGTGGAGGTCCGGATCGAGGAGGCGGCCCCGGACTTCCCCGCCGAGGACGGCCCTCTGGACATCCTCTACGAGGACGAATGCCTGATCGCCCTGGATAAACCCGCGGGCATTCTGGTCCATCCCAGCTTTTCCCGCCAGACCGGGACCCTGGCCAACCGACTCTCGGGCTATTATCGGCGCACGGGGCAGGCCTGCGCGGTCCACGTGCTGACCCGCCTGGACCGGGACACCATGGGGGTCGTGATCTTCGCCAAGAACGCCTGGGCCCACTGGCTGCTGATGGAGGAGCTGGATGCCGGCCGGATCGAGAAGGTCTACGAGGCCCTGACCGTCGGCGGTCCCGATGCCGACGAGGGCCTGATCAACCTGCCCATCGCCAAGCGCCCCAACCCCAGCCTGCTGCGCTGCGTCTCCCCGGAGGGCAAGCCCGCGCAGACCCGCTTCCGGGTCCTGGAGCGGGGGCTGCCCGGACCGCCCCACGGCCCGGCCCTCTGCCGTCTGGAGCTCCGGCCCCTCACCGGCCGCACCCACCAGCTCCGGGTCCACTGCGCGCATCTGGGCTTTCCGATCCTGGGAGACCCCCAGTATCAGGCGCCGGGGGATGGGGGCTGCGAGGCATCAGACAACAGCCAACGGGCATCAGACCCGCCTGGAGGGACGGCGCTTTGCCGTCCGTCGACCCGCGCCGCCGTCGCTTCCTCCGGCCAGCAGCTCGTCGCCCGCCGGGTCTCCCTGGACCACCCCCTGACAGGAGAACGGCTGTGCTTTGTTTCCAAAATCGAACTGCGGCAGGAATCGGAAATCCGGTAACAGCTTCCGTCGCGCCATGGATACCGCGCTCATCAGCCGCTGCCAAAGCGAGGATAAGAAAAAGAGGTGGGAAGTCTCACCATCACTTCTCGCCTCTTACAATTCCCTTTCGTTTGCTGGATTGGCTTCAATATAGCCCTCAATTTTTTCCACGAGGATGCTCGGCTTCAGATCGAGCGCAGCGGCAATTCGCCAGAGCGTTTCCAAATTCGGCTGCTTACTCCCGTTTTCGATCATCGTCAGATGCGTTCGGGCGATTCCGGCCAGGCCGCTCAACAACTCCTGCGACATGTGTCTTTGCTTACGCTGCTGGCGGATCACCTGACCGACAGCAAAAGGATTGAACTGCATTCCATTCCCTCCCTACTGTCCGTTATTCTACATGAAGAAAAGAAAAAATATGTATGCGACAGTAGACATTTGAGGAGAAATGTGGTATATTATAGATGTATCTATAGAAAAGGAGGGAAGCCTATGAAGCTGTTTCGCATGGTGCTCCAGGGACTGCGGGGGAGAAAGCGGGATACCGCGATCCTGGGCAGCATCCTGTTCCTTGCCTTTCTCTTTCTGACCCTTTCCTCGATCCTGCTCTCCTCCTTCACGAAAAACGCCGAGCTGCAGCGCCAGGCCCTCCACGGCAAATGGCAGCTCCTGTACTATGGCGCGGACGCGGAGGGAGAACGGCGCTCCGCCGAGGCGGCCGACTGCGGCGCCATCCGGATCCTTGGCACCTCCAAGGACGGGAAACTGGTGGGCTCCGTCGATGAAAAGGTCCAGGAGCTCGGCGGCCTGAAGCTGGTCTCGGGACGGCTGCCCCAGGGGGAGGACGAGATCGTCCTGGTCCAGGGCCGGATGCCCGCGGAGCCGGAGCTGGGCGAGGACTTTGAAATCGCCTATCAATATACGTATATGCGGGGCGGCAGTCTGTCAAACGATTGGGAGAGCAGCCGCAAAGCCGTCATTCAGTCCCTGCACGCGGGAGAGACAAACCCTTATACAGGCGAGACCCGAAGCTGGGAAGAGCTGCATGAGATGTTCCTGTCCTACGTCCATGAGCACTACGATGCTGAGAAAAACAGCGTTACGTTTGAATACGATGAGAACGCAGCCTATTTTGAGCCCAGCTATGACTATCCCTTCCCTCCGGGCTATGACTTGGAGCGGATTCTGGACGAGGCCGAGGACGATCTGCTCTACGAATGGGCGACGACGATCCTCCATCCGGACCCCTTCTTTAGCTGGAGCTCTGAGGACGCCGCCTATCGGATGAGTATGGTCAAAACCCTGCCCGGCGGGCTGTTCAGCCATGAGGGCTTTTTGATCAATGTGCTCAACGAGGGGACCCAGACCAATTATTCCGGTTGGGCCTATTCCGAGGAGGTCAAACGGCAGAGCTCCGTCGACCTGCAAACAGCCAAAACCCTGCTCTATAAGACCTACACCGTGGTGGGTTATATCGCCCCTTACGCCGACCACTGGGACGCCCGGGGCCTGACCATGCCGGACGCCTTTGTGTCCCCCGCGGCCGCCGACGCCCAGCTCCGCGCCCTGCGCCGGGCCGAGGAGGACTACTACGAGGGCGCTCCCAGCTGGGAGCCCACGGAGATCCTGCTGCTCCACAATCCGGACGAGGCGTGGAAAACGGTCGCCGAGCGGATGCTGACGGTCTTTTCTGAGGTCCAGAAGCCCTACTTCAAGGTGGAGGGCCTCGACGAAGACCTGATCGGCGGGCAGCAGCAGGGCGTCATCATCGGCCTGGACCCGGAGACCGGCGAGGAAAAATTCTGTGAGATCCAACAGTACGGCTCTGTCGGCTACTTCCTGAAAGATCCCCAGACCGGCCAAGCCTGGTATCTCACCGGCGATCCCAGGGCGGAGGTCCGCTGGAAGGAATTTTCCGACGCCCTTCTGCCCCTTCAGCCGGAAAGCCTCACTCTGGAGGAGCTGGAAACGAACAACAGCCATCCCCTCCGCCTCAACCAGTATTCCTACCCCCCCTCCGGCAGCACCGAGGGCTCCCTGAAAACCCTCTGCAGCGGCATCCTGATCGGCGTGGCCGCCTGCTCGGTGTTCCAGGTGTTTTGGGTCCAGCTCCGCCGCAGAAGAATGCGGCTGACCACTCTGATGTCTGTGGGCGCCACGGACGGACAGGTCTTCCGGATGCTCCTGTTGGAGATCCTGGTGCTGCTGCTCTGTGCCGGCCTGCTGGGGACCGCTCTGGGCTTCGGCCTCTCCCGGATCTTCACCGCCCGGATGGAAACGGTCTACACGGTGGATTGGCGTCACCTCTTCGGCGGCATGGTCCTCTGCGTGGCAGCGGTGCTGGTCAGCGCCATGATCCCCATGCTGCTGGTGCTGCGGACTCCCCTGACCGGGCGGGAGCAGCTCAGCCGCCACACCCTGGCGTTGAAGGCGCCCCAAAAGCACCGGCGGCAGAGCTACGGCCGGATCGTCCTGCGCCAGATGCGCGTCAACCGGGGCCGGACGCTTTTGCAGGCGGTCATGTCCTTCCTGCTGGCGTCCATCTGCCTGCTGACCATCTTCTTCTGCCACGGCTCCTACGCCGGCTACCGCCGCAAGGTCGAAAAAACCGCCATGCCGGACTATGAGATCATAGTCCCCTACGGCATGAGCCTGCGGTCGCTGCGGGCCACGCTGGAGGAGCACCCCGCGCTGACGGAGCAGGCGGAGATCGCCGTCTCCCGGGAAGCCCCCAACGTCTGGCTGCACTGCGACGAGCTGTTGAAGACCAGCCCCATTGTCAAAGCGCTCTCCGGGCTTTCCAATTACTCCCTCCGGAGTCTGCCCGGCGGGCAGCAGGGCCTGGCCGTCCGGGTCGTGGGTCTGGAGGAGGACGCGCTGGCGGAATTCTGCGCCCGCCTGCCCGCCGAGGGTCTGGATCTGGAAGCCCTCCAAAGGGGGGATGCCTGCGTGGTCCTGGTCCCCCGCTTTGAGGCGGAGGACGGGGCTCCGGTGCTCCGGGAGGCGGAGCAGACCGCCCTGGACGGGCTTCGGCAGGACGAACAGGCCGGCTATCTGCTCTCCCTCCATTACGGCGTCCTCTATCAGGACGTGACTGAGGCGGATGCGAGCCTCCGGCCCGGGGACACGGTGGAGCTGAGCGCTGTCAGCCAGAAGATCGTGGACGAATATCTGCGCGAAGACACAAAGGAGCGCTCCCTGCGGGTGGAGGCCGTGATCTCCACCCTGGAGCCCCCGCTCTGGCCTCTGTCGGAGAACGGCGCGGCCTTCGTGATCGTCACGGGCCAGCCCGCCGTCCCCGCCCTCTATCCCTCCGCCAACACCCGCATGACCGCCTCCCAGACCAAGTACCACGTCCGCATGGCGAAAATCTTTTACCCCGACAGCTACGGCCTGACCCGCTTTGTGATCTCCAACCGGGAGGACGCGGATCCCGTTGCCATGGACACCGCGGCCTACGATCTGGCCGAGGAGCTGGGGGTGGAGCTGACGAACTACCGCCTGATTAAGGAGCGGGAGCAGAGCACGGCCCAAAACCGCCTGCTGCTCTTCCTGCTGCTGGGGATCGAAATGGCCCTGGTGCTCTCCACTCTGCTGTATTCCGCCGCCGGCATGGCCGCGGAGCAGGACCGTTTCCGCTTCGGTCTGCTGCAGGCCATTGGCCTGAGCAACGGCCAGATCTTCCGGGGCCAGCTCCTGCAAGCCTTCGGTCTGGCCCTGCTGGGCTGCCTGGGGGCGAATCTGCTGCTGGGCCTGGTCCAGCTGGGCGCCGCCCTGCTCAGCAGCCGGCCCCGGCTGACCCTGCTGGAAAATCTGGACGCCTACCCCTGGAAGCTGCATCTGCTGGTCTGCCTGGGCTTTATCCTGGTCTATACCCTGCTGCAGAGCATCCCGATCCGCCGTCTGGGTCGGGTGAACGTGATCGAAAATATGAGGAGTTGAGAACGATGGACCCGATTTTACAGACGATCGACCTGAGAAAGACCTATAATCCCGGCACCGCCCAAGCGGTGGAGGCGCTGCGCGGCGTCAATCTCAGCTTCCACGCGGGGGGCTATTACGCCATCATCGGCAAGAGCGGCTGCGGAAAGTCCACCCTGCTTCACATCCTGGGGGCCCTGGATGTCCCCAGCTCCGGAAAGGTCCTCTGCGAAGGGGAGGACGTCTTCCGCCTCTCCCGCCGGGAGCTGGCGGCCTTCCGCCGCAGGAAGGTGGGCTTCGTCTTCCAGGCTTACAATCTGCTGCAGGAGCACACGGTCTGGGAGAACATCCGGATCCCCCTGCATCTGGACGGCCGGGAGGCGGACGAGGCCTATCTGAAATCCGCTCTGGAGCTGCTGGAGGTGGAGCCCCTGCTGAAAAAATATCCCTCCCAGCTCTCCGGCGGCGAGCAGCAGCGGGTGGCCATCGCCCGGGCCTTGGCGGCCAAGCCCGCCATCATCCTGGCGGACGAGCCCACCGGCAACCTGGACCCCAACACCAGCCAGCAGACCCTGCGGCTGCTGAAGCAGACCGTGTCCGAGCTGCGCCAGACTCTGATCCTGGTGACCCACGACATGGATGTGGCCGCCCAGGCCCAGGAGCAGATCCGCATCCACCAGGGCGAGATCGTGGAAATCAAACGCAATCAGTAATAAGTAAATAAAAGAATACGTAAGAGCTGAGAAGTACGACAAGCATACTTCTCAGCTCTTACATATTCCTTATTATATTCGTTTTGCGCTTTGCCTTTCGGCGCATGCGGGGTTTCGAAGGCGCCGCCCCTGCGGCGGGACCGTTCCCGCTTCCTCAGTTTCCCGCGTTCTCCGGCGGGACCGTGTCGTTGACGGCGGTGGTGGCGAAGTAGGCGTCGAAGATGGGCCTGGCCACGTTGCCCAGGCTGCCGCCCTGGGCGCCCTTTTCCACGTAGATGGCGATGGCGATCTGGGGGTCGTCGGCGGGGGCGTAGCAGACCAGGGAGGCGTTGTCGGAGCCTCCCGCGCCGTGCTCGGCGGTGCCGGTCTTGGCGCAGACGGGGACGGGATAGGAGCCCAGGGTCTTGTTGGCGGTGCCGTTGCGGTCCGCCACCGCCGCGCGCATGCCCTCGGTATAGACCTGGTAGGCCTCGTCGGTGATCTCCAGCCGGGCCGCCACCGTGGGCTTCAGCTCATAGAGCAGATCCTGATAGTCGGCGGAGATGATGCGGTTCAGGAAGGTGGCCTTGTAGCGGACGCCCCGGTTGGCCAGGGCCGCGGTGTAGACCGCCATTTGCAGGGGAGAAAAGCGGTTTTCGGACTGGCCGATGGCCATGGCGATGATGTCGCCGTCGGTGAAGGCCTGGTAGGCGGGATCGGAATAGAGCTCACGCTTGGTCTCCGGATTGGCCCGCCAGCCCTTGGTCTCGGAGAGCTCCACGCCCGTGGGCTCGCCCAGGCCCAGCGCCTTGGCGGTCTTGTCCATCCGCTGCCAGCCCGTAAGCCGGCCCACCTCGTAAAAGAAGTAGTTGCAGGAGACCATCAGGGCCTGGGTGCAGTTGATGATCCCGTGGGTCTGCTTGCTGGAGGTCCAGAGATAGCAGGCAGGCTGGAAGTCCTCGTAGTAGTCGTAGACGCCCCGGTCCTCCACAGTGGTCAGATGGGAGATGACCCCGTCGTTCAGGGCCGCGATGGAGGTGGACATCTTATAGATGGAGCCGGGGGGATAGGCCTGCATCAAAGCCCGGTTGAACATGGGGGAATATCTGTCGTTCACCAGATCCAGATAGTCCCGGGAGAAGGTGGCCGGGTTGTAGCTGGGATAGGAGGCGGAGGCCAGCACGGCCCCGGTCTTGATGTCCAGCGCCACCACGGCTGCGCCTTCGGCGTCCTTGCCTTCCTCCTTGGCGCCCACGCCAGTCTGCCGGAGCTTGAGGATGTAGTCCTCCAAGGCGTCCTCCGCCGTGCGCTGGTAGTTGATGTCCAGGGTGGTCTCAATGTTGGACCCGGCCTTGGGCTCCACGGCGTAGTACTGGGAGATGATGTTGCCCTCCCGGTCCACGGTGGTACGCAGGATGCCGTCCGTGCCGTGGAGCTGCTCTTCAAAGGCCCGCTCCAGGCCGTCCTTGCCCACGAAAGCATCCATGGAGTAGCCCTTCTCCTTATAGACCTCCCATTCCTCCGGGCTCATGGCCGCCGTGCGGCCCAGGATATGGGCGGCGTAGCTGGTGTTGTACTCCCGGACCGTGCTGGCCTGGACCTGCATCCCCGGCACGTTGAGCTCCATGAGCTCCGCCAGCTGGGCGGCGTCCACGTCGGAGAGCAGGGTGTAGATGGGCAGAGAGCTGTAGTTTCGCAGATCCAGCTCATAGCGCAGGCCCAGCACGTCCCGCACGTCCTCGTCGCTCCAGTCGTTGGGGATGCGGAAGCGGCTGCGCATGAGCTTGATGAGCTGGGCGGCGGAAACGTCGGAGTCCCAGTCGTTCTGCCGCAGGAAGCTGCGGAAGTAGTTGTTCCAGCTGTCGGAATAGCTGGCGGTCTCGTACTCATAGGGCTTGACCTTCGTGACGGGCAGATGATCGGTGTAGTCGATCTTCAGCTCCCGGCAGAGGCCTGCCAGCTGGCGCAGGCTTTCGTTGGGACTGTCGGAGTTGAACAGAGCGTAGCCGGAGATAATCAGATTGTAGCTGGCCCGGTTGGTGATCAGCACGTTGCCGTTCCGGTCCAGAATTTCGCCCCGGGCCGCCCTGACCCGAATATCATAGGTATAAGTACCGGCAGTGGTGGAGCTCTTCCGGGGATTGACCACCTGGAGCTGAATCAGCCGGTAGACGTAGACGCCGATCAGCAGGCCGAAGATCGTCAGAAAGATCCCCAGCCGAAAACGCATATTATAACGCATCCCGCACCCCGATTCTGCTGATGAGCTTCACCAGCACGTAATGGACGGGCACAAAGGCCATGGAAAGCGCTGCTCCCGGCAGCAGGACCCGCCAGAAATTCTCCGGGGCCACAGTGGGCGGATTGACGATCAGCGGCACCGTAGGCGGCAGAATCAGCTTGAAGGCGAAGATGACGCAGGCGTCCAGCAGGGTCACGCCCAGGGCGCAGAGGGCCGTGGGCACAAAGCCCAGGGTCAGCACAGCCCGGCAGAGCACTGCCGAAAGCATGGCCCCCACGGGGATCACTGCCACGGAAAGATTGCCGTATTCCGCCCCGGACAGGCACCAGAACAGGGTCGCCAGAATGGCGTAGAGCCCGCCTTTTTCAGGGCCCTCCCGGATACAGACGCAGACGATCAGGGCCGGCAGGGGCGTCAGCTTGGCCCCCAGCACCGGCAGCTTGGAGAGCACCACCGTCTGCAGCAGCAGCACCAGCAGGGTCAGCAGCCCGTAGAGGGACCACTTCAGGATGCCCTGCCACTGGAGCCTGGTCAGGTGGACGTATTTGAGCAAGGGGATCCCTCCTTTCCTGCCTGTAGGGACAAGCATTCCTGGTCCGCGGACGAGCAAGGCCCGTCCCTGCGTTCATTGGTTTTCGTAATCTGTGATGATGAACACCTGTTCCAAATCGTCAAAATCCGCGGCGGGCTTCAGAAGAGCGTACTTGGCCACGCCGGTCTGGTCAAAGTCGGCGTCGGTGATGTAGCCGATGATGAGACCTCTGGGGTAGACGGTGGAGCCCGTGGTCAGGACCTGGTCGTTGTTCCGCAGGACGGAGTCCGTGGGCAGATAGTTCATCCGAAGCAGGCCCTGGGAGCCTGTGGCCAGGGCGCCCTCCACGACGCCGCTGTAGCCCGTGGAGGCCACGGTGGCGGAGATGCCCAGGCTGGAATCCAATACCGTTGTGACCGTAGCCCAGTTGGGCCCGGCCTCGGTGACCTGGCCCACCACCTGGTTGTACTCGGTGACGGCCACCATACCCTCGCGGATACCGGAGTTGGTGCCCTTGCCGATGGTGAAGGCGGATTTCCAGTTGCTGTCCACCCAGGAGATGATATAGGCCGAAGCCGGCACCCAGTCCTCGTGCTCCTCCATGAGCCCCAGCAGTTGGTGGAGCCGTTCGTTCTCCCGCTGGAGGGAATCCGCGCTGCGGACGTCCTCCTCCATGGCGATGATCTTCTTTTTCAACGCCTCGTTTTCCGCCTGCAGGGACTCATAGCGGAACACGTAGTCGTAGTAGCGCTCGATCTGGCGCACCAGAGCGCTGCCGGCGGAACGGAAGGGGGTCAGCACGGTCTGGACCAGACCTGTTCCGGGGTTGCTGCGGTTCATGGCCGCCGTCACCGTCACCAGCCCGGCCAGCAGCACTGCGATCACGATCAGCCACTTGGTCTTGGCGGATATGTGTTTTTTCATAGCTTTTTCTCCTGCATGGACAACGGATCAATTCCGTATCGCTTCAATGTCTGCGCCAGCCTGCATACCGGCAGGCCCATGACGGTGAAATAATCCCCGCGAATGGCCTCCACCAGCATGGCCCCCAGACCCTGGATCCCGTAGGCCCCGGCCTTATCCATGGGCTCCCCGGAGGCCGTGTAGGCCGCGATCTCGTCCTCGGTCAGCGGCCGGAATTTCACAAGGGTCTTTTCGCAGTGGGTGTACGGCGAATCCTTGTCAGTTGCCGATTGCCGGCTGCCCGCCTCGACCGGCAGCAGCGTAAAGGCCGTGTAGACGGCGTGCTCCCGCCCGGAGAGGGCCCGCAGCATGGCCCTGGCCTCGGCCTCGTCATGGGGCTTGCCCAGGATTTTTCCGTCGAGGACCACGATGGTGTCGGAGCTCAGCACCAATTGAGAATTGAGGATTGAGGATTGAGAATGCTCCCGCCTCAGGCGTTGCGCCACGGCGCGGGCTTTGGCCTCGCAGATGCGGCGCACAGAGGTCTCGGGATCCTCCGTCTCGTATTTCGTCTCGTCTATGTCGGCGCTCAGCACCGTAAAGCGCAGGCCCATCCGTTCCAGCAGCTCCTGCCGCCGCGGGGAGCGGGAACCCAATATCAGTTCCATATCAAATTATCACTTCTTAACCTGTTTCTTCTTTCCTTTTTGCCGCTTGCTTCATTCCACGCCTCTGTAGTACAGCCCCCGCGTGCAGGCTCCCGGGTCGAAAACCGCCCCGCCCCGCAGCGCGGAGACGACGGCGTCCACCTCCATGGGGTTCTCGGTGGTGAACTGGAGGCGCAGGGCCCAGAGGCCCAGGCTCCGCAGCTCGGGAAGCTTGTCCAGCAGGTAGAGCTTCTTGCCGTTGTAGATCACGCTGCGGCAGCTGTCCTGGTCCGGCAGGACCCGGAACTCCTCGCCCTTGCGGTCCACCAGCTTGGTGGGACCCGTGCGGCAGGCGCAGCGGCCCGTGCGGTTTTTGATGACGCAGTTCTCCGTCAGCATCAGGGGCAGGCGGCCGTAGGCCAGCAGCTCCGCGGGGATGGGCTTGCTGAGATCCCGGATCCGGGGCAGGGTCAGCTCGAAGCTCACCATGGCGCTCTCCAGGCCCAGGCCCCGGGCCGTGTTCATCGCCCGGGAATTGAAGAGGTTCAGTCCGTAGTCTCCGCAGACCGCAAAGCCCCGGGAGCGGGCCAGGGTGATATGACCCAGGTTGCCGCAGAGCGCCAGCCGGACCCCCAGCGCGTGGACCCGGTCCAGGGCGGCGCAGACGGTTTCCGTCTCCCCGTCCCGGATCACCCGGGGCAGGACCACCGCCAGCTCGGTCTGGGCGGGGACCCGCTTCATCCAGTCCGCGTCCTGCTTGAACATGGAAAGCGGCGCGTAGAGCCGGGCGGGCTTCATGGCCAGCAGTCTGGCGGTCAGCTGCTCGGGACTCAGGACGCCCACGGTCCAGCGGGGCGCCTTGCCGGCGCCGGGATAGCGCTTGACGGCGGAGAAGGAGTTGAGCTCCCGCTCCGGCTGACGGCCCCGAACGGCGGTCAGATGGGCCAGGACCTCCCTGCGCATGGCGTTGATGGCGGCGGCGGAGAGGGTCAGCCCCGGCTCCACCACGCTCTTGGTCTCCAGACAGCGATAGGGGGTGCCGCCGGTCTTGGCCAGCCGCTCCGCCAGGGTCTGCTGGCTCAGGGGCCGGGAGAGGGCGGCCTGGGGAACGGGGCCCTCGGTCTTGCAGAGATTGCCCTGGGCGTCCTCCACCGCCAGCATGGCGTTCTGCCGGTGCTTCACCACGGCGTAAAAGCGCACGGGCACCAGGGGCGCCTCGGCGTTCTCATAGCCCGCCCGGGCCCTTTGCAGCAGCTCCTTGTTCTCCCGTTCCTTCTGCCGGACGCCGAACATCTCGGGACCGGTCCGGCTCAGGTAGTAGCCCTGGGTGAAGCCCTGGCGGGAGAACACGTCCCGCAGATCCCGCATATCCGCGGCGGAGACGGTCTGGCCGTCGATGGCGGCCCGGTAGAGCCGGGTGGCCACCGCCACATATTCGGGGCGTTTCATCCGGCCCTCGATCTTCACCGAGGCCACCCCCAGCCGCTCCAGCTCCCCGACCCAGGAGATCAGGCAGTTGTCCTTGAGGCTCAGGGGATACTTGTCCTCATAGCGGCTGAAGCCGTAGGCCAGGCGGCAGGGCTGGGCGCACTGGCCCCGGTTGCCGGAGCGGGTGCCCACCACCGCGGAGAAATAACACTGGCCGGAATAGCACATGCACAGGGCCCCGTGTACGAAGACCTCGATCTCGATGGGGCTGTTGCGGCAGATATAGGCGATGTCCTCCCGGCTCAGCTCCCGGGCCAGCACCACCCGGCTCATGCCCATGGCCGCCGCCCGCAGGACGCCGTCCAGGGAGTGGATGGACATCTGGGTGGAGGCGTGGATGGGGACCTCGGGGGCCATCTGCCGCAGTAGGGACACCAGGCCCAGATCCTGGACAATGAAGGCGTCCACCCCCGCCTGCACGGCGGCGGTGATGGTCTGGGCCGCCTGCTCCAGCTCCCGGTCCGTCACCAGGGTGTTCAGAGTCAGATGGACCTGGACCCCCCGGACATGACAATAGCGCACGGCGTCCGCCAACTCATCCAGGGAGAAGTTTTTGGCGTTCTGTCGGGCGTTGAAGGGGCCGGAGCCCAGATATACGGCGTTGGCGCCGCTTTGTACCGCCGCGCGGAGGGAATCCATGGACCCGGCGGGAGAGAGCAGTTCCAGCATGGTAACAACCTCGGTGAATCACTACATGATTATGGAAGCTTATCATATCATACAAGCGCGGAAATTTCCAGAGCAAAAACGCATTTCCGGGATGGAAATATTTTCCGCCCTTCGGCATTTTTACGGAGAAGTTACAGTTCGACACTCTTTCCCCGCCGCCACAAGGGGTAGTTTCAAGGTAACATAATCCCCCAAAATAACCGGCGCGCCGCCTTGAAAGGCCGGGCGTTTGTCCACATTCTCCACCGGGTTTTCCACCTGCCCCCGGGTTTTCCACCCGGGAAAAGCGTCGAAATTTCGGGGATCCCGGAAAATTTTTGTAGCTTTTCCACAGATAGGGAAAACCCCGTCGGTTTCTCCCGACGGGGCAGTTTTTTGCTTTGACGGTGTTTCCATAATCCGGGGCGGACTGCTCCCCGGGCGCGGCTCCGGCGCTGCCGCAAGCTTCCCAGGGGAGCTTTGCGGGCAGATTGCCCGCGTTACAGGCGGGAGCGGGCGGCGTCCAGGAGGGCGGTTTTTTCGTTGGGCAGCTCGCCGGACAGGACGGCCTCCAGCAGAGCGTTCAGGGTTTTGCCGACGGCAGGGCCCTTGGGGAAGCCCAATTTGAGCAGATCATTCCCGTTGACGGCCAGATCCTTCAGAGAAAAGACGGCCTCCTGAGCCAGCAGCTCCCGGGCCAGGGCCCCGAGGCGGTCGCAGGCGGCGGCCCGGCCCCGATAGTCCGGGTGGTGGGCCAGGGCGTCGGCCCGCTTCAGATCCAGCAGCCGGAAGAAGTCCTCCTCCCCCAGCTTCCCGATCAATTTCCGGATCGCGTGCTCCGCTGCAGCGTTATCATCTCCCGGTGCCTCTGGGTGGCGCACACTGTGCGCCGCTACAGGCGGGTCGATCGGATAATCGTGGAGCTCCACCAGCAGACCGACCCGGCGGACGGTATCCTTGTCAAACCGCAGACGCGTCAGGGCCGCCCGGGCCAGCTCGGCGCCGGGCCTGGCGTGGCCGTAGAAGTGGCCCCGGCCCGCTTCGTCCACGGTGAAGCAGGCGGGCTTGCCCGCGTCGTGGAGCAGGGCCGCCCAGCGGGTGATTTTATCCGGGGGCACGGCAGCCGCGGCGACGGCGCTGTGCTCCAGCACGTCGTAACAGTGATAGGGGCTCCGCTGGTCCAGCCCCGCCATGGGGGCCAGCTCCGGCAGGGGCACCGCCAGGATGGGCCAGTATTCCGTTACGATTCGCCGGACCCCAGGGCCGCAGAGCAGCTTGGTCAGCTCCACGGCGAGACGCTCCCGGCTCACCAGCTCCAGGGTGTCCCGCAGGGCGAAGGCCGCCTCCGCGGTGGCGGGGTCGATGGCAAAATCCAGCTGGGCGGCGAAGCGCAGGGCCCGGAGGATCCGCAGGGCGTCCTCCTCAAAGCGCTTGTACGGGTCCCCCACGCAGCGGATCAAACGCGCTTCCAGATCCGCCTGCCCGCCGAAGGGATCCACCAAGCCTTCCCCCTGGGGGGAAGGAGCCCCGTAGGGGCCGATGCCCACATCGGCCCGCACATTGGGGCGGATGCGGGGCGTATCGACCGGACACCAGGCCATGGCGTTGATGGTGAAATCCCGCCGGGCCAGGTCCTCCTCCAGGGAGCGGGAAAAGGCCACCGCGTCGGGGTGGCGATGGTCGGAGTAGCCCGCCTCGGTGCGGAAGGTGGTGATCTCCAGCGGAAGTCCGTCCATCAAAACCGTGACGGTGCCGTGCTTCAGCCCCGTCTCGATGATCCGCCCCCCGGCGAAGACCGCCTCGGTCTGCTCCGGCAGGGCGGAAGTGGTGATGTCCCAGTCCCCGGGCTCCCGTCCCAGCAGGGCGTCCCGGACGCAGCCGCCGACCAAATACGCTTCATAGCCCGCGGCGTTCAGCCGTTCCAGCGCTGCCAGCGCCGGGGCCGGCACCACCCCTGTAGGGACGGCACTCTGCCGTCCGCCGTCTCTTGCCGCCGCGTCGGAAGGGCCGATGTGGGCATCGGCCCCTACGGCGTTGTCCCCGCCCATCACAGGGCCTCCCGGGATACCAGCCCCGCGTTGACCATCTCCTGCAGCGACCGCAGGATGCCCAGCTTGGCGTGATACCAGGTCAGGCCGCCCTGGAAGTAGACCGCGTAGGGGGGGCGGATGGGGCCGTCCGCGGAGAGCTCGATGGAGGAGCCCTGGACAAAGGCGCCCGCGGCCATGATGACCTCGTCGTCGTAGCCCGGCATGGCCCAGGGGATGGGCTCCACATAGGAGTCCACCGGGGCGGCGGCCTGGATGCCCTTGCAGAAGGCCCGCATCCCGGCCTCGGAGCCCAGCTCCACGGCCTGGATGATGTCGTGCCGGGGCTCGGCGGAGCCGGGGATCACCCGGAAGCCCAGACGCTCGTAGAGGGCGGCGGCGAAGATGGCGCCCTTCAGGGCTCCCGCCGTCACCGTGGGGGCCAGGAAAAGGCCCTGGTAGAAGCTGGGCAGGATGCCCAGATTGGCCCCCACCTCCTGGCCCAGGCCGGGGGCCGAGAGCCGGTAGGCGCAGCGCTCCACGCAGGCCTTGGTGCCCACGATGTAGCCGCCGATGGGGGCCAGGCCGCCGCCGGGGTTCTTGATGAGGCTGCCCACGCACATGTCGGCCCCCACCTGGGAGGGCTCCAGCTCCTCCACGAACTCGCCGTAGCAGTTGTCCACCATCACCAGCAGCTCGGGCTTCATGGCCTTGCAGAAGGCGATCAGATCCCCGATCTGCTCCACGGAGAAGCTGGGCCGGGTGGCATAGCCCTTGGAGCGCTGGATGGTGATGAGCTTCGTCTTTTCATTGATCGCGGCGCAGATCCCGTCGTAATCGAAGCTGCCGTCGGGGCGCAGCTCCACCTGCCGGTAGCTGACCCCGTATTCCGCCAGGGAGCAGGGGGAGGGGCGGATGCCGATGACCTCCTGGAGGGTGTCGTAGGGGGCGCCCACGGGGGAGAGCAGCTCGTCCCCGGGCAGGAGGTTGGCGGAAAGAGCCACGGTCAGGGCATGGGTGCCGCAGGTGATCTGGGGCCGCACCAGGGCGGCCTCGGTGCCGAAGATGTGGGCGTAGACCTGCTCCAGTCGTTCCCGACCCACGTCGTCGTAGCCGTAGCCCGTGGTGGCGGCAAAGCAGGCCGCGTCCACCCGGGCCTCCCGCATGGCCAGGATGACCTTGCCCTGGTTCAGCTCGGCCATCTCGTCAATGGCGGCAAAGCGGGGCTTCAATTCCTTCAGGGCCTTTTCCCCAAAGGCGTACACCTCCGGGGAGATGCCGTTTTTTTCATAAGTCTCTAACAGCGTCATAGTTGTGTTCCTCTTGTGATCGTCGGGATTTGTCGAGATCATTCGTAGGGGCCGATGCCCACATCGGCCCTCACACCGATACGGGATAGGGCCGATGTGGGCATCGGCCCCTACGGATTGCTCTCCGCAAAGCCTTCCCCCTCGGGGGAAGGTGGCATCCGGCGTCTCACGGAAGCCGGATGACGGATGAGGGGCGCTGCATGTTCATTGCCCGTTGATGGGGAGCGCTCTGTCGTCGATACGTCCCCTCATCCGGCGCTTCGCGCCACCTTCCCCCCAAGGGGAAGGCATCCCGACAAATCCGAATTTTACGGGCAGCGACGCGAAGCCGGGAGGCGCGCTGCAATGGTATCGCCCGGAATACGGATTCCTTATTCCTTCTTACTTCTTACCTTCTTGATGAGGTCCCGGGGAATATGGCAGTACCCGCCGGGGTTCTTTTCCAGGTAGTCCTGGTGGTATTCCTCCGCCGGGAAGAACTGCTCCAGGGGCTTGCACTCCACGGCCACGGGCTGCCCGATCTTCGCTTCCAGTTTGTCCAGCTCTTCGCGGATCGTCGGGACCATCGTTTCATCCACGTAGTAGATGCCGGTCCGGTACTGCTCGCCCTCGTCGGGGCCCTGCTTGTTGACGGCGGTGGGGTCGATGCACATAAAATAGCAGTCCAGCAGCTCCGCGGTGGGGAGGACGGCCTCGTCGTAGACGAGCTCCACGGTCTCCGCGTGGCCGGTGTGCCGGTATTTGACCTGTTCGTAGGTCGGGTTCTCGGTGCGCCCGTTGGCGTAGCCGACGCGGGTGGAGATCACGCCGGGGAGCTGGCGCAGAAAGTGCTGGGCGCCCCAAAAGCACCCGGCGGCGAGATATAACGTGGTGGACATCGCAGGTTCCTCCTTTTTGGAAATGTTTGCGGAAAAGCTTCGAAATCCGCACACCGGAATCACAAAACGATCGCCGTGCTGATAATCATCTAAGTACAGAGGAAAACGGATTCTTCGACTTCGCTTGCGCTCCGCTCAGAATGACACGACAGAAAGGCAGGCAAAAATCGCCGCGTGGACACCGATCAGCGGCAGCCGCAGCAGGATCGGGTCGAGCGCCGCGAGCAGCCGCAGGGCCAAGGCGGCGGTCAGCAGCAGCCAGAGCCGCCGCAGAGCTCGCGCCTCCTGCCGGACGCTGCGCCAGGCCGCCACCACAGCGGAGGCCAGAAAGCAAAGGGGAAAGAGCCGGACCAGGACCCAGAAATGGGTATCCTCGCCCCGGAGCCAGGCAGCCGCCGAAGCGGCGATGGCCAGCAGCCGGAGCAGGGCGCCGCCCACGGCGGTCCAGAACACCAGTCGGTCCCGGACGCCCCCCGCATAAGCCCGCTCCCAGGCCAGATACAGCAGCAGCCAGGCCGCGGTGGACAGGATCCCGTCCGCCAGCGCCCCGAGGCCGATCCAAAGGAAGGGCAGCTCCGGCAGCCAACGACTCAGCAGCCGCGGCAGCAGGAACGCCAGATCCGCCGCCCCGCAGAGGCCGACAGCCCAGGCCGTGAGCTTGCCCTTCAGCCCTGCCCTCTGCAGCCGCACTGTGCAAACGATACAATATACGATTTCCGCGGCGAGCAGAGCGGCGGCAAGATATTCCATAGGACCCTCCGGGAAATTGAGAATTGAAAATTTAGAATTGAGAAATGTGGGATCGTTCAAATCGCCGTTTGAACGATGAAAAATGAAAGGAGGACGGGGGATGCGGATTCTTCGCTTCGCTCAGAATGACAGGATCGGGGGGGGGGGCGGCGCCTCCGGCGGGGGGCGTGCGGGGGTCGGGACGCCACCTCATCCGGCCCTGCGGGCTGCCTTCCCCTCAAGGGGAAGGCCTTGCGGCGGGTATCCTGCGCCCTGTACCCTGGACCCTATACCCTGGACCCTGGACCCACCCTAATCCTTAATCCCTAATCCTTAATCCCTATTTCTTGTTTTTCTCCAGCCACTTCGCCAGGGCGTCGGCCATGGCAGGGTTGGCCTCGGACTTGTTCTCCTGCTGGGCCATAAAGCGGCGGACATCGGACTTGCCGGCGCCGTCCCGCTTGCGCCGGGCCTCAAAGTCCGAGAGCTTTTCCCGGTAGCCGCAGGCGCAGGCGAAGGTCTGCTTGTCGCCCTCGCCCCAGAGCTCCAGCTTCTTGTGGCAGTTGGGGCAGCGGGCGTTGGTGATCTGGGTGGTGCGGCGGCGGAAGCCGCACTCCCGGTCCGGGCAGACCAGGAGCTCGCCCCGCTTGTCCTTCACCAGAAGCAGCAGCTTGCCGCACGCGGGGCAGGGCTTGCGGGTCTGGTTGTCGTGGGAGTAGGAGGCCTCGCTGGCCTTCACGTCCTTCACCAGCTTGGTGGCATACTGCTTCATCTCGGCCACGAAGTCCGTATCCCGCTCCTGGCCCTTGGCGATCCGGGCCAGGCGATCCTCCCAGCGGGCCGTCAGCTCGGCGCTGCGGAGCTCCGCCGGGGCCAGGTCCACCAGCTGGATGCCCTTGGAGGTGGGGACCAGGGTCTTGCCCTGGCGCTCCACGTAGAAGGCGGAAAAGAGCTTTTCGATGATGTCCGCCCGGGTGGCGGGGGTGCCCAGGCCCGAGGTCTCCTGCAGGATCTTTTGCAGGTTCTTGTCGGACACCTGGCCCTGGGGATGCTCCATGGCGGTCAGCAGGGTGGCCTCGGTGTAGCGGGCCGGGGGCGCGGTCTTGCCGGTGGTGAGGCGCAGCTTCCGAAGCTTCAGGCGCTGGCCCTTTTGCAGCTCCGGCAGGCGCTGGTCCTCTTCTTCCTCGGCGTCCTCGTCCTCCAGAGCAGCGTAGTTCCGGTCGTAGGCGGCCTTCCAGCCCTGCTCCAATACCCGCTTGCCGGAGGCGGTAAAGCTCTGGTCCCCGATCTTCAGGGTCAGGGAGATCTGCTCGTACGCAAAGGGCGGCATCAAAACCGCCAGGAAGCGGCGCACCACCAAATCGTAGATGTTCTTCTCGGGCCCCGTCAGATCCCAGAGATTGACGGCCTCCTCGGTGGGGATGATGGCGTGGTGGTCCGTGACCTTGGCGTTGTTCACCAGGTACTTGGTCTGGAAGGGCTTCTTCCGCTGAACGGCCCAGGCCAGCTCCTTGTATTCCCCCTGGGCCACGGCCCGGAGCCGGTCCGGCAGGGTGGGGACCACGTCGTCGGAGATATAGCGGCTGTCGGTGCGGGGATAGGTCAGGGCCTTGTGGCGCTCGTAGAGGCTCTGCATCAGATTCAGGGTCTCCTTGGCGGAGTAGGCGTATTTCTTGTTGGCGTCCCGCTGGAGCTCCGTCAGATCGTAGGCCGCCGGGGGCGGGCTCATCTTCCGCATCTTGGAGATCTGGGTGATGACCGCCTCCTTCCCCTCGCAGAGCTTCAAAAGCCGTTCCATCTTCGCCTTGTCGAAGGAGCGGCCGCTGCCCTTTTCGTCCTTCCAGGTCGCCCGGAAGCCCTCCAGCTCGGCGCAGAGGCCGTAAAACTCCCTGGGGACGAATTTGCGGATCTCGTTCTCCCGCTCCACCACCAGGGCCAGGGTGGGGGTCTGGACCCGGCCCGCGGAGAGCTGGGCGTTGTGCTTGCAGGTCAGGGCCCGGGTCACGTTGAGGCCCACCAGCCAGTCCGCCTCGGAGCGGGCCTGGGCGGAACGGAAGAGATTGTCGTAGTCCTTGGCGGGCTTCAGATTGGCGAAGCCCTCGCGGATGGCCTTGTCGGTCTGGGAGGAGATCCACAGCCGCTTGGCGGGCTTGTTCCAGCCCGCCTTCATCATGATCCACCGGGCCACCAGCTCGCCCTCGCGCCCCGCGTCGGTGGCGATGACCAAATCGGACACGTCGCCCCGCTTCATCAGGTTCGCGACCACCTTGTATTGGCGGGAGCTCTCGGGGATCACCACCAGCTTCATCTTCTCGGGCAGCATGGGCAGCTCGTCCATGTTCCATTTTTCCAGCTTTTTGTCGTAGACGTCCGGGTCCGCCAGGGTCACCAGATGGCCCAGGGCCCAGGTGACGATCCAGCGGTCTCCCTCCATGTAGCCGTCGGCGCCGCGCCTGCAGCCCAGCACCCGGGCCAGCTCCTTGCCCACGGAGGGCTTTTCGGCGAGCACTAAGGTTTTAGCCATAGTTGGCCTCCTTTGGATTGCAAAATGCAAGATGCTTGTGGATTTGGGATATATTATAATGTGTCGGCGGGGAAAAATCAACTGGAAAGGAAAACTCGTGAACAATTCGTAAATAATCAAAATAGCCCTTGACTTTTTTCGGGGGCGGGTGTATATTAGCACTCAGAGAAAAGGAGTGCTAAGCACTTGGTTTGTCTGAGTGCCAGCTCCCCGGGAAGGAGGCAGCGTCGTGGAGTTAAGTGACCGTCAAAAGCAAATACTCCGTGCGGTGGTGGACATCTACGTCTCCACGGCGGAGCCGGTGGGCTCCAAGGCCATCGCGGCCCTGCCCGACGTGCGCTACTCCTCCGCCACCATCCGCAACGAGATGGCGGAGCTGACCCAGATGGGTCTGCTGGAGCAGCCCCACACCTCCGCCGGCCGGGTTCCCTCCCCGGCGGGCTACCGGCTCTACATCGACGAGCTCATGCAGGACTACCGCCTGAGCCTGGACGAGACCCGGAGCCTCAACGAGGCCCTGGAGCTCAAGAGCCAGGAATTTGACAAGATGATGTCCCAGGTGGGCAAGCTGGTCTCCAAGATGACGAATCTCCCGGCCTACACCGTGGCCACCCGCCGGAACGAGGCCGTCGCCAAGCATTTCGATCTGGTGATGGCGGGGCCCGGCAGCATCATCTTGGTGCTGATGCTCTCCGGCGACGTGGTGAAAAACAAGCTGATGAAGCTGCCCGTGCAGGTCGCGGAGCCGGATCTGAAGCTCCTGGCCGCGGTGCTGAACGCCAGCCTGACGGACCTCACCGCCGAGGAGATCACCGGCGAGCTGCTGGAAAAGATCACCCGTTCCGCCGGCTCTGCCAGCCCCCTGGTGCCCCTGGTGATCGACTTCACTCTGGAATGCCTGCGGCAGCAGCACGGGGACGTCCACCTGACGGGCCAGATGCGGCTGCTGGGTCAGCCCGAGTACAAGGACGCCGCGGGCAAGGCCCAGGAGGTCTTTGAGACCCTGGACGAGGAGCTGATCTCCAATCTCCCCGCGGTGCTGCCCAAGGACGGCCCGGTCCAGTTCCTGGTGGGCCCCGAAAACGTGGCCAAGGAGCTGAAGGACACCTCCGTGGTCATGATGCGCTTCGACATCGGCGAGGGCATGCAGGGCACCATCGGCGTGGTGGGCCCCACCCGCATGGACTACGCAAAGATCACCGCCAAGCTGGGCTACTTTGCCGAGAATCTGGGGAGGATGTTCCAGAAATCCAATCCCAATCCGCTTCCGGCATTGACGGAAGGCAGCACGGATCGTGAATAATACCGCAAAGGAATGAGATACCATGTCCAAGAAGAACAAAGAAAAAAAGGATCCTGTTGAGGAGACCGTGACCCCCGAGACCGAAGAGGTCCGGGAGGAAGCTCCCGTGGAGGAAGCTCCCGTAGAAGAGGCTCCGAAGGAGCCCTCGAAGGAGGAACCCAAAGAGGAGTCTGAGCTTGAAAAGGCCCAGAAGGCCCTGGCGAAGGAGCACGACCAATATCTGCGGCTGGCCGCGGAGTACGACAACTTCCGCAAGCGGAGCCGCAAGGAGAAGGAAGCCCTCTACACCGACGTGAAGGCCGAGACCACGGCCAAGTTCCTGCCGGTTTTCGACAATCTGGAGCGGGCCCTGGCCAACGAGACCAGCGACGAGGCCTACAAGAAGGGCGTGGAGCTCATCATGACGGAGCTCCGCAAGATCATGACCGGCCTCGGCGTGGAGGAGTTCGGCGAGAAGGGCGACGCCTTCGATCCCAACGCCCATAACGCGGTCATGCACATCGAAAGCGAGGAGCTGGGCGAGAACGTGATCGCCCAGGTATTCCAGAAGGGCTTCAAGATCGGCGACAAGGTCATCCGCCACGCCGTCGTGCAGGTGGCGAATTAAGCAACGCCCGTAGGGGCCGATGCCCACATCGGCCCTGGCGCGAAGCGCTTTTCGAAACGAAGGGCCGATGTGGGCATCGGCCCCTGCGATCAATTTGTAATCCATACACTTTTCTATATAGGAGGAAAAAACAATGAGTAAAATTATCGGTATCGATCTCGGCACCACCAATTCCTGCGTGGCGGTCATGGAGGGCGGCGAGTCCGTCGTCATCGCCAACGCGGAAGGCAGCCGCACCACCCCGTCCGTGGTGGCATTTTCCAAGACCGGCGAGCGCATGGTCGGTCAGATCGCAAAGCGTCAGGCGGTCACCAACGCGGACCGCACCGTCTCTTCCATCAAGCGTCACATGGGCGAGAGCTACAAGGTGACCATCGACTCCAAAAACTACACCCCCCAGGAGATCAGCGCCATGATCCTCCAGAAGCTGAAGGCGGACGCCGAGGCTTACCTGGGCGGCACCGTCTCCGAGGCCGTCATCACCGTCCCCGCCTAC
>JAFWPP010000062.1:0-3989 GCA_017509485.1 Oscillospiraceae bacterium | reverse complement strand
GTCCTTGTTGTCTTTCCGTGCTTCCTCGATTGCCGCGATTTCTTCTGCTGTAAATTTGTATCTGCTTGACATTTTTCATCACCCAGATACATTATAGCACACCTTGCTTAAATTTTAAAGTGTTTTATTTGAGAATAGTATCATTTCGTTTTCTCCGGGTCCGGCGCCGGGAATTGCGGGGTCCCGATCCCGCCGTCCCCCAGGCCGACGCGCACCGTATCGCCAAGCTGCGATTCGGATCGCTCCCTCTGCCGCAGTCCAGCGGAGCCCCCGCAGCCCAGGGATCAGAAGGTCTTCAGCCGATAGCCCCAGATCCGGAACAGGCGAAGCACCTCAGGCAGAACATTTGATCCGTTTTCGTCAAAGCTGCACTGCATGGTGTTCCCGCTCTTTGTGACGTTGAAAAACCGGGTATCCACGTATGGATGGAAGAAAAAGCTCATCAGTCTTCCCTTGTTCTTGCAGGTCTCCAGGAGCGCGCAAAAGCGATCCCTGTCGTCGTGTCCGTTTACGTATTCGCCCGGCGTGGGCACCCAGCGGCACCTGTGATTTCCGATCACGCGGGTCTCGATCTGATACATGACCTGGGCGTTGGGATACTGCTGATAGATGACGTCAAAGTGTTTTTCCGCCACAGAACGCTGGAAGGCCGTGGAGGCATAGTGGGGAAATTCAAAGAAATACCAGCGATACCCCAGCTTTGTCGCCGTGTCCTCCGCCTTCCGAAAGCGCTCCAGCATCTCCGCCTCCGTCAGATTGTTGCCAGAGCCGAATTCATAACCGTCCGCCGAAATGCTGTCATGGTCCTGGTGGGTATAGCCGTGCAGGCCGATTCTGCCGCCATCCCGGATCAGCGCGTCCAGAGTAAAGACGAAATCCGCGTTGTAGAAATTGAAGCGTTCCGCGATGTTGTTTACAACCTGTTCGCCCGGGTTTACATAACAAGGAATCCACGCCAGGTAGAAGCCGTCGCTGTTTGCGCCGAGGTAATCTCCGAAGAAGCGGATCCGAAGCAGCTGCTCATGGGTGAAGCGATTGTTTAACCCATAATCCGCCATCAGATCCTCCAGGCGAATATAGGCAGCTTTTTCGCTGCCGTTCGCTGCTCGGATCGTCCAGGATACCCTGCTGATCCGATAGAGGTGAACGGAGCTGTCCTCCTTCCGGAATTCGGCTGCCAGCTTGAACATAGCCACCGCGTCATCCAGCGCGAGATACTGTCTTCCCTGCTTGGTCACGACGGGCCGGCTGGGAGTCCCATTCGGGGAGCCGTAGCGGGCCCGCATCTGCTCGTAGTCCACATAGCCGCGGTTGCCCCTGCAAAAGAGTCTGCCGCTGATGGCGGTATCTCCGTCCCAGAGGGGGAAGGACTGGGTCCAGATGGCCTGATCCGAGGCGGAGCGGCTGTTCTTGTAGAGGAAGGCCATAATCTGCGCCCGGGTGCAGGGCTTTTTCGGGGCGAACTCCGTGGAGGTCACGCCGCCGGTAATGCCATTGGAAACAGCCCACATGACGGAGCGGTAGTAGTATGCGTCCTTGCGGACGTCCCGGAAGGGATTCTCTCCTCCGTTCCCGGCGGGCTTGTTGTTGTAGACCCAGAGGAAGGTAATCACCTCGGCACGGTTGCAGGGGGCCTTCGGGGCAAAGCTTGTCTCGGTCTTGCCCGCGGTAATGCCGTTTTCCACCGCCCACAGGACGGCGTTGTAATAATACGCGCTCTTTTTGACGTCCAGGAAAGGATTCGTCGTTCCGCGGGGCATGGGCTTTCCGGCGGCGGCCCAAAGGAAGGTCATGACCTCCGCGCGGGTGCAGACACTCTTCGGCACAAAGGTATTGAGGGTCTTGCCGGAGGTGATTTCGCTGAAATAGCCCCACTCGATGGGTTTGTGGGCCCAGTTGCCCTCCTGGGGCATATCCAGGAAGATCTCGCTCGCGCAGCGCTTGCCGGATTTCTTTTTGCCGCAGCGTGAGCAGACAAAATTCGCTTTTCCGTGATCGTCAGTTTCGGTCTCCACCTCGGAGGTAATTTTCTCCACCCGCCATGCGTGACCCAGCGCGGCAGCCGAGCGCTCCTCCTTCGCGCCGCAGACGGTGCAGGTGAAGATCTTTTTGCCGCTCGCGGTACAGCTTGGCTCCAGGATGGTCTCTCCGTTGTTCCACGTGTGGATGCCGGTCGCAGGCACGGGCTCGGCAAAGGTCGCGCCGCACAGACGGCAGGTATAGGTCATCACGCCCTGGTCCACACAGGTGGGCGGGAGCGTCAATACGCCTTCGTCGTACTCGTGCTCGCAGGGCACGGGAAAGGCGGTGAAGCCCAGCGCCGGAACCAGATCCCAGTTTTCAAACACGGCGCCGGTCTGCCTGATAAGCTCCGGGAAGCTCTGCTGCGCCAGCTCCAGAAGGGCGGCGGCAGTTTCCGCGTCCCCCTCCACAGCGGAGGCTGTCAGCTCGGTTTCCGGCGTGTAGCTGCGGGGATCGATCTCAAAGCCAATCCTGGTTTGGCCTTCCATCGCATAGCAGGCATAGCACGCCGGGAATTCCGCCGGCAGAGGCAGGAAAACTGCGCAGTCGCCGAAGTCGATCCCCACTTCTGTCAAATCTTCATGTCGAAGAATCACATAGCTGCGGTCTTCCTCCAGGGGGATGATCTTGTAGTACAGGCCGGATTCCGGCGATTCCTCCGTGGCCTGCTCGCCGATGGTCCGGATTGCCTCCGCATAGCTGACGTCCGCAGCAAGAACGGTGACGGTGAGCGCCAGAAGCAGCAGCACGGTCAGCAGCAGCATCCCAAAATGTTTTTTCATCGTTGCGCCTCCTTCACAGCAAAAGGCAGCCTGGCTGCAGGCCGCCTTTTTGCAGATCATATCCTTTTCCTGACGGCCTGTCGGACCAGAGCACGGTGGAGCTTGGCCTCCGCCAATTTCAGGTCTCGCTCGTTCAGATCGTTCCGGGCGATGATGTCGCGGGCCTTCTGCTCGGCGGTCTTGGCCCGCTCCATGTCGATGTCCTCAGCCCACTCGAAGGTGGTGGCCACCAGACGAACCTTGCCGCTGTGAACGGCCACCATGCCACCGATGCAGGCGGCCCGGCGCTCCCGGCCCTCGGACTCGGTGATGACGGCCTCGCCCATGCCCAGGGGCGCCACATAGTCGATGTGGCGGGGCAGAATGCCGATGATACCGTCCTGGGTGCGGACGGAGAGCTTCTCGGCCTCGCCGTCAAAGGCCAGCCCGTCCGGGGTCACCACTTGCAGCTGAAAGGTCATTTCCCTTCACGCCCCTTCTGATACTTGGCTACCACCTCGTCGATGGAACCGGCATAGAGGAAGTAAGACTCGGGGATCGCGTCGTGCCGGCCCTCGATGATTTCCTTGAAGCCCCGGACCGTCTCCTTCAGAGGAACATACTTGCCGTCGTAGCCGGTGAACTGCTCGGCCACGTGGAAGGGCTGGGAGAGGAAGCGCTGCACCTTGCGGGCGCGGTTGACGGTCAGCGTGTCCTCCTCGGAGAGCTCGTCCATGCCCATAATGGCAATGATGTCCTGCAGCTCCTTATAGCGCTGGAGGATGCGCTGCACGCCGCGGGCCACCTCGTAGTGCTCCCGGCCCACGATCTCCGGAGTCAGGATGCGGGAGGTGGAGTCCAGGGGATCCACGGCGGGATAGATGCCCAGGGAGGCGATGCCGCGGTCCAGAACCGTGGTGGCGTCCAGATGGGCGAAGGTGGTGGCGGGGGCCGGGTCGGTCAGGTCGTCGGCAGGCACATAGACCGCCTGAACGGAGGTGATGGAGCCCTTCTTGGTGGAGGTGATGCGCTCCTGCAGAGCGCCCATCTCCGTGGCCAGGGTGGGCTGATAACCCACGGCGGAGGGCATACGGCCCAGCAGAGCCGAGACCTCGGAGCCCGCCTGGGTGAAGCGGAACACATTGTCGATGAACAGCAGCACATCCTTATGGGCGTACTCGCGGAAATACTCTGCGATGGTCAGTC
>JAFWPP010000061.1:0-4656 GCA_017509485.1 Oscillospiraceae bacterium | reverse complement strand
GGGAGAGGGGAGAGATTCGGAATCTTCCCTCTCCCCGGTGCGTCTTTGCTGACTTTCTGCGCAATCAGAAAGTCAGGCCGCCGGCAGGCATGCCAGCCTGCCATAAAACGCAACGCAGGCGATAAGCGGAACGTAAGGGGAAACGGATTGCCACGCCAGTGACATCGGTCACTGGCTCGCAATGACAGAACTGGGAGGCTGTAAGCTCGGGCGGGCGCTCGATGAGCGCCCCTACGGCGTGGGTGGTGGTCGGGAGGTGGTGCCGCGGGCGGGCGCTCAATGAGCGCCCCTACGGAGTGGGTGCGCAGCGGCGCACAGCGTGCGCCACGGCGTAGTCCCACGGAGGCATGTCCATGCTCCTGTTCTCTCCCCGGGGCGGCGGCAAAAAGAATCAGTTTTCGTAGAACGCGGGGAGGGAAGCCGGAATAGAATGAAACAAACGAGGGGGCGGCAGCAATGGAAATCGGCTTGGACCGGCTGGAGCCGGGGCAGCGGGGGACGGTTTTGCGGCTGGAGCTGCCGCCGTCCCGGGCGGCGGCCCCGGCCCGCCTGGGGCTGATTCCCGGCGCCGGGATCGCCTGTCTCCGCCGCGTTCCCCTGGGGGATCCGGCGGTCTACCGCTTCGGGGGACTCACGGCGGCAATGCGCCGCGGGGACGCCGCCGGGATCATCGTTGCTCCGGAGCGGGCAGATCTGGGTTCGTCAGGCTGAGCGACCGGGATCAAGGTGCAAGGATCAAGGTTCAAGGTGCAAGGATCAAGGTTCAAGGATCAAGGTTCAAGGATCAAGAATCAAGGCGCAAGGCAGCAGGGCTCTTGGGCCTTGAAGCTTGCAGCTTTCTGCAGAGATTGGAGGAATGTCCATGCCATATACCGTCGCCTTTGTCGGCTGTCCCAACGTGGGGAAATCCACGGTCTTCAACGCCCTGACGGGGCTGCGGCAGCACACGGGGAACTGGACCGGAAAGACCGTGGATCCGGCCCGGGGCCGCTGGAGCCTGGACGGGCTGCGCTGGGAGGCCGTGGACCTGCCGGGGATCTACGCTCTGGCGGGGGGCACCCCGGAGGAGCGGGTGGCGGCGGACTGGCTGGCGGCGCATCGGCCGGACGTGCTGGTGGTCGTCCTGGACGCCACGGCCCTGGAGCGGAGCCTGGCCCTGGCGTTGGAGCTCCGGGCGCGATTCCCCGCCGACGGGACCACCGGGCTGCTCCTGTGCCTGAACCTGACGGACGAGGCGGAGCGCCTGGGTCTGGCCCTCGACGGGGAGGCCCTGTCCCGGGCCCTGGCCTGCCCCGTGGTCCCCACCCGGGCGGACCGGCGGGAAACATACGAGCGCCTGCGGCGGACGATCGCGGTTCTCTCGGCCGCCCCACAGCTGTCCTTGCCCGGCCAGTGCGCGCAGCGGCGGCAATCCGAGGCTCCCGTCCCCCAAAGCGCACCCATCCGGGACGCCGCCGCGCTTGCCGCCGCCGTCACGAAACGCACGGCCCGTCCACGCCGGGACTGGGACCGGCTGCTGCTGGGGAAATGGACGGCCTACCCCCTTGTGCTGCTCCTGCTCTTCGTCCTCTTTTACCTGACGGTCCGGGGCGCCAACCTGCCCTCGGCCCTGCTGGAGCGGGCCTTCGACCGTCTGGGGGCGCTGCTGGCCCGGGCCCTGTCCGGCCTGCCGCCCGCGCTGCGGAGCCTGCTTCTGGAGGGGATCTACGGCACCGCGGCCAAGGTGACGGCGGTGATGCTGCCGCCCATGGCGATCTTCTTTCCCCTCTTCTCCCTGCTGGAGGATCTGGGCTGGCTGCCCCGGGCGGCCCTGCTGCTGGACCGGCCCTTCGCGGCCTGCGGCTCCTGCGGGCGGCAGGGCCTGTGTATGTGCATGGGTCTGGGCTGCAACGCCGTGGGGGTCACCGGCTGCCGGATCATCCCCAACGAAAGGGAACGCCTGGCCGCCATCGTGACCAACGCGCTGACGCCCTGCAACGGCCGCTTTCCCACCCTGATCCTGCTGGCCGGGCTGCTCCTGAACCGGGGCGGGGAGCGCTCGCCCCTGGCCGCGGCGGGGCTGCTGACCCTCTGCCTGCTGCTGTCCGGCGGCGTCACGCTGCTGGTCACCGCCCTCCTTCGCAAAACGCTCCTGAAGGGGGAGGGAACCTCCTTTCTGCTGGAGCTGCCGCCCTTCCGACGGCCCAGGCTGGGGCGGCTCCTGCTGCGCTCCCTGCTGGACCGGAGCCTGCGGGTCCTGGGGCGGGCCCTCTGCGTGGCGGCTCCCGCCGGGGCCATGATCTGGCTTCTGAACCGGCTCCGGATCGGGGGAGCGCCCCTGCTGACGGTCCTGGCCCGGGGTCTGGAGCCCTGCGCGTCCCTGCTGGGCCTCACGGGGACCCTGCTGCTGGCCTTTGCCCTGAGCTTTCCGGCCAACGAGCTGCTGCTGCCCCTGGCTCTGCTGATCGCCGGAAGGGCGGGCGGGGACCCGGCGGCCCTCTTCACCCTCCGCACGGCTCTCTGCGCGGCCCTCTTCACCCTCTTCCACTGGCCCTGCTCCACCACGGTCCTGACGGTGTACCACGAGACCAAGAGCCTCCGCTGGACGGCCCTGGCGGTGCTTGTCCCGACCCTTGCGGGGCTGCTCCTGTGCGCCCTGACGAACGGATTATTTGTGATCCTGTCTTGACAACGGCGCCCTTTCTGGTACAATAGACGGAGAAAACGGGATTTGGCGGGATCATTCGTAGGGGCCGATGCCCACATCGGCCCTCACACCGATACGGGATAGGGCCGATGTGGGCATACTTCGTGACTCTTCGAGTTCGGCCCCTACGGCGCGCCAAATCCGTATTGTCATGAGGTAATACTGATGAATATTCTTTCTTCCTTTGAAACGGTCGCTGCCCGGCAGCCTGACAAGACCGCCGTGGCGGACGAGAACCATTGCTGCAGCTTTTCCGGCCTGCGGGATCTTGCCGCCCGGCTGGGCGCGGTGGTGCGGGCCCGTCAGCCGGAGGGCGGGGCTGTGGGAGTCCTGGTGCGCCGGGGAGCGGACACGGCGGTCCTCTTTTTTGCCGCGGTCTACGGCGGCTGCTTCTATGTGCCCCTGGACCCCGAGCTGCCGCCCCACAAGCTGGGAACCATCCTCACCGACGCCGGGATCCGGCTGGTGCTGGGGGCGGCGGGGGACGAGGACGTCCTGGACGCCGCGGAGTTCCGCGGCACGCTGCTGACCCCGGCCGACGCCGCGGAGCTTCCCGCGGAGCTGCCCGAGCTCCCCGACGAGGCGCCCCTCTACATGGTCTACACCTCCGGCTCCACCGGCAAGCCCAAGGGGGTGCTGAAAAGCCACGGGGCCATGGCCTCCTACATCGCCGCCTTCCAGGCCCGCTTCGGCCTGACCGGGGAGGAGATCATCGGGAACCAGAACCCCTTCTTCTTCGACGCCGCCGCCAAGGACATCTACTACATGGCCTGCCTGGGCGCGACCCTGGAGGTCATCCCCTCGGAGAAGTTCATCTTCCCCGTGCGGCTGGTGGAATACCTGAACGAGCGGAAGATCAGCTACATCTGCTGGGTCCCCACGGCCCTGGCCATCGTCACCCAGCTGAACACCTTCCGGCAGCTCCTGCCCCAGACCCTGCGAAACGTCTTTTTCGTGGGGGAGCCCTTCCCCATCAAGCAGCTCCACAAGTGGCTGAGCACCCTGCCGGAGCTGCGTTATGTCAACCTGTACGGCTCCTCGGAGCTGGCGGGGGTCTGCTGCGCCTATGAGATCCCCAGGGGCGCGCTGCCCGAGGCTCTGCCCATGGGCAGGCCTCTGCCCAACTGCCGGGTCTTCCTCCACGGGGAGGCGGGCTTCCTCTCCGAGCCCGGCGTCCTGGGGGAGGTCTGGATCGCCGGCCCGGCCCTGGCGCTGGGCTATTGGAACGACCCGGAGAAGACCGACGCGGTCTTTACCGAGGAGAGGCTGCCCGACGGGACCCGGGCCCGGGTCCTGCGTTCCGGCGATCTGGCGGAGTACGACGAGGAGGGGAATCTGGTTTTCGTCTCCCGGAAGGACTTCCAGATCAAGCACATGGGGCGCCGCATCGAGCTGGGGGAGATCGAGACCGTGGCCGACAGCCTGCCGGAGATCGCCCGCTGCTGCTGCCTCTACAACGAGAAGAAAAAGCGGATCGAGCTTTTCTGCGAGCTGAACGAAGCCTATCAAGCGGCGTCGGTTCACGAATCAAATGTAGGGACAAGCATTGCTTGTCCGCAAAACGAACCCGCCCCGGACGGCAAAGCGATCCAATCCCTCCTGCGCCCCCTGCTCTCGGACTACATGCTCCCCGCCAAGGTCCACGTGCTGGACAAGCTGCCCCTGAACCCCAACGGCAAGCTCCACCGCCAGGCCATGAAGGAAATGATGTGATCCCGTTCTCCGATATCGGAGAACGGGACGAGCATCCCGAAAACCGCCTGCCCCGTCCCTTCGGACAGGGCAGGCGGTTTTTCAGATTGTCAAAAAACTTTGATGCGCTTCTCATTCAGGCTGATCAGGACAAAAGGGAACGGGGGAACAGGCAAAAGGAAACAGAAGAACGCCGTAGGTGCAAACATCGATCAGCTCACAATATACAGATACGGTGCGTAATACGCACGCCGGGATTACATTTCGTTCTTTTCGCC
>JAFWPP010000026.1:0-24472 GCA_017509485.1 Oscillospiraceae bacterium | reverse complement strand
CCCGGGAGGCTGGCGGCGCAGGGTGGCGCACACTGTGCGCCGCTACAGGCGGGGCGGCTGCCTGTCGACCCGCATCCGCCGTCTCCGATTACCTGTTCCCTCCCGGATATACTGTGTTCCGAACTTTTTTGACACGCTGAAAGAGGTATCCGTTCGGATACCTCTTTTCATGTCATCCAGAGCTTTCAAAGGAGATCAGGATCAAAAAACGATCAGCTGCTGCATCCGAAGCAGGCAAACAGGAAGGTAACGACCTGAGCTCTCGTGCAATTCCGGCCGACGCCGAATAAATCGTTGCCGATTCCGCAAGAGATCCGGTTTTCCGCGGCCCATCTGACAGCCTTGCAGTAATACTGGCCGCTCTCGACGTCGAGAAACGGATCCTCGCTGGAAGCTGGTTCCGGAGAACCGGAGGCCTTCCAAAGGAAGGTCACGATTTGCTCTCGGGTGCAGGGACTGTGAACGCCGAATTTCCCGGAGCTGACGCCGCTGGCGATCTGGTTTTCAAACGCCCACAGAACGGCGTCATGATACCACGCCCCTTGCTTCACATCCTGGAACGGAGATTGCGTTGTCAGGGGACGGGGCTTCCCGCAGGCTGCCCAAAGGAAGGTCACGACCTGCTCTCTGGTACAGATGCTGTTCGGAGAAAAGTGATCTTCGCTCACGCCGGCGGTTACCTGGGGTTCGTGGTAAAAGGCCCACAGGACGGGATCATAATAATATTTTTCTTCCTGAACATCCACAAAGGGATTGACGCCGTTTTCCCGGTCAATCTCATGCTGCGTCTTCCAGATGGCATAGAGGACCGTGCATTCACTGTCCAGGATCAACGAATCACCGGGGAAATACCGGGTTCCGCTGTCGTCAGGCTCCGTGTTCCAGCAAAAGAAGAGTTGATCTTCCGGAGGATTGATTGTTCCGTTGCCTTCGATCTCACGGACCTCCACGCTTTCACCTACACTGCGGATGGGATTGACCGTTACCAAGTCGCCGACGCCGCCGTTGATGTCGTAGTACAGATACGCGCCGTTGTCGGCAAAGCCCTTGTTCAGCGCGGCGGTCCGCTCCGTGACGAAGCTTTTACAGACTTGTACCTCTCTGTCATAGGCGGCCTCCACTTCGGAGACGGACATCGTTTTGTACAGATTCCAACGCAAGCCGTTCATCACGGCGCTCTTCCGTAAGCTGTCTGATAAAGAGTTGATCCGTGTTTGGACGGCGGAAAAGACCTGCTCCGTCCGCAGGGAAGCCCACTTTTCACGGACAAGGCTGCGGAATTCCGCATGGCGGTTGGCCGCCGCCAGGATGCCGGGAAGACCGTAATAGCTCATCTGGTTCGCGTACCAAAGGTCCGTTGTGACCAGAGGAACGCCAAAGTGCTTATAGGGACTGCCAAAGGCGTTATCCATGTCCCAGACAGGTCCAAAGGAGATCTTGTCTTCATCCTCCGGCTTGAAGGCAAAGAAACTGGAGAAGCCGGCGTCAAAGTTCATAGAAAGCTCCTGAAGCAAATAAGCCGCTGCCAGTGAATCCAGGTCAAAATACTCGTTGTAGTGCTTTCCGGCCGTATTATAGCCGGTGGGTGAATACAGGGCTTCCGAAGCGGCGTCCATCAGATCCGCGATGTATTCCACCTCAGCCTGAGAGGCGTATTCCGGCGATTTGATGACCACCGGCTGCCCGTTTGGGGTGACAAAGCCGCAGAGCTCCTCGTCATAACGGCTGCGGAAATCATACTCCAGCAGATAGCCGCCGGAGATGTTTTCCGGGACCTCCAGGATATCGATCCATTTGCGGGAGCCCATGACGTCGGCAAGCTCCACCGTATGATCGAGACCGGTCCCGCCCCGGGGCTGTTGTTCGATGTCCAGGCCGGGATTCGCGTTTTCGTTTGCTTTATCCAGATCCCGGATATCCACACGGTTTTCGGCGACCTCGACGCTTTCACAGACGGTGTAGTTGCCCAGGTATTCTCCGTTGATATAGAGATCCACCATACGATACTGGCTCGTGTATGGAAGACCGAATGCCTCTGCGAATTCCCAACCGCAGGCGTTGTGCAGCAGGGACAGGTCAATGTAATTGGCCAGCAGGGTCCATTTTTTGGCCTTGCCCATGCCGAACAGATCCGTTTTTTTGTCAAACTTGATGTTATAGGGCTTCTTGGGATAGTCCCAGGTGGAGTTACCGCGCCCCTTGATCTGCTTCAGTGCTTTGTCCAGGGTGACGACGCCGTTCTCATAGACGCGGATACTGCCGGGCTCCCGGTTCTCCTTGTCGGCATGAATATAATCCAGACTACCGGACTCGGTACGCAGAAAGACCGCCGGAAGCTCTGCGGAGCGGCAGACGGTGAGAGAGGTCGTCGTGCCGCCGCATTGAAGATTATGGATGCCTGGGGTAAGGGCGGCTGCGCTTCCGCCGGAGCTAAGGGGCACACCGTCCAGCGTGACGGAGTCCTGAGCGTGCAGATAGAGCTTCGCCTCATCCGTGTCGGTGTCAGCCGGCAGGAAAAGATAGAGCCCACCGTTGATTTCGCAGCAGCAGACTGTGTCGATTTCGGTCTCCGCGCCGCCGTAAGGGTTCACCTTCAACGATAGCGGGCCGTCGTACTTTGTTGTACCGGAGCAGAGCACGCACTTTGTGAGGCATAGAATCGCAAGGAAAAAAGTAATCAGTTTTTTCATAAGCGGAACTCCATGACGAGCAGACTGTGTTCAGATCAGACAAGCGCTCCGATCCAGGCGGGCAGAGGAAGGGGCGAGGCGTTCATGAAAAGGCCGCGTACAGGAAGGTCACCACCTGAGCCCTTGTGCAGGGCTTGCCAACGCCGAAGATCCTGTTACCCATACCGCCGGTGACTCTGTTTTCAGCGGCCCAGAGCACCGCGTCATAATAGTAGTTGCCGGGCTTGACATCGTTGAAAGGAGCGTCGCTGAGCGTGTGTTCGGGCCGCCCTGCGGCGTTCCAGAGGAAGCATACCACCTGCTCTCTTGTGCAGGGTCTGCCCACGCCGAATTTTCCGTCGCCGACGCCGCCGGTGATCCCGTTTTCCAACGCCCACATCACAGCGTTATAGTAGTACGTGCCGGGAACCACGTCCGAGAAGGGACTTTCGCTCTGATGATGGGCCGGTCTGCCTGCGGCGGCATAGAGGAAGGTGATGACCTGCTCCCGGGTGCAGGTCTTTCCCGGGCTGAAAAGTGTTTCGCTTGTGCCGCTGGTTATCCGGGGATCGTGATAATAGGCCCAGAAGACAGAATCATAATAGTATTTGTCCGGAGAAACGTCCTCAAAGGGCACCACGTGGTTGAGATAGTCGATCTCCTCCTGCGTTTTCCAGATCGCGTAGAGAACCGTACATTCATGCTCCAGCAGCAGAGAGTCGCCCGGGAAATAGGATTGACCGCTTCCGTCCGGCTGCGTGTTCCAGCAGTAAAACAGCTTGTTATCCGGCGGAATCAGCTTACTGGAAACAATCGAAGCGAGCTCTGTGGTCTCGCCGATGCTGTGAATTTTTGAGACTGTCGCCCAGGCCCCTTTCTGCACGCCGTTGAGATCATAACAGATGTAGGCGCCGTCGGCGGCAAGTCCCTTGCATAGAGAGGCGCGCCGATTTGCTACAAAGTCCGCGCTGATCTGTACGCATTCCTGAAAGCTTCCGCAGTCTTTTTTGAATCGGGAGATAAACGCGGAACGCCAGCGGAGCTCGTTCATTTCAGCGCTTGCACGAATCTGCGAAGACAGCTCGTCGACGCGGGCCTGAACCGCGTCCAACACTCCGGCAGCGTCCAGCTCCGCCCATTTTTCCCGGACAGCGGCGCGAAAATCTGCGTGACGGAAAGCTGCGGCCAGTATCACCGGGATACCCTCCCGGCCCAGCTGATTGACATACCAAAGATCCGCGGCATAGACGGGAACATCGAAGTTTGTAATGGGGCTGCCAAAGGCACAGTCCATATCCCAGACGGGGCCGAAGTAGAGCTTGGCGTCATTGGCGGGCTTGTAGGCGAAAAAGCTGGTGAAGCAGGCGTCGATGTTCATGGAGAGCTCTTGCATCAAATAAGCCTTCACAAGGGTATCCATGTCAAAATAGTCGCTGTAGTGCATTCCGGCCTCGTTGAAGCCGGTAGGGGAATAGAGCGCTTCGGTGGCTGCATCCATGAAATCGGCAATTTCCGTCACCTCGGCCTGGGAGGCGTATTCCGGGGATTTTATCACAATGGGTTGGCCGTTTTTGGTCACAAAGCCGCTGGGCTCCCGCAGATAACGGGACAAAAACTCATATTCCAGAAGATAACCGCCGGAAATATCCGCCGGATTCTGTGGAATCTCGATCCACTTGCGGGAGCCGCGGTCACCGTTTTCTCCAATTCCGCCTGTGGGAAGCGTTTCCAGGTCTATGCCTTCATTGACGTTCTCGTTTGCCTTCTCCAGATCAGTAATCTCGACCCGGTTTTCTCCAACCTCCACACTTTCACAGATCACATAATTCCCCAGATAATTGCCGTTGGCATATAAATCGACGTGGCGATATTCACTGGTGTAATCCAATCCGAGAGCGGAGGCAAATTCCCAGGCATATGCGTTGTGGAGCAGGGAAACGTCAACAAAATTTGCCAACAGAGTCCATTTCTTGGCTTTTGCCATCCCGAGAAGCGATGTTTTTTTGTCAAACTTGATGTTGTAGGGCTTTTTGGAGTAGAACCAGGTGGAATTCCCGCGTCCCTTGATTTGTTTCAATCCCTTGTCCAGGGTGACTGTTCCGTTTTCGTATACGCGAATGCTGCCCGGTTCTTTGTTTTCCTTGTCCGCGTGGATATAGTCCAGACTGCCGGAAGCCGTATTGATGAAGACGGCGGGGAGAGCGGCGGATTGACGGACCTCCAGCGGGAAGCTCTTTGTTCCGCAGCTGAGCGTGTGAGACCCTTCTGTCAGGCCAAGTGCGTTTTCACCGGATTCGATCACAGCGCCGTCCAGCAGAACTGTACCCACAGATGAGAAATAGATTTTCGCATCAGCCAGATTCGTGTCGGAGGGCAAAAACAGATAGTAGCTTTCCTTTGCGGAGTACCAGCGGATCGTGTCGATGGCAGCCTCGTCACCGCCGTAGGGATTCACGGAGAAGGAGTCTATGCTGCCGGCCTGGAAAGCGACACTGGCGCCTAAGACTGACAACGCACAGACAAGAAGGGCAAGAAATTTTGCGATCAGTCTATGTATAATCAGCACTTCGCTTTCATTCCTTTCATCAGGATTTGGCTCTGTGACGTTTTTGTTCCGGGTGGGGCGGGTTGCTTTCCTTGGGGGCGATCTCGCCGGCCTTGGTCAGGGCGAACTTGGTGAGCATGGGACCCACCAGCTCATAGATCAGCACAGAGAAAAGCACGATGGAGCGGATCACCGCCCCGTCGGGCCCCAGCTGGGTGGAGACCGTCACGGACATGCCCAGAGCCACGCCGGCCTGAGGCAGCAGGGTGATGCCCAGCCACTTCTGGATGGTGGGGCTGCACTTGGTCAGTTTGGAGGAGACGGAAGCGCCGAGGATCTTTCCGGTGGAACGGAAGATGATGTAGACCACGCCCACCAGCACCGCGACCCAGTCCCGGAAGACGGAGAGGTCCAGCTCCGCGCCGCTGATCACGAAGAACAGGACGAAGAGGGGGGCGGTCCAGCGGTCTGTCTTGGCCATCAGCTCCTCGGAGCTGGGGCAGACGTTGCAGAAGACGGTGGCCATCATCATGCAGACCAGCAGGGGGGAGAAGCCGATCTCCACGTCGGAGCCCTCAAAGCCCGTATGCAGCATGGACAGAGAAACCGCGAAGATCACGAAGGTGACGGCCACGCAGAGCCGCTTGCTGCGAGAGTGGAAGAACTTCTCCAGGAAGGTGTAGATGAAGCCCAGGACCGTGCCCAGCAGCAGGGAGGCGATGACCTCGATCATGGGGTTGACCAACACGGTGACCAGGCTCACGCCCAGGCCGCTGACCAGGCTCTTGGCAATGCCGAAGCTGACGGCGAAGACGATCAGACCCACGGCGTCGTCCAGGGCGACGATGGGCAGCAACAGGTCCACTAGGGGACCTTTGGCCTTGTACTGGTTGACCACCATTAGGGTGGCTGCAGGAGCGGTGGCGGTGGCGATGGCGCCCAGGGTGATGCAGTCGGCCACGCTGATCTTGTCCGGCATCAGCAGATGCAGGAATAGCAGACCCAGATCCACCAGCAGCGTGGCGCCCAGGGCCTGGACCACGGCGATGACGGCGGCCTGACGGCCGATGGCTTTTAATTGCTTGACGCGGAATTCGTTGCCGATGGCAAAGGCAATAAAGCCCAGGGCGACGTCAGAAATGGGCTTTAATACAGAGACCTTGTCGAATCCGGTAAACCCGATCCCGTCGATTCCCACACGACCCAGAACAAAGGGGCCGATAAGCAGACCGGCGATCAGATACCCGGTGACGGCAGGAAGCTTCAGAGGCTTGACGACGCGGGACATGAGCAGTCCCGCCAGCAGAGCGACTGCAATTGAGAGTAGAATTTCCATGGTTTATTTTGTCCCGAAAATCCGATCTCCGGCGTCGCCCAGGCCGGGTACGATATAGGCATGCTCGTTCAGCTTTTCATCCACGGCAGCAACGAACAGATCCACATCCGGATGGTCCTTTCGAATGACGGCGATGCCCTCAGGGGCCGCGATGATGTCCATCAATACGATCTGCTTGCAGCCATATTTCTCCTTCAGCAGAGAAATGGCCGCGGAGGCGCTGCCGCCGGTGGCCAGCATAGGATCGACCACGAAAATCTGGCGCTCGGAGATATCGGGGGGCATCTTGCAGTAGTACTCCACAGGCAGATGGGTTTCCGGATCACGATAGAGACCGATATGGCCAACCTTAGCGGAGGGGATCAGATCAATGATGGCGTCAACCATGCCAAGACCAGCCCGAAGGATGGGGACGATCGCCAGCTTTTTGCCGGAGAGCATGCGAACTGTGGCCTTCGCCACGGGGGTTTCGATCTCAACCTCTTCCGTCGGAAGATTCCGGGTCGCCTCGTAGCACATCAGCTGGGCGATCTCGCCCACCAGTTCCCGGAACTCCTTGACACCGGTGTTTTTGTCCCGCAGAAGCGCAAGCTTGTGTTGAATCAGCGGATGCTCCAAAACATGTAATGAACCCATAACTATTCTCCTTTATGTGTTTCTTTTGCCAGCCGTTCCCGTTCTGCCTGGGAAAGGCGCAGGTAATTCGGTACGGACAGGGCCGCGTTTTCGGCCTTGCCCAGCAAAACGGCACGCCAGCCAGCCAGCCCTACGCCGGCGGCCCGCTGCTGCCGCATATGCTCAGAAATAAGATGCAGACCTGAGACCCGATCACGCAGGTTTTCCCAGCTCAGCAGGGCGCCGTCTCCCACCAGATGGATGGGCCCATCCAGTGTGACAAGATCTGCAGCCAGCTCATCCAGGGAGATGGCCCGGTCTTCCCGCAGACGGGTGAGAGCGCCGTCCCGAGCCCGGAACAGTGCGTTATAGACCTGGCTTCGTCGGGCGTCCATACAGCAGCAAATCACGCCCTCCAAATCGACCGCGTTCCAGGCCATAGCCTCCAGGGTGGATACCGGCAGAGCCGGCAGCTCCAGTCCCCAGCAGAGTCCCTTGGCGGCGGCTGCCCCGATGCGGATCCCTGTAAAGCTGCCAGGTCCATTGGCCCAGGCCACGAAGTCCAGATCCGCGGGGGAGAGCTCGCAGGTCTCCAACAGATCCTGCGCCAGCTTCATGATGGTCCGGCTGTGGGTCAATCCGCTGTTCTGGAAGGACTCCGCCGTCAAAGCGCCGTCAGTCAACAGAGCGACAGAGGCGGCTTTGGCAGAGGTCTCAAAGGCTAAAATTCGCATTGAAGCGGCCTCCTGTGATGGTAATATGCCGGGTCTCCTCGTCTGCGGGGTCCTTGGAGATGGTAACTACAATGGGGTCCTCCAGGGCATCCCATACGTTCTCGCTCCATTCCACGGCGCAGACGCCCGCCCGGCTCAGATAGTCCTCCCAACCCAGATCAAAGAGCTCGTCGGCGTCGTGGAGCCGGTACATATCAAAATGGAACAGAGGCAGCCGCCCCTGCGGATATTCGTTGACGATTGTGTAGGTGGGAGAGGTCACGGGCTCGGTTATTCCCAAGCCCCGGGCCAATCCCCGGGTAAACGCGGTTTTTCCGGCCCCCAGATCGCCCCGGCAGGCAATCACGTCGCCGGGCCGTAAATAATCGGCAAGACGTGAACCAAGCATTTCAGTTTCCATTGCGGAGCGTGTCGTAAAATCCATAGCACTCTTCCTTAGCTGTTATCTCAAAATATTATATCACAGCCGGGGAGGAAATGCAATTGCATTTCCTCCCCGGCTGTGATAAAATGGTGAAAACGAAAACGGAGGAAACAGAAATGACGGATTATCATGGGCTGAACGCCCAGCTTGCAGCCCTGACGGAGGGCGTCCCCCATCCCATTTCCAACCTGGCGAACGCCGCTGCGCTGATCTGGCATTCCCTGCCGGAGCTGAACTGGGCGGGCTTTTATCTGCTGGAGGGGAAGAAGCTGGTCCTCGGGCCCTTCCAGGGCAAGACAGCCTGTATCGAGATCCCCCTGGGCCGGGGCGTCTGCGGCACCGCCGCCGCGGAGGATCGGACGCTGGTGGTGGCGGACGTCCACTGCTTCCGGGGACACATCGCCTGCGACAGCGCTTCTAATTCCGAGATCGTGATTCCTCTGCATAAAAACGGCGCTGTGGCAGGGGTCCTGGACGTCGACAGTCCCAGGAAGGATCGTTTCTCCGAGGAGGATCGGCTTGGTCTGGAGGCCTTCGCCGCGATCCTGGAGCGGCAGGACTTTCTGCCCGCCCTGTAACGGCGTCCGGCGCGGGTCTTTGCGAAGGACAGGAACTCGCTGGATCCATAACGCATGCTTTCGAACAGTGAAAGGAGCGCGGCATGTTTGAGACGGAATTCCGGCAGCTTTGCCAAAGCAGCAAGTGCTTTCAGGAGGACGGGAAGAGTCTCGGGACCGATCTGGAAACGCGGGGGAAGGATACGGTTTTTACGGTCTACCGCCGTATCGTCAAGCTGGAATTGATCTTGAACCGCTCTGCGATCGGCATGGTGAAAAATACCCTGTACTGCAGGGTATATCCGAACAAGAATCTGGAAGTCTACTATTTGCTCCCGGAGCTCTTCGCGGTGCTGAATATTGAGGAATTCGAAAGCTGCTTTTTCTCCAACATCGAATCCGGCGCGCGGCTGGAATGCTGCTTCCGCCAGCTCACGGCGCTCACAGAGCGCTATCTGGACGTTTTTGAGCATGCCGCGGCGGATGGGATGCTGCCGCTGGAAAAAGGAGACGCACCGACGGACATTTTGGAATATAAAATGGTCTTTTCCCCCAGTCCGACAATGCGGGATCGCGTGACCATCCTCCACTATACCCAGGCGCCGGCCCATAAGGCGCTGCTGCTGGGCAGAAAGCGGAAGGCGATACGCGCTTTGGAAAAGCTCCGGCGAAAGGAAACCGGATTGTTCCTCTATGAGGAACGCCTGTACGAATACCTGAAGCGCTGTAACAAGGACTTTTCTTCCATGCCGGACTGCTGCAACGCGGTCAGGGACGCAGAGCTGCTGAAACAGAAAGCGCTTCCGATCTACGCGGCAGCATTTGCTGTTCTGCTTGCGGCCTTTTCCGTGCTGTTCCTGCTGGTCAGCGAACTGTTTCTCGCCATCTTTACAAGGGACTGCACGGCGCGTTTTGACGCGGGCTGGGGAAGCGCGATCCTGCTGGCCGGACTTCCCGCTCTGTTTGGCCTTTTCGCGCTGCGGAAGAAGCTGATCCCGCTGCTCTCCCGCAAATACGGAGCTGTTATCAACCGCTTTGACCGAAGCGCCAACGGACGGGGAGTGGATACCCTGGCGAATCTCGCGTTTCTTGCCGCCGTTCTGGTCACGCTGTACGCAGCCGTTCAGATTTATGGGAATACGGTCCGCATCTATCCGGACCGCTTTGACGCGGCCGGTGAAAGCAGCGTTCTGACGCGGGAGGAATACCTGTTCGGGGAAATCCGGCAGATCTGTCACGTCCGCGCCCGATACAATCCCTACGGCGACCGGATCGAGCGCTCGTCTTATCTGATCGTGATGAAGGACGGCCGCCGGTTCGACTTCGACTGCGACGCGTCTGAGTCAGAGTGCGAGACTGTCCTGTTCCCCCTGCTGGAGCCCTATGGGATCCCCCTGACCGAGCTGGACAGCGAGCGGGAGCTGGATCAAGCGGGACAGGGAATAGAGTGAAACACAAAAGATCCTCCCGGTTGGGTGGATCTTCTGCGTTTCATAGGATGTAAAGACCGTGCTTACTTTGCCAGTTCCGCAGTGTCCTGGGCGATCATCAGCTCCTCGTTGGTGGGGATGACCCAGACGGTGACCTTGGAGTCTTCGGCGGAAATAATGCGCTCGTCGCCGCGGAGCTTGTTCTTCTCCGGATCCAGCTTGACGCCCAGGAATTCCAGGCCGTCACAGATCATCTGACGCATGAGGACGCCGTTCTCGCCCACGCCGGCGGTGAAGACCAGCACGTCCAGTCCGCCCAGGGCGGCGGCATAGGCGCCGATGTACTTCTTGACCTCGTAGGCGAACTTGTCCAGAGCCAGCTGGCACTTCTCGTTGCCTTCCTTGGCGCCGGCCTCCAGATCCCGGAAGTCGGAGCTGACGCCGCCGGAGAGGGCGTAGACGCCGGACTTCTTGTTGAGGATGGACATGACCTCATCCACGGACTTGCCGTAGTTCTTGCAGATGAACTGCACGACGGTGTTGTCCACGTCGCCCACGCGGGTGCCCATGGGCACGCCGCACAGGGGGCTCAGACCCATGGAGGTGTCCTGGCACTTGCCGTCGTAGATGGCGGCCAGGGAGGAGCCGTTGCCCAGGTGGCAGTTGATGAGCTTCAGGCCCTTGCCCATGAGGGCTTCGACGCGCTTGGCGATGTAGCGGTGGGAGGTGCCGTGGAAGCCGTAGCGGCGCAGGCTGTCCTTCTCATAGTACTCGTCGGGAATGGCGTAGCGATAGGCCTTGGGGGGCATGGTCATGTGGTAGGCGGTGTCGAAGACGGCGACCTGGGGGGTCTTGGGCATGATCTTCTGGCAGGCCTCGATGCCCAGCAGATTGGCGGGGTTGTGCAGGGGGCCCAGGGGGATGCAGGCCCGGACGGCCTCCAGGCAGGCCTCGTCGATGAGGCAGGACTCGGCAAACTTCATGCCGCCGTGCACCACGCGGTGACCCACGGCGTCGATCTCATCCACGGACTTCAGAACGCCGTTGACGGGATCCATCAGGATCTCCAGGACCGCGGCGATGGCCTCGGCATGGGTGGGCATGGGAATCTCCCGGACCAGCTCTACGTCCTTGGCGGGAGCCTTGTGGTTCAGCCGGCCGTCAATGCCGATGCGCTCGCACAGGCCCTTGGCGAACACGTCGCCGGTAGCGGGATCCATCAGCTGATACTTCAGGGAGGAACTGCCTGCGTTGATGACAAGAATCTTCATGATCTGCACACTCCTAAATTTGTTCTATGATTTTTTGGCATTGTGTGATACAATGAACTCAACATATTTATTTTATATCAAACGGCGTCATAAGGCAAGTATTATTTCTGATTTGGGAGGAAAAAACCTGCGGTCTGTTTGAAGACAAGGCGTCAGGGACCAGGCATCTGGCACCGCCTGGAAGGTTTTTGAAAACTTGATGCCGAAGAGCCAGCTCGAGACGATTTGTGGCGCAGAGATGTCAGTAATCAGTGTCCAGCATCCAGTAATTTGTTAATTTGTATTCTATGGACCGAACGAACGGGGTATCAGGTAATTGTATTGAATAACACAGCAGGCGGTGCCTGATGCCTGAACTCGAAGAGTCACGAAGTATGCCTATTGCCTGTTGCCTGACCGCACATGCGGGGAGAAAACAAGCATGTGCGGGATAGAAATCGAGCGGGGATCTACAATCAGAATGGAGGAAACTATGCGGTCTGTCGGTATCATCTGTGAATATAACCCCTTTCACAACGGCCATGCCCGCCAGCTCCGGCTTGCAAGGGAAGCGATGGGAGAGGACTGTGCCGTTGTCTGCCTGATGAGCGGAAATTACGTTCAGCGGGGCGAGCCGGCGATCTTCCCCAAACAGCTCCGGGCCGAGGCCGCGGTCCTCGGCGGAGCGGACCTGGTGCTGGAGCTGCCGCTGACTGCGGCCCTCTCCTCGGCGGAGGGCTTTGCCGATCGCGGCGTCGCCATCCTCACGGACCTGGGCTGCGAAGCCCTCTGCTTCGGCGCGGAAACAGACGATGAAAACTTGATTATGTCAACCGCAAGGGCAAACCTGGACCCGGCCTTCGACGCCCTGCTGCGCGCAGAATTGGCGACAGGCTGCTCCTACCCCGCTGCCCGCCAACGTGCCTTGGAGAAACTGCAAATACCTCCTGTGGAGCCCGTAGGGGCCGATGCCCACATCGGCCCTCTTTCCGAAAACCATCAGTCTTCCGTTTTATCAAACCCCAACGACATCCTGGCTGTCGAATACTGCAAGGCCATCCTCCGCCGTCACAGCCCCCTGCGACCCCTTCCCATCCATCGCCCCGGCTCCTACCACGCCGCCGTCCTCGACCCCGACGCCCCCTCCGCCACCGCCTTCCGCGCTGCCCTCGAGAGGGAAAGTAGGGACGAGCATTGTGCGTCCGTCATTCGGAACGAATGCAATTTGTCGGAGACAAATCCGGAGACCGACGCCGCTGCAGCGGACAAGCAATGCTTGTCCCTGCAGAGCGCTTCGGACAAGACTGTCTGGACCTCCGCCGTCCCCTCCTGCCTCCATGAGTTATACGTCTCCGCTCCCATCCACAGCATGGCGGCAGGGGAGCGGGCCATCCTGGCCATTCTCCGCACCCTGCCGGACGCGGCTTTTGAGCAGCTCCCCTTCGGCTCCGAGGGCCTTTGGTCGAAGCTGATGAAGAACTGCCGTTCCTGCGCTTCGGTGGAAGAGATCCTCGAGGCCACGAAATCCAAACGCTACACCCGCACAAGGATCCAGCGGATGCTACTGTGCGCCGTTCTCGGCCTGACCGCCTCCGATCTGGAACGAACGCCTCCCTACGTCCGCGTCCTGGCCTTCAACGACCGGGGCCGCGCCGCCCTGCGGGAAATGAAAGCCCGGCACAACCAAGACGAGGCCCCGGAAACAAAGATTTCACTGGTCAACGCCGGCGAGACCCCGCCCGATCAAACGTACTACGCCCTGGAATCCCGCGCCGCCGATCTTTACAGCCTCTTCTCCGCCTCCGCCCCTCGCCCGGCCGCCGAGGAGGCTCGCCTGCGGATCGTCTACATCCCCGCATCTCCGTAGGGACAAGCATTGCTTGTCCGCCGTCCCCCCAGGGGCGGCCCTTTGTTTGGCGAGTTTGACTGCGAGCGGAAATATAAATCTGAATATATCGAATGAAAAGGTACAAGCTTCAAGGTTCAAGGACTCAGGGACCTGCGGAATTCTGCCATAGACTGCAACTCTGCATATCCGAATCCGCAAAATTGCTGAAACCGGCTTCGCTTTCGGTCCGCCCTTATCAGAAAAATTTACGATCTTGGTAACACAGACGACCTTTCCTGCGGCACGGGATTCTCAGACGCGAAAAAAACTGGAAAAATCCGAAAAAAACACTTGCATTTTCAGATGACCTGTGCTATTATATGCGGGCTGATTGAAAATCGCGGGGCAAATCTGCCCTTTACTATAACAGAAAGAGGTGAACTGAAATGAAGGAAGGTATCCATCCCAAGTACGAACAGACGACCATCAGATGCGCATGCGGCGAGATCATCGAGACCGGTTCCACCAAGAAGGACATCAAGGTTGAAATCTGCTCCAAGTGCCACCCTTTCTACACCGGCAAGCAGAAGCTGGTTGACACCGGTGGACGTGTTGATCGTTTCAACAAGAAGTACGGCCTGAAGTAAGAACGTCTGAGCCCGCACCTGGCTTTGGTGCGGGCTTTTTTCTATATTTTCTTTGGAGAATCACATGGAACATACGATTGAGAAGGCGATCCTGTGCGGATTAAACGCCGACTGCTTCAAAAATGAGGAACAGGCCACCGAACAGAGCCTGGATGAGCTGGAGGCCCTGTTGGAGACCGCCGGCGGCCTCTGCGTCGCCAAGCTCCTGCAAAACCGTCATGCGCCCGATCCCCACAGCTTTATCGGCGAAGGAAAGGCCGAAGAGCTCCGGGAGCTCTGCGAGAACCACGAGGCAGGGATGGTGATCTTTGACAACGATCTCTCTCCCAGCCAGATCCGTGCTCTGGAGGAGATCACCGGCGTTACGGTGCTGGACCGCTCCGCCCTGATTCTGGACATCTTCGCCCAGCGGGCACGGACTGCCGAGGGCCGTCTCCAGGTGGAGCTGGCCCAGTACAAGTATCTGCTTCCCAAGCTCTCGGGCATGGGAAAGTCCATGTCCCGGCTCGGCGGCGGCATCGGCACCCGGGGCCCCGGTGAGACCAAGCTGGAAACGGACCGGCGCCATATCCGGGCCAGGATCGACCGGCTGGAGGAGGAGCTGGAGCAGGTGCGCAAGCTCCGGGCTGTGGAGCGCCGCCGTCGCCAGAAGAACGAGATCCCTGTGGTTGCCCTTGTGGGTTACACCAACACCGGAAAATCCACTTTGCTGAACCGGCTCACCGGCGCGGATATCCCCGCCAACGACCGGCTCTTCGACACGCTGGATACCACCACCCGGCAGCTGGCGGTCAGCGATCGGTTGACGGTGTTGCTCTCCGACACCGTGGGCTTCATTGCCAAGCTGCCCCATCATCTGGTGGACGCTTTCCGGGCCACCCTGGAGGAATTGCAGTATGCCGACCTGCTGATTCATGTGATCGACGCGGCGGACCCCGACAGGGAATCCCACATCCAGGTGGTAGAAAAGCTGATTTCCCAGCTGGCGGCGCCGGAGACTCCGGTGATCCGCTGCTATAACAAGTCGGATTTGGTCCGGCCGGAAGATTTGCCTGTGGGAATGAACAACATTGCCATCTCCGCAAAAACCGGTCAGGGGATGGAATCCCTGTTTGCGATCATCGAGCGGGAGCTCTGCAAGGGGCATCGCAAGGCTGTCTTCCTGCTGCCCTATTCTATGGGCGGCATGGTGGAGACCCTGCACGAAAAAGCCCAGGTCCTCCGGGTGGAATACACCGCCGAGGGCATCGAGATCGAGGCTGTCTGCGACGAAACGATCTGCGGCCGCCTGGCCCAATATGAGATCAACTCATAGGGGCACGCAAAGGGCGCCTGCCCCGTAGGGCCGACGCCCACATCGGCCCTCCCATTCGATCAAAAATGAGGTAAGCTAATGGAAGCATACAAGGTGCCAAGCCGGGATTCAGAGAGCGAATTTGTCGAGAAAAAATCCCGCTTCATCGGCCGGATCTGGGGAACGGATTCCGAAGAGGAGGCTCTGGAACGCATCAAAGCCATGCGCCAGCAGCACTGGGACGCCACCCACAATGTCTGGGCCTATATCATTCACGGCGGCCCCACCCGCTATACCGACGGCGGCGAGCCCCAGGGCACCGCTGGCATGCCGGTTTTGGAGGTCCTGCGGGGCGCCGGTGTGGAAAACGTCTGCTGTGTGGTGACCAGGTATTTCGGCGGCACCCTCCTGGGCACCGGCGGCCTGGTCCGGGCCTACGGCAAAGCCGCCCGGGATGCCCTCAATGAGGCCGGGATCTCCCTGAAACAGCTCTGGAAAAAACTGGACCTGATCCTGCCGTATACCTATTACGAGCGGCTGCGCCAGGAGACCGAGCGCTTCGGCGGCGTGGTGGCCGATACGGAGTACGGAGCCGACGTCTGCCTGCATATCCTCCTGCCCGCGGATCGCACCGCTGCCTTCGAGGCTCGGGTCACAGACCTGACCAGGGGCGGCGTGGCCTGCATCGAGTCCGGCGAAGAATTCCGGGCCGTGGCAATCGAGGAATAATCTTTGTTTGAAAAAAGGATATTGTCTTCTTTTTTCGTACAATATAGTAGGTGAAGAGTATGACCATTCGCGAAATGATCGAAAACCGTGAGCGCGAGACGCTGGCCCCTTGGGCGGCCCTGGCATGCGAAAGCCGGGGACGGGGGAGACCGGAACCGGAGCGGGACGACCGTAGCTGTTACCAGCGGGACGCGGACCGCATCCTCCACAGCCGCTCCTTCCGGCGGCTGATGCACAAGACCCAGGTCTTCCTTCAGCCCGAGGGCGACCACTACCGCACCCGTATGACCCATACCCTGGAGGTTGCACGGATCGCCCGCACCATCGCCCGGGCCCTGCGGCTCAACGAGGATCTGACCGAGGCTGCCGCTATGGGCCACGACCTGGGGCACACTCCCTTCGGCCACGCCGGGGAGGCGGCGCTGACAGAGATCATGGGCGTGCCCTTCCATCACAACGAACAGTCCTTGCGTGTGGTGGACAAACTGGAAAAAAACGGACAGGGACTGAACCTGACATATGAAGTCCGCCGCGGTATCCTCTGCCACAGCGGCAACGAGCTTCCCGAGACGTTAGAAGGGCGCGTCGTCCGTATATCGGACCGGATCGCCTACATCAACCACGACATCGACGACGCCATTCGCGCCGGCATTCTGAAAAACGAGGATATTCCGAAGCAGATCTCCGCCGTCCTGGGCCAGACCCACTCCCGGCGGATCAACACCCTGGTCTCCGACGTGGTCAAGAGCTCCCTGGGACGCCCGGTTATCGCCATGACCCCTGCCGTGGAGAGCGCCATGCTGGAGCTGCGCAGCTTCATGTTTGAGCGGGTCTACCGCAACCCCGTGGCCAAGGGCGAGGAGTCCAAAGCCCGCCGCATCATCCAGGAGCTTTACAGATATTACATAGACCACCCCGAAAAGCTCCCGGAGGATTTCCAGCCCCAGCTCGACATGGAGGGCCTGCCCCGGGTCGTCTGCGACTACGTGGCGGGCATGACGGACAAATACGCCGTCTATAAATTCGAAGAAATCTTCGTCCCCAGCGGCTGGGCCGTGCGATAAGGCCGTAGGGGCGGCCATTGGCCGCCCGCCCGAGGCACCCGCTTCCGATCCGAACTGTAGGGACAAGCATTGCTTGTCTGCCCTTCCCCGCCCGGGACAAATTGAAAGTTGAAAATGAAGGTGTGTTTCAAATTGCCATTTGAAACACGAAAAACATAGCGGAGGCCCGTACATGTCAAAATCCCGGTGGACGCCGCCCAAGTACAACGGAACAGACCTGAAACATCGCCAGCGGCTTTTGATGCTGATTTGCCTTTGTATCAGCGCGGACCTGCTGATGGGCGGTTTGCTTCACGAGAAGAAGCTGCCGTTTCTGATCCTCTCCGGCCTGTTTTTTGTCCTGGCGTTTGTCTCCCGAAACGATCCGAATCAGGAAAGCTCCGGCAATTTTCGGATCGCGGGGTTTGCCCTTTTGTTTCTTGGAATGGTCATAAGTCTGACGATACTTTTCTCATGGCTTTGGATCGTCGGGTTGTTCGAGCTCCTCGGCCTGATTCTCTTCGCCGCCTGGCCGTACCGGAAAAGGATTCTGAAAGCGTTTGTGAAATAAAACGCTTCGTGATCGGCTTCACACAGCAAACGATCCAAACGCAGGATGCCGGATTTGCCTCCGGCAAATTTTCCGCCCATGGCGGACCGGGCGCTCACTGAGCGCCCCTACGGCGCAACCTTAAGGCGTCCAATGATCGCCCCTACGGCGCGGCCCTGCTCTCTCCGCCCTTTCCCCCACCCTGATCCTTAATCCTTAATCCCTTCAAAGGAGGTGACCTTCCCGTGGCATTCCCCGCAGCATTCATCGACGAGCTGATTGCCCGCAATCCCATTGACGAGGTGGTGGGCCAGTATGTCCAGCTCAAGCGCAGCGGCACGAACTACTTCGGCCTCTGCCCCTTCCATGGGGAGAAAACCGCCTCCTTCTCCGTGGCCCCCAACAAACAGATGTACTACTGCTTCGGCTGTCACAAGGGCGGCGGCGTCATCAACTTTATCATGGAGATCGAGGGCCTGTCTTACCCGGACGCGGTACGATTTCTGGCAAAACGGGCCAATCTGGAGGTGCCGGAGGACGAACGCTACGAAAGCCAGTACAAGGAACAGGAGCGCCTTTGGAAGCTCTGCAGGGATGCGGCAAAGTATTACCATGAGCTGTTGAAATCGGACGCCGGCAAGAACGCGCGCACTTATTTGAAGCATCGCGGTCTGGACTGGCCGACCATCGTAAAATTCGGAATGGGCTTTGCGCCGGACGATTATCACGCGTTGATCCCCGCTATGGAGCGAAAGGGCTACAGCCGGGAAGAACTGATCGCCGCAAACCTGGCAGCCGTCTCCCAAAAGAACACCCAAAACGTCTATGACCGCTTCCGAAATCGGATCATGTTTCCGCAGATCGACCTGCGGGGCAACGTGATCGGCTTCGCGGGCCGTGCCCTGGACAAGGACGCGAAGGCGAAATATATCAACCCCACCGAGACTCTGATCTTCTCCAAACGTAAATTTCTTTACGCCATGAACCTGGCCAAGAAGTCCAAGCGTCCTTATATCATTCTGTGCGAGGGGCCCATGGACGCCATTGCCTGCCATCAATACGGCTTCGACTGCGCCGTAGCCTCACAGGGCACGGCGCTGACAGAGGACCAGGTCAACATCATCAGCAAGTACACCGATCAGGTGATTATGACCTACGACAACGACGCAGCAGGGCAGAACGCCACTCAACGGGCGATTCAGATGTTCGGCCGGGCAGGCGTTAAGGTGAAAATCCTGAAGCTTCACGACGCAAAGGACGCCGATGAGTTCCTGCATAAGTTCGGCGCCGATCCCTTTGAGGTTCTGATCCAGGGCTCCGAAAACCAGGCGGATTATCGGCTGCTGTCTCTGGAGAACCAGTATGATCTGACAAAGGACGAACAGCGCGTGGAATTCTCCGCCAAGGCGGCTGAGCTGATCTCCACCTTCCAGAGCTCTGTGGAGCGGGAAATCTACGCAGACCGGGCCGCCAAAGCCGCCGGCATCTCCAAGGAAGCCATGCTTCTGGAGGTCGGAAAGGCATTCAAAAAGCGGATCTGGCGGGAAAAGAGAAAAAAAGAACGGGAGGACCTCTCTCCCGTTTCCTCGAATCTGCCGACGGATCGGACGCTGCGCAGCGCCTACGGAAATCCCCGTTCCGCGGCCGCCGAGGAATCTGTGATCGGCCTGGCTCTTTTGGAACCGGGGCTGCTGGATCAATCCGGCGAGTTGACCGGGGACGCGTTCTCCGTGCCGTTTCTTGGACGGGCCTTTGACTGCATGGTACGACTGCACCGGGACGGTCTGCGGGTCAGCCTCTCAGCGCTCCAGGATTTTACGCCGGAGGAAAACAATCGCCTGAGCGCGATTTCCCAGCGCTTTGACCGGGTGAACGACGAACGCGGCTTTACCGACTGTGTGGCCGTGATCCTGGAGGAACACGGCAAATTGCAAGAGAACAACACCGACGAGAGCCTGCTGGCCCTCGCCAGTTCACTGAAAAAAAACAAAGGATACGGAGGGACATAACGTGGCACAGACTGAACTGCTCCAGCAAAAACTGAGAAGCCTCATAGAGACCGGAAAGAAGGAGGGAAAGATCACCTCCAAACAGCTCCTGCAAACGCTGGACGCCATCGACGCGGATGAAAAACAGACCGAACAGATCTACGATGCCCTGGAAAAGGCCGGGATCGAGATCGATGTGTCCGACGTAGCGGAGATTCTGGATGCCGCAGAGGATCTGCTTCCCTCCGATTCGGAGCTGTTGTCCATCGACAATCAGATCCAGGAGGATCTGAACAAACTGGAGGAAACAGCGGAGGACAGCGCGACCACAGATCCTGTTCGGATGTATCTGAAGGAGATCGGCAAGATTCCTCTGCTCTCTGCAGAGGAAGAGATCGAGCTTGCCAAGCGGATCTCTCAGGGCGACGAGGATGCGAAAAAACGGATGATCGAAGCCAACCTTCGACTGGTTGTTTCTGTCGCAAAACACTATCTTGGCCGCGGCATGCAGCTTTTGGATCTGATTCAGGAGGGGAATATGGGCCTTCTGAAAGCGGTAGAGAAATTCGATTATACCAAGGGCTATAAATTCTCCACCTATGCCACCTGGTGGATCCGTCAATCCATCACCCGGGCTGTGGCGGACCAGGCCAGGACAATCCGGATCCCGGTTCACATGGTGGAGACCATCAACCGGGTTTCCCGGACCTCTCGCTCCCTGGTGCAGGAGCTGGGCCGCGAGCCGACCCTGAACGAGATCAGCGACGCGCTTGGAATCCCGGAGGAGAAGATTGCCGAGGTTATGAAGATCGCCCAGGATCCCGTCTCTCTGGAGACCCCGGTGGGCGAAGAGGACGACAGCCATTTGGGCGACTTTATTCCCGACAGCGATGTGGCGGAGCCCGCAGAATCCGCCTCCTACAACATGCTGCGGCAGCAGCTGTCTGAGGTCATGCAGACCCTGAGCCCCAGAGAGTGCAAGGTCCTCCGCCTCCGCTTCGGCCTGGAGGACGGCCGCGCCCATACCCTGGAAGAGGTGGGCAAGGAATTTGACGTCACCCGGGAGCGGGTCCGTCAGATCGAGGCCAAGGCCCTGCGGAAGCTGCGGCACCCCTCTCGGTCCAAGCTTTTGAAGGATTTCCTCAGCTAATGCAGCGCCGGCAATCCTCCGGCCATACCCCGCCCGCTGGAGCGGTCATACTTCGTGACGCTTTGTCAGGTACAGTATAGAGAACGGCCATCCTTGACGATACAGAGACAGGTAAATTCGTTCACAAAAATTTTTCTTGACAAGCGAGAAAAAAACTGTATGATACATGATAGTAAAAGCGACTCCCGTCGGGCCGCACGAACGATTCTTGTCAAGGGAGGTTTATGATATGCTGGAAAAACTGATTTCTTATCTGTCCAAGGAGCTGGACATCCCCGCCGAGGAGATGGACCGGGATACCACCTTTGAGAGCCTGCACCTGGATTCTCTCGACACCGTTGAGATGCTGATGGACCTGGAGTCCGAGCTGGGCGTGGACCTGGAGCTGGAGGAGAAGGTCGCTACGCTCGGCGAGCTGGCGGACTTTATCGAGAGCAAACTGGAATAATACTTGAAAAACCCGCAGATTTCGTGTACAATATAATATAGACTTGTCACAAGCATACCGGCCTGTGACAAGGTCGCACTAGCCGGGGAGATAGCGGTGCCCTGTCACCTGCAATCCGCTACAGCAGGAGTGAATTCCTACACCCGGGCTTGCGTTGTGCTGCTGTCCGGATAAGTAGTGTTGAGGGATCGGTCTCACGCAACGGAACCCCGTGAACCATGTCAGGCGGGGAACCGAGCAGCATTAAGCGGCAAGTTCCGTGTGCCGTGAGTCAGCCGTTTCTGAGCTGGCTGTCCGGGAAACGGGGATAACGCAAGTTCAAATGTAGGTGTGCGATCTTGTCATGGGCCGGTTTCCATTGTGACCGGATAAGCCTTCCCCCTCGGGGGAAGCTGCCCCAGTGCGCACACTGGGGCGGATGAGGGGCGCAGCCATATGCAGCGCCTTTCCGGGAGGTGAGCAGATGTACCAGGCGTTATACCGCAAATACCGTCCCCAAACCTTTGACGACGTGGTGGGGCAGGGAAGCGTCACCCAGATCCTGCGCACCCAGGTGCTCACAGGAAAGCTGAGCCACGCCTATCTGTTTACGGGTTCCCGGGGTACGGGCAAGACCAGCTGCTCCAAGATCCTGGCCAAGGCGGTCAACTGCCTTCATCCGGTGGACGGAAATCCCTGCAACTGCTGCTCTTCATGCAGGAGCATCGACAGCGGGGCCTGTATGGATGTGCTGGAAATCGACGCCGCCTCCAACAACGGCGTGGACAATGTGCGGAGCCTTCGGGAGGACGCGGTCTATGCGCCTGCAGAGCTCAAAAAGCGGGTTTATATCATCGACGAGGTCCACATGCTCTCCATGTCCGCCTTCAATGCTCTGCTGAAGATCATTGAGGAGCCTCCGGAGCATCTGATGTTCATTCTGGCCACCACGGAGCTGCACAAGGTCCCGGCTACCATCCTCTCCCGCTGCCAACGATTTTCCTTCCGCCGTATCGAACCGGAGGACATCGCGGCCCGGATCCACTATGTGGCCTTCGAGGAGGGGATTGACATTACGCCGGAGGCAGCCTCCCTGTTGGGCCGCCTGGCGGACGGCGCTCTCCGGGACGGACTTTCTCTTCTGGACCAGTGTGCCGCCGCGGCGAAAGGCCAGCTGACGGTTGACACCATCTATTCCACCCTGGGGATCGCCGGCGCAAGAACGGCGGGAGAGCTGTTGACGGCTGTTGCGGAGCATGACGCGAATCGGGTGCTGAGTCTGTTTACCCAACAGTACGCCGAGGGCAAGGACCTGAGCGCCCTGGTGGACGAGCTGGTAAGTCTTTGCCGCGATCTGCTGCTGATGAAGACTGCGCCGGGAGTCGGCGCGTCCATGCGCACGGGGGTCTGTACCGATGAGGAGATGAAAAGTCTTCTGATGCGATTTACTGCCCAGGAGCTGCTTCGGCACACTCGCCTGCTGCAGGACACAGCCTCCGGCTTCAATAAAAGCGCCAATCGCAGGATCGATGTGGAGCTTTGTCTGCTGCAGATGTGCGATCCGACGCTCGACACGGACCTGCGTGCCATCAACGCCCGCTTGTCGCGGCTGGAACAGAGCATCGCTTCCGGAGGATCCATTGTCTGCGTACCGGAACCGGTGCCGCAGCGGCCGGATCCCGTTCCGACGCCGGTCCCAAATTCCGAAGAGCCCTCTGCTGAAAAAGCGTCCTCGGAACTGCCTGTAACATTTTGGGCGGATCTGGTCTCGGACGTGCGAAAATGGCGGCCTTCCTTGGGCGGGTATTTTAATACAAATGACAGCAATATGCTGGTTCCGATGCTGCGCGGAGGATTGTTGGAGCTTCGTGCCGCTTCGGAATACGTGAGAAATATCGTGGATCAGGAGGATATCCGCAACTATGTGGCCCAGCGCGCATCCCAGCTGCTGCATCAACAGCTGCGCGTCCGTTTCACTGTACGCGGGTCCCACGATGAAGAGAATGATCCGCTGCGGCGTCTGATCGATACGGGAAGACAGCACCCGGAGATTTTTCATATCAAAGAAACATAGGATAAACCAGATATTCGAGTAAGGAGGATTTATATGGCAAAGGGCGGTTATCGCGGCAATCCCATGGGCGGAGGCATCAACGCGAATATGATCAAGCAGGCCCAGAAGATGCAGCAGGACATGCTGCGGATGCAGGAGGAGATGGAGAGCAAAGAGTATGACGCCACTGTCGGCGGCGGTATGGTAAAGGCCGTGGTCAACGGCAAGCACACGCTGCTTTCCATCGAGATCAATCCGGAAGCAGTGGATCCCGACGATGTGGAGATGCTTCAGGATATGGTGGTCGCCGCTGTGAACGAGGCCATGCGGAAGGCGGAGACTGAGGCCAGCGCCACGATGAGTAAGCTGACCGGAAGCCTGAATCTGGGCGGCCTGGGTGGATTGTTCTGATGCTGCGCTATTTTCCCACAGCGCTGGAGCGCTTGACGGAGGAGTTTGCAAAGCTTCCCGGCATAGGCGGTAAAACCGCACAGCGACTGGCCTTTCATGTGCTCAGTCTGCCCGATGAGGAAGCGGAAGCCTTTGCCCAGGCCATTATCGAGGCAAAGAAAACCGTTCACACCTGTCCCGTCTGTCAGAATTTGACAGACGGAGAGCTCTGCGCCATCTGCGGAGACGAGCGCCGCGATCCGAGCGTGATCTGTGTCGTGGCGGAGCCCCGCGACGTCATCGCCATGGAGCGGGCCAGGGAATATGACGGGGTCTACCATGTGCTCCATGGGGTGATCTCTCCCTTAAACCACGTGGGGCCGGACGATATTCGTATCCGTGAGCTGCTTTCCCGTGTCGCCAAGGGCGGTGTGCGGGAGGTCATCATGGCCACCAACCCTGACACCGAGGGCGAGGCTACGGCTATGTATCTTTCCCGGCTTTTGCGGCCCATGGAGGTCAAGGTGACGCGCCTGGCCTATGGCATCCCCGTGGGCAGTCAGCTGGAATACGCCGACGAAGTCACTCTGCTGCGCGCCCTGGAGGGACGCAGGGAGATCTGAACAATCGAAAAAGCGAAATGAAAAAGCCCTGTGTCTATCACAGGGCTTTTCAGATTGTCAAAAAACTTTGATGCGCTTCCCATACAGGCTGATCAGGACAAAAGAAAACAGGAGAACGCCGTAGGGGCAAACATCGATCAGCTCACAATATACAGATACGGTGCGTAATACGCACGCCGGGATCACGTTT
>JAFWPP010000060.1:0-21051 GCA_017509485.1 Oscillospiraceae bacterium | reverse complement strand
TGGATTACAGGAGACTGTACAGCGCGTTCTCGTCGAAAGGACGAAATCCCGTCACCGACCCGCGGGTGTTGTTCAAGGTATTGGCCTACGCGAGCGAAATTCATATTTACAGCAACCGGCAGATTGTAGACGCATGTGAAAACCGCATCGACATGATTTGGCTGCTGGATGGCGAACCGGTGCCGGATCAGAGTACGATTGCCCGGTTTAAGCAGCGGTGTGCGTCGGAGATTGAGGATCTGTTCTACCAGTATACCCGTTTGCTGGAGGAGCAGGGAGAAACAGACCACGAGGCCGTCTTTATCGACGGGACGAAGATAGAGAGCCGAGCCGGACGGTATACCTTCTGCTGGCGTGGAAGCGTAGAAAAGAACCTGGAAAAGGTAAAGCAGGCAGTTTTGGCGAGGACCGGGTTAAAAACCCTGCGCGGCCTGCAAAAGCGACTGCAAAACACAAAACCGGCGGAGCTTGTATCCGGCAAGGGAAAGCACAAAAGCCCGGAGCAGAGGGAATGGGAGGAACTGGAATCGCTTCGGCAGCGGTGGGAACAGTACGTCGAGGCACTGGAAATCATGGGAGAAGGCCGAAACAGCTATTCCAAGACAGATCCGGATGCAACCTTCATGCGGATGAAAGAGGACCACATGCGGAACGGTCAGCTAAAACCCGCATATAACGTACAGATCGCAGTGAACAGCGAATATATCACGGGGATAGAGGTTTTCTCCAATCGGACGGATTATGGAACGATGGAGCCGTTTCTGCGGCAGCTGAAAAAGAAGCATGGCAAGAAATACAGGAAGGTCACGGCAGACGCGGGATATGAAAGCCTGGACAATTATCTGTATCTGGAAGAAAACGGGCAGATCAGCTTCATAAAGCCTCAGAACCACGATACAAAGGAGACGAGAAAATACCGCAGCCAAATTGGCCGCGCCGAGAATATGACCTATGATGCCGATGCAGACACCTACATTTGTGCAATGGGCAGGAAGCTTGTTATGTGCCGGGCAAGCAAGGACAAATACAGCAAGCATGATGTAATTGTGAGTCATTACCGCTGTGAGGATTGCACCGGTTGTCCGAGACGAGCTGAATGCTGCAAGGCGGCAGACCCGGATAAGCCGAAGGAGCTGCGGATCCGGAAGCAGTATGAGCAGAAACGCGCAGTCTCGGAGGCCAATATTATGACAGAGGAAGGGATTCTCCTGCGGCTCTGTCGTTCGATCCAGGTGGAGGGTGCCTTTGGCCTGCTCAAAAATGATTTTGGATTCCGCAGATTCCTGACGAGAGGCAAACGGAACGTAAGGACAGAGCTGTTTCTGCTTGGAATGGGCTTTAATCTGAAAAAACTCTGGAAAAAGCAGCAGGCAGGCAGACTGAAAACACATTTGTCTGTACTGGACTCTGCCTAAACTGCAAAAACTGAATAGATCCACATCCGGCGTTGCGAAAACAAGGCAACGCCAATTAAAGTGCGCCTGAACCGTGAAGATTTCCACAGTTCGGGCGTTTTTGTCCTCCCCCAGACTCCAACAGCGTATAGAAAGAGGGCGCGCTGCAAGCCTTTCGTTTTGCAACGCGCCCTTTTTTGGGTTTCTCCCATTATTTGAAAAAATAGTCACACTTTCCGGCGGCCCATTCCAGAATGCTGTCCATGGTTACGTCCTCGTCGGGGACGTAATACTCGCGGCCCACCTGCACATAGTCTTTGTGGAAGGAGACGGTAATCTCCGGAGCTTCTCTGACGTGCTCGGCAGGGTTGAAGACAATCCGGTACAGCCAGTCCGCTTCCTTGTCGGCGGGCTCCAGCGGAGCCGCATGGAGCCGCAGCGCAGAGAAGCCGCGGAGCAGGGCAATCTCGCTGTCCACGAGGATTTCGGTTCCGTCCTGCCGCAGCAGCTTTGCCGCGGGGCTTTCTTCAATCTGCTCCATCACAGACTTCCCGGAAGGCTTTTCTGCGCAGCCAGCTAAGGCCAGCAGCAGGCAGGCCAGTATCATCGCAAGCAGTCTCTTCATTTCAGATCCTCCTGAATGCATCCAATCATGTTGTACGTATCCGTTTAGATAATATCTCAAAGGAACAAGCTTGTCAATACACAACTGTCCGTTGTCGGTGCCCAGGCGGACCGCAGACGTTCCGCCAGCTCCCGGATTCGCTCTGTGGGCAGGCCGCCGTAGCCCAGCACCAGGGTGGAGGGGGGCGGCGCAGCCTGGCGGCAGTAGGCCGACAGGCCCCGCAGGCCCAGTCCCGCTGCGGCGGCCCTGTTCAGCAGTTCCGCCTCGGACAGGCGGGGCAGCCGCAGCAGACAGTGGATGCCGCCCTCGGCCCCGGAGACTTCAAGCCCCTGGATCTGTGACAGGGCTGCCAGCAGGGCCTTCCGCCGGTCTCCGTAGAGCTTCCCCACCCGCCGCAGATAGCGGCTGTAAAAGCCTTCATCCAGGAAGCGGGCCATGACCGTCTGCTCGTAGCGGGACACCGTGGGCTGCTGGCGGCCGTAGAGATCCTGCCAGCGCTCCAACAGCGTCGGCGGCAGCACCATGTAGGCCAGGCGGATGGCAGGGGCCAGACTGCGGGAGAAGGTGCCTGTGTAAATCACCCGGCCGTGGCGGTCCATGCCCTGCATGGAGGAGATGGGCCGCCCACCCCAGCGGAATTCGCTGTCATAGTCATCCTCGATAATCCAGCGTTCCCCCGAGGCGGCCCAGTGCAGGAGCCGGGAACGGCGGGAAGCCGGCATGGTGATCCCCAGGGGAAATTGATGGGAGGGGGTCAGATAGGCTGCCGTGGCCCCGCTGGCCTCCAGGGCTTCGGCCTCCATGCCGGCGCTGTCCATGGGCACGCAGCGGACTGCTCTGCCCCGGGCCAGCAGGATCCGCTCCACGGCGGGATAGCCCGGGTCCTCCATGGCGTAGACGGCCTCGGGGCCGAAGAGGGTGATGAGCTGGCCCATGAGGGTCTCCATGCCGGAGCCCACCACAAGCTGCTCCGGGGCGCAGCGGACCCCCCGGTATTCCGACAGCATCCGGGCCAGCGCCTCCCGCAAGGGGGCCTCCCCCCGGGGATCTCCCCGCTGCAAAAGCTCCGGGGAGTTGTAGACCACCTCTTTATAGAGCTTTGCCCAGGAGGCATAGGGGAACAGGGACACGTCCACTGCGGAGGTGGAGAGATCCAGATCCCACTGCGGAGGCTTTTCTGCGGCCGCTGGGAGCTCCGGCCTGGGGGAGCCTGAGGGAACCGCCTCCTGCAGATCCCGTGCTTCCGCCGCAGGCAGCAGCTGATACTGGACGACGTAGAAGCCGCTGCGGGCTCGCGCTTCCACGTAGCCCTCGGCCCGCAGCAGCTCGTAGGCGGTTTCCACCGTGGCGCGGCTGACACCCAGCAGGGCGCAGAGAGCCCGCTTGGAGGGGAGCTTTTCGCCGGAGCGCAGCGCGCCGCCCCGGATGGCCTCCGCCAGGGCGCGGTAGAGCTGCTCGTACATGGGCGTGCGGGCCTTGGGGTCCAGCGTCAGAGCAAATGAGAACATGGGGACTCCTTTCACGGGATCAGTGACAGGCGACAGGTGACAAGTATCACGTGACAGCGTTGGTTACACCATAAACTGACCCTGTAAAAAACATGGAAACTGAGCATTTACAAGGGGCCAGATCGTGCTATAATGGGATCAAAAGCGGAAAAACGAATCCTTGGAGAAACTCAAAAGATTGGGAAAGGAAAGCGTTATGAAACAAGCCGAAAGTCTGATTCAATTCGCAAAATCCATCTTTTTTCTGGTCCTTGCAAACACGCTGATCGTTACGGGACGGATTTTTGCGGGAGACGGCCCCGCGCAGCCCGTTCCCATCGCGATGATCTATGTGGGTCTGGTCCTGCTGATCCCGGGCATCCTGTACGGCGTCAATGGGTTTGAGAAAAGCAGAAAAGGAACAGATCAGAAAGAAGTGGATCAAAACAAGCGATAAGGCGGTTGACCCTGTGGAATAGCGGAAAACTGGGCGAAATTACAGGGTCAGAGCCCGGAATTATCATAACAGAAGTGAAAAAATCTGTCAAGCGTTTCCGTTTCAGCACAAACAATTCTCAATTCTCAACTCTTAATTCTCATTTTATAATTCTTACCGGGGGTGTTTCTCATGTCCAAACGATCCACTGTTCACGCCATTGTCTACACCGCGCTGATGGCGGCGCTGATTTACGCGCTGGCCCTGCTGCTGACCTTCCCCTTTTTGGGCTCCAAAATCCATCCCAGCAACGTGGGCGATATGCTGGCCGGCCTGATCCTGGGGCCCTGGCTGGGAGGCCTGGCCTCCGGCATCGGCAACTTTTTCTTTGACATCACCCATGGCTATTCCCTGATCATGTCGCTGGTCACCTTTGTGACGAAATTCCTTTCGGCGATGCTGGTGGGCCTGATCGCGGGAGCCTGGCGGAAGGAAGGCCCCGTCCTGGACCGCAGCGGCCACCTGCGGGTGATCCTGGGCTGCGTCCTGGGCGGTCTGGCATATATCGCCATGTATATGACCAAAACGCTGATCGTCCAGAGCTTCTTCACCGATCCCTTCCCGGAGGAGGGCGTTCTGGCGGTGATGCTGACCAAGCTTCCCGGCACCGCCATCAACAACGGCTTCGCCGCCGTGGTGACGCCCATACTCTACACCGCTCTGCGCCCCGCCCTGAACGCCATTGGGGTTCTGGATCAGCTAAGGCCGGAAAACTAAGGGCATATCTCCCATCCGCCTCGAATAGGATGTTCCAGCAAAGGAATTCGAGGTGGACAAATGGAATACATCATCAATCACATCCGGCTCTGCGGAACCATGGAGACTGCTCCTGTCTTCTCCCACGAGAACCACGGGCGGCGGTTCTACAGCTTCATTCTGGGAGTGGAGCGCCTGTCCGGGACCCTGGACCGGCTGCGGATCCTGGCGGACTGGGCCCTGCTGAACGAGGCCGACTGTGCCTGGGGCGAGCGGATCCTGGTGACGGGCCAGGTCCGGTCCTTCAACCAGATCACCGATACCGGCCGACATCTGATCATCTCCGTCTACGCCGAGACGCTGGAGCTCAGCGATGAAGCCCCCGACGACCAGGTGACCCTGACGGGCGCCCTGTGCCGGGATCCGGTCTACCGCCGCACACCCCTGGGCCGGGAGATCTGCGACGGGATGCTGGCGGTGAACCGCAGCTATCGCCGGACCGACTATCTGCCCTGCATCTTCTGGGGCCGCACGGCCAGAAAGATCGCCGCCCTGAGCACCGGGGCCAGGATCACCCTCACGGGCCGCCTCCAGAGCCGGGAATACAACAAGCTGCTGGAGAGCGGCGAGACCGAGCGCCGCACCGCCTACGAGATCTCCGCCGTCACCGCGGAGCTGACCAGAGACTGAAAAAAAGACGACCCGGGGCAAAACGAATGCGCGCTGCGGCGCACCCGTTTTGTCCCGGGCAGTTCTTTAGTCGCGGCAGTCCTCGCCGCAGTCTTCGCCCTGGGGATCCTCCGGCTCTGTGTTCAGCAGCTCTTCCAGGTCGGTGGTGGGGATCGCATAGTTGGGAATCTCCTGGGCGTTCACCACCGGGGGAATTTCAGGGCTGGGCTTGCGATTCTTTTTCGACATTTTGCATCCCTCCGCCCATAGCTTGCCCAGGAACGAAGAAATGATACGCGGCGGAAGACCTGCGCTGCGAAACGTTTTTTTTCAGATGTCCTTGCGCTCCCGCACAAAGGTCAGCAGCAGGCAGATGCCCCACATGCTCCAGTAGGTGACGCTCACCAGCTCCCAGCCCTGGGCGGCCATGACGTTCATGTTCATCTCCGCATCGCGCTTGCTGCACTCGATCATTTTGTACTCTTTCATGGGGATCCCTCCAGTCTCAAAAATGTTTTCTGGTTATCGGCTTTACTCAGCCGCTGTATCGTAGGGGCGGCTCGCCTGTGCCCTTTATGGGTATATCCGCCGCAAGGCGGATGATGCCGGCTACGCCATGGCATGTCGCTCCGAGCATAGCTCTCCGCGACTGTCCGCGACAGCCCACCGGGCTGTCGGCGCTAAACGCGCTTACGCCCGGTTTGCGCTGTAGGGGCGCTCACTGAGCGCCCGTAATCGCCCGGAGGGCGATCCAGCCAGCTTTCGAGTCTGAGAACGCGTCGAATATTCAGAACAGCTCTGGTTTCGGACGCTTGCTGGATTTGCCTCCGGCAAATTGCATTCGTTTCGAATGCCGGGCGGCTCACCCTGCGGGTAAGAGCCGCCCCTACGGCGTGTTTGCTGACTGAAACCGATAACCAAAAAATGTTTTTATTGCCCGATGACAGCCCGGAAGCGATCCAGGAAGCTCTCCTCGCCCCAGGTGTTCAGTTTGAAGAAGGCGGCCTGGCTTCCCCCGGAGCTGATGGCGGAGCAGTCAATGTTCCCGGTGGCGTCCTGAAACAGGGTGACGCTGAGGCTGAGACGGTTGCCTCCCGCCATGCTGTAGCGTTCAAACACCAGCACCCGGCACTGGCACTGTCCGTCTGCGGATTCGAAAGCGCTCTCGTCCTCCAGGGAGGCGGAGACGCTGCCCTGGAGGATGCCCTCCCGGATTTTGTCGGCCCAGCGGTCAATGGAGCCTGTCAGTGTGGTTTCCAGCTTTGCCATGTCAGTTCCTCCTTTCGGTCGTCAGCCAAAGCCTTCCCCTGGAGGGGAAGGCTTTTTTACTCCTCGTTGGGGGTGGTCTCGTCGGGCAGCAGCTGGTTCACGTCCAGCACGGGGATCATGCTGTTGTCGCCGCCGGTCATAACGGTGGGCAGCTTGCCGTTCCAGCTCTGGGCGTAGGTGTAGTTGATGAGCTCCTGGGTCAGGGACTCGCTGATCTTGCGGTTGGCCTCGGCCTCGGCTTCCGCCTTGGCCAGCAGCTCGTAGGCGGCGGCGTCCGCGTTGACCTTGCGGACCTCCGCGGCGGCCTTGGCCTCGATGACCTTCTGCTCCGCCTCGGTCTCGGCGCGGAGCTTGTTCTGCTGGGCCACCTGCTTGGCCTCCACGGCGTCGGTAAAGGCGTTGGTGAAGTCCATGTTCTCGATGGAGGTGGAGACCAGCTCGATGTTGTAGCTCAGCAGCTTGTCGGCCAGGTCGGTTTCGATGGCGGCGGCGAGCTCGTTGCGCTTGCCCACCAGCTGCTCGGCGGTGTAGCGAGCTGTGACCACCTTGACGGACTCGGTGATGCAGGGCTGGATCACGGTGTGGTAGTAGTCCACGCCGATGGTGCGGTAGATGTTCTGGGCGTCAGACTTCTTGATCTGGTAGTTGATGGTGTAGGTCAGGTTGACCTCCTGGATGTCGGAGGAGAAGCAGGGCAGCTCCGCGGTCTGCTTCTGGACGCGGTTGTCCATCTTCACCACGTTCTGCCAGGGCAGGACAACGTGGACGCCGGAGTCCAGGGTGGTGTTTTCCACCCGGCCGAAGGTGGTGACCACGCCGGTGTGGCCGGTGGGGACGGTCTGGACACAGGACAGGGCCACGGCGCAGACGCAAATCACCGCGCCGGCGGCCAGGGCCAGGTTCGCCAGGGCTTTCTTACCCTTGGCATTCAGCATGATGTGAAGGGCGATGCCGGCAAAGAGAAGCACGGCGGCAATCATGAGTTTGGTCATTGTCATTCTTCCTTTCTGTCACGCGGAGCCCGCGTGACAACGAGCGGACGGCAGGGCGCCGTCTCTGCAGGTGTCGGACGGGGCCGGTGGCGTTAAGCCTCCGGCATGATGATGGCGCAGGCGATGTAGGCAATGACGCCCGCTCCGGCAAAGGCGGAGGCGATGGCCCAGACCACGCGGACCACGGTGGGATCCACGCTCAGGTATTCGGCGACGCCGCCGCAGACACCGGCGAGCATGCGATTGCTTGCGGACTTGTGCAGTTTCTTTTCCATGATGATACTCCTTTCTTTTTCCACGCGGAAAAAGCGTGGGGCGGGCGGACAACAGAGTGCCGCCCCTACGATTTGCCGATGATAAAGAAAATGACCCATGCACAGGCGGCGGCCTGAACATGAGTCTCGCGTTTCAAGGCGGTCCGGCGGGGAACCCCGCGTGCTGACGATACCGCCTCCGCGGCACCCGGCCGCGGTACTACTCCCTCAAGAGCAATATGAAATTGTGCAATTATTATACCACAACCCGGGCCCTTGTCAAGTGGTTTTGAAAAATTTTTTTGTGTCGAAGCGTGTCGCCTCCTGCATAGAATAGAGCGCACGGGCAACCCGTGCGAAGGAGGTAATTCCATGGCAAGCTTTACCAACCAGGCCACGCTGCGCTACAACGGCGTCAGCGTGAGCTCCAACACCGTCACGGGGCAGATGATCTCGCCCCTGAGCCTGACCAAGACCGCCGGAGAGGACCAGTACGCCCCCGGGGACACCCTCTCCTATGTGATCTCCGTGGTGAACGACGGCAGCGTCACCTACGAGGGCCTGAGCCTGACGGACGATCTGGGGGGCTACGAGGCGGGGACCGGCACGGCCTGGCCGCTGGCCTATGTGCCGGACTCGGTCCGCTATTTTATCAACGGCGTGCCCCAGCCGGCGCCCGCCGTCACGCCCGGCGGCCCGCTGGTAATCTCCGGCCTCTCCGTGCCCGCAGGCGGCAACGCCATGCTGGTCTATGAGACGGAGGTCACTGCGGCGGCTCCGCTGCTGGCGGGCAGCCAGATCACCAATACGGCCACCCTCTCCGGAACCGGCCTGACCGCCCCGCTGACGGCCCAGGCTACCGTGAGCGTGGAGACCGGGGCGGAGCTCTCGGTGGTCAAGAGCCTGTCTCCCGCCACCGTGGCGCCCAACGGCCAGCTGACCTACAGCTTCACCATCCAGAACAGCGGCAACGAGGCCGCCGGAGCCGACGCGAACGTGACGATCTCAGACCTCTTTGATCCGGTCCTGAAGAATCTCAGCGTCAGCCTGGACGGTCAGCCCCTGGCCCTGAACACGGACTACAGCTACAGCGAGGCGAACGGTCAGTTCGATACCGTTCCCGGCCGCATCACCGTTCCCGCCGCCACCTATGCCCAGACCGCCTCCGACGGCGACTGGATCGTCACTCCGGGCGAGGCGGTGCTGACGGTGACGGGCACGGTCTGAGTTAAGATTTGCCTTGCGGCAAAGTTAAGATTTGCCCTGCGGCAAAGTTAAGATTTGCCCTGCGGCAAAGTTAAGATTTGCCTTGCGGCAGAGTTATGATTGCCCTGACAAAATGATAGTGGCTGCGGCAGTATAGGCGTAGGGGGCGGCGCCTGCGACAACCCGTTCCAGCGTATCGAAGCTTGGAAACGGGGCGTCGAAGGAGCCGCCCCCTATAAAACCTGTGAGGAAAAACTTGCGCAGCAATCATAACCTGTGCGCAGAACAATCATAACTTGCGCAGCAATCATATCTTTCGCCCAGCGAAATTTTAACTATTTATGATACCGGCTCCCGGCCTGGATCGACTCGGCCCGGTACAGCTGCTCCAGCAGCATGACCCGCGCCAGATGGTGGGGGAAGGTCATATCGGAAAAGGAGAGCTTCAGGTCCGCCAGAGCCTTGATCTCAGGGGCGATGCCGAAGCTGGAGCCCAGCAGAAAGCAGGCTGCAGAGCGGCCGCCGCTCTTGACGGCGGCCAGGGCTTCGGCGAAGCCCTCGGAGCTGAGCTTTTTCCCCTCGGGGGTCAGGACGCAAAACCAGGCCCCCTTGGGGAGCTTTTCCCGGATGAGCCGGCCCTCCCGGGCCAGCCCCTCCGCGATCTCGGCGGGGGAGGGATTTTCCGGCAGCCGCTGCTCCGGCAGCTCGATCAGCTGGAGCCTGCAGTAGGCGGACAGGCGCTTGGCATATTCCTCCACGGCCTGAATAAAGAATTTTTCTTTCAGTTTTCCGACGGAAAGAACGGTGACGCTAAACATGATCAGTCCTTATCGGAGAAGAACTTATGCTGCATGGCATAGAAGGCGGCGCCCATGGCGATCCAGACGATCAGCATGATGTAGCTCTCCTTGCCGAAATGGACCCCGTTGAGGCCCGGGATGGGGATGAGCTGGAGGATCATGAAGATCACGGAGAAGGCCACGCCCACGGCGGCCATCACCTTCAGGAAGCGGGAGCCGTCCCCGTCCCGCTTGGTGGTGATCAGGGTGGCGGCGGCGGTGAAGAAGTAGCCGATGGAGGCGCCGATGGCGCACATGTCCACAAACCAGCCCAGAGCTTCACGGCCCAGGATGGGGCCGGAAAGGCTGACGGCGATGCAGAAGATCATGGCGTTCTTGGGGGTGCCGTAGCGGCGGTCCACCTTGCCGAACCACTTGGGCAGATAGCCGTCCCGGGACATGGAGTACATCAGACGGGAGGAGGCCAGGTAGAAGCCCATGATGCCGGAGAGCACGGCGCAGGAGACGCCCACGCCCACCAGCACCTTGCCGAAGGTGCCCAGCAGCTCCTCGGCGGCCACCAGGACCACCCATTCGCCGGCCATGACCCGATCGGGCCAGTTGGCCAGGGCGGCGGCGGCCACGGTGTTGTTGGAGGTGTAGACGAAGCAGCCGAAGACGATGGCGATCATCATAATGAAGCTGACCTTCTTGAAGGAGAAGTTGAACTCCTCGGCGGCCTGGGGGATGGCGTCGAAGCCCACATAGGCCCAGGGGGCGATGGCGAAGGTGGCCAGAATGGCGCTGAGGATGCCGGAGCTGCCCTTGTGGGCGAACTCCCCGATCTCCGAGGTGGTGGCGTTGGCGGCCATGGCGGCGGCCTTATCAAAGCCCCAGACGGGGGCCATATTGATGTTCTTGGCCTTGGCGCTGACCAGGGCGGCAATGAAGAGCACGAAGACGCAGAGCACCAGCAGGGAGGCCAGGATGGTCTGGACGAAGCCGGCCTTCTTGACGCCGATGATGTTCAGCCAGCCAAAAAGGATCAGGATGAACATGGCGGGCAGCATCTGTCCCAGATAGATGTCGGTTCCCGCCAGGGTGTAGTGGAAGCCGAAGTTCAAAACGCCCTTGTGGCCGGTGAGTCCGTCGATGATCAGGGCGATGGCAGTGCTGTTCATGGGGACGTTGGTGAGGTAGGCAGCCACCAGGAACCAGCCGCAGATAAAGGCCAGGGTCTTGCCGAAGCAGTTCTTGGTGAAGGTGAACTCGCCGCCGGCCTTGGGATACTTGGGCACCATGTAGGCGTAGGAGAAGGCGATGATGATCATGACGATGGCGCCGAGGATCATGGCGATGGCGGTGCCGGCCACGCCGGAGTTTGCCAGGAATTTCTTGCCCGGGTTGATGAAGGAGCCCCAGCCGATGACGCAGCCGAAGGCGATGGCCCAGACGTGCATGGGGGAGAGCTGCCGCTGCAGGGAGCCCTCGGGGGCAGTCTGTTTGACAGGTTTTTTACTCATTTGTTCTGTTTCCTTTCATTGATATCGGATTGCTGCAGCGACGCACAGTGTGCGCCCTGCGTTCGGTGCTGCTCAAACGTCGTAGGTCTTGTCGATGGCTTTGAGCTCCTTGAAGGTGTCGATCTCCACGATATCCTCCTCAAAGCACTCCCGGACCTCTACCGCATAGTGCTCCTTGCGGTAGACCAGGGGGACCTGCTCCCAGTAGCGCTCCTTGCCGCCGGGGGAGGCGTAGACGTCGGCGATGTCCTGACTCAGCTTGTGGCCGTCGATCTCGTTCCAGTAGGAGATGCCCACCATCTGCCAGATGTCCTCGCCCTCGCCGCCGACCTTCTCCTCCACAATGATGCCGTCCTTGACCCGGAAGCACCAGTCGTCGGTGCGCTGCTTCTTGATGGCCAGGAAATCGGAGGTGTAGTGGTACTTGCGGATGATTTTTGGGTTGTTGATCAGCAGGTCCGCCTCGAAGACGTAGGCGTTGGAGAGCATGTACCGGGCCACCAGGGAGGAGCTGATGTTGTTGGCCTCATTGTAGACCGGGTTCTCCAGGAACTTGATCATGGGATACTTGTAGAGAAGCTGGTCGAAGAGCTCCGCCAGATAGCCGCGGACCACATAGATCTCGTTGATCCCGGCCTGGAGGCAGGCGTCGATCAGCCGGTCGATGATCCGCACGCCGTGGACCCGGACCAGGGGCTTGGGCGTGTTGAAGGTGATGGGGACCAGGCGGGTGCCGAAGCCGGCGGCAATGAACACCACCCGCTTGGCCCGGTAGGGCTCCAGAGCGGTGAGGCCGCTGTTGGTGATGGCGCCCTCGGCGGCAAAGCCCAGCTCCGCCAGCTCCTTGACCGTGCGGTTGATGGTGCCCAGGGAATAGCCGGTGGCTTTTTCCAGGGCCCGCTGCTTCATAGGCGCTTTGGCTTCCGCCAGAGCCGCCAGGATATCAAATTGCTTTCTTGTGAGTTCCATAGAAATCTCCTTTCCGACCGTAATGCCGTTTTCCGTTCCACATTATAGCATAAATGTTCAAAAATGCAAGCACTAAATTGAGAATTGGAACAAAAATGCGAATAAAAAACCGAAAAACGACAAAGATATCGCCCTGCGACGTTGAGCGCAGGGCAATTTGGAACGAGATACCGATTGTAATGTCCGTTTCGATCTCCGATCTCTTACAGATGCTCTTTCCGCAGCCGCATCATCGCGTACTTCACAAGCACGATCAGGCCGCAGAGCAGGATGCAAATATAGAAGGAGGTGGCCCGGGCCAGGAGCTCCAGATTGGCGGCCTGAGACTCGGACATGAGGGAGGAGAAGCCGTCCACCATCAGCAGGTCCGTGATGCCCATTGAGCCGGGGATGGGAATGCAGTAGGCGCCGATCACCACGTTGGATTGCATGGCAAAGAGCTTGGGGGCCAGCCGCAGAGAACCGCCGCCTGCCAGGAAGCAGAAAACGGTCACCAGGATCTGGCTGGAACGGTGGGCCAGGTTCAGCAGCAGGGTCTTCAGCAGCAGACGGCGCTTGCCCTTCAGCATGGTCGTAGCCTGCGCGTATTGATCCATGGTGGCTTCCAGCTTTTCCTTCCGCTTTTCCGGATTGCGGATCAGACGGAGCCTGGTCAAAACCCGCAGGCCCCAGCACAGGATCTTCCGCAGAAGGTTCTTGTTCCAGAGCAGCAGGGCGTAGAGGAAGGCCAGGGAGAGCTGAATCACCGCGCCTGCGGCAATGAAGATCCGGCCAACGGTGCCAAAGGCCAGGAAGGAGCTGGGCACCAGCACCAGACAGACAAGGCCGATGATGATGATGGACAGGGTGTAGAGCAGCAGGTAGGTCAGCATCACTACGGTGGAGATGATGGCCGGGACCCTGTCCTTCACCATGAAGTAGGCCTCCATGGGCTGGCCGCCGGTGGCAGAGGGGGTGATGGCGGAGAAGTAGAGGTCCGCCGCGGCATAGGAAACGCACTTCGGAAAGCTCCTGGGATAGCCGAAGCCCTTGAGCAGCACGCCCACCATCAGGGCGTCGAAGCCGATGTAGGCCAGCATCGCCAGGAAGGCCGCCGCCAGCCACCAGGGGTTGTTGTTGTCCAGGTACTCCATAAAGTGCTTGGGAGAAAAGCCCTTGGCCTGGCTCGTGACCGTCCAGACGGAGAGCGCCGCGATCACCACAAACAGCAGGGACCAGAGAACGCGCTTTCCGCTGCCCGCGGGCTTATCAGGTTTCGTTTTCATGGATGACTCCTTGGGGATAAAAGATCGTGCGGATCAGGCGCAGCTGGTTCGCTTGCATAGCCGTTCGATCAGCCGCTCCGTACGCAGGCTCCGGCTGAGGGCGATCCCCAGCTCCGCGACGGCGATCCCGCCGAAGATGTCCGGCCAAACGTGCTGCTTGACCAGGACCACGGAGAGGAAGACCAGCAGGGTGAAGGCGCCCTGGGCCCAGCCGTACCAGCGGGGCATTCTCTTGAGCCCCAGAGAACCCCGGAAGCAGAACCAGCTGAACAGACAGTGCATGGAAGGGAAAACGTGGCTGGGCTCGTCGATGCGATAGATCGAGGCCAAAAGCCGGGTGAAGAACCCCCGAGGCGCTACTTCCGGACGGACCATGACGGTGGGCCAGATCAGCATGACCGCCATGGCCAGAAGCATGGCGGTGATGATGGCGGAGGTAAAGCGGAAGCAGCGCTCCCGGCTGTCCCGCAGGATGACGATGGAGGCCGCGAACCACTGGAGATAGGCCAGCACGTAGATGAGGACAAAGGCCGGGACAAGGGGCAAAGCGTCGTCCAGAACGGTGGAAATGGGGTGCAGGGTCCGGTGGACGTCCAGGGCCTTGGGGAGGTAATATACAAAAATATCCATGGCGATCAGCGCCAGCGCGCAGAGCCGCGCATAGGGCGGGATCAGCCGGTCGAAAAGCTTGAGAATTCGGTTCATTGTATCGTCTCTATGGGGAGGGGACGGGCAGCGCCTGTCCGCTCCTTGTTTTTCAGAGTTCTTTTGCCCGGGCGTATTTGCTCTTTTCCTGGGGCTTAAGATCGAAACGCGCCTGAAGTCGGCGGCAAAAGGCCAGGGGCGCGGCGGGGGCGCCCTGCTTCAGCTCCAGCTCCAGCTCCCGAAAGGGGAGGGAACGTCCGGAGCCGAGGAGCTTCCCCTGGTCCAGGGCCAGCTCGGCGGCGCTGCCGTCGTCAAACCCCAGCAGCAGAGCCAGACGGCGGAACTCGGCCCCGCAGACGGGGGCCAGGCCTTCGGCCTCCGCCAGCTCCGGGGGAGCGCCCAGGACGATCAGCCGGGGCAGGGCGGCGATGGGATCGTCGGCCTCCAGCTCCCATTCGCCCCGGAGGCGGCTGTTTTCGGCGCCGGGGATCGGAGCCTTGCAGCAGACCACGGAACGCTCGTTTTCCAGCCTGCGCCGGAGCGTGATCAGACGGCCGCTCAGGCGGCGCTCCGGCGTGTCGTAGTAGACGGTCTGCATATGACAGATCCGGGGCGTCTCGAGCATCCGGCTCCGAACGTCCTCCCAGGCCAGGATCTCCTCCATCGGAAGCTCCCGGGGCAGTTCATATTTCCATTCCAGCTCGGTTCCCATCGCGATCCTCCGTTGTTTCTGGGCGGATAAGCCGCGCTTGCCCGCCCTTCCGTCGGAGCGTCACACCAACGGCATCAGGCTTTGGCTCAGCTTCTCATAACGAAGCAGCAGGACGACCCGGATGGGCTCCAGCACCACGAGGACGAAGAGCATCCCCACCAGCTCCAGATGGAGCAGCATACAGCTCAGCAGCACGATGGTCCGCAGGTTGAAGGTCAGCAGATTCGTCAGCTTTACCAGCTTCCGGCTCACGGCATAGAAGGCGTCGCTGAGGGCGTCGGACTTGCCCTTCAGCTCAATGGCGTCCAGCAGCTTCTGGGTCTTGGGAGCCCGGCGCTCCTGGGCGCTGGTGTAGAGCCAGTAGCACAGCAGGGAGAAGCGGGAAAAGCCCTTTGCCTGGGCCATTTCCGCCTTGATGTGAGCGGCCCGGGACAGCTCGTTGCCCTTGGAGTTGTCGATCATGTACATGTGCAGGTTTTTGAAGTAGTCCGGCAGCTGGCATTGGGCAACGTACAGGAGAAAGGTCACCAGCGCGAAGCCGATCAGCAGCCAGTGGGGGAGAGGGTCTCCTCCCAGGAAGGGGCGGTCCCAGAGCCGGACTACGCAGGCGACAAACAGAGAGATATAGACCATGGAGTCAGCCATGCCGTCCAGCATTCGGCCCAGACGGCTGTAATGCTTGGTGAGCCGGGCCACCTGGCCGTCGCTGGCGTCAAAGACCGCGGAGAGGAAGACCAGCAGCACGCCCAGCAGATCCATGCCCAGCCCCCGGTCCAGAGCCAGGATCACGCCTCCCGCCACGCCGGAGAGTCCGGAGAGCATGGTGACGACGTTGGGAATGATATGCAGGGCGATAAAGAGCTTGGAGAAGACCATCGCCACATAGTCCACGATGTGGGTGTCGATGGGGTCGTTGATATTCTCGCACTTTCGGGCGGCCACCACCTTGGCGCGGGCGGCTTGGAGGTTTTCTCTGGATTTTTGCAGGTTTTCCTTGACGCCTTCCCGGACGTTCTGTTTCGCGTTGTGGAGATTGTCCTTCACGCTTTCCTTGGCGTTCTGCAGATTATTTTTTATATTTGTATGCATCTTACATGTACTCCCAAATGGTTTTCGGCCAAAGTTCAAGATATTATAACACATCCTGCCCGCTATTTCAATAGCAAAAATTGATCCTGTCCCGGCGCTCCAAAAACGGAACCCTTCCCGACGCCGCGGCGTCGGGAAGGGTTCCGAAAAAGCGCAGGGCCCGGCGGTTTATTTTGCCGCCGCCAGCTTGACCACCTCGTAGGCGCCGTTGTAGAGTCCGGCGGCCTTGTTCCTGAGGATGCAGTCGTTCATTTTCAGCAGGATCTCGGGCTCCTCCTGGAGCAGACGGATCATGTCGGTGGTCTCCCGGCCAGGGGCTACCTCGTAGGTGCCGTCGCCGAGCTCGGCGGAGTGGATGGCGCCCCAGATCTCATGGCCGCCTACGTGCTGGATGAAGAGCTTGGGAATGGGATAGAAGGCCAGCTCAGAGGGCTTGGTCACCAGCACGTCGCTGGCCCGCATCAGCAGGTTGGTGATGTAGACCGCGGCGAAAATGTCCTCGTGGCAGAAGCCCACGATGCCCTTGACCTCGCCGCTGACGGCGGATTCGGCGTAGGCCTTGGCCTTGTCGTAGGCGTTCAGGAAGACCTTGGCCTGTTCCAGCTCAGGTACGGATTTTTTCAGGCTCTCCCAGACGTTCTTGTGGTCGCCCACGTTGATGAAGAGCGCGGCCTTCCCGGCCTGAATATCCGGCAGCAGGGCCTTGATGATGTCGGCGAAGAGGGCCTGCTGGGCGCCGGCGCCCCCCACGGTGAGCAGATAACGCTTGGCCTTGCCGTTTTTGACCCGGCCCGCCCGGAAGGCGGTGTCGGATTCCAGATTCGCCACCAGCTCGTGGTCGACGTAGTGGCCGGTGTAGATGATGTCGCCGGCGGGCATGGGCTTGAGACTGCGCTTCTTGTCCATGCCCCGCAGGGCCTTGTAGCCCAGCCAGGCGGAGTAGGTCTGAATGGTGTGGGTGGCGCCCTCAGCCAGGTGGAGGGCCATGGGCCAGTTGTCGGGGATGGCGTTGACCACCTTGGAGAAGCCCGCGTGGATGGCCGCCTGGGCGGGCCAGACATGGGTGGCCACATAGGGCAGATCCTTGGGCAGGTTCTGCAGCAGCTTCGCCATCAGCTCGGCGCTGGCCTGGTCGGAGCAGTTGTAACTCAGCTTGCGGAAGCCCTCGGAGTTCAGAGGCTCCCAGTAGAGCTTGTTGAAGAGCTTGGATTTCTGGCTCAGCCGGGAGCCCATGGAGTAGAGCTCGTTCTGGCCGGAGATGATCTTGGTGCAGGTGGATTCCGTGAAGGAGTTCAGGTCCACCCAAACGGGCTCATAGCCCAGAGCTCTGGCGCAGGAGGCCATGGCCATAGAGATCCGATAGTGGCCGAAACCCATGCGGATGTTGCCCACGATCAGGGACTTATCGGAGAAGGCCGCGCCTTCGCCGAAGACCAGCTCCTTTGTCCCCAGCTCCGCCAGCACCGGGTTGTCCCGCAGGGCGAAGCGATAATCCCTGGCACTGTCGTCTCCGTACTTCTTCAAAAACTTCTTTTGGGTCTTTTCAGCCTTGACGACGTCCTTTTCGGACATCCGGTTGCCGAAAATCTCTCTGGATTTTTCTAACATGTGCGCCTCCTGTAGGAATCGTGATCGACAATGTGATTGACAATTTATACAAATTAAAGTATAGTATAGGTGCTGATTTTAGGCTATCATCCAACGAGCCTTTTGTCAAGTGTGTATTTTCATAAAGGAGAGAAGAATTCATGAAACGACTGACCAAAAAGCAAATGATCATCTTCGCCGTCGGCCAGCTGGGTTGGTCCATCCTCAGCGGCATCATCGGCGCTTGGTTCGTCACCTTCTATCTGCCCACGCAAGGCGATATCGACGCCGGCGCGAAGCAGTTCATTCAGCCCGGTCTGGTGATTCTGGGCTTCCTGACGATTCTGGGCCTGATCACGGCCCTGAGCCGGGTCTTTGACGCCATCACTGATCCGCTGATTGCCAACCTGTCCGACCGCAGCAAGAATCCTCGCGGCCGCCGCATTCCCTTTATGCAGAAGGCTGCCATCCCCCTGTCCATTGTGACGGTGCTGCTGTTCTGCGCGCCGGTGAACGACATCAGCGGCATCAACGTCCTGTGGATTTCCGTTTTCGTGGTGTTGTTCTACCTGTTTATGACCATGTACTGCACCCCCTACACCGCCCTGATCTCCGAGTTCGGCAAGACCCAGGACGACCGCATGTTTATTTCCACCGCCATTTCCCTGACCTTCTTTGCCGGCACCATGCTGGCTTACACCCCCTTCGTTTTCGCGGGGATGCTGCGGGGCGCCGTGGGCTTCAACTGGAGCTATCGGATCTGCTTCATCGTTCTGGCTGTGGTCGCCTGCGTCTGCATGCTGCTGCCCACCTTCCTGCTGAATGAGAAGGAATTCGTGGACACCAAACCCTCCAACTCCTCCGTCTTCAAGTCCCTGGCCGCCACCTTCCGGAACCGGGAGTTCCGGGTCTTCGCCGCCTCTGACATTATGTACTGGGTCGGCCTGACCCTCTTCCAGACCGGCCTGCCCTTCTTTGTCAAGGTCTCTATGGGGCTGGACGAGAGCATGACCATGGTGTTCATGGGCGGCATGACGGTGCTCTCCGCCTGCTTCTATCCCTTCGTCAACGGCTTTGTCCGCAAGCACGGCAAGAAGAAGATGGTTATCCTCGGCTTCCTGGGCCTGGCCCTGGCCTATCTGATCACCGCCCTGATCGGCGCGGTCCAGCTGCCCAATAATATGATCTGGGGCGTTGCGATCTGCATCATCGCCGCCTTCCCCATGGCCCTGCTGGGCATCATTCCCCAGGCCATCGTGGCGGACGTGGCCGAGGCCGACGGCATCGTCACCGGGGAGAACCGAGAGGGTATGTTCTTCGCCGCCCGCACCTTTGCCATGAAGTGGGGCCAGGCCCTGGCCATGCTGGTCTTCACCTCCCTGGCCATCATCGGCACCACCCAGGCCACCAACTCCAATGAGATCACCGCCTCCGCCCTGGGTCTGCGCATCGTTGCGATCGTGGCTGTCTGCTTCTGCACCGTCGGCGCTCTGATCCTCGGGCTCTACAACGAAAAGAAGATCATGAAGACGATCGAGAGCAAGAAGGAGAAGTAACATGGAGCTTCTGCACAACACCGTCAAGGCCACCGGCGCCTTGGACGCTTCGGAGCGCTGGGAAGACGGACGCTATACCCTGACCCTCCGCAACCCGGGCCGGGAGCCCGTGGAGCTGGAGGAGGTCAGCGCGGTCTTTTCCATGGACTTCACCGGGGCCGACGCCTTCTTCCTCAATGGCTATCAAAGCTGGACCTACAGCCCCGAGCGCACCCGGAAACAGTTTGACAAAGCCATGCGGTATGTGCCCAGGGCGCTGGACCGGAAATACGGCCTGTCCCGGTACGGAGACGGCTACTTTGCCGACCCGGTCTATCGGAAGGATCTGCGGCAGGGCTACAAAAAGGGCTATACCTACGCCTACGTCCGCCGGGACAAGCAGTTCCGCCTCCTGGCCTCCCTGGCGGAGGACACGGGCTTCACCCGAATCATCATCAACAGCAAAGCGGGCACCGTGACCTGCAAGAAGGACTGCCATCACCGCTATCTGCAGCCGGAGGAGTCCTACCTGGGACTGGACATGCTCTGCGTCGAAGGCGACGAGGACGCTGTCTTCGACGCCTGGTTCGACGCCATGGGCGTCCGGGCCCTTCCGGCGCAGCCCAAGATCGGCTATACCAGCTGGTACAACTGCTATCAGAACATTTCCGAGGATCAGATCCTCCGGGATCTGGAGGGACTGAAGAGCCTGCCGGTCAAGCCCCATATCTTCCAGATCGACGACGGCTTCGAGCCCTTTGTGGGCGACTGGCTCACGGTGGATGAGAAGAAGTTCCCCAACGGCCTGGAGCCCATCATTCAAAAGATCAAAGACGAAGGCTATCAGGCGGGCATTTGGCTGGCGCCCTTCGTGGCCGAAAAGAACTCCGCCGTCTACCTGGAGCATCCCGACTGGTTCCAGTATCGGGATCGGGAGCGGGTCTTTACCGGCTGCAACTGGTCCGGGCACTACGCCCTGGATCCCTACAACGCCGAGGTCCGGGACTACATCCGTCAGAGCGTCCAGCGCTATAAGGACATGGGCGTCACCCTCTTCAAGCTGGACTTCCTCTACGCCGCCTGCATGAGCTCCCGGCCCGACAAGACCCGCGGGGAGATCATGGCGGACAGCATGGACTTCCTCCGGGAGGTCTGCGGCGACGCTCAGATCCTGGGCTGCGGCGTGCCCCTGGCCTCCGCCTTCGGCCGGGTGGAATATTGCCGCGTGGGGCCGGATATGACCCTGGACTATGACGACAAGCCCTTCATGCGGCTGATGCACAACGAGCGGCCCTCCACTCTCCATACCCAGCGCAACACCCTCTACCGCCGCCAGCTGGACCGCCGCGCCTTCCTCAACGATCCGGACGTCTTCCTGCTTCGGGAGGACAACACCACCCTGACGGAGGAGCAGAAGCACACCCTGGCCATCATCAACGCCCTCTTCGGCTCCGTGCTCTTCGGCTCCGACGACTTCGGCAAGTACGACGAGAAGAAGCGCAGGCTCTACGCCGCCCTATGCGAGCTCCAGGGGGCCAAGGTCCTGGCCGTGGAGAACGGGCCCCTGAAGAAAAAGCTCCGCAGCGTCACTGTCGTCTATGAGCTGAAGGGCGAGAAAAAATCCATCATGCTGACCGTATAGTGCGGCGCGGGAAATCCTGCCCGCAGAAGATCGGCTGCCCATACAAAAAACCGCTCATTCCGAGCGGTTTTTTGTATCAGATTGTCAAAAAACTTTGATGCGCTTCCCATACAGGCTGATCAGGACAAAAGAAAACAGGAGAACGCCGTAGGGGCAAACATCGATCAGCTCACAATATACAGATACGGTGCGTAATACGCACGCCGGGATCACGTTT
>JAFWPP010000025.1:0-68460 GCA_017509485.1 Oscillospiraceae bacterium | reverse complement strand
GGGAGAGGGGAGAGATTCGGAATCTTCCCTCTCCCCGGTGCGTCTTTGCTGACTTTCTGCGCAATCAGAAAGTCAGGCCGCCGGCAGGCATACCAGCCTGCCATAAAACGCAACGCAGGCGATGATCGGAACGCAAGGGCAAACGGATTGCCACGCCAGTGACATCGGTCACTGGCTCGCAATGACAGAACTGGGAGGCTGTAAGCTCGGGCGGGCGGCCAATGGCCGCCCCTACGGTGTGGGTGCGCGGCGGCGGGCGGCCAATGGCCGCCCCTACGGGGTGGGTGGTGGTTGGAGGGTGGTAACGCAGGCGGGCGCTCGATGAGCGCCCCTACGGGCGTTGGCTGCACCTACGGGCGCCGGATGTCCCGGTGGAGGACACGCAGCGGCAGGCCCTCGGCACGGAGGGCCTCCGCCAGGCGGACCGTCATGCTGACGGAGCGGTGCTTACCGCCGGAGCAGCCCACGGCGATGACCAGGGGCGTTTTCAGGGGGCTTTCGTATTGCTCGTAGAAGGCGATCCGCTGGCGCAGCAGCTCCAGGGTCGTCTCAAAGAAGCGCTCCGCCTCGGGGCTGGAAAAGACGTAGTCCCGGACGGCCTGATCCAACCCGGTCTTGTGCTTCAATTCCTCCACCCAGAAGGGATTGGGCAGCCCCCGGGTGCCGATGATGGTATCGGCGTCCGTCGGCACGCCGAAGACGTAGCCGAAGGACATGAGTGTTATTTCATTCATACGATCTCCTCCGTAGGGGCCGATGCCCACATCGGCCCTTGCCCCTTTGATCGGTAGGGCCGATGTGGGCATCGGCCCCTACGGTTCTACAAATCCCGATTTACCAGATTCGCACCTCCGGCTCCAGCTCGATGCCGGAATTTGCCTTGACCCGGTCCCGGACCCGGGCGATCAGGGTCAGCACGTCGGCGCTGGTGGCATGGCCCAGGTTGACCACGAAGCCGGCGTGCTTCTCGGAGACCTGGGCGTCGCCGACCCGGAGGCCCTTCAGACCCGCCTCCTGGATCAGGGCGGCGGCGTAGCCCCCCACGGGGCGCTTGAAGGTGGAGCCCGCCGAGGGCAGCTCCAGGGGCTGGGAGGCCTTGCGGCGCACCATGAGCTCCCGCATCCGGGCCAGGATTTCCTCCGGGTCCCCGGGGCTCAGGCGGAAGGTCGCCGAGACGATGACCCCGGGCAGGCCCATGAAGGCGCTGCGGCGGTAGCCCAGGCCCATTTCCTCGCCCTCGAAGCGCTTCAGCTCCCCCTCGAGGCTCAGGAAGCGGGCGGAGACGGCCACCTGCACCAGCTCGCCCCCGTAGGCGCCGGCGTTCATATACATGCCGCCGCCCACGGTGCCGGGGATGCCGTGGGCGAATTCCAGGCCCGTCAGCCCATTCTGCATGGCAAAGAGGGCCAGCCGGGCCAGGGGCACGCCGGCCCCGGCGACGATCAGGCCGTCGTCGCGCAGCTCCAGGCCGTCCAGGCCCCGGGTGGAGATCACTACGCCGGGAACCCCCTCGTCCGGGGCCAGGATATTGGTGCCGCCGCCCAGGATCCGGGGCGTGATCCCCTCGCCGCGGCAGAAGGCAAAGACGACCTGGAGCTCCGCCTCCGTGCGGGGGCTGACCAGGAGCTCGGCAGGGCCGCCGATGCGGAAGGAGCTGTGCTTTGCCAGGGGCTCGGCGGCCAGGATCGGCAGAGTGGGCAGGGCGGCGGAAAAGCGTTCAAGCAGGGTCTCAGTCATAGAAATCGCTCCGTTTTCAGAGATTCCGGGCTTATACACGGGCCCGGGCGTTTTATCTATTATAGCATACCCGGCGGCAATTTGCAAAAGGTTTTTATTTGCGTGTTTCGGCAAGTTGTGGTATAATCGGGGTACGGTTGGGATTTGGCGGAATGCCTTCCCCTTGGGGGGAAGGTGGCGCGAAGCGCCGGATGAGGGGAGGTATCGACGACAGAATACTCCCCATCAACGAGCAATGAACATGCAGCGCCCCTCATCCGTCATCCGGCTTCCGTGAGACGCCGGATGCCACCTTCCCCCGAGGGGGAAGGCTTTGCGGAGAGCAACCCGTAGGGGCCGATGCCCACATCGGCCCTATCCCGTATCGGTGTGAGGGCCGATGTGGGCATACATTCGTGACTCTTCGAGTTCGACCCCTACGGTGGGAGCTTATCGATATTGCGGGCAGATTGCCCGCGCTACATTCATATTGCCCGCGCTACATTCATATCGCCAAATCCCGATTTGACGGAGGCATTTATGATCATTATGATGAACAAGCCCGCCGGGTATCTGACGGCGCGAAGCGATCGGACGCGGCCCACGGTCATGGAGCTGCTGCCCCCGGAGCTGCGGCATCTGCACCCCGTGGGGCGCCTGGATATGGACACGGAGGGGCTCCTGCTGCTGACGGACGACGGGCGGCTGGACCCCCTGCTGCTGCGGCCCGAGGCCCATGTGGAAAAGCTCTATTTCTTCCGGGCCTTCGGGCGGCTGGAGGAAGCGGACTTTGGCCGCATGGCCGCCGGGGTGACGCTGGAGGGAACCGGGGTCCTATCCCTGCCCGCCCGGGCCTGGCTGGAGGGCCGGTCCACCATCGGGGAATGCGAGGCCCTGCTGCCGCCAAAAAAGCACAACCACCTGATGAAGAACCCCCAGCGCCTCGTCACCGCGGGCTGGATCGCCATTCGGGAGGGCCGGAAGCACCAGGTCAAGCTGATGGTCAAGGCCGTGGGCGGACATGTGTTTACATTGAAACGGCTGCGCTTCGGCGGGCTGGAGCTGGACCCGGACCTGGCCCCGGGGGAATACCGGCCGCTGACGGAGGCGGAAATCGCGGCGCTGTTTTTTGATGCAAACCGGGACGCTCCCCCGCTGCGCGGGTAAGAGCGTCCCCTGCGGCGATTCCGTTCCCTGTTCCCAGGTCCCTTTCCCTACCCTGATTCTCGATCCTCGAACCGCAAAAAGCGGGAACTGAGCAGCAATTCTCAGTTCCCGCTTTTTGCGGTTTTTCAGTTCATCTGCGGATCGATCAGCTTGAAGAAGTCTGTATCCAGGAGCTTATAGCTGAAATTGATCTTGTTGGAGACCGTCTTGCGGATGCGGTTCAGGTACTCCTCATCCACGGTGACGCCCTCAGCGGGGATGAACTCGCTGCCGGAGCTCTTGGAAGCGTCCCAGGTACCCTTATCTGTCTTCCAGCTGTGGTCGGGCCAGAAGACCAGGGGCTCCTGGTCGGAGAACACGTCCCGGCCGGAGAGCATTCGGGAATCGTATTCCACGCCAAAGAGGTTGGAGAGGGTGGGCACGATGTCCAGGCTGAAGGTGGGATCAGTGACCTTGATGTTCTTGCCCTCCAGACAACCGCTCCAGAGGATCAGGGCGTTGTGGTCCTGCTGGATGCTGTTCGTCACCTGGTAACCGTAGAGCTCGGAGAGATAGTCCTGGGGATTGCCCCAGGTGTCGCTCTTCTGCAGGCAGTAGGGATAGTGGTCGGCGGTGAGGACCACCACGGTGTCGTCGGCGATGCCCGCCTCCTCCAGCTGCTTCACCAGAGACTCCATGGCCAGCTCCACCTCCAGATTGCAGGCGAAGAAGCCCTTGATGGTGTCGGAGTAGGGCAGGCTCTGGACCTCCTCCCGGTGCCGGGCGGACATGGCGTTGCCGCCCCAGGTATAGAGTCCATGGCCGGAGACGGTCATATAGTAGATGCTGAAGGGCTGCTTGTCGATATACTGGGGCACCGTGAAGTTGATCATATCCAGGTCGCTCTCGGGCCAGGTATAGGGACCCGCGTCCTCCATGCCGTTGCCCCGGCCGATGAACTTCTCATAGCCCAGGTTCTCGTGGGTCTTGTTCCGGTCGTAGTAGGTATAGGTGTGGTCGTGATAGGCCCGGGAGAAGTAGCCCAGCCGGCGGAGCTGATTGCCCATGGTCATAAACATGTCCTTGCCGATGGTCAGCTCCATGGACTTCACCCCGTGGGAGGGCTCGATGCCCGTGAGGACGGAGAACTCGCCGGTGGAGGTGGAGCCGCCCCAGGCGGGCTGGTAGTAGTCGGTGAACTCAATGCCCTGGGTGGCCATCCGGTAGAGGGTGGGGGTCAGGTCCTTGTCGATCAGCTCCTTGGCAAAGCCCTCGGCGCAGACAATGATCAGGTTCTTGCCCTTGAACATCCCGGTGTACGCGTTGGTCCGACTGGGGGCCAGGGTGCTGGCATAGCGGGCCACGTCCTTCACGTTGTCGTTCTTGGCGTTGGCAATGATGGAATCAAAATCGATGTCCAGCATGTTGTATTTCTTGGTGGGCGTCGGCGGCTCCGTGGGCTCCGTGGTGGAGAGGGGATCGCCGGTGGCGGGAGGCAGGGGGTCGCCGTTGCTGTCGGTCTGGGCGGGCGGCTCGGTTCTGACGGGGACGGTGGTATCTTCCTCGGCAGGCATGGTCCAGCCGGTGGCGTCGATGTCCAGATCCCCGTCATTGCCGCCCTTGAAGGCGTCCAGGGCGAAGCCCATGGGCAGGCCGAAGCCCCGGACCGCGTCGGTGAAGTTATAGGCCTCGCCCATCTTGGCCCGGTCCGGCGAGATCACGGAGGCGAAGAACAGCCCCACCAGCAGCAGGCCGGCCCCCGCCGCCGCCAGATAGCGGCGCACGCCCCGGGTCAGGATCCGGGGCAGCCGCAGGAAGCGGTTGGCCAGGAACCAGAGCACAACCGGCAGCGCGAAGAGGAGGATGCGCCAGACGTTCTTGCCCACCAGGCCCAGGGTCCGGGCGGCGAAGTCGTCCTGTCCCGCATTGCCCGCGCCGGCGAAGATGCCGCCCAGGGTGTAGAAGTTCTTGAAGGAGTCCAGAATGAAGTACTCCATCAGGAACAGGAAGCCCCAGACAATCACGATCACCAGGGCCAGGACGGTCTGGAGCCTCCGCTTTTTGCCCGCGGTGGCGATCAGGGCCGAGAGCAGGGCGAAGGCCACGTTCAGCACCGTCAGGGTCAGGAAGCGGCCTACGGAGAAGCTCTTGTCCGCCCAGAAGCGGACGCAGAAGATGTGGAAGCAGAGGGAATAGAAGAGCAGACAGACCAGCACCAGCACCCAGGGGGGCAGAGAGCCCACCCGGCGGCGGCTCTGGGCGCTCCGGTTCGGCCGGCTCGTCCGGGGCCGGTCCCCGGGACTCCGCCGGGGCTGCTCCGTCCGGGAGCGTTCCGGCTGGGCGGGCCGCTCCGCCCGCTCCGGTTCGGTCCGGGACGCTGCGGCGGGCGCCTTCTGGGCGGGCCGCAGGGGCTTTGGCTCCATTTTTTGCAAATATTTATCCAGATCCCATTCCATAGAAAATCCCCTCCTGTCTTTGCCTTGTCTCGGTCAAACGAAAAGCCGCCTGGGGGCGGCTTTTCGTCAGCCCGCGCTGCGGATGCCCTTGGGCTCCGGCGCTTCCACGCGGGAAATATCTGCGCCCAATCCGCGCAGCTTTTCGATCATACACTCATAGCCCCGTTCAATATAGTGGCTCTCCTCCACCACGGTGGTGCCGTCGGCGGCCAGGCCGGCGATCACCATGGCCGCGCCGGCCCGCAGGTCGCAGGCCTTGACCACGGCGCCGTGGAGCTGCTCCACGCCCTCGATCACCGCCAGCTTGGTGTCCACCTGGATCTTGGCGCCCATGCGGTTGAGCTCGGCGCAGTAGCGGAAGCGGGTGTCATAGATGCCCTCGGTGATGACGCTGGTGCCCTTGGCCAGAGCCTGGCAGACCGCCACCTGGGACTGCATATCCGTGGGGAAGCCGGGATAGGGCTGGGTCTTGACGTTGGCCCGGCGCAGCCGGCTCGTCCGGACCACCCGGATGGCGTCCTCATACTCGGTGATTTTGGCACCCATCTCCCGCAGCTTGGCGGTGATGGACTCCATGTGCTTGGGGATCACGTTCTGCACCAGCACGTCCCCGCCCACCGCCGCGGCGGCGGCCATATAGGTGCCGGCCTCGATCTGGTCGGGGATGATGGAGTAGGAGCCGCCGTGGAGGGCCTTCACACCCTTGACCCGGATCACGTCGGTGCCGGCGCCGGAAACCTTGGCGCCCATGGCGTTGAGGAAGTTGGCCAGGTCCACGATGTGGGGCTCCTTGGCCGCGTTCCCGATCCAGGTGGTGCCGTTGGCCAGCACCGCGCCCAGCATGATGTTCATGGTGGCGCCCACACTGACTACGTCCAGGTTGACCCGGGCGCCCTGGAGGCCGGTCTCGGGGGCCTCGGCAATGACGTTGCCGCCGGCCAGCTCCACCGTGGCGCCGATGGCCTCGAAGCCCTTGATGTGCTGATCGATGGGCCGGGGGCCGAAGTTGCAGCCGCCGGGCAGAGCCACGGTGGCGTGACCGAAGCGGCCCAGCTGGGCGCCGATCAGATAGTAGGAGGCGCGGATCCGGCGGACCAGCTCGGGAGGCGCCACCACGTCCCGGACGTGGGTACAGTCAATTTCCAGAGTCCCGGGACTCAGGCGGCGGATGGCCGCGCCCATCTCGTCCAGGATCCGGAGCAGGAGGCGGATATCGGAAATATCAGGAACGTTCTCGATCCGGCAGGTCCCCTTGACCAGCAGCGTCGCGGGCAGGATCCCGACAGCAGCGTTCTTCGCGCCGGAAATCATGACCTTGCCGTTCAGCGGTTTCCCGCCGTGGATCACGTACTTTACCATGTACTCTTACCTCTTTGGCTGAAAATGCATGCAGAAATTTGATTCTAACTTTTGTATTATAGCACAAGGCTCTTGAAAAGTAAAGCGGAATTTTTTCGCAAACCGGGTCTGAGCTACAAGGATCAAGGTGCAAGGAAATCGTCCACTGAAGATCTGCACCTTGACCCTTGAACCTTCATTCATCCAAGCGTCCGCAGGCCCTTGGGGTAGTGGTTTTTCAGCACGCCCTTTACGCCCTTGCCCCAGCCCAGGCTCAGGCCGTCCACCCGCACCAGGGTCCAGCCCCGCGCTTCGGTGGGCAGGGTCTCGCCCCGCAGCCAGGCGGCGCAGGCGGGCTCGTCGGCGGAGAGCTCGTGGACAGAGGCCGCCCCGGAGGCCCAGAGGGCCAGGGCGTGGGCCGGGACCGCCAGCTCCCCCCGCAGCTCCGCCAGCTCCAGGCCGGGCCGCAGGACCTTGAGGCCCCGAAGCTCCGGGGTCTCGGGCGGGGCCCAGAAGACCCGCTCGCCGAAGACGGCGGGCTTCCCGGCGGGGAGCGTAATCCCCAGCTCCGAAAGGAGATTGGCAGCGGGACGGGGGAGAACGGATCCTTCACTTCCCCTTCGACTTCCCTCAGGGCAAGGCATAGAATGACGGGGTCGGGAGCCCGGCGATTCGGGCCGGCGGCCGGCGGCCGCCCCTACGGCGTTTTCTGCATCCGCATCGCCCTTGCGGAGCACCGCGGCGAAGTGCCCCTCCCCTCTCAGCCTGTGGGGCCAGAGGCGGAGGGTCTGGGCCAGGGCGGGATTGCCGTCCGCCCATTCCGGACAGCCCGGGGAAAACCAGGGGGCCTGTACCGTTTCGACGGCGAAATCCGGATTTCGTTCCAGAAGGCCGGCAACGCTGCCCTCGTTTTCCTCCGGGGAGAAGGTGCAGGTGGAGTAGACCAGCCGCCCGCCGGGGCGCAGCATGGCGGCGGCGCAGTCCAGGATCTCCGCCTGGCGGCGGGCGCACATGGCCACGGTCTCGGGGCTCCAGTCCTCGAAGGCGGCGTCGTGCTTGCGGAACATGCCCTCGCCGGAGCAGGGTGCGTCCACCAGCACCCGGTCGAAGTACGCCGGAAAGCGCTCCGCCAGCCGGGCGGGGTGCTCGTTCAGCACCAGGGCGTTGGCGATCCCCAGGCGCTCGATGTTGGAGGCCAGGATCCCGGCCCGCTTGGGGTGGATCTCATTGCAGACCAGCAAGCCCTCCCCCGCCATCTTCCCGGCAAGCTGGGTGCTCTTTCCGCCGGGGGCCGCGCAGAGGTCCAGGACCCGCTCCCCGGGCCGGGGGTCCAGCAGCTCCCCGGGGGCCATGGCCGAGGGCTCCTGAAGGTAGTACGCCCCGGCGGCGTGGCAGGGATGCAGGCCGGGGCGGGTCGCCGGGTCGTAATAGAAGCCGGTGGGGCACCAGGGAACGGGGGATAAATTGAAAATTGAGAATTGAGAATTGAGAATTGTAGGCTTGGAGACCCCCGTATGCGTTTGTAGGGACAAGCATTGCTTGTCCGCGGACGAGCGATGCTCGTCCCTACATGCAGGATCGGAACAGACTTTCAGCGGGTTCAGGCGCAGGCCCACGGCGCGGGGGCGGTCCAGGGCGGCCAGGAAGGCGTCGTATTCCTCCCCCAGCAGGCTCTTCATCTTCTCGCAGAACAGCTCCGGCAGCATGGCCCTCTCCCCCTTCGTTTTTTGTTATTTTACCGCAAAATCAGCAAAAAAGCAAGCCCGGACCGCGGTCTGGGCTTGCAAATCGGGGTTTGTAGAGATGCCTTCCCCCTCGGGGGAAGGTGGCGCGCAGCGCCGGATGAGGGGCGTTTCGACGATGGCCCCCTTGTCGAGCGAGAGAATGGGCCGATGTGGGCATCGGCCCCTACGGAGGGAATGGGCCGATGTGTGCATCGGCCCCTACGGAGGGAATGGGCCGATGTGGGCATCGGCCCATTCGGAGGGTAAGGGCCGATGTGGGCATCGGCCCCTACGGAAGGAACGGGCCGATGTGGGCATCGGCCCCTACTGTCACTTGTTTCAGCCGCCGAAGCCCCAGGGGAAGCCGCCGAAGCCCCAGCCGAAGGGATCCTCGCCCTGTTCGCCCTGGCCCTGCTGGCCCTGGCCCTGCTGGCCCTGGCTCTGCTGGCCCTGGCTCTGCTGGGCGTCCTGGGGAATGGCCTCCTGGCGCTTCTCGCCCACGGTGACGGTGATCTGCACGGTCTCGCCCTTGCGGTAGACCGTCAGCTCCAGCTTGTCGCCGGGCTCGGAGGCGGCCACCTTCTCCGCAAGGCCCTCGTAGCTCTCGATGGTCTCGCCGTTGATGGCGGTGACAATGTCGTTGACCTGCAGGCCTCCCTTGGCGGCGGGGCTGTCGGCCTCCACGGAACGGATGGCCGCGCCCTTGGGCATGCCGTAGCTCTGGCTCTCCTCGCTGACGTTGTCGACGCCGACGCCGATATAGGGCCGGGAAATATAGCCCTTTTCGATGATGGAGGTCACGATCTCCCGGACGGAGTTGATGGGGATGGCGAAGCCGATGTTGTCGATGCTGGCCTGGCCGGAGTAGCCGCTGGAGGAATACTTGGCGTTGGTGATGCCCACCACCTCGCCGTACATGTTGAACAGCGCGCCGCCGGAATTGCCGGAGTTGATGGCAGCGTCGGTCTGGATCAGGTGCATGGTCACGTTCTTGGACAGGGTCACGGCCCGGTTCAGGGCGCTGACGTTGCCCTTGGTCAGGGAGAAGGTCAGCTCGCCCAGGGGGTTGCCGATGGCGATGACCTCGTCGCCCACCTTCAGGCTGTCGGAGCTGCCCAGGGTCACGGGAGTCAGGCCCTTGGCGTCGATCTTCAGCACGGCGATATCGTTGCTGGTATCGTAGCCGATCAGGGTCGCGGGATACTTCGTTCCGTCGTACATGGCCACGGTAATGGTGTTGGCCTTGTCGATGACGTGCTGGTTGGTGAGGATATAGCCGTCCTCCGTCAGGATGAAGCCGGAGCCCGCCGCCGCAGAGGTGGACTGGAAGCCCCAGATGTTGGTGGTGGTGATCTCGGTGGTGATGCCCACGGTGGAGTTTACGTTGGTCTCATAGACCTGGGCGGCGGTTTTCAGCTTGCCGCTGTCCACGGTGATCACATTGAGCTCCGTGCTCTCCCGGGGGGCCGCTACTTGGACGACGGAGCCGCTGCCGGGGCCGTTTACGGAGTTTGTTTTGGCGGGCTGCAGCTTGTTCGCCAGCAGCGCGCCGCCGAAGCCGGCGCCGCCGCCCAGCAGGGCGCAGACCAGGGCCAGCGCCACGGCCTTCTTCCAGAAGCCGGAGCGGCGCTTCTCCTGCTTTGTCTGGGCCTGGACGGTATAACTGTCGGAGGGCTCATTGCGGCGGCCGGTATAGGCCCCTGCGGCGGGCCGGGCGGTGCTGGACGGGCCGGAGGCGTAGTAGTAATTCTGATAATCCTGCCGCGTTTCCCCGGCTGCAGAGCCGAAGGGATCCGCCGCTGGGCTGATGGGGGCATCGGCCTCTGCGGATGCGTCGCAGGAATGGGGATCGTAGTCGGAGGACGGGTCGATGCGGGCCTCGGCCTCTGCGGGGTCGGAGAGCTCTTCGGGGGCGGTGTTCAGAGCATCGTCCCAGCTCTCCGGGGCATCGTTTTCAGTTTTTTCAAATTTCTGTTCATCAAAGGGATCGTATTCGTTCATGCTTCAGCGCTCCTTTGCTGTATTTTTTATTTACGTCGTCATTATACTTTCCATTTTTGAACAGAATTTGCGAAAAAATCAAAAAGTTTGTGAACAAAACGGCAAGCGGCGTTCTTCCGCTTGCCGTTTTGTTCGATTTTGACCCTCAGCGCAGGTCGATGTGGTTTTCCGCGAAGGCCGCCAGGAGCTTCTCCATGTCGGAGGGCACGGAGATGGGCTCGCCGCAGGCCTGGATGGCGTTGGCCACGTCCTTCAGGCCGTTGCCGGTGACCACGGAGACCACGGTGGCGTCGGCGGGGAGTCTCCCCTGCTCGATAAGCTTCTTGACGCCCGCCGTGCCGGTGACGCCCGCGGGCTCGCCGAAGACGCCGCAGCTCCGGCCCAGCAGCTTCTGGGCCGCCATGATCTCGGCGTCCGTGACCTCCACGGTGAGACCCTGGGACTCCCGGATGGCGTGGATGGCCTTGTCCGCGTTGCGGGGCACCCCCACGGCGATGGAGTCCGCCAGGGTGTTTTCCTCCATGGGATGCCAGGGCTCCCCGGTCTCCACGGCCCGGTTGATGGGATAGCAGCCCGCCGCCTGGGCGGAGATCAGCTTCGGCAGCCGGTCGATGAAGCCGATGGCGTAGAGATCCTTCAGGCCCTTCCAGAGCCCGGCGATGGTGCAGCCGTCGCCCACGGAGATGGCGATGTAGTCGGGCACCTCCCAGCCAAGCTGCTCCATGATCTCCAGGCCCACGGTCTTCTTGCCCTCGGAGAGATAGGGGTTGATGGCCGCGTTGCGGTTGTACCAGCCCCAGCGCTCGATGGCCTGCTTGGACAGCTCGAAGGTGTCCTCATAGCTGCCCTGGACGGAGATCACCGTGGCGCCGAAGGTCATGAGCTGGGCCACCTTGCCCTTGGGGGCCCGGGCGGGGACGAAGATGTAGGTCCTGAGCCCCGCGGCGGCGGCGTTCCCCGCCAGGGAGGAGGCCGCGTTGCCGGTGGAGGAGCAGGCGATGACCTCCGCGCCGGCCTCCCGGGCCTTGGCCACCGCCATGGCGGAAGCCCGGTCCTTCAGGGAGGCGGTGGGATTCACGCCGTCGTCCTTGATCCAGAGCCGTTTGAGGCCGAGGGTCTTCGCCAGCCGGGGCGCCTCATAGAGGGGCGACCAGCCCACCCGCAGCTCCGGATCGGGCGTGGATTCCTCGACCGGGAGCAGCTCCCGGTAGCGCCACATGGTGGGATTCTGCCGGGCGGCCAGCTTCTCCTTGGTCAGCCTGGATTTGATGTAGTCGTAATCGTAGATGATGTCGAGGATGCCGCCGCATTCGCAGGCGGTGAGATCGGGAACAGCCTCGTATTCCCTGCCGCATTTGACGCAGCGGCCGCAGATGACGTTTCTCATGTTGTCTCCTTTGTGTCACTCGCTTTGCGCACGGCCTGCCTGTCTGGCGAGCTTCCGCTCCCAGCGCTGCTTTTCCTTCGGGTAGAGCTCAAAATACAGCTCGTCGCCGATTATCCCCCGCAGATCCCGCTTTTCCTTCTCCTTCTGCGTCAGCAGGAAGGCTGTGTGCAGGAGAAATCCGTAGAGCAGCAGCACGGGCAGGAAGAATACGCCGAGCTTCCTTGCATGCAGCATGATCTGTACCGCAGTCAGGATCAGGAAGATGCCGGGCCAAACCCACACGGAGGTCTCAAGCACCGGCCGTAGGATCGTATAGCGAAGCTCCTTGATTTTCTGAAACACTTTCATCCTGCGCGCTCTTCTCCTTTCTTCCCCGGGGTTTCCAGCGCGTCGGCCCGGCTCGTCCGGGCAGCTGTCCTATCGAATGACCTGCCGCTTGTCCGGGTTGGTCTCATACCAGCTCTCGAAGCCGCTGTCCGGGAGATCCGGGCCTTTTTTGCTGAGCTCCCGGGCCATCTTGGCCTCCAGCTTCCTTTGGTACTTCATCCGTTCGGCCTCTTTGCGGGCCTCCCGTCTGGGATCGAACTCCGCTCTTTCCTGCTTTTCCGCTTTGCGGAGTTGTTTGAGCTTGGGCTTGTCCAGCTCCGGCCCCCGCAGGATCAGCTCCCGCTTCCAGTCCTCCATCGGCATGCGCTCCACCGGTTTCCAGTACCGCCCGCGCTCCCGCTCCATGCGCTTTTCCCGGATCTCTTTGATCCGCTGGAGAGAACGGCGGCGATACCATTTGTTCCACCGGTTGAGCCAACGCTCTATGGGATAGGTCTTGAAGAACCATTCGTCTCCCATCAGCTCCCGCTCCTTCAGGCGTTCGGTCCGGGTGCAGAACCAATACCCTATCGCGGCCAGCATACTGTAGTACAGACAAACAACAGGCACGAAAAAGAATCTCAGCTTCGGCGCGTTGAACCAGATTTTCATATACACCAAAATCGCAAGGAGGTACAACCCGAAAAACAGGGCCGCGTGGAGCAGGGGCACGAGCTTCCACCATCCGCGCTTTTTTTCCTTTCTCCTCTGCTTTTTATCCAATGTTACCATACTCGTCTCCTTTCCGGTCCTGTCCGGGCAGGGGCAGGTCGATCAGGCTTTTGCGCCGTTCGGCCTTCGCATCAGCCGGCAGGACCGTAGACCTTGGCCAGGAAGGTGATGATCTGTGCCCGGGTACAGGTCTGGCCGACGCCGAACTTGCCGCCGCCCACGCCGCCGGTGACCTGCGGCTTGCGATTGTATGCCCAGAGCACGGCCTTATAGTAGTACTTGCCCTCCTTTACATCGGAGAAGGGATTATCATAGGAACTCGGGTTCGGAGAGCCCTTCGCCTTCCACAGGAAGGTCATGGCCTGCTCGCGGGTGCAGGTCTGCCCCACGCCGAACTTCTTGCCGTCGCCCACGCCGCCGGTGATGCCCTTCTGGACCGCCCACTGGACCGCCTTGTAATAGTATTTTCCGGGCTTGACGTCGACGAAGAGATTCTCGCTGCTCTCCGGCTCCGGCTCTCCGTTGGCCTTCCACAGGAAGGTCACGATCTGCTCCCGGGTGCAGGCCTTCTTCGGGGAGAAATGGGTTGCGTCCGTGCCGCCGGTGATGACGGGCTCGTGCTCGATGGCCCACAGGACGGGCTCGTAGAAGTAGTCCCAGGCCCCCACGTCCACGAAGGGGGTCTTTTTGACGAAGTTGGCCTTGATGTAGACGTCATGATCCAGATTAAAGGTGTAGACGGCGTTTTTGCTCAGCATATCATAGCTCTTTGCGTCATACCAGCTCTTGAACATATGCTCGGGATCCGCCTTGGCCTCCAGGGTAATGGGGCCCTCCTCTTCCCCGAAGTCCATGATGGTGACCCAGTAGTCCGACGGCGCCCGGTCATAGCGGATCTTTCCGCCGCCGTAGGGGACCTCCGCCGTAAAGTTGTAGGTCTGGGGGATCTTCACGGAGACGCAGGCGCCCACAAAGTTGGGGATCGCATACCAGCTCGCCAGATCCAGCATTTGTTCGATCTTGACGTTGAGACCCACGGCTTTGGGCTTCAGGGTCTTGTAGTCGATGTTATAGCTTCCGGCGGGCCGGAAATCCATGCGGGTATAGTAGGTCTTGCCGGCCTCGAACACGCCTTCGCAGGGCGCCGAGACGCCCACGCCGGACGTCGGATACCATTGATCCGCCTCCGCGATGAGGCCCGGGGTCAGGGAGCCGGATTCGGGCCAGCCTTCCGCGCTGGTTCCGGCCCGGGGGGTCTCCAGGTAGAAGCTGCAGTCCGTGATGGTATTGCCGGAGGGGATCGTCACGCTGAAAAGCACGTCAAAGGACTCGTCGCTGAGCCGTCTGGTGCCCAGCAGCTTCGCGCCGTGGAGCTTGACGCTCGGTATATTTGCTCCCAGGCAGCCGGAGACCGTCGCGCGGCTGTAGTAGGTCTGTCCCTTTTGCAGGGGGTCTCCATAGATCCCGTCCGCGATTCCGATCACGTCCTGCCCGTAGTAGAACTCGTCGCCATAGACGGAGTACCTGGCGTTCCGTTCGGCGCGGACAATGGGCCCTGTGGTGTACTCCGTCATGCAGCGATCAGGCAGGGTCACATAGAGCTCCACGGACTTCAAGCCGCGCTGCCAGATTGCGTAGAGGGTAATGGGCTCGGTGATCGTGTTTTTGAAGGAGAAGATGTTGTCCACGGAGAAGGGATCGTCGTCCCAGTCCCAAAAGCACATATAGGGCTGGTCGGGAATCCGGACCGCGTTAAAGTTTTGGATGGCGTCCCAGATCGTTGCGCCGTTCGGTACCTGGATCGGATCGGGCGCCGTCCCATAGCCGTTGGCGTCAAAGGTAACGGTATTCGTTTCGGAGACGCACGTCAGATCCACGGAGATCACGGCTTCATCGTAGGTGATCACGTCGTTGCTGGCCTTGCGATCGTTGATGTACAGGTCTGAATCTTTCTCGAAGTTGTAATCCCCCTTGGCCTTCAGGGTGATCTGAAGCCGATAGGTCTCGCCGTTCTCGAAGCACTCCTCATCAAAGACCGCCCGGCCAAAGCCGGCGTCGTTCAGGTAGGAGTAGTCCTTTACCGTGAACATTTCACTGTCATAGAAATCGCTGGGAACCGGCGCCTTGGTGGGGTGCTCCCCCGCCATGGGGTAAGCAGCGAAAACGTAGCCATATGAGATGGGGTCGCCGCCGCCGGCAAAGGAGACTGTCGGCATCAGGCCGAACACCAGGATTGCTGTCAGCAGAACGGCAAAAATACGTATGATTTGTTTTTTCATCACAAGCTCCTTTCTGTCGTGTTGCTTTTCTCATAGCGCACGCTGTGCGGCGCTGCGGGCGGGAACGGCGGGCAGATTGCCCGCGTTACAGGGCGGGAACGGCGGGCAGATTGCCCGCGCTGCGGGCGGGAACGGCGGGCAGATTGCCCGCGCTGCGGGCGGGAACGGCGGGCAGATTGCCCGCGTTACAGGGCGGCCAGGAGGCCGACTTCTTCGTTGAAGGCCTCGGTGAGCTTGTCCAGCTCGGCGGCCTGGGCGTGCATCTCGTCCCAGATCTCGGGCTTGTACCACTGGTCGTTCAGATCCTCGACCTTCATCTGCTGCTGCTCCACCCAGGTGTAGTACTTGAGGTTGTGCACCCGCTTGCGCTCGGGGTAAGTCAGCTCCAGCATGTTGTCGGTCTTCAGGCCCAGCATGTGCAGGGCGTGGTCCTTGGCGGCTTCGTTGACGTCGTAGACGCCGTACATCTCGTTGAGCTCCTCCACCCGGGACTTGTACATCACGGCGGAGTCGGTGAGGACGGTGACCATCACGTCGTTTTCGTTCAGCTCGTACCACTTGGCCATCTTGATGCAGCACAGCACGTTGGCGATGCCGGAAATGCCCATCCAGGTGAACTTCTCGATCTGCTCGTCGCTCATGTGGAGCTCGTCCTTCAGGTACTTCTGGCCGGCGGCGGTGTTGAAGAGCCGGAGCAGGCGCTGGGAGTCCTCGTCGTCGATGGCGATGCCCATGTCGGTGTTGCGGACGTTGTGGACCCAGGGGATGTGCTTGTCGCCGATGCCCTCGATCCGGTGGCCGCCGAAGCCGTTGTTGACGATGGTGGGGCACTGCAGGGCCTCGCCCACCGCCAGCTTCATGTAGGGATAGCGCTCCTTGAGCAGATCGCCGGCGGACATGGTGCCGGCGGAGCCGGAGGTGAAGGCGGCGGCGGCCAGACGCTGACCGGGCTTCTTCACGGCCTCGAACAGCTCCGCCAGGGCGGTGCCGGTGACGTTGTAGTGCCACAGGGGGTTGCCCATCTCGGAGAACTGGTTGAAGATCATCATGGAGGGATCGGCCTTCAGCTCCCAGGTCTTGTCGAAGATCTCCTTGACGTTGGACTCGCAGCCGGGGGTGGCGATGACCTGGCCGGCGATGGACTTCAGCCAGTCAAAGCGCTCCTTGGACATGTCCTGGGGCAGGATGGCCACGGAGTCCACGGCCAGCAGCTTGGAGTTGAAGGCGCCGCCGCGGCAGTAGTTGCCGGTGGAGGGCCAGACCGCGTGATGGTAGTCGGCGTCGAACTGGCCGGTGACCAGCCGGGGCACCAGGCAGCCGTAGGAGGCGCCCACCTTATGGCAGCCGGTGGGGAACCATTTGCCCGCCATGGCGATGATGCGGCAGGGCACGCCGGAGAGGGCGGAGGGGATCTCCACATAGTTGGGGATCTTCTGGTAGAGGCCGCCGCTTTCCTTGGGCTCGTTGTGCCAGTTGATGCGGAAGAGGTTGATGGGGTCCACGGCCCAGAGATCGGTCTTGGCCAGCTTGGCCTTGATCTTCTCGGGGATCAGATCCGGATTCTGCATTTGGGCGATGGTGGGGATGATGATGTTGTTCTCGCGGGCCTTGCGGATGTTGTGGGCCAGACCTTCCTTGTGGATGGAGAGATCAATCATGGTGTTTTTCCTCCTGTTTTGTATCAAGATATGAATATAAAGTATACTTGGAAATTCCGAAAAAGCTTGCGATCTTGGGGCCGGATTTGGTGATGAGCATGGCGCCGCTGTCGGCAAGGAAGCGGATGGCGGCGGCCTTGTCCTCCTTGGTCATCCGATCCACGGGCTTTCCCACCAGGCGGACGGAACGCTGGATCAGATTGTCCAGCAGATCGTTGACGTCGTTGGGGATCTGTTCGGGCTCGGTCTGACTCTGCTCGGCGGGGGTGGTCAGCTCCTGGAGCACCGCTCCTGCCATGGACAGCACCGACACGTCGTAATTGATGCCGAACAGGGCGCAGGGCCGGCCCTCCTCGTCCCGCAGCAGGATCGTGGAGGATTTCAGCAGCTTGCCCGTGGGCGTGCGGGTCAGGTAACTCAGGCGGTCCGTGGACTCGCCGGCGATCTGACTCCGGCGAAGCTGCTCCAGCACCACCTGGCTGGGCCCGTCGCCGGGCTTCCGGCCCGTCACGTGTCCGTTTTCGATGGCGACGACGGAGTGCTCCGCGGCCTGCTCGGAGAGCTCATGGACCACCACCTCGCAGCCGCTGCCGAATTGCCCCGCGATGCCCTTGGCAACGGCGCGCAGCATTTCCAGCTCATGGGGTTTCAGCATGGTATACCTCCCTTCTATTATATCATACCACAGGATTTTCAGAAATCAACAAAGAAATTACGCCCGCTAAAATATTTTTTGTCGCCTGAAATATTTTTTGAAAAGCGGTTGACTTCTTGTACACTTGTGCTAAAATAAGAGATGGAGAATATCCGATTTTTTGCAAAATTTATTCAAACGGAGGTCGAATATGGATTTTGAACTGATCCGGCAGGCTGCCGAGGGCTATCAGAAGGACATGACCCGTTTCCTGCGGGACATGATCGCCATTCCGTCCGAATCCTGCGAGGAGGAGGGCGTCGTCAAGCGCATCGCCGAGGAGCTCAGAAAGCTGGGCTTCGACAAGGTGGAATTCGACAAGCTGGGCAACGTGATCGGCTGGATGGGCGAGGGCGACAAGATCATCGCCATCGACTCCCACATCGACACCGTGGGCATCGGCAACCGGGCCAACTGGACCGCCGATCCCTACGAGGGCTACGAGACCGACACCATCATCTACGGCCGGGGCGGCTCCGATCAGGAGGGCGGCATGGCGGCCGCGGCCTACGGCGCCAGGATCATGAAGGACCTGAATCTGATCCCCAAGGGCTATAAGATCATGATCGTGGGCTCCGTCCAGGAGGAGGACTGCGACGGCATGTGCTGGCAGTCCATCGTCAACGAATACTTCAAGGGACCCGAGGACGCCAGAAGCAAGATCGAGTTCGTCATTTCCACCGAGCCCACCGACGGCGGCATCTACCGCGGCCACCGGGGCCGTATGGAGATCCGGGTGGACGTCCACGGCGTCAGCTGCCACGGCTCCGCCCCGGAGCGGGGCGACAACGCCATCCACAAGATGGCGGAGATCCTGCTGAACGTCCGGGATCTCAACGAGAACGACGCCGGCGACGACAAGGAGATCAAGGGCCTGGTCAAGATGCTGGACCCGAAGTACAACCCCGATCACTGGGAGGACGCCCGCTTCCTGGGCCGCGGCACCTGCACCACCAGCCAGATCTTCTACACCTCCCCCAGCCGCTGCGCCGTGGCGGACTCCTGCGCCATCTCCATCGACCGCCGCATGACCGCCGGAGAAACCTACCAGTCCTGCCTGAAGGAGATCGAGGATCTGCCCGCCGTCAAGAAGTACGCCAAGGACGTGAAGGTCTCCATGTACATGTACGACCGTCCCTCCTGGACCGGCCACGTCTATGAGACCGAGGCCTTCTTCCCCACCTGGATCAACAAGGAGTCCGCCCCCCACGTCCAGGCTCTGGTGGACGCCCACCACGGTCTCTGGGGCGACAAGCGCCTCTGGGTGGACGAGCAGGCCCGGGAGAAGCGGGAGGGCCGTCCCCTCACCGACAAGTGGACCTTCTCCACCAACGGCGTCTCCATCCAGGGCCGCTACGGCATCCCCTGCGTGGGCTTCGGCCCCGGGGCGGAGAGCCAGGCCCACGCCCCCAACGAGATCACCTGGAAGCACGACCTGGTGGTCTGCGCGGCCCTCTACGCCGCGGTACCCATGCTCTACAAGCCCGAGAACAAGGACGGCTCCGCCACCAGCTTCCGCCAGGAGCTGACGGGGAACGACATCAAATAAGGGAGGATACACCGATGAGCAAAGCCTTTGAACTGGCCCGGGAGCTGGAAAAGCTCCACATCAACAACATGTACAAGCAGGACTTCTACTGGACCTGGGACAAGACCGACGATGAGATCGCCGCGATCTTCGCCGTGGCCGACGCCCTGCGGGATCTGCGGGAGCACAACAAGTCCACTCGGGTCTTCAACTCCGGCCTGGGCATCTCCCTCTTCCGCGACAACTCCACCCGCACCCGCTTCTCCTTCGCCTCCGCCTGCAACCTGCTGGGTCTGGAGGAGCAGGTCCTGGACGAGAAGAAATCCCAGATCGCCCACGGCGAGACCGTCCGCGAAACCGCCAACATGGTCTCCTTCATGGCCGACGTCATCGGCATCCGGGACGACATGTACATCCACCAGGGCCACGAATACATGAAGACCTTCATGGACGCCCTGGAGGACGGCTACCGCAGCGGCATCCTGGAGCAGCGGCCCACCCTGGTGAACCTCCAGTGCGACGTAGACCACCCCACCCAGTGCATGGCCGATATGCTCCACGTCATCCACCACTTCGGCGGCGTGGAGAATCTGAAGGGCAAGAAGGTCGCCATGACCTGGGCCTACTCCCCCTCCTACGGCAAGCCCCTCTCCGTGCCCCAGGGCGTCATCGGCCTCTTTACCCGCTTCGGCATGGACGTGACCCTGGCCCATCCCGAGGGCTATGAGGTCTTCCCCGAGGTGGAGGACATCGCCCGGAGGAACTGCGAGACCTACGGCTCCAAGTTCTCCAAGACCAACAGCATGGAGGAGGCCTTCCGGGACGCCGACATCGTCTATCCCAAGTCCTGGGCTCCCTTCGCCGCCATGGAGAAGCGCTCCGAGCTCTACGCCAAGGGCGACCAGAAGGGCATCGACGAGCTGGAGCAGCAGCTGCTGGCCCAGAACGCCAAGCATAAGGACTGGACCTGCTCCGAGGAGATGATGAAGAAGACCCGGGACGGCAAGGCCCTGTATCTCCACTGCCTGCCCGCCGACATCACCGGCGTCAGCTGCAAGGAGGGCGAGGTGGACGCCTCCGTCTTCGACCGCTACCTGGTGCCCCTGTACAAGCAGGCCTCCTTCAAGCCCTATATCATCGCGGCCATGATCTTCCTGGCCCAGGTGAAGGACCCCGTCAAGGCCCTGATGGCCCTGGACGCCGCCCCCGACAAGCGGAAGATGTTTTAAGCAACCATCATAAAAGGAGACAACAGCACTATGGCAAAGCGTATTGTGATTGCTCTGGGCGGCAACGCACTGGGCAACACCCCCTATGAACAGCTCAAGCTTGTCGAAGAGACCGCCAAGCCCATCGTGGATCTGATCGCCCAGGGCAACCAGGTCATCATCGCCCACGGCAACGGCCCCCAGGTGGGCATGATCAACCTGGGCATGGGCACCGCCGCCGAGGCCAAGGCCATCAAGTCCGACATGCCCTTCCCCGAGTGCGGGGCCATGAGCCAGGGCTACATCGGCTACCACCTGCAGAACGCCATCGGCAACGAGCTGGCGGCCCGGGGCATTGAAAAGGACGTGGCCACCATCGTCACCCAGGTCCTGGTGGACGAAAATGACCCCGCCTTCCAGCATCCCACCAAGCCCATCGGCGCCTTCTACGACAGAGAGACCGCCGAGCGCATCGCCGCCGAGAAGGGCTACACCATGGTGGAGGACGCGGGCCGCGGCTACCGCCAGGTGGTCCCCTCCCCCAAGCCCGTGGACGTCATTGAGAAGCACATGGTCAACGCCCTGGTGGATCAGGGCTTCGTGGTCATCACCGTGGGCGGCGGCGGCATCCCCGTCATCCGCAAGGACGGCAAGCTCTACGGCACCCCCGCCGTCATCGACAAGGACTTCGCTTCCGCCAAGCTGGCCGAGCTGGTCCACGCCGACGCGCTGGTGATCCTGACCGCCGTGGACCGGGTGGCCATCAACTGGGGCAAGCCCAACCAGACCGCCCTGGACAGCATGACCGTGGCCGAGGCCGAGCGCTACTGCGCCGAGGGCCAATTCGCCCCCGGCTCCATGCTGCCGAAGGTCAAGGCCGCCATCTCCTTCGCCCAAACCGGCGGCGAGGCCATCATCGCCTCTCTGGAGAACGCCGGCAAGGCCGTCCGCGGCGAGAGCGGCACCGTCGTCCGCCTGTAGCGCGGGCAATCCGCCCGCCCTGCCGTAGTGGCGCTGATCCCGCCCCACGCACAACAGAACGCCGGAGCTCCCATCGGAAGCTCCGGCGTTTCCTTCTCTATCCTTTGACGATCACTTCTGTGAAGATCGGCTCCGCCAATTCCGAGACGGCCGCCCCGTGATCCTTGGCGATCCCGATCAGGATATGCCACCCCGCCAGGTCGGCGGTCCCGTTTTCCGCCTCCAGCCGCTTGATCTCCGGCTGAAGCACATACTGCTTTCCCTCCGTTTGGGAGGGCGTGAGCTTCACGCCGGTCAGCTCATGTCTGTTGGAACCGCTGGCCTCGCTCACAATGACCACGAGCAGGTCGTTCTCCGCGAAAAAGGTCTCGCCGTACTGACCCGTCACCCGGATCAGATCCGGGCAGTTTTCCTCCGCGTAGTTCCGCAGCTCTTCCGCAGAGCTGATCCAGAAGATCGGATCAAACACTCTGTCCCCGTTAAATCCGTTCGTTCTGATATACTGGACGTCCTTTACGATTTCCATGTTTCCGTCGGAATGGGCGCACCCGGCAAGAAGCAGCAAAGCCAGCAAAACCACGATCCATTTTTTCATCCGTATCACCTCTGTTTCTTTCGACGTCCTCTGCGCCAAAAAGTTCCACGGTACAGGCTGTCCTGTCTGCGAAATCCTCCTTCTTGACGCTGGGGGCGGACTATGTTATGATGATTTCGTCCGGCGCAGCGGAATCGCAACCGGCGGTTGCGGAATTTCCAAGCGCAGTTGGTAGCGTGCAACGGCGAAAAATGCTATGATTTGGCCATCAAAACGCCCCGGGCCCCGCGCCCGAAGGGAGAAAAGAGGGAATGAACATGATACTCGCAGACAAGCTCATCGACCTGCGCAAGCGCAGCGGCTGGTCCCAGGAGGAGCTGGCCGACCGGCTGGGGGTCAGCCGCCAGTCCATCTCCAAATGGGAGAGCGCCCAGTCCGTGCCGGACATGAACCGGATCCTGAAGCTTTCGGAGCTCTTCGGGGTCAGCACCGACTACTTATTGAAGGACGAGCTGGGGCCCGAGGGCCTGGTCCGGGAGAGCCTGCCCACCCCCGACACCGAGCCGCCCCTGCGGCAGGTGTCCCTGGAGGAAGCCTCCGGCTTCCTTGAATACCGGGAAATGGCAGCACGGCGCATCGCCCTGGGCGTGATGCTCTGCATCCTCTCCCCCGTCCTGCTGATTTTGCTCTGCGGCGCCCGGGACGCCGGCAGGGTCGCACTGACGGAGGCCCAGGCCGCGGGGATCGGCCTGCTGGCGCTCTTCCTGCTGATCGGCGCGGCGGTGGCCATCTTTATCACCACCGGCCTGCGGGGCCATCGCTTTGAATATTTGGAGAAGCTTCCCTTTGAGACCGCCTACGGGGTGGATGGGATGGTGAAGGACCGCCGGGAGAAGTTCCGCAGGAGCTTCGGCGCCATGCTGACCCTGGGCATCGTCCTCTGCGTGGTCTCCGTGATCCCCATTTTCATCGCCCTGATCCTCTTCGGCGAGGGCAGCTCCCCCGCCGAGGCCTTCCCCCACATCGTCTCCATCGGCATCCTGCTGGCGCTGGTGGCCGCCGGCGTGTATCTGATCGTCCGGAGCAGCGTCGTCTGGGGCGGCTGCAAGATCCTGCTGCAGGAGGGCGAGTACAGCCCCCTGGCAAAGCAGGCCGTCAACCGCAACCAGACCGTCGCCACCGTCTATTGGAGCGCCGTCACCGCGGGCTATCTGGCCTGGAGCTTCCTCAGCGGCCAGTGGCAGCGGACCTGGATCGTCTGGCCCATCGCCGGCGTCCTCTACGGTCTGGTGCTGGCCGTCGCCGGAGCGGTACGAAACAGGAATCGGTAACGCAATACAAAACGCCTCCGGGATGAACCCGGAGGCGTTTTGTATACGCAGGCGCTTAGTTGTTGCGGTAGTAGTTGATCAGGCAGCCGTCGATGATGATCTGGCGCTCGTCGGCGGTCAGGCCGCCCAGGGAGAGCTTGATCTCCTTGACGGTGCCGTCGGCCTTGACGACGTAGGCGGGGAAGTTGTCCTTGGCTTCCTTGACGGCCTCGCGGACGCCGGGAACGAAGACGTAGTCGCCCAGCTCGAAGGCCTCGGGCTCCTCGCAGAGGAAGGGCACCATGCCCCAGTTGATGCAGTTGGAGCGATAGCGCTTGGTGGCGTAGGAGCGGGCCAGGTTGGCAGAGGCGCCCATCACGCGCTGGCAGGAGGCGGCCTGCTCACGGGCGGAGCCGTCGCCGGGGCAGTTGGCGTAGATGGTGGAGCCGATGTCGGTGCCCTCGCGGTCGACCTTGAAGCCGGCCTTCTCGAGGGCGTCGTAAACCTTGTTGACCTCGTCGGACAGACCCTTGCCGGCGCGGCGGTCACGGTCGAACTGACGCAGGACCTTGGAGCGGCCGACGTACTCGGGATCGCGGCGGGACAGGGCAAACTCGGACAGACGCTCGGGGTTGGAGCGGTAGGAGGAGGTCTCGCCGGAGGGGATCAGCTCGTCGGTGGTGGTGACGGGATCGGTGATGTAGGAGCAGACCTTGACCAGCAGGTCATCGGTCAGAGCGGGCTGCTCGGGCCAGTCCTTGATGTTGGGACCGAACTTCAGCTCGTGCTCGGGCTCGGGCTTGCCCCAGCCGTTGTAGACGCGCTTGTCGTAGATGCCCTTGTCGAACTCGTAGGCGGGATCGGTGTATTCGACCTCGATGTCGGAGGCGGCGGTCAGCTTGCCTCCGTTGGCGGCGGTGGCGGCGATGGAACGGGAGTCCATCAGAGCCACGGCAGCGATCTGGCCCTCGCCGGGCTTGGAGCCCTCGCGGTTCGGGAAGTTACGGGTGGTGTGACGGATGGAGAACTCGCCGTTGGCGGGGGTGTCGCCCGCGCCGAAGCAGGGACCGCAGAAGCACTCGCGCAGCAGGACGCCGGCGGCGAGCAGGTCGGTGACACGGCCGGTCTTGACCAGAGAGGCCAGGGCGGGCAGAGAGCCGGGATAGACGCTCAGAGAGAAGACGCCGTTGCCGATGGACTTGCCCTTCAGGATGTCGGCGGCAGCGCAGATGGAGTCGTAGGTGCCTCCGGAGCAGCCGGCGATCTCGCCCTGGTCGACCCAGATGGCGCCGTCGCGGAGCTTGGAGGAGAGGTCCATCTTGACCTTCTTCAGCTGCTTGTTGGCGTTCTCCTCGCAGATGTGGAGGATGTCGGCCGCGTTCTCCTGCAGCTCGTGAATGGTGTAGATGTTGGAGGGATGCATGGGCATGGCGATGGTGCACTCGATCTTGCTCAGATCGACGTAGACGCAGCCGTCGTAATATGTGATGGGAGCCGGGGCCATCTTCTTGTAGTCCTCGGGACGGCCGTGGATGGTGAAGTAGCGCTTGGTCTCCTCGTCGGTGACCCAGATGGAGGACCAGCAGGTGGTCTCGGTGGTCATGACGTCGATGGCGTTGCGGTACTCGATGGGCAGGTTTTTGACGCCGGGGCCCACGAACTCCATGACCTTGTTCTTCACGTAGCCGTTCTTGTAGGTCTCGCCCACCAGGGTGAGGGCCACGTCGTGGGGGCCGACGCCGGGCTTGGGCTTGCCGGTCAGATAGATGGCGATGACGCCGGGACGCTTGAAGTCGTAGGTACGGCCGACCAGCTGCTTGGCCAGCTCGCCGCCGCCTTCGCCGACGGCCAGGGTGCCGAGGGCGCCGTAGCGGGTGTGGGAGTCGGAGCCCAGGATCATCTTGCCGCAGCCGGCCATCAGCTCACGGTTGACGGAGTGGATGTTGCCCAGGTTGGTGGGAATGTAGATGCCGCCGTACTTATGGGCGCAGGAGAGGGCGAACTTGTGGTCGTCCTCGTTGATGGTGCCGCCCACGGCGCACAGGGAGTTGTGGCAGTTGGTCAGCAGATAGGGCAGGGGGAATTCCTTCATGCCGGAGGCTCTGGCAGTCTGGATGATGCCGACGTAGGTGATATCGTGGGAGGCCATGGAGTCATACTTGAGCTTGAGGTTCTCCATGTCGTCCACAGTGTTGTGGGCCTTCAGGATGCCGTAGGCCATGGTGCCCTTGCTGGCTTCTTCCTTGGTGACCTGCTTGGGAAGCTGGGCGGGATCCGTGACGATCTTCTCGCCGTCTACAAGATAGATACCGGTTTCATAGAGTTTCAGCATGTTTCTTCTCCTTTTTGCGTTATGATCGCGCAGGGGTCTGTCGCCCCATGTGATTGTGGAAAGTATTCTATGCAATTTGACGGAATTGCCCGATACCCTTCCTGAAGCTATTATACAAGCTCCACAAGGAATTTGCAAGGGGCAATTCCGTCAATGCCGATGAAAAGTAGTTATACTTATTATGAGAGGAAGTTATAATGCTTCCGCTTCCTTTCGCGGCGCAGAGTGGAACGGTCAGCCTTGCGTCACAGGATCATGGAGATCACAAAGTTGTAGACCGCGCAGATGCCCACGCTGATGGGGACCGCCACGAAGAGCAGACGGTTGAACAGGTGGCCGCGCTCCTCCTCGGAGCCGCAGGAGCCCAGGATCAGAAAGTCGCCGGAGGAGAAGGGGGAGATGGCGGAGCTCTGGGCGCCCAGGACCGTGCAGGTAAACAGGGCGGCGGGGTTCAGGCCGGCGGCCGCGTTGTAGAACAGAGAGACCGCCAGCGCGATGGCGGCGACAATGACGATGCTCAGAGTCGTTTTCATTTGTTTTTCTCCTTATTGTATAGGAAAAGGGCCGATGTGGGCATCGGCCCCTACGGAGCTTGAACTTTGAACCTTGAACCTTGCTCCTTGAACCTTGCTCCTTGCTCCTTGATCCTTGTTCCCTTTCATTCGACAATTCCCGATTTCGCACAGAAAGACCCGCGAGGCCGGTGACGGTCTCGCGGGTCTTCGTTGTTTCGTCTGTCAGACGGAGATGATCTCCGCCAGCTCCTCGCCGCAGGCATCCAGCAGGGGCTTGCCGGCGGCGACGCAGAGGGCGTTCCCGGCGGTCAGGGCCTCCAGGGCCGGGGCCAGGGCCAGGAGCTCGGCGGGTCCGGTATGCAGAAGCTCGGTATACCAGCGGCGCAGCTCCTCCTCCGTGATCCCCCGGAGCCAGCGGCCCTCGGCGGCCCCGAGCTTGGCCTCGGCGCCCCGCAGGGGATCCAGCATGGAGACGGCGCCCAGGATGAAGCCCGTCAGATCGGGCTCGTCCCGGCAGAATGCCCGCAGCCAGGCGGCGGCGTTCCGCATGACGTCCAGGGAGCGGACGGGCTGCGGGTCCCGGTAGGTATAGCAGAAGATGTCCCCGTCGCTGCGGCCGCCGAAGCCGCAGCCGTAGGCGCCGCCCTGGACCCGGATCTCGCCCCAGAGGTAGGTGTAGTTCAGCACGTTGGCCAGCACGGGGATGCTGCCGCTGTAACCCCGGCCCTGGTGCTTCAGGTTGGCGCCCATGGCGGCGAAGCCCACAGCGGCGGGGATCGCCACGCCCTCCCGGCGGGCGCCGGGCAGCGGATAGGCGGCGGGGCCGGGAGCGGACTGTCCGGAAGCGGGGACGGCCCGGGCCAGGCGCTCCAGGGCGGCCTCGGGGGTCTGCTCGCCGCAGGAGAGGAGCATGCGCTCCCGGGTCACGATGCGCCGGGCCAGGGCCGCCATCTGCTCCAGCAGCGCCCGGAGGGCCTCGTCGTCCGCTGCGCTCATCTGCTTGAGCCAGCGGGCGTTCTCCACCCCGGAGCAATACTCCTGGGCGGCGCCGTGGGCCGTCAGGGCGGAAAAGACCCGGGCGGCGGCGTAGCGGTGGCCCGCGGAGGCCAGGGACATCTGGGCGTTCAGAGCCAGCTGCTGGAGATTGTCCCGCAGCAGGGGCAGATCGTCCCAAAGCGTGGCGGTCAGCATCTCGGCCAGCAGAGCCGCGGCTGCCTCCCCCTGCTCGGGCAGGCAGGCCAGGGAGGCGGAGAGCAGGACCCTGCAGCGATCCGGGCCTCCGGCCTCCATGACGCTGGGGGCGAAGTTCAGGCGGCCCAGGGTGCGCTTAATCTCCAGGGGCAGGCGGGCCCGGTCACAGCGCCGGGTGCCCATGCTGCCCAGGAGCCGGCAGAGCACCGAGAAGGCGGGCAGCTCCTCCAGGGCCAGGTCCGAGGCCTCAAAGTGGGCCCGCAGGAAGCAGAGGCGGCTTCCGGTCTCGTGGCGCAGGACGGGGATCCCGCCCAGCCGGGTCTCGCGCAGCTTCAGGGGCTGGGGCTCCGGGGCCAGATCCGACAGCCGCAGCATGGGGATGGAGGCCAGTGCCTCCTGGCTGTCCGGCGTCTGCTGCCAGCGCAGCAGGGCTTCGGCCAGCTCCGCCTGCCGCTGCCGGTCGGCCTCCGTCCAGCCCGCGGCGCGGGCCAGAATGTCAGCCCGCTCCTTTGCCGCGTTCTCGGCCTCCAGGGTTGCGGAGGGGGTCAGGACCACAAGGGCGCCGTGCTTGTTCTCCAGGAAGGTCTCCCGCAGCAGGCGCTCGGGGAAGTCGGTGGCCAGGGCCTGCTCCAGCTCCGCCACGGCCTCCTCCGCCAGCAGCCCCTGGGCGGGGTCGCCGCCATAGAGCCAGGTGTTCAGCATATCCAGGGCTTCGCTGAGGCTCCGGGGCATGTGGCCGCTGTCCCGGTCCCGGAGCTGGAAGGCGTAGCGGCGGAAGCAGGCATCCAGCCGCTCCCGGTCCAGGCCCTCGGCGCTCAGATGCGCCAGGGTCTCCCGGACGGTCCGCTCCAGGGCGGGGATCCGGTCCGGGTCGGTGTTCCAGGCCTGCCAGTAGGCCTCGGTCTGCTGCAGGCCGTCGTTGAGGCCCACGGAAAAGTCCTGGGCCAGGCCCGCGTCCAGCACGGCCCGCTTCAGGGGGGCCTCGTCGTCGCCGCTGAGGTAGTCGGCGAGAACGGTCAGGGCGTTGTTGCGCAGATCGTCGTCAAAACGGGAGAACAGGGTCGCCCAGGCCGCGATGGTCCGCCGGGCGGGGTCCTCGTCGGGGCCGATAGCGTAGGGCAGCTCCCGGCGCCGGGCCGGGTATGGCCGCTGCATGGGGATGTCAAAATCGATCTCCCGCCGCTCATAGGGGGCAAGGAAGCCGTCGAGCTTTTCCAGGCAGGCCTCCAGATCCACAGAGCCCACCAGGGAGATCCGGGCGTTGGAGGGGTGGTAGTATTTTGTGTGCATGGCGAGGAACTGCTCATAGCTCAGCTCGGGGATGCGCGCCGGGTCGCCGCCGGAGACCCAGCGGTAGCAGTTGTCCGGGAAGAGCAGCTCGTCCAGCTCCTTTTCCAGGAGGGTGTCCGGGGAGGCGAAGGCCCCCTTCATCTCGTTGAGGACCACGCCCTGGCGGCAAAGGCTCTCCCCCTCCCCCTCATAGCGCCAGCCCTCCTGGCGGAAGATCTCAGGCCTGCGGTAGATGGCGGGGTGAAAGACCGCGTCCAGGTAGACGTCCATCAGATTCAGCAGGTCCTGATCGTTCCGGCTGGAGACGGGATACACCGTCTTGTCCGGATAGGTCATGGCGTTGAGGAAGGTCTGGACGGAGCTCTTCAGCAGCTCCACAAAGGGCTCCTTGACCGGGTACTTGTCGGAGCCGCAGAGCACCGAATGCTCTAAAATGTGGAAGACGCCGGTGGAGTCCTCGGGCAGGGTCTTGAAGGCGATGGAAAAGCATTTGTTTTCATCGGGCCGGTCCAGCCAGCAGAGCCCGGCTCCGGTTTTCTCATGGACATATTCGCGGAGGCTGCCGTCCAGCTCGGGGAATTCCCTGGCCCGGACCAGCCGGAAGCCGTGGATCGTCTCTTTCATGTCAGGTTCCTTTCCTGGCCCCTGGGGAGCCTTGTGTTCTGAGAGATATGGTAACATGTCCGGCGCCTCCTGTCAAGGCGGCAGGCCAGGTTTTCAGCTTGACATTCGCTTCGTATGATGGTACATTGGAGGCAGAAAACGCGCTTTCTCTGCGGACGAAAAGGAGATCTGACCATGAAAGAGGCTTCCCATGACAGCCCGGCGTAAGGGGCTGCTCTTCGCCGCCGCGGCTTTGGTCCTGGCCCTGCTCTGTGAGCTGCTGGTCTTCAATCTGAAGGCCGTCTCCAGCCTGGGCAAAGACTGGATCCCGCTGCCGGAGCCCGTCGGCAGCGGCGACATTGCCCGGGACGAGACCCTGCGGCTGGAATTCAGCGGGCTGGATCGGCGGCTGGACCGGGCTCACATCCTGATCGAGGTCCGGGACGGCAAGGGCGCGCTCGTCCCCACGGAGCTGACGGTCTTTCTCTCGGACGAGGGGCACCGGAGCTTCTATGAGGCCGGGTCCGTCTCCTATCTGCCCGGCCACGACAAGGGCGCTTATTTCTCCCTCAACAGCTACGGCCTGGCCCGCGGCCTGCGGCTGGAGCTGAAATCCCCCGGCAGCGGCGCCGCGTACCGGCTGCTGGCGGCGGAGATCAACGGCAGCGTGCCCTTCCGCTTCTCTCTTCGCCGCCTTTTGGGGCTCTGGGCCCTGCTGCTGCTGCTGCTCTGGGCCCTGCGGCCCGGCTCAAGGCTCTATGACAACCGGCACTGGAACCGGCGGCGCTGGGCTAAGGCCCTCTGCGTGCTGCTGGCGCTGCTGCTGAACCTGGGTCTGCTCTACGGTCTGGTGGGGACCAACCGCGCCTTCGTCGACATTTCCGACGAGGCCCGCTGGGCCCACCACCGGCAGTACGCCCGGCTGGCCCGCTCCCTGGCGGAGGGACGGCTCAGCATCGAGACCCCCGAGGACAGCGAGGCCCTGGAGAAGCTGGCGGCGATGGAAAACCCCTACGACTCCTCCAGCCGCCACGCGCTGCGGGATCGGGAGGGGACGGTGTTCCCCTGGGACACCGCCTATTATCAGGGGCATCTCTACGTCTACTTCGGCGCGGCCCCTGTGCTGCTCTGCTATCTGCCCTGGTATCTGCTGACGGGGCAGGATCTGCCCACGGTCTGGGCGGTCCTTCTGGCCTTCTCCCTGACGGTGCTGGCGGCCTTCGCCTGCCTCCGCGCCCTGATCCGCCGCTGCTTCCCCGAGACCCCCTTCCCCGTGTATCTGCTGCTCTCCCTGCTGCTGGGAAACTGCACGGGTCTGCTGTACTACGGCCTGGAGCCCAGCTTCTATGTGGTGCCGGTCTTCTTCGCCCTGGCCTTCTCCCTCCTTGCCCTGGCCCTGTGGATCTCCGCGGCCCAGCGCTGGGCCCTTGCGCAGGACGGCAGCGTCGGCGGGATCGGCGCGGAGGCGCACTGCTTCGCCCCCCTGACGGAGCCCGGCAGCGGCTTCGGCATCCGGCTGCGGATCGCCCTGGGCGCCCTGCTGGCAGCCCTGACAGCGGCCTGCCGGCCCCAGTTCCTGGTGTTCTCCGTCCTGGCTCTGCCCATCCTCTGGCCCCTGTTCCGGGCCGAGAAACGGGGCTCCGTCCGGCTGCGGTCCCTGCTCTGCTTCGCCCTGCCCTACGGCCTGGTGGCCGCTCCGCTGATGTACTACAACAAGCTCCGCTTCGGCTCCCCCTTCGACTTCGGAGCCAACTACAACCTCACCACCAACGACATGACCCACCGGGGCTGGCGCTGGGGGCGGCTCCCGGACGGCTTCTTTGCCTATCTGCTCCAGCCTCCGGCGCTCCGGCTGGCCTTCCCTTATTTCTTCCCGGTGTCCAGGGAGCTGCTCTACAACGGCAAGACCATCGCCGAGGATATGTTCGGCGGGGTGCTGCTGATCTCCCCCTTCCTCTGGCTGCTGCTGCGGCTGCGGCGCGCCAGAGCGGCGCTGAGGGAGCGGAAGCTCTGGGCGCTGACCCTGCTGCCCCTGCTGCTGACGGTCGCAGTCATCGCGGCGGACACCGAGATGGCGGGAATCCTCTGGCGCTATACCTGCGACTATCTGGCCCTGCTCTATCTGGCGGCCATCCTGGTCTTCCTGGCCCTGCTGCGGAAGGCAAGACACAGCGAACGGCGGCTGCTGCTCCGCTTCCTGGTCTTCGCCGCGGTCTTCACCCTGGCCTCAAGTCTGCTGATCTCCGTCAACAGCAGCCAGCTGCTGACCCGCTGCCCGGAGGCCTACTACCGCCTCAGAGACTTCCTCGGCTGGGGCTGAGGCGGCACCGCCGAGAAGAAAGGAGCATCCTATGGATCAAAGCGTCAAACAGCGGATCATCGAGGCCCGGCGGGCCCTGCACGGCCTGGCGGAGCTCTCCGGTCAGGAGCGCCGGACCCAGGCCTTCCTCCTGGACTTCCTGCGCCGGAATACGACGCTGCGGGTGGCAGACCGGGGCGGCTGGCTCTATGCCAAGCACGACGAGGGCGCTCCGACCACAACGGTGGTCCGGGCGGACCATGACGCGGTGCCCACCCCCGGGGGCCCCCGGCATCTGTGCGGCCACGACGGCCACACGGCGGCCCTGCTGGGCCTGGCTCTGCTGCTGGAGGGCAAACGCCTGGGGCGGAACGTGATCCTGCTCTTCCAGCCCGCGGAGGAGACCGGGGCCGGCGCCGCCCTCTGCTGCGAGCTCTTCGCCCTGGAGGGGCTGGACCGGTCCAACGCCCGGATCATCGGCTGCCACAACATCCCCGGCGAGCCCCTGGGCACGCTTCTCTTCCGCCGGGGCTGCTTCGCCTGCGCCTCCTGCGGGCTGGAGATCCAGCTGCGGGGAAAGCCCGCCCACGCGGCCTGCCCGGAGAACGGGGTCAATCCCAGCGCCGCAGCCGCCCGGCTGGCCCTCCGGCTTCCGGAGCTGGCCCGCCAAACCGGGGCGGAGCGGGACTGCATGTGTCTGGCCACCATCGTGGGGCTGCGCAGCGGCGAGCGGGCCTTCGGCGTCGCGGCGTCGGAGGCCGCCCTCTGGGCCACCCTCCGGGCGGATCAGCCCGAGGCCTTCGCCCTGCTGAACCAGCGGGCGGACCAGGCGGTCCGGGATCTTGCCGCCGCGGACGGGCTCGCCTGGAGTCTGGATCGGCTGGACGAATTCCCCGCCACGGTGAACGACGAGGGCGTGCAGGACGAGCTTGAACGGATCTGCCGGGAGAAGGGACTCCCCTATCGCCGGCTTGACCGCCCCTTCCGCTGGTCCGAGGACTTCGGCCGCTACGGCCAGTACCTCCCGGCCTGCTTCTTCGGCGTGGGCGCGGGGCCGGATACGGCTCCCCTGCACACGGAGGGCTATTGCTGGCCCGAGGCGCTGGCGCCCCGGACCGCCGAGCTCTTCCTGGCTCTGCTGTCCCGCTGAGCCCGTCAGACAGGAAACGGTTCCCTGAAAAAGCAGGAAACGGTCTCCTGTCTTTTCTTGACAAATAATTATTCCTTCTATATAATAGTATGGTATTTTTCCAGCGCCCCCCTTTTTCACGGGCGCGGAAGGGAGATGAACGCATGGTTCACGATTTCGACTGCTTCGGAAGCCTGGTATTTGACGATCGGGTCATGAAGGCCAGCCTCCCGGCTGAGATCTACCAAAAGCTGCGCAGGACCATCGACGAGGGCTCGAATCTGGAACCCTCCGTGGCCAACGCCGTAGCCGCCGCCATGAAGAGCTGGGCCCTGGAGCACGGGGCCACCCACTTTACCCACTGGTTCCAGCCCATGACCGGCATCACCGCCGAAAAGCACGAGAGCTTTGTCGCCCCCGCCTCCGGCGGCGGCATGCTGCCGGAGTTCTCCGGCCGGGAGCTGATCCGGGGCGAGGCCGACGGCTCCTCCTTCCCCTCCGGCGGCCTGCGGGCCACCTTCGAGGCCCGGGGCTACACCGCCTGGGACCCCACCTCCTACGCCTTTATCAAGGGTAAGACCCTCTGCATCCCCACAGCCTTCTGCTCCTACGGCGGCGAGGCTCTCGATAAAAAGACCCCCCTGCTGCGTTCCATGGACGCCGTCAACCGCCAAGCCCTGCGGATCCTGCGGCTTTTCGGCAACCGGGAGGTCCGCCGGGTGCGGACCTGCGTGGGCGCGGAGCAGGAGTATTTCCTCATCGACCAAAGCCTCTACCAGAAGCGAAAGGATCTGATTTTCACCGGGCGGACCCTCTTCGGCGCGCCGCCCCCCAAGGGCCAGGAGCTGGACGACCACTACTACGGCTCCATCAAGCCCCGGGTAGCCGCCTTTATGGAGGACCTGGACCGGGAGCTCTGGAAGCTTGGCATCCTGGCCAAGACCGAGCACAACGAGGTCGCCCCCTCCCAGCACGAGCTGGCCCCGGTCTACACCAGCACCAACATCGCCACCGACCAGAACCAGCTCACCATGGAGATCATGCGGACCGTAGCCCTGCGCCACGACCTGGTCTGCCTGCTCCACGAGAAGCCCTTCGCCGGGGTCAACGGCTCCGGCAAGCACAACAACTGGTCCATCGCCACCGACAGCGGCATCAACCTCCTCTCCCCCGGCGACACACCCTATGAAAACGCCCAGTTCCTGCTCTTCCTCTGCGCGGTGATCCAGGCGGTGGACGACTATCAGGATCTGCTGCGGATCTCCGCGGCCACCGCGGGCAACGACTGCCGTCTGGGCGCCAACGAGGCCCCGCCCTCCGCGGTCTCCATCTTCCTGGGGGATGAGCTCACCGCCATCATGGACGCCATCGTGGCGGGCCGCCCCTACAGCGGCGGCGCGAAGACCACCCTGAAGCTGGGCGTGGACGCCCTGCCCCGCTTTGCCCGGGACAACACCGACCGGAACCGCACCTCTCCCTTCGCCTTCACCGGCAACAAGTTCGAGTTCCGCATGGTGGGCTCCGCCGACACCATCGCCTGCGCGAACATCATGATCAACACCGCGGTGGCGGAGTCCCTGCGGCTCTACGCCGACCGGCTGGAGGCCGCCGAAGACTTTGAGACCGCCCTCCACGAGCTGATCCGGGAGACCTTCCGGGCCCACCGGCGCATCATCTTCAACGGAAACGGCTACGACGACGCCTGGCTGGAGGAGGCCCGGCGGCGGGGTCTTTGCAACTACCCCACCGCCGCCGACGCCCTGCCCCATCTGCTGGACGAAAAGAACGTGGCCCTCTTCAAGCGCCACCGGGTCTACAGCCTGACGGAGCTGGCCGCCCGCTGCGAGGCTCTGCTGGAAAACTACTGCAAGACCGTCCTCATCGAGGCGAAGACCATGCTGGCCATGGCGCGGCAGGAGATCCTGCCCGCCGTCAGCGCCTGCGGGGCAAAGCTGGCAGCCGCCGGCAGCGCCAAGCGGGCCCTCTGCCCGGCGCTGGCCTGCGCCTTTGAGTCCAGGCGCACAGAACAGCTCGCCACCCTCGCCGATGAGATCGACACCCTTTCGGAGGCCCTGGCGGATGCCCTGAAGGTCCCCGCCTTCCGGCACGAGATCCACGCCTCCCCCGCGGTGCAGGCCGCCGCCATCCGGGACGGACTGCAGCCCGCCATGGACCGCCTGCGGGCCGTCTGCGACGAGGCGGAGATCCTCACCGCCGCCGAGGATTGGCCCTTCCCCACCTACGCGGAGCTGCTGTTCAGCGTGTAAACGCCTGCAAAATCCACATCCACCCATCATCATTTTACGGAGGTTATGATCATGAATAAGAGTTTTGACGTTGTCGCCCTGGGCGAGCTGCTCATCGACTTCACCGAAGCCGGACTCAGCGAGCAGGGAAATCCCCTCTGGGAGGCCAACCCCGGCGGCGCTCCCTGCAACGTACTGGCCATGCTGCAAAAGCTGGGCCGGAAGACCGCCTTCCTCGGCAAGGTGGGCAAAGACGTCTACGGCGGCCAGCTCCGCAAGGTGGTCTCCGATGCGGGCGTGGATCTGCGCGGCCTGCTGGAGGATCCCGAGGTCCACACGACCCTGGCCGTGGTCCATAAGCTCCCCAACGGGGACCGGGATTTCTCCTTCTACCGCAACCCCGGCGCGGACATGATGCTCCGGGAGGACGAGCTGGACCCCGCTCTGCTGGCGGACTGCCGGATCTTCCACTTCGGCACTCTGTCCATGACCCACCCCGGCGTCCGGGCCGCCACCAAGGCCGCCGTCGCCGCGGCGAAGGCCGCCGGCGCCCTGATCTCCTTCGACCCCAACCTCCGCCCGCCGCTGTGGGATACTCTGGAGCTGGCCAAAGAGCAGATCGAATGGGGCCTGGGCCAGTGCGACGTGCTGAAAATCTCCGACAACGAGGTGGAGTTCCTGCTTCCCGAGCTGTACGCCTGCAGCGGCGCACAGTGTGTGCCATCCGGAGCCGCTCCCGACTACGCAGCAGGCGCAAGGGCGCTGCTTGCCAAATACCCGAACATCAAGCTTCTGAACGTCACCTGCGGTCCCGACGGGGCCTACAGCTTCTGCTGCGGTCATCAGGTCTTCGTCCCGTCCTTCAAGCTCGGCGGCACCATCGAGACCACCGGCGCGGGCGACACCTTCTGCGCCTCCGTCCTCCACAATGTGCTGACCAAGGGCGTCGAGGACCGCAGCGAGGAGAGCCTGCGGGACATGCTCCGCTTCGCCAACGCCGCGGCCTACCTGGTCACCACCAAGAAGGGCGCCATCCGCTCCATGCCGGACCCCGCCGACGTGGAGGCCATCCTGGCGGCCAACTGACGAAAATACTGTCAGCTGTGATCAGCAAATCCATTTGGATTTGCAATCATAGAGATTGTGCGGCATATTTCCCTGGGCTTTGCCCAGGGCGGCATCCGCAGAAAGCGGATGCCGGATAAAAAACTTCTGACTTTTCTATCAAATATCAGCATAAAATAAAACAGCGGCTCCCCCCTTGGATGGGAGGAGCCGTTGTTTTTGCGTTTTTTACAGTCCGAGCTTGTCCTCGATGTCGTTGATGACATAGTAGACCATGCTGTCCTCGGGCTTGATATAGAGCTTGCAGGAGCGGATCATGGTGGAGGGATGCTTGGCTTTGAAATCCTCCTTGCAGCGTTCGATGAGAACGGCGCAGTCGAACTGACGATTGGCATGCTGCACGTAGATCTCGGGAACGAACACGGCAGCCACCTGCTTGCCGGCGTTCTTGGCGGCCTCCAGAACAGGCTCCGCCTTCTTGGCGGCGGCCTCCAGGACGGGTTCGGCCTTCTTGGCGGCGGACTCGGCCACGGAGCGGGCCTTGCGAACCACGGGCTCGGTCTTCTCCAAAGCGGCGTCCACGACCTCCTTTACTTTATGCGTGGCCATGCGGGACACCTCCTTTCTGTGCGTTTGTTATTTACACTATACCACAGCTTGTCAAGGAAGAAAAGGGTATTTTTTAGGTTTTACAAACTGTTCGCGTTTTATTCATAATTCCCCCGGTTTTTTTGTCTTTTTTTGCTCATATTATTATTCGGGCGCTCAAAAAATGACGACGGGAGGGAGAATGATGGGAAGAAGCATCCGGGCCGGGCTGGCGGCGGTCTGGCTGGGACTGCTGCTGGCCGTCCCGAGCCTGGCGGCGGAGCCCGCGGCTCTGGTCCCCGTGGGCAGGACCGTGGGACTGGAGCTGGAAACCGACGGCGTTTACGTGGTAAAATTCGACGAGGACGCTTCCCCCGCGGAGGCGGCGGGGCTGCGGGCGGGAGACCGGATCCTGGCGGCGGACGGTCTGCGCCTGGAGCGGGCCGAGGAGCTGCGGGAGCGGGCGGCGCAAAGCGGCGGAGCCCGGCTGGTATTGGAGGTGGAACGGGCGGGCCGGCGGATGCAGTTCACGGTCCAGCCGAAGCAGAGCGATGGGAGCTGGCGGCTGGGGCTCTGCGTTCGGGATCGGATCGCGGGCCTGGGCACCGTGACCTTTTACGATCCGGAGACCGGGCTCTTCGGAGCCCTGGGCCACGGGGTCAACGGCAGCGAGGGCTGCCCCATGGAGATCCGCGGCGGCCAGGCCTGCGAAACCGCCGTCACCGAGGTCCGACGGGGCGAGGCCGGCACGCCGGGCTCCCTCTTCGGCCGGGCCGCGGGCGGGACGCCGGTGGGCCGGGTGGAGCAGAACACGGAGCGGGGTCTCTTCGGCCACGGGACGGAGGCGGCCCTGGGCGGGGAGCCCGTGCCCCTGGCGGAGCAAACGGAGGTCCGTCCGGGGCCCGCGGAGATCCTGTGCAGCGTGGAGGGGCAGACGGCGGAGCGCTACCGCGTGGAGATCGAAGCGGTGCGGCGGGACCCGGCCCAGTGCCGGGACCTGCGGCTGGTGGTGACGGACCCCCGGCTCCTGGCAAAGACCGGCGGCATCGTACAGGGCATGAGCGGCTCCCCCATCCTCCAGAGCGGCAAGCTGGTGGGGGCTGTGACCCACGTCCTGGTCCGGGACCCCACCCGGGGCTACGGCATCCTCATCGACCACATGCTGGAGGCGATCAGCACAGAGGCAGAGGCGGCTTAGCCGTCTCTGCCTCCGGAAGCGTATGGAATTCCGCGCATGGCGGGGGATAAGAATTGAGAATTGACAGGTACGGACGGATACTGCCACAGGGCAGCAGATTGCCCGCGCTACAGGGCGTCCTGCAGAAGGCGGCGGGTGCGGGCGTCGATCTCCCGGGCGCGGGGGCCCAGGAAGTCCACCGCTTTGAGATACTGGCTGTAGCCCACGGCGGTGCCGTGGATGTCGCTGCCCAGGGCCACGATCTGTCCCCGGTCGATCCAGGGCAGGAAGCGGCGGCGGCGGAAGCGATGGCTCAAGGGCTCCGCGTTGAGCTGGCCGACCAGACCCTGACTGAAGAGGTTCTCGATGTCGGTGGGATCGTAGCGGTCCACATGGGCCAGGACGGGGACGATGCCCCAGTCCTCCGTCAGCCGCTCAAAGGTCTCCGACAGACCCGCGGTGAGGCCCCGGAAGGGCAACTCACAGAGCATGACCCGGGTGTCGGAGACACAGAGCCGCTCCAGACCCTCCAGATGGTCCAGGCCCACGCACATGTGGACCTCGGCCCCCACCAGAATGCGGAGCTTCCCGGAATAGCGGGCTTGCAGCTGCTGCCAGCAGGCCTCCCGCTTCCGCAGAAAGTGGCTGAAATCGTCGGCCTGGGGGTAGAAATGGGGGGTGGCGACGATGACGTCGATCCCGGCCTGCTCCGCCAGGGTCAGCTGCCGCAGAGAGGTCTGCAGACCGTCGCTGCCGTGGTCGGCGCCGGGGAGGATATGCGCGTGGAAGTCCAGCATGGCCTTCACCCCTTCCTGTCGGATGCGCTGATGCGCGCTCTTGTCGGCGGATTACTCCCCTTCTCTGGGCTTGAGATCGTTTTCCACCTTGGTCTCGTAGGTGGAGTAGGCGCTGTAGTAGCCCCGGCTGTAGCCGCGGCGGTAGTATCCCTTGGAATAGTAGGAGGAGCGGTAGCCGTAGTGGGACCCGCTTCGGCCGCTGGCGTCGTTGAGGACGATGCCCACCACGTTGCCGTTCATCTGCTGGATGGTATCCAGCGCGTAGGAGAGCTCATAGTAGTGATTCTTCCCGCTCTGGACCACAAAGACGTAGCCCGTGATCTTCTCCGCCAGGATGGCGGCGTCGGTGACCACGTTGACGGGGGGCGTATCGATGATCACATAATCGAAGAACTCCTTGACGTAGGACAGCAGATTGTCCATCTGCTTGGAGCCGAAGAGCTCCGCCGGGTTGGGGGGGATCTGGCCGGAGGTCAGCACATGGAGGTTCTCCACGTCGGTCTTGCGGATCTTCACCTCGTTGGTGAGGCCCGCCAGGATCTCGGACAGACCGTTCTTGTTCTCCAGGCCGAAATAGCGGTGGACCGTGGGCTTGCGCATATCGCCGTCGATCAGCAGGACCTTCTTCATGGTGGAGGCGATGGAAATGGCCAGGTTCACCGCGTTGGTGGTCTTGCCGTCATGCATCATGGCGGAGGTGACGGCGAAAACCGGGCACTTCTCGCCCCGGCCCGTGAACAGGAGCTTGGCGCGGATGGAGTTATAGGCCTCGCGGATGGCGAAGGGGCTCGTGGGCGTGAGCATCCGCTGCCGGGCGGCCGCCTGGGTCTGGGGCGTCGTCAGTCGCTTTTTCTGGAACAGCATCGTCTCACTCCTTACGTCATGGAATTGGTGTTCTTCTCCTGGGTGCTCAGCTGGGGTACGGAGCCCAGGACGGGGATGTTGTACTGCTTCGTCAGATCCTCCTCGCTCCAGATCGTGGTATCGGTCAGAGCCCGGATGATCACAATGGCGGCGGCAATCAGCAGGCCGATGGCGACGCCGGTGACGGTATTGGCCTTCACGTCCGGGGAGTAGGGGGCCCCGGGGGCCTCGGCGGCGTCGAGGATCTTGGCCTCGCCGCCCACAATCTCCTGGATCTTGGCCGCGCCTGCCTCGGCGATGGTGTTGGCGATGGTCTGGATGTTCTGCTTGTCGGAGGAGGAGAAGGTGGCGGTGAAGATCTCGGTGTTGGTGTTGCTGACGATGGTCATGCCCTTCAGCGCGGCGTAGCTGTACTTGCCGCCGCTGGGCGTCGTAACCCCCTGCTCCTCCAGCCGGGCCGCGGCCTCCTTCATCACCAGGTTGCTGCGCAGCACATAGGAATAGGTGCTGGCCAGCTGGCGGTTCTTGGTAATATCGGTGATGGCGGTCTCTTCCTTGTTGATGTTGCTGAGCGCGTAGAAGGTCACGCTGGTCCGGTACATCTTGGGGATCTTATAGGTGGTATAGGCCCAGGATGCCGCTCCCACCAGAGCTCCTGCCAGGAGGATCACCAGAATGTGGGACAGCAGCGTATGGACGATATCCATAAGACTGAGCTGAGACTTGTTCACAATCTATTCCTGCCTTTGCTGTAGGTTTTCCCGGATTTTCGCCCGGAGTCATTCAAATCTAATATAGTATACCATCTTTCGCGGAAAAACTCAATGTTTTTTTCCGGGAAAAAGCATTGACATTTCCGAATTCTCAGGCTAAAATACCTCTGCAACCGGGCCGGGCAGCCGCGCGGGACGGCCGAAAGGCCCCCCGTGAGGAAAGTCCGGGCTCCACAGGGCAAGGATAACGGGTAACGCCCGCCGAAGGCGACTTCAGGAAAAGTGCAACAGAGAGATACCGCTCTGCCGGTGCAAAGCACGGCAGTGCAAGGGTGGAAAGGCGAGGTAAGAGCTCACCCGCCGGCTGGAGACTGTCCGGCGCTGTAAACTCTATCCGGAGCAACACCGTGGAGGAGACATTGGCTGGCCCGGCCGTCTCCGGGGAGGTGGCATGGAGCGTATCGGCAACGGTACGACAAGATAGATGGCTGTCTAAGACAGAACCCGGCTTACAGACCCGATTGCAGCAAAGACCTCCGCCCCCCGGCGGGGGTCTTCGCGTATACCGGAGCGGTTTTTTTCATATGCTGTCCGGGTGATGTGCGATGCGGGTCCGGGTGACGGCGGGGTTTTGGCTGCTGCTGGGAGGCTTTTTTCTGTTGGACCGCCGGGGACTGACGCTCCCCTTTCTTCTGGCGGCGGCCCTCCACGAGGCGGGGCATCTGGCGGTCCTGCCGATCCTGGGGCTCCCGCCGCGAAGTCTGGAGCTCTCCGCCGCCGGGGCGCTGATCCGGGCGGAGCTCCGGGGCGAGCCCCGGGAGGCCTGGGCCCTGGGGGCCGGGCCCGGGGTGAATCTCCTGCTGGCCGCCCTCTTTTGGCGGCTTTGGCCCATGTTCGGACTCTGCAATCTGTCTCTGGGCCTGTGGAATCTGCTCCCTCTGCCCGGCCGGGACGGCTGGGGCCTGCTGCAGCGGATCAAATCTGAAAAAAGCCTTGCGAAAACGCCGCGAGACTGGTAAAATAGATCCAATCAACATACAGCGAGGTCTGTTCATGAGCAAACAAATCGACCGGCTGCTGCCGCGGATCCTGCCGCGGGTGCAGAAGCCCGCCCGGTACGTGGGCGGCGAATACAACCAGACCGTGAAGGACCCGGCCGGGATCGACACCCGGGTGGCCTTCTGCTTCCCCGACACCTACGAGATCGGCATGTCCAACCTGGGCCTGCGCATCCTCTACGGCGTGGTCAACCGGATGGACGGCGTGTGGTGCGAGCGGGTCTTTACCCCCTGGGGAGACATGGAGGACGCGATGCGGGCGGCGGGACTGCCCCTCTACGCCCTGGAGAGCCACGACCCCGTGGCCGACTTCGACATGATCGCCTTCTCCGTGGGCTACGAGATGAGCTACACCAACATCCTCACCATGCTGGATCTGGCGGGGATCCCCCTCCACGCCGCGGAGCGGAAGAGTTTACATAATATTGTCTTTGCCGGCGGCGCCTGCACCTACAACCCGGAGCCCCTGGCGGACTTCATCGACTTCTTCTCCCTGGGCGAGGGCGAGGAAAGCACCGTGGAGATCGTGAACTGCTACCGGGACGCGAAAAAGCGGGGCCTGTCCAAAGAAGAATTCCTGTGGGACGTGGGGAAGATCCCCGGGGTCTACGTGCCCTCCCACTACAAGCACCAATACAAGGCCGACGGGACTCTGGCCGCCATCGTTCCCCTGCCCGGCGCCCCGGCCAAGGTGACGAAGCGCATCGTGCAGGACCTGGACAAGGCGTATTATCCCGTGGAACCCATCGTCCAGTCCACGGAGATCGTCCACGACCGGCAGAACTTAGAGGTCATGCGGGGCTGCATCCGGGGCTGCCGCTTCTGCCAGGCGGGCTACACCTACCGGCCTGTCCGGCCCCGGAAGCCCGAGACCCTCTACCGGCAGGCCGTTCACAGCCTGGAATTCTCCGGGGACAGCGAGATCACCCTCTCCTCCCTCTCCACCTCGGACTACAAATACCTGGAGCCCCTGACGGACCGGCTGACGGAGTACTGCGCCGCCCGGAACATCAACATGTCGGTGCCCTCCCTGCGGGCGGACAATTTCTCCCGGGAGCTGATGCTGAAGCTCCAGAAGGTCCGCAAGAGCGGCCTGACCTTCGCCCCTGAGGCGGGGACCCAGCGGCTCCGGGACGCCATCAACAAGAACGTCACCGAGGAGGACGTGCTGAAAACCTGCGAGATCGCCTTCGCGGGGGGCTGGAACAACGTGAAGCTCTACTTCATGCTGGGCCTGCCCACGGAGACCGACGAGGACGTGCTGGGCATCGCGGAGCTGGTCTACAAGATCTACAACTGCTGGAAGGATCACGCCTCCAACAAGAAGCGGGGCGTCCGCATCCATGTGGCCACGGCCTTTTTCGTGCCCAAGCCCTTCACGGGCTTCCAGTGGGAGAAGCAGCTCCCGCCGGAGGAGTATCTGCGGCGCTGCCGCCTGCTCAAGGAGCACATGAACAACAAGAGCATCGAGTACAACTACCACGAGGCGAAGCTGTCGGAGCTGGAGGCCGTGCTGGCCCGGGGCGACCGGCGCCTGGGCCCCGTCATTGAGGCCGCCTGGCGGCGAGGCGCCAAGCTGGACGGCTGGATGGAGTATTTCGACTATGACAAGTGGATCGCCGCCCTGGAGGACTGCGGGATCGACCGGCATTTCTATACGACCCGGGGCTTCGGCGAGGACGAGCTCCTGGCCTGGGATACCATCGACTGCGGGGTGACAAAGCCCTTCCTGCTGCGGGAGCGGGAGCGGGCCTATCGCTCCGAGATCACCCCGGACTGCCGCCGCGGCTGCGCCGGCTGCGGGGCCAACAAGCTGCTGGACTGCGGCGTGTGCGACCCGTAATAATCCGTAGGGGCCGATGCCCACATCGGCCCAAAGCGCCGGGTCACAGAAGGGCCGATGTGGGCATCGGCCCCTACGATTGAGGGATATGCCATGTCAAGATTATTATTCACAAAAGAAGGATCCGCCGTCTGGTCCTCCCATCTGGACCTGATGCGGGCCCTGATGCGGAGCTTCCGGCGGGCGGGGATCGAGCTGAAGCACAGCCAGGGCTTCACGCCCCACCCGGAGCTGTCCATCCTCATGCCCCTGTCCGTGGGGGTGGAGAGTCAGTGCGAGATCGCGGAGTTCACCCTGGCCGAGGGCTGCGCGGTCCCCGTGGAAACCATCGCCGCCCGCATGAACCCCGTCCTCCCCGCGGGTCTGCGGGCCCTGGAGAGCTGGGACGGGGGCCTGAAGGCCGGCAGGCTGGCCTGGCTGCGGGCAAGGCTGACGCTGACGTATGAGGCAACAGGCAACAGGCAACAGGCAACAGGAGAGACGACGGATCGCATCGTAGGGGCGGCCATTGGCCGCCAGCCCGAGGCAGAGGCCTTCGACGAGTCACCAATCACCAGTCACCAGTCACCAGGGGACGAGGGGACGGATTCTTCGGCTTCGCTCCGCTCCCCTCAGAATGACAGGATCGAGGCGCTGCGGGCGCTGTTTGCCCGGCCTTCGCTGGTGGTGGAGAAGCACGGCAAAAAAGGCGTCGTGGAGACGGACATTGCTCCGATGATCCGGGAGCTGACGGTCAAGGCAACAGGCAACAGGCAACAGGCAGCGGAGGACGCAATCGTGATCGAGGCCGTGGTGGCGGCCCAGAATCCGACCCTGAATCCCCTGCTGCTGGCGACGGCCATCGAGACGTATTTACCGGAATACAGACCGGACCACGTGCTATGCCGACGGATCGAAATCTACGACGCGGACATGAACGTATTTCGATAAAACGAAGGAAGACCCTCTCCGCGGAGGGTCTTCCTTCGTTTTATCGTTTATTTATGGAACAAATTCTTGCTCTGATACTTCGGCGTGCAGGTGACGCGCATGCCGAGACGCTGGTAGGTGGCGGCGTCCTGCTCGCCCAGAATGACGGTGGAGTGGACCTCGCAGTCGCGCAGCCGGGTCAGCTTCTTCATGGCCTTGGCGGCGTACTCGTCGGTGGCCGCAGAGATGGCCAGGGCGATGAGGATCTCGTCGGAGTGGAGCCGGGGGTTCCGGCCTCCCAGGTACTTGGTCTTGAGGCTCTGGATGGGCTCGATGGCCGCCCGGGCCACCAGGTGCCGGGGATGCTCGATGTGGGCCAGGGATTTCACCGCGTTCAGCAGCGCCGCGGCGGCGGGCCCCATGAGCTCCGACATGCCGCCCACCACCAGCTCGCCGTTGGGCAGGTGGATGCAGACGGCGGGCTCGCCGCTCTCCTCCTCGGCCTGGGCCGCCCGGGCTACCACGGGCCGGATGGCCGGGGTGACGGAGGCCTGCTTCATCAAAAGCTCCAGTTTGAAGACGGTCTCGTCACTGCCGGTGCCCTTGCGCTGGTCGCAGAGGGCGGCGTAGTAGCGGCGGACGATCTCCTGCCGGGAGGCCTCGCAGACGATATCGTCGTCCACGATGCAGTTGCCCACCATGTTGACGCCCATGTCCGTGGGGGACTTGTAGGGGCATTTGCCCATGATCTTCTCGAAGATGGCCTGGAGCACCGGGAAGACCTCCACGTCGCGGTTGTAGTTGACGGTGGTCTCGCCGTAGGCCGCCAGGTGGAAGGGGTCGATCATATTCACGTCGTTGAGATCCGCGGTGGCGGCCTCGTAGGCCAGGTTCACCGGATGCTTCAGCGGCAGGTTCCAGATGGGGAAGGTCTCGAACTTGGCGTAGCCCGCGCTCTCGCCCCGCTCGTAGTGGTGGTAGAGCTGGGACAGGCAGGTGGCCATCTTGCCGGAGCCGGGTCCGGGAGCCGTGACCACCACCAGGGGGTGGGAGGTCTCGATGAAGTCGTTTTTCCCGTAGCCCTCGGGAGAGACGATGCGGGCGATGTTGTGGGGGTAGCCCTCGATGGGATAGTGGGTGTAGACCTTGACGCCCAAATTCTCCAGCCGGCGGCGGAAGGCGTCCGCTGCCCCCTGGCCGGAATACTGGGTGATGACCACGCTGCCCACATAGAGCCCCTCGCCCCGGAAGGCGTCGATGAGCCGCAGCACGTCCTCGTCGTAGGTGATGCCCAGATCGCCCCGGACCTTGTTCTGCTCGATGGCGGCGGCGTTGATGGGAATCACGATCTCCGCGGAATCCTTCAGCTCCAACAGCATCCGGATCTTGCTGTCCGGCGCGAAGCCGGGCAGGACCCGGGAGGCGTGGTAGTCGTCAAAGAGCTTGCCGCCGAATTCCAGGTAGAGCTTGCCGCCGAACTGCTCGATCCGTTCCCGGATGCGGGCAGACTGGGTGTCGAGGTACATCTGATTGTCAAAGCCGATCATCTTCCGCATGGTGCTTTCCCCTCCTTTTCACACCCAGATATTGTATCACAAGATTTGAAAAGAGGCAAGGCCCAAATTTCTGTGCGCAGGTCTTTACAAACGATTTTTTATCATGTATAATAGATTGAATTATTATGTGCAACGACAGAAAGCGAGCGTTCCCATGGCAGAGATACCGATCAAAAGCAGACGGCGGGATTCCACCCTGCTGACTCAGGGGGATCCGAAACGGGTCATCATTTCCTTTGCTCTCCCGATCTTCATGAGCCAGCTCTTTCAGCAGCTCTACAGCACCGCCGACGCCTGGCTCGTCAGCGAATATCTGGGAGACGGCGCCTTCGCGGCGGTCACCTCCTCCGGCAACCTGATCCACCTGATGATCAGCTTCTTCGTGGGAGCCTCCATGGGCGCGGGCGTGGTCATCAGCCGCTATTTCGGCGCCAGGGATTCGGAGCGCATGTCCCGGGCCGTCCACACCGCCGTGCTGATCTCCCTGATCTGCGGCCTCACCCTCACGGTGATGGGTACGGTCCTCGCCGCCTGGATCCCCGGCTGGATGCAGCTGGACGCGAAGATCATCCCCTACTCGGCCTCCTATCTGCGCTGGTACTTCGCGGGCTCTGTGGCCCTGGTGATGTACAACACCTTCAAGGGCATCATGAACGCCGTGGGCGACAGCAAACGCCCCCTTTACTATCTGATCGTCTCCTCCCTGCTGAATATCTTCCTGGACTGGCTCTTCCTGGGGCCCCTGGGCCTGGGGATCGAATGGGCGGCCATCGCCACCACCATTTCCCAGGCGGTCTCCGCCCTGCTCTGCCTGCTTCAGCTCACCAAGAGGGACACCGTCTACGCCCTGTCCCGGGAGAAGCTGCGGATCGACCCGGCCATCCTCCGGGAAATTCTCCGCTACGGCCTGCCCACCGGCGTGCAGAACTCCGTCATCGGCCTGGCCAACGTCATGGTCCAGTCCCACATCAACACCTTCAAGCAGGTGGGCACCGCCGCCTGCGGCGCCTACGCCAGGATCCAGGGCTTCGCCTTCCTGCCCATCACCTCCTTCTCCATGTCCCTGACCACCTACATCGGCCAGAACCTTGGCGCGAAGGAGTACGACCGCGCCAGGGCGGGGGCCCACTTCGGCATCTGGTCCTCTATGATCATGGCGGAGATCATCGGCGTGATCCTCTATCTGTTCGCCAAGCCCTTCGTCTCCTTTTTCATCGACAACCCGGAATCGATCGCCATCGCGGTACGCCAGAGCCACATCGAGTCCCTGTTCTTCTTCCTGCTGTCCTATTCCCACTGTCTGGCGGGCATCTTCCGGGGCGCGGGAAAGGCCTTTGTGCCCATGTTCGTGATGCTGGGTATCTGGTGCGTGCTGCGCATCATCTACATCACCGTGGCCATGATGATCGATCACAACATTGTCCTGCTGTTCTGGGCCTACCCCATCACCTGGCTCATCAGCTCCATCATCTACCTGGTCTATTATTACAAGTCCGATTGGATCCACGGCTTCGAAAAGCGGACCCAGTCCGGCTGATTCTTCACCAAGGAGGCATCCTATGAACATCGGCTTGCTGAACAAGCGCAACCGCACCACCTCCTCCTTCCAGGTGATCCTCCTGGGCTTCCTGGCGCTGATCCTGCTGGGCGCGCTGGTGCTGACCCTCCCGGCCTGCAGCCGGGACCGCAGCTGGACCCCCTTCGGGGACACCCTGTTCACCGCGGTCTCCGCCTCCTGCGTCACCGGCCTGGTGGTCCGGGACACCGCCACCCATTGGTCCCTGCTGGGCCAGATCGTCATTCTGACCCTGATCCAGATCGGCGGCCTGGGGGTCATTACCGTGGCCGTTACCTTCTTCCGGCTCTCGGGGCGGCGGATCAGCCTTGCCCAGCGGAACCGGATGCAGCAGTCCATCTCCGCTCCCCAGGTGGGCGGCATCGTCCGGCTGACGGGCTTCATTCTCCGGGGCTCCCTGTGCTTTGAGCTGGGCGGCGCGGTCCTGCTGCTGCCGGTCTTTGCCCGGGATTTCGGCTTTTGGAAGGGCCTTTGGTACAGCCTCTTCCACTCCATCTCCGCCTTCTGCAACGCGGGCTTCGACCTGATGGGCGTGCGGGAGAAGTTTTCCTCCCTGAGCTCCTACGCAGACAACGCGTGGGTCAATCTGGTGATCATGCTGCTGATCATCGTGGGCGGCATCGGCTTTCTGGTCTGGGACGATCTGCGGCAGAACGGCCTGCGCTGCAGGCATTGGCGGCTCCAGACCAAGCTGGTGCTGATCACCTCGGCAGTGCTGGTGCTCTTTCCGGCCCTGTTGAACTTCCTGCTGGAGTACCGGGACCTGCCCTTCGGCGAGCGGCTGCTGGCCTCCCTCTTTCAGTCCGTCACCACCCGCACGGCGGGCTTCAACACCACGGACCTCAACAAGCTGTCCGAGCCGGGCATTTTGCAGATGATCTTCCTGATGCTGGTGGGCGGCTCCCCCGGCTCCACCGCCGGCGGCATGAAGACCACCACGGCGGCAGTCCTGTTCCTGGCCGGCATGACCGTGTTCCGCCGCCGGGACGACGTGGAGTGCTTCCGCCGCCGCATCGGCCAGGACGTGATCCGCAATGCCGGTACCATCCTCTTCCTGTACCTGGCCCTCTTCACCGTGGGCTCCGCGGTGCTCTGCCGGGTGGAGAAGCTGCCCCTGCTGACCTGTCTGTTTGAAACAGGCTCCGCCGTGGGCACCGTGGGACTGAGTCTGGGCATCACCCCGACTCTGCACGGCCCCTCCAAGCTGGTTTTGATGGCCCTGATGTTCCTGGGCCGCGTGGGCGCCCTGACCCTGGTTTACGCCCTGCTGCCGGGCGGGAAGAACCCCCCGGGCAGAAAGCCGCTGGAGCCGGTCACCGTAGGTTAACGAATCATGAATCATGAAATATATCGGTATTTTGCAGATCGCCCTCTGCAAAACGACAAAGAAACGGAGGTATTGCTATGAAATCCGTTCTGATCTTAGGAGCCGGTAATTTCGGCTCTATGCTGGCCCGGCAGATGAACTCCCAGGGCTATGAGATCATGATCGCGGACGCGGCGGAAAACCGCATCAACGCAGTCATGCCCTTTGTCACCGACGCCCAGATCGGCGACTGCACCAACCCCACCTTCCTGCGCTCTCTGGGCGTGGACAACTATGACCTCTGCGTGGTGTCCATGTCCGAGAATTTCCAGACCTCCCTGGAGGCCACCTCCCTGCTGAAGGAGCTGGGGGCCAAGCAGGTCATCGCCCGGGCCAAAAACGAGATCCAGGAAAAATTCCTGCTCCGAAACGGCGCCGACGAGGTGGTCTATCCCGAAAAGCAGGTGGCGCTGCGGCTGGCCACCAAGTACGCCTCCGAGCAGATCCTGGACTTCATCCAGTTCGACGCCGGCTACTCCATCTACGAGATAGTGGTCCCCGGAGACTGGTTCGGCAAGACCTTGCTGGAGCTGGACGTCCGCAAAAAGTACGACATCAACGTCATCTCCCTGCGCCGGAACGGTCAGGTCACCATGACCAATCCCAAGGATCCCTTCCGGGAGGGCGATGTGGTCTACGCCGTGGGCGAGCAGAAGCAGCTGTATAAGTGCTTCCATATTCGGTGACAGCATTCCTTTCTATCAACAGGACAAAGGAGCAATTTGCATGAAAATCATCCTTGTGGGCTGCGGCAAGATCGGCGTGGCCCTGATCAGCACCCTGGTGGCCGAGGGCCATGACCTGGTCGTCATGGACAGCCGGGCGGATGTGCTGGCCGAGCTGACGAATCAGTACGACGTGATGTGTATGGTGGGCAACGGCGCCGACTGCGAGGCTCTCCAGGAGGCCGGCATCGCCAAGGCCGAGCTCTTTATCGCCGTCACCGGCTCCGACGAGCTGAACATGCTGATGTGCTTCCTGGCCAAGCGGCTGGGCGCCGGACACACCATCGCCCGGATCCGCAATCCCCAGTACAACGACAAATCCCTGGGCTTCCTGCGCCAGCAGCTGGATCTGTCCATGTCCGTCAACCCGGAGCTGCTGGCGGCCCAGGAGATGCTCCACATCCTCAAGCTCCCCGCAGCCTCCAAGGTGGAGAGCTTCTCCCGGCGGAGCTTTGAGATGGTGGAGCTGCGGCTCAAGGAGGACTCTCCCCTGCTGGGACAGCGGCTGATGGATCTGCGGAACCGCTTCCAGGCCAAGTTCCTGATCTGCGTGGTCCAGCGGGAGAATGAGGTCATCATTCCCCGGGGCGATTTCATTCTGCACGCCAGCGACCGCATCGGCCTCACCGCCGATCGGACGGAGCTCTGGAAGCTGCTGAAGGCCACGGGCCTCGCCAAGCGCCAGGCCCGGAACGTCACCCTGATGGGCGGCAGCCGCATCGCCTTTTATCTGGCCAAAATGCTCCTGGCCTCCGGCACCAACGTCACCCTGATCGACACGGACCGGGCCATCTGCCACAAATTCAGCGATATGCTGCCGGGCATCCGCGTCTACTGCGGCGACGGCACCCAGCAGGAGCTGCTGCAGGAGGCGGGGCTGCTGGATCAGAACGCCTTCGTCACCCTGACGGGAATGGACGAGGAGAATATCCTGGTGGCCTACTACGCCAGGAGCCAGAAGGTCAGCCAGGTCATCACCAAGGTCAACCGGGACGAGATGGCCCGGATGGCGGAACAAATGGGCCTGGAAAGCGTCATATCCCCCAAGGATATCGTCGTAAACGTGGTGCTCCGCTACGCCCGGGCCCTGGAATCCTCCATGGGCTCCTCCATCGAGAACCTCTATCAGCTGATGGAGGGCCGGGCCGAGGCGCTGGAGTTCATCGTTCGCAGTGAGACCGATTACACCGGCATCCCCCTGAAGGACCTGCGGCTGAAGAAGAACATCCTGATCGGCGGCATCCTCCGGGACCGCAAGGCCATCATCCCCGCCGGCAACGACGTGATCCTGCCCGGGGACCGGGTGGTGGTCATCGCAAGCCAGCACCGCCTCAATACTCTGGCTGAGATCCTGCTGTAAGGAGGCCGCCCATGAACCGGAAAATGGTCTATTTTCTGATCGGCCGCATTCTGCTGCTGCTGGGCGGCCTGATGGTCCTGCCTCTGGCCGTCTCCCTCTACTACTGGGACGGCGGGCAGCTCCCCTTCCTCATCACCATCGCCATCAGCGAGGGGCTGGGTCTGCTGCTCTGCCGGGTCTTCCGCACGGACAACCAGCTGATCTTCGCCAAGGAGGGCTTCCTGGTCACGGCCCTGGCCTGGCTGTCCGTCTCGGCGCTGGGCTCCCTGCCCTTCATCCTCAGCGGGGAGATCCCCAGCTTTGTGGACGCCTTCTTTGAGACGGTGTCCGGCTTCACCACCACCGGCGCCTCCATCCTCCGGGACGTGGAATCCATGCGTCATTCCATGCTGTTCTGGCGGAGCTTCACCCACTGGATCGGCGGCATGGGCGTGCTGGTGCTGATGGCGGCCATCATGCCGAATCTCTCCGGCCGGACCATCCACGTGCTGCGGGCGGAGATGCCCGGCCCTACCATGGGCAAGCTCTCCCCCAAGCTCAAGGATACGGCCAAGATCCTCTATCTGCTCTACATCGCCATGACGGCGCTGGAGCTGATCCTGCTGGTGGCAGGCGGCATGCCCCTTTTCGACAGCTGCATCCACACCTTCGGCACCGCCGGCACCGGCGGCTTCAGCCTGAAGGCCGACTCCCTGGCGGGCTACAGTCCCTATCTGCAGTGGGTGGTCGCCACCTTTATGATGCTCTTCGGCATCAACTTCAACCTCTACTTCCTGCTGGTCATGCGGCGCTTCAAGACCGCCCTGCGCAGCGAGGAGCTCTGGACCTATCTGGGCATCATCCTGGCCTCCACGGCTCTGATCTGCTGGAACGTCATGCCCCTGTTCGAGCATTTCTCCGACGCGATCCGCCACGCCTTTTTCCAGGTAAACACCATCTCCTCCACCACGGGCTTCTCCACCGTGAACTTCGACGAGTGGCCCACCCTGTCGCGGATGATCATGGTGCTGCTGATGTTCATCGGCGCCTGCGCGGGCTCCACCGCCGGCGGCCTCAAGGTCTCCCGGGTCGTGCTCCTGTTCAAGACCATCCGCCGGGAGGTCCGCCACATGCTCCATCCCCGGGCAGTCACCTCGGTGCGCTTCGAGGGCAAGCCCGTGGACAGCACCACCCTCATCAGCGTTATCTCCTATTTCGCCATCTACATCGGCCTCTTCGCGGCCTTTTGGTTCCTGGTCTCCTTCCAGCCCGGCTTTGACGGCGTATCCAACTTCAGCGCCGTGGCCGCCTGCTACAACAACATCGGACCCGGTCTGAATCTGGTGGGTCCCACCCTGGGCTACTGGCACTACACGCCCTTTATCAAGATCATTCTGGCCTTTGCCATGCTCTTTGGCCGGCTGGAAATCTATCCCATGCTGATTTCCCTGTCTCCTTCCACCTGGAAGAGTTAACAGGTATTCTCCCCGAAAGGAGTTCTCTTCATGCCCAATCAAACCGAAGAAAAGAAGCGCTCCCGGCGGATCTGGCTTCTGGTGCTGCTGCTGTCCCTGCTGCTGCTGGTCGGCTGCGCGGTGATCTGGATCATCACCCATCCCTGGTGGGTCAAGCCCCTGGATCCCAGCGAGTTTCACACCCACGCGCCGATCCCGCCCGCTCCCGTCACCACCGAGGCCGTCGTCTCCGCGGACACTGTCCCCGACACCGAACCGGTGACCACCACGGCCCCCCTGGAGGACAATCCCGTGAATTTCGCCCCCCTGCAGGAGATCAACGAGGACGTCTACGCCTGGATCTACATCCCCATGGGGCCGGAAAAGCCGGACATCGACCTGCCCATCCTCCAGTCCTCCCCGGATCTGGACTACAACTACTATCTGCATCGGGACATCCACCGGAAGTACCTCTTCGCGGGCTGCATCTACACCCAGCCCATCAATTCCCAGGATTTCACGGACCGGGTGACCCTGGTCTACGGCCACAACATGCTGGACGGGACCATGTTCTCCAATCTGCCCGTCTTCCGGGACAAGCGCTTTTTCGACGAACACGAATTCTTCTATATCTACACGCCGGGCCACATCCTGACCTACCGCATCGCCGCGGCCATCCAGTTTGACACCCGGCATATCCTCAACTGCTTTGATTTCTCCGACGACGAGGTCTACGCCGACTGGATCCGGAACTACATCCTGGAGCCCAAGGTCATGGTGCGGAACTATCGCAAGGATCTGGAAATCACCATCGAGGACCGGCTCGTGATCCTGAGCACCTGCCTGGAGCACGGCGCCAGCCGCTATTTGGTCGAGGGGGTGCTGATCAGCGATGTCCACACGAAGTGACGGCCCCTATCAGGGCCATTTCGCCGCGTCCAAGAAAAAAAAGGCCCGCCGGATCTCCGGCGGGGTCCTGGTCCTGCTGGTGCTGCTGCTGAGCCTGGTGCGGCTGGGGGCCGAGGGCTTCAAGCTGATGGCCTACGCCGACGTCTATGTCGGCGGCGGAAAGCTGCTGCGCTACAAGAACGTGGAGCAGGTGGAGGTCCCCGATCTGCCGGACAATCCCGTCGTCCGCCTGGACGACGGCACCACCATCCTCTATCAGGGCCACACCTATAAGCTGAATCAGGATCTGGTCACCCTGCTCTTCCTGGGCATCGACCACAGCCTGGAGGAAGAAAAAACCATCGGCCGGGCGGGCCAGTCCGACGTGATGCTGCTGGTGGGTCTCGACACCAAGACCGGGCAGACCACCGTGCTGAACATCTCCCGGGAAACCAACGCCCAGGTGGACATCTACTCCGTGGGCGGCTACTACGTGGAAACGAGAAACGAGCAGATCACCCTGGCCTTTGCCTACGGCGACGGCAAGGAGGGCAGCTGCGAAAACGCCATGCGCTCCGTCTCCCGCCTGCTCTACGGCCTGCCCATCAGCACATACCTGGCCCTGGATATGAACGGCATCCAGGCCGTCAACGACGCGGTGGGCCACGTGAAGGTCAAGTCTCTGATCGACGTGGACATGCCGGACGGAACGCACATCAGCGAGGGCGATCTGCTCGAGCTTCAAGGCCAATATCTGGACCGCTACATCCGCACCAGAACCCAGGAGATCGACGCCAACGCCCAGCGTATGGAGCGGCAAAAGCAGTATGTGACGGAGCTCTCCAAGCTGGCCGTGGCCAAAACCAAGCGGAATTTCAGCTTCCCGGCGAAGCTGTTCTCCGCCCTGGCCCCCTATATGGTGACGGACCTGACGATTCCCGACGTGACCTTCCTGAGCAGCAGCTACATCGCCCACGAGGCCAGCTTTTCCTTCCGGGATATCAAGGGCAGCTTTGGCAAGCTGAACGGCAGCACGATCTTCTATCCCGATGAGACGGATCTCTTTGAGGCAGCCCTCCAGCTGTTCTACACCCGGGTGGACTGAGGCCATGGGACGGGAACGGCGCTGGCTGGGCTGTCTGGGGGCGGCGCTTGGCGCCTTGCCCGCGGCTCCGCTGGCCTGGCTGCTCACCCGCAGCGATATCAGCCTGGCTCTGGCGGGACTGGGAGGCTTTCTGCTTTCCATGGGAGGCTACCGGCTGGCCGCCGGACGGAGCTCCGGCTTTGGCATCTGCCTGGCCGCGCTCTTCACCCCCCTGGCCGCCCTGCCGGGCCTGTACTGCGGCTACGGGGAGCTGATCCTCCGGGACAACGCCCGCTATGGCTGTACCCTGGCGGAGGCCCTGGAGCTGGTCCCCGTGGTGGCCCTGGACCCCATCAACCGGGGCATGCTGCTCTGGGACCTGGGCGGCCTGGTCCTGCTGGACCTGCTGACAGCCGTTTTATTTGCGAGATACCGCCGCCTGCGAGAGCTGGAAAAACCATAAGAAAGAGGGAAAGGGCCGGACGCCTTTTCCCTCTTTCTTATGGTTCACCCATTACCTGGCCATTTTCAGCTCGCCGCTGCGGAGCTGAAGCTGGAGGCGATCGGCGATCAGGGCAATGAACTCGCTGTTGGTGGGCTTGCCCTTGGTGTTGGAAACGGTGTAACCGAAAAAGCGCTGGAGGGTGTCCAGATCGCCCCGGTCCCAGGCCACCTCAATGGCGTGGCGGATGGCCCGCTCCACCCGGGAGGGCGTGGTACAGAAGGTCTTGGCCACCTGGGGATAGAGGACCTTCGTGATGGCGTTGATGACCTCCATGTCCCCCACGGCGATGATGATGGCCTCCCGCAGATACTGGTAGCCCTTGATGTGGGCCGGAACGCCGATTTCGTGGATCACGTTGGTGACCATGGTTTCGATGTCCGGCTCCGCGCTCTGGCGTCTGGCCGTACTTTCCCGGTCCGCCTGGAGGATGTCCCCCACACGCTGGGCCACGGTCTGCGCCGTGCAGGGCTTCAGCATCAGATAGTCCGCGCCAGCGGCGGAGGCGGCGTTCAGCACGTAATCCGTGGCCAGCCCCGCCAGCAGTAGCAGCTTGGGCCGCTTCTCCTTCGGCACGGACCCGATCACCGAAAGGCCGTCTCCCTTGGGGAGCATCAGGTCCAGAATCATCACGTCCGGAGACGACGCCTTGAGCTGCTCCGCGGCGGATTGCCCGTCGGTGGCGGTGCCGACAACCTGATAACCGCCGTTTTGCAGCGCCCCGGACAGCCGGGCGCAAAATTCTTCGCTTCCGTCCGCTACCAGGACGGTGGTGCGTTTTTCCATAGTTTCCTCTCCTTACTGATATGCGTTTCTGGTGTTTTCTGTCTCTCTTTGCATGAATAATTTAGCATAAAAATCCGTACATTTCAAGAAGAAAAACCTTGGAAAAATCAAGTTTTGTCCGTCATGATTCGACACAAAATGTATATTTATGCGGATTTTTGTCGATATTTGTCGGATTATGTCGACCGCCGGAGACGGCCGCCGCTGCCCTGGGGCAGCCGTTTGTTTACAGCAGGATCTCCGCCGCGCCTACGGCCCGGACGGTGCGGCGCTGGCAGGCGCCCTCCCCCAGAACGGCCTCCATGGCTGCCCGGAATTCCTCCGCCCGGGCCAGAGGCACATAGGCCTGGGCGGTGCCGGCGAAGCCGCCGCCGTGGACCCGGCAGGCCCCTCTGCCTGCCAGAAGCTTCTCGCAGAAGGCCAGGGTCAGGGCCATGGGCTGCTCCGCGGTCTGCCCCGCCGGGGTGACATTCTGAAGGAAGCGCCAGGAGGAGAGGCCGGACTCCCGCACCAGACCCAGGTAGCGATCAAAGTCCCCGGCCCGGAGGGCGTCCCGCATGGCGGGCACCCGGCGATTCTCGGCGTAGATGTGCATGGCCCGAAGCACGGCCCGGTCGCCGCAGGCGGCCCGGAGCTCCGGCAGGCGGGCCCAGAACGCCTCCTCCGGGACCTCGGCCAGGACCCGCTTTCCGAAGCGGGCGCAGAGGGCCTTCAGCTCCAGGGGGATGGCGGCGTATTCGCCGGTGAGGTCCGCGTGGCTGGCGCCGCAGTTGATGATAAAGAGGGCGTAGCCCGCCGCTTCCAGATCCAGGTCCAGCTTCTCCACCAGAGGCTCGGCGGGATCGGCAAAGCTCATGAAGGTGGCCCCGCCCACTGCGCTGGCGGACTGGTCCAGACGGCCGCTGGGCTTGCCGAACCAGTCGTTTTCCACCCGCTGGCCCAGCTCCGCCAGCTTCAATGCCGACAGGCTGCCGCCGCACCAAAGCGCATTGAAGACCTCCGCCAGCAGCACCTCGAAGGAGGCCGAGGAGGACAACCCGCCGCCGGGCAGCACCGTGGAGGAGGCCCGGATATCCAGGCCGCAGGGGGTCCCCAGCGGGGCGCACAGCTCCGCCATGCCCTGGAGCAGGGACAGGGCGCTCTCCTTGGGCGCCGGCGGGTTTTGGGCCGGGTCCACATGGATCTGACAGGGCGGGAAGCCCGCGGACCAGAGCCGGATCAGGCCCTCGTCGTTGGGCGCCGCGGCGGCCATGGTGTCCACGTCCACAGCAGCCGCCAGCACCAGGCCGTGCTGGTGATCCGTGTGGTTGCCGCCCAGCTCCGTCCGGCCGGGGGCGGTAAAATAACGGATATCCCCGGCCTTATGGCCGTCTGCCAGCAGGGCGTCCCGCAGCTCCAGCAGCCGCGCCCGGTCCTCGGGACGGGTATAGATCTCTTCAAAGCGGTATTTCATAGGGGAGCCTCCCTTATCTTGTATATTCTTGTTTATTGTATCACAAGGACTTGTGTTTGAAAAGGGTTTTTTGTGGCTTTTTCGATTATTTCTTGCAATTGTTCTCCGGGATTGGTATAATACAGAAAAAAAGAAAGAGGGAAAGCCCATGAAACGCATTCTTTGTATTCTCCTGGTCCTGCTGCTGGCGGGATCGGCGGGCTGCATGGCGGTCCCCCAGACCACGCAGCCGCCCATCGATATTCCCATCGTCACCAGGGCGCCGGACGCCAGGACTCCCTCCGGGACGGACGCCGGCTCCCATACCGAAGCGCCCGGGACAGAGACGCCCCCTCAGATCGACACCGAGGCCCCCGCGGTCCCCGACACCCAGGCGCCTGGGCTCACGGTGACGGAGGACGGAGTCTATGATTCCAAGGAGGAGGTGGCCCTCTATATCCACCTCTACGGCCATCTGCCCTCCAACTACATCACCAAGAAAGAGGCCGAAAACCTGGGCTGGGTCAAGGGTGCGCTGGAGCCCTACGCCCCGGGCAAGTGCATCGGCGGCAGCTACTTCGGAAACTACGAGGGCCTGCTGCCCAAGGCCAAGGGCCGGAAGTGGACCGAGTGCGACATCGACACCATGGGCAAGAACACCCGGGGCGTCAAACGCATCGTCTTCTCCAACGACGGGCTGATCTATTACACCGAAGACCACTACGAGAGCTTTGAGCTGCTCTACGGGGAGGAGGGTTGAGTATGAGAGCCACCATCAACGCCAAGCGGGTCACAGACAAGGCCAGCCTCCACGAGCTTCTGCGGCAGAAGCTCAGCCTGCCCGCCGACTGCGGCCGGAATCTGGACGCGGTCTACGACGTACTGACGGATCCCGGCAAGGACCGGATCATCACCGTCAAGCACGAGGCGCTGCTCCGGGAGCGCCTGGGCGACTACGCCGAAAGCTTCCTGCAGATGCTGGAGGACGCCTGCGAAAGCGGGCACGTAAAGCTGATACGAAAGTAAAGAGCATACAGAAAAGCCTGCGCGACAAGCGCAGGCTTTTCTGTATGTTAATACTCCAGGTTGTGATCGTCTTCCTTGGAAAAGACGTGGGCCACATTGCCCTCGAAGCTGAAGCGGATCTCGTCGCCCATGCGGGGCAGGTTCTCCAGATCCACGGTGGGGACGATGATGATCATGTCCCGGTCCCCGGCGCTCAGATGGAGATGGACGGAGGAGCCCATCATCTCGCTGACATCGACCCTGGCCCGGACTCCGTCATCCGCCAGATCTATATGCTCCGGACGGACGCCAAGGGTCACGCTTTGGGACTGCACGTCCTTCGCTGCCAGGCGGGCGCATTTGTCCTCAGAGAGATGGACCTTGATCCCGCCCAGCTCGACGAAGTAATACCGGTCCTCCCGAAGGAGCTTCGCGTCGAAGAAGTTCATGACGGGCATGCCGATGAAGCCCGCCACGAAAAGGTTCGCGGGGTGGTTGAAGACCTCCTGGGGGGTGCCGATCTGCTGGATATAGCCGTCCTTCATCACCACGATGCGGTCGCCCAGGGTCATGGCCTCGGTCTGGTCGTGGGTGACGTAGATGAAGGTGGTGTCGATGTGCTCCCGGAGCTTGATGATCTCCGCCCGCATCTGGTTGCGCAGCTTGGCGTCCAGATTGGACAGGGGCTCGTCCATCAGCATGACCTTGGGGGCCCGGACGATGGCGCGGCCGATGGCCACGCGCTGCCGCTGACCGCCGGAGAGGGCCTTGGGCTTGCGGTCCAGATACTGGGTGATGTCCAGGATCTCAGCAGCCTCACGGACCTTGCGGTCAATCTCGTCCTTGGGGGTATGACGCAGCTTCAGAGAGAAGGCCATGTTGTCATAGACGGTCATATGGGGGTAAAGCGCATAATTCTGAAAGACCATGGCGATATCCCGGTCCTTGGGGGCCACGTTGTTCACCAGCTTGCCGTCGATGTAGAGCTCGCCGTCGGAGATCTCCTCCAGGCCGGCCACCATCCGCAGGGTGGTGGATTTGCCGCAGCCGGAGGGACCTACCAGGACGATGAATTCCTTGTCCGCGATATCCAGATTGAACGCCTGGACCGCCACGACGCCCTCGTCGGTGATTTGGAGATTGGTTTTCTTCTCCGGCTCCCCGCCCTTTCTGCGCTTTTTCCTTCCCTCGCCGCTGACGTAGGGATAGACTTTTTTGATATTTTTCAGTTGAACGCTTGCCATAATGTCAACTCCTAAATGAATTTGTTGTGCAGCGGCCCAGCTGTGCGCCGCTACAGATACCGGATCAATTCCGGCCGGACCGCGTCCATACGGGGATCCGAGAGGCCGAAATCCATTTGACGGTAGCTCCAGGCAGCACGGCCGACGCCGCAGCGCTCGAAGGCTTCATGGATGGCCTTGTACCAGACCAGCGCCTGCTCCGGGGGGACCCGGTCGATGACGCCGTATTCGCCGCAGTAGAGGGGCACGCCCTTGGTCTCGGCGGCCGCGACAGCGCCGGCAAAGAACGCCTCGAAGTAAGCGGGGCTGAGGCGGGTCTCCGGGGGATAGCGGTCCAAACCGGCGCAGCTGCCGGAGATCATCCGCTTCCCGGCGGCTTCCATCTCGCCGAAGCTTGCTGTGACGGGGATCCGAAAAGCCGGATCCATAGGCGGAGCCATCCAGTCTGCGCCCTGGTGGGTGAAGATCAGCGGCTCGTAGCAGTGGAAGTTGTAAACGATGGGGCCCAGCAGGGGCACGTCGATGTCCCCCACCGCGGCGGCGCTGTTGTGCCAATAGCCGCCCACTAAGATGGGAACCTCCGGCGCGTGGATCCGAATGCGGCGGATGCAGTCTCCCGCCACCCGGTTCCAGACGGGCATATAGTCCCGCTCCGTGACCTCGTTCAGCAGCTCGAAGGCCAGCAGGTCGGCATTTCCCCCGAAGGCCCGGGCGATCCGCTCCCAGAGACGGCAGAAGCGCTCCTGGAAGGCCGGATTTTCAAAGAAGCCTCCCTCGCCCTCCCCGGGGTCGAAGGAAAAGCCTGCGGTCTTGTGGAGGTCCAGGACCATGTGCAGACCGTTGGCCCGACAGCAGTCGACGGCCCCTTGCAGGCGCTCATAGCCAGCGGGCCGGGGCGCTCCGATCTCGTCCTCCAGCAGGTTGTAATCCACGGGGATCCGGACGTGATCCGCCCCCCAGGACCGGATGACAGCGAAGTCCTCCGGCCGGATGAACTTGTCATAGCGTTCCTCGGAGTAGTCGCACTGAGAAAACCAGCCTCCCAGGTTGACGCCGTGTTGGAAACCTTCCCATTGCTTCATATTGTTCTCCTGTTCTCTCCGTTTGGGGCGGAGCGGGCCGCTCTGACTTCGGATAAGAGCGGCCCCTATCAATTTGCGGTCTCAGCCCTTCACGCTGCCGGCGGTGACGCCCTTGATGATGGACTTGGACAGGAAGATGTAAACGATCAGCACCGGCAGGATGGCCAGCAAAATAAACATGTACACCTTGCCCATGTCGAATTTGGAATAGTCCGCACTGCGGAGCTGGGCAATCATAATGGGGACGGTCTTCATCTCGGCCTTGTCCAGCAGGAGGGCGGGGATGAAGTAGTTGTTCCAGGAGCTGACGAAGGAGAAGATCATCTGCACGGCGATGGCGGGCTTCATCAACGGCAGGACGATGGTGTTGAAGGTCCGGAACTCGCCGGAGCCGTCCACCCGGGCGGCCGCCACCAGGTCCAGGGGCAGGACGCTCTCCATGTACTGCTTCATATAGAAGAAGACCACGGGCGCCGCCACGCTGGGGACGATCAGGGGGATGTAGCTGTTGGTCAGCTTGAGCTCGTTCATCATCTGCACGAAGCCCAGAGCGGAAACCTGGGCGGGGATCATCATGATGGCCAGGATAAAGGTGAAGACCGCCTTCTTGCCCTTGAAGTCATAGGCGTGGATGCCGTAGGCCGTCAGAGCGGAGAAATAGGTGGTGATCACGGCGCTGGACAGCGCGATGAAGAGACTGTTGATCATGCCCCGGGGGATATTGATGGAGGCGTCGTTCCAGGCGTTCACCAGGTTTTTGATGAAGTTCTCCTTGGGCAGCAGCGTAAAGCCCGTCTGGAGCTGGGCGTTGGAACGGGTGGCGTTGATGATCATCAGGTAGAAGAAGAACAGGCAGAGGGCACAGAGGAAGATCAGGATCGCGTAGACGATGACCCGCAGGACCGTCAGCTTGATTCTGCCCTTGGCGTTCTCATCGAGCTTTTTGTTCACAGTACGTCACCTCTTCTCTTTCTGTGCTGGCGGCCGGAATCCTTATAGGGAGCGGAGAGTCTGCGATAGACGATGACGCCCAGGCCGCCGGTGAGGATGAAGATGATCACGGAGATGGCGCCGGCCATACCGTAGTTCTTGTTGGTCAGATAGCTGTTGAGATACATGACCATGGTCCGGGTGGTCTCATCCGGCGCGCCGTTGCCCTTGGTCAGGACCTGGGGCACGTCGAACATCTGGATGCCGCCGATCAGGGCGGTGATCAGGCAGTAGACGAAGATCGGCATCAGCAGCGGCATGGTCACCCGGGCGAAGACCTGCACGGAGTTCGCGCCGTCGATGGTGGCGGACTCGAAGAGGCTCTGGTCGATGCCCATGATGCCGGCCATCAGGACGATGGTGGTGTTGCCGAACCACATGAGGAAGTTCATCAGCGCGATCATGCCCCGCACCGTGATCCGGTAGGAGAAGAAATCGAAGCTCGCGTCCAGCCAGCCCCATTTCTCCAGCAGAGCCTGGATGGGGCCCACCCGGGAGAACAGGGCGAAAAACAGCATGGAGAAGGCCGCCGCCATGATGAGGTTGGGCATGTAGATGACGGTCTTGAAGAAGCCCTGGCCCTTGATGTTCAGACGATAGCTGGTAAAGAAGATGGCCAGCAGCAGAGCGATGGCAAACTGCGGCAGCGCACCGACGAACCACATGATCATGGTGTTGGCCGCGTATTTCAGGATCAGGATGGTCCCGGTGCTGTTGGGGGTGAAGAGCTCCTTGTAATTATCCAGCCCCACGAAGTTGGGTCCTACCTGGGTCAAACCCACCCGATAGGTCTCAAAAAAGCTGTTGTAGACGGTCAGGAACTGGGGAACCAGGGTAAAGACGATATAGACAAGGAAGAACGGCGCAATGAAGATGTAGCCCCATTTCGCATAGCTGACGGATTTGAGGCGGCCGTCCTTTCTGTATTGTTTTTGATCCATGATGATTGTACCTCCGACGACAGAATAAGAATAGCCGCGGCAGGCTGGAAGCTCCTGCCGCGGCCGGGTTAGTCGGATTAAGCTTCCGGTACGACGATATTGGCGTAGGTCTCCTTGACGAACTGGTAGAAGTTCTTCATGGCGGTCTCCTTATCGACAGAGCCCTTGTAGAACTCCTGCAGCTTGTTCTGCAGACCCTCGTTCAGAAGCTGGTCGTAGTTGGTGTGGTTCTCCCACTTGATGTCCTTGGCCAGCTCGGCGAAGACAGCGATGTCGTTCTGGCCGTCCAGGATGGCGGTGTTGCCGTAGCTCTCGTCCTTGGCAAACTTCTCAACGATCTTGGTGTTGTTGGGGTACTGGTTCTCATTCTTGACCAGGTTGGTGCAGACTTCCTCGTTGACGGTGAAGGTCTCGAAGATGTCCTTCAGCATCTCGGTGTTGTCGGAGCCGGCAGCGGCCAGCAGCCAGGTGCCGCCCCAGAAGTAGGCCTGGGGACCCTTGACGATGCACCAGTCGCCGACGCAGCCCTTCTCGGGATCCATGGCGTTGTTCATGCAGAAGTTGTAGTACCAGGCGGGCCCGAAGAAGCACATGGTCTTGCCGTCCTTGAACATCTCGTTGGTCTTCTCGGTGTCCCACACGCCGGCGGTCAGGGTGTAGCCGTTCTTGATGTAGTTCTCGGTCTGGTCCATCCAGGCGGTGATCTGGGGATCGAACTGCAGCTTGTTGTCCTTGTCGACCCAGGGCATGGTGCAGTTGTTGGAGAAGGCGCGGAAGGTCTCGGCGAAGGAGGCGGTCATGTAGTAGCCCTTCTCCTTGGCCTTGGCGGCCACGGCGTCAAACTTCTCCCAGGAGTCGATCTGGGCCTGGACCCCGGCAGGATCATCGGTGCCCAGAACGTCCTTGGCGATGCTCTTGCGGTAGATGACCGCGGCGGGGCAGCACTGGAAGGAAACGCCCTTGCAGACGCCCTTGCTGTCGGAGGCGGCCTTGATGGTGTACTCGTACATGGTGTCGGCGTTCTTGTAGCCGAAGGAAGAGACGTCCATGGTGTAGTCGGAGTCGACATACTTGCCGATGTAGTCAGCCTCGGCCAGGAACATGTCGATCTTGTCGTCGGCGGCGGCCTTGTCCTGGTTCAGCAGAGCCTCGTCCAGCTTCTGCTGATAGACGCCATTGTCGCTGGGGTTGATGATCCAGTTGACCTTGACGCCCTCGGGAACCTTGTAGTACTTCTCGAAGAAGCCCTTGAACTCTTCGTTCCAGGCATAGATGTTGAACACCTTGCCCTGTTCTGCCGCGGGCTTGCTCTCCTGTTTGGCACAGCCCACGACGGCCAGCAGCATCAGAGCGGCCAGCAGGATCGCGATCATTTTCTTCATGTTGTTTTCTCCTTATCTTCTAAAAATTTGTCTTCTATTAAAACGCTTTTGCGTTTCAACCAATGTAAGCCACCGTGTCGCCCTCCAGCAGCTCCCCCTCCACGGTGATCTGTTGGGGGATCCAGGTTTCTGGCTGCTCAATCTGCTCGATCAGCAGCTGCGCCGCCTGCCGTCCCATCTGCTCTGCTCCCTGGCGGTAGGTGGAGAGTCTGGGCCGCAGAACCTGGGAAAGGGGGATGCCGTCGTAGCCCGCCACGCTCATATCACCGGGCACCGAGAGGCCCTGCCGCTCCAGCTCGCTCATGCCTCCCAGGTAGGAGAGGTCGTCGGGATAGAGGATGCAGGTAGGGCGCTGGGGCAGCGCCAGCAGCGCCCTGGTTTGAAGCCCGCTGGAGCGGGGATCGTGGTAGATCGCCGGACGAATGTACTCCGCCGGGATTTCGAGGCCCAGGGCAGCGCAGGTCTTTTTGAAGCTTGCCAGGCGCTTTTGGGTCACGGAGGTGATCTCGCCATGGAGGAAGGCGATGCGCCGATGGCCACGGCTGTGGACGAAGCGGACCAGCGATTCCATGCCCCGGACGTTGTCTGAAAGGATGGAGCTGCGGCTGTCAAAGCTGTAGTCCAGGGTCACCGTGGGGATCTCGCTGGAGGCCAGCCGGATGATGGCCGGGTCATGAAAGTCCGCCGAGGCGATCACCACGCCATCGCAGCTGCGGTACTTCGCGTGCTCGTAGTAGTCCATGGACATGCGGCCCAGATCCTTGGAAATGAAGGTGATGTCGTAGCCAAGGCGCTCGGCCTCGGCCTTGACGCTCTCCAGGATGCGGGAGAAGTATTCATGGGAGATGCCGCCGCCGGTGGTGTCGGAGAAGAGCACGCCGATGTTGTAGCTGCGGCCCAGCTTCAGGGCCCGGGCGGCGGCGTTGGGCAGGTAGCCCAGAGCGGCGGCGGTATCGCGGATCCGTTTTGCGGTCTCCTGCGAGATGTCAGCCGCACCGTTGAGGGCCTTGCTGACCGTGGCGCGGGAGACGCCGCACGCTTTTGAGATGTCCGTGATCGTTACCATCGCTGTGCCTGCTTTCTGTCGGCGGACAACTTAATCGTTTTCGTTGGTTTCATTATAGCGCTGGATATGCATTCCGTCAAGTCCTTTTTTTCTTTTTTTGTTCGTTATTTTGCACAAATTTATTGGGGTTGTTTTTGTCAATACTGAAATATTTTCTGTTTTTGAAAAAAGGACTTGCGTTTTTGAAACCATCTGTCTATAATGTACTTAATCGATTAAGTTATAAGCCTGCGCGGTCCTGCGCCGCCCGGTGCTCGATATGGGAGGAATCAATCCATGAAATACGGCTATTTTGATGATCAGGCCCGGGAATATGTGATTACCCGGCCGGATACACCCCTGCCCTGGATCAATTATCTGGGCAACAGCGGCTTTTTCTCGCTGATCAGCAACACCTGCGGCGGTTACAGCTTCTATCGGGACGCAAAGCTCCGGCGCATCACCCGCTTCCGTTATAATAATGTGCCGACAGACGACGGCGGCCGCTGCTTCTATCTCTGCGACGGCGACACGGTTTGGAGCCCCGCCTTTCTCCCTGCCCGGACGCCCCTGGACGCATATCGCTGCCGCCATGGCCTGGGCTATTCGGTTTTCGAGGGAGCAAAAAACGGCCTCAGCGCGACGCTGACCGTGACGGTGCCGATGGACACCGACATGGAGCTCCAGAAGCTGGTGCTGAAAAACGAGAGCACCGGGACGAAAAAGCTGACCCTCTACGCCGCCCTGGAATGGTGCCTGTGGAACGCGGTGGACGACTCCACCAACTTCCAGCGGAACTGGAACATCGGCGAGGTGGAGCTCGAGGGCTCTACCGTCTACCATAAAACAGAGTACCGGGAGCGCCGGAATCACTACGCCTTCTACTCCGTCAACGCCCCCATCGCCGGCTTCGACACGGACCGGGACGCCTTCCTGGGGCAGTTCCGGGGTTGGAACGCGCCGAAGGCCGTGGAGGAGCGGAGCAGCTTCGGCAGCGTGGCCGCCGGCTGGGCCCCCATCGCCGCCCTACGGCTGGAGCTGGAGCTGGCCCCCGGCGAGGAAAAGAGCTACCTCTTCCGGCTGGGCTATACGGAGCTGCCCCAGGCAGAGAAATTCACCGCCCTGAACGTCATCAACAAGGCCCCCGCCCATCGGCTGCTGGCGGCCTTCGAGACTGCGGAGCAGTTCGACGCGGCTTTGGCAGAGCTGAAGGCCTACTGGGCGGGGCTGCTCTCCCGCTTCACGGTCCAAAGCAGCGAGGAAAAGCTGGACCGGATGGTGAACATTTGGAACCAATACCAGTGCATGGTAACATTTAATATGAGCCGCAGTGCTTCCTATTACGAGAGCGGCACGGGCCGGGGTATGGGCTTCCGGGACAGCTGCCAGGATCTGCTGGGCTTCGTCCACCTGATTCCCGCCCGGGCCCGGGAGCGGATCCTGGATATTGCCTCCATCCAGTTTGCCGACGGCTCCACCTACCACCAGTATCAGCCCCTCACCAAACGCGGCAACGCGGACGTGGGCTCCGGCTTCAACGACGATCCCCTCTGGCTGGTGGCCTGCACCTGCGCCTACATCCGGGAAACCGGCGACTTCTCCATCCTGGAGGAGCCCACTCCCTTCAACAACCAGCCCGGCACCGAGGTCCCCCTGCTGGAGCACCTGCGCCGCAGCGTGGCTTACCCCATGACCCACCGGGGCCCCCACCGCCTGCCCCTGATCGGCCGGGCCGACTGGAACGACTGTCTGAACCTCAACTGCTTCAGCCTGACTCCGGGCGAGAGCTTCCAGACCTGCTCCAACTTTGAGAGCGGCAAAGCCGAGAGCGTCTTCATCGCCGGCATGTTCGTCAAGTACGGGACCGAATACGCAGAGCTCTGCGAACGGATCGGCCTGAATGACGAAGCGGAAACCGTCCGGGCCTCCGTCCGGGATATGGAGCAGGCCGTCCTGACCCACGGCTGGGACGGAAACTGGTTCCGCCGGGCCTACGACGCCTTCGAGCGGCCCATCGGCAGCAAGGAAAACCAGGAGGGCAAAATCTTCATCGAGCCCCAGGGCTTCTGCGTGATGGCCGGCATTGGCGGACCGGAATACGGCAGAAAAGCGCTGGAATCCACCGAGCGCCTGCTGGGCAACGAATTCGGCATCGAGCTGCTGGCTCCCTGCTATACCGAATACCACGACTACCTGGGGGAGATTTCCTCCTATCCCCCGGGTTTTAAAGAAAACGGGTCTGTGTTCTGCCACAACAATCCCTGGATCACTCTGGCCTGGTGCAAGATCCGGGACGGCAACGCGGCCTTTGACCTATATACCCGCAACGCCCCCGCCTACATTGAGGACAAGAGCGAGATCCACCGCACCGAGCCCTACTGCTACAGCCAGACCATCGCCGGCCGGGCCGCGCCCCGTTACGGCGAAGCCAAGAACGCCTGGCTCACCGGCACCGCCGCCTGGTCCTTCGCGGCGGTGAGCCAGGGCATCCTGGGAGTCCGCCCCGACTGGGACGGCCTCACCGTGGAGCCCTGTCTGCCCGACAAGCTGGAGGGCTGCCGGATCTCCCGCCTCTTCCGGGGCGCCCGCTATGAAATCACGGTCCGCCGGGGCGAGCACAAGGGCATGACTGTGGACGGAACCCCCGTCGAGGGGCACACCGTTCCCCTGTCTGACAAGCCCGTCTGTCAGGTCGAGGTGGTAATCTGATCGGCGCGGCAGATACGGATTTGTCGGAATGCCTTCCCCTTGGGGGGAAGGTGGCGCGAAACGCCGGATGAGGGGAGGTATCGACGACAGAGTCGCTCCGTAGGGGCCGAACTCGAAGAGTCACGAAGTATGCCCACATCGGCCCTTTCCCCGGTCCACAGGGAGGGCCGATGTGGGCATCGGCCCCTACGGGCGTTTTCGCAACATCCCCTACAAATCCCGATTTTGCATACAGCAAGCCGCCTGCGCGTTCATTCGGAACGCGCAGGCGGCTCTTTTTCCCGCTTTTATGTACAAATCTCCTTTCGATCGTTCTGTCTGATTCTCCAGGCAGCGACCAGAAGGGTCAGCAATCCAAGCCCCGCGGCCAGCGCATTGGGATGCCCGGGTGTGTGAATTAAGCCGCCGTCAGGAGCGTTATAGGCCAGATGATAGACCGGTAAGAACAGAGCCAGGGGCAGGGTGCAGGCGATGGCCGTGACGGCGTTCCTGATCCGAAGAGACAGGATCGCCGCCAGCAGGTTTACGGACAGGCCCAGCAGAAAGAGGAGCAGCAGTCTGAGCCCGTAAAACGCGCCGAAGCGCACGCCATACAAGGAGTTGGTATTAAAAAAACGACGATAGGAGCAAAAGTGAAGATAGGAGTCCTCATCCCAGCAAATATTCATTGCGTCGCCGATGTCGCAGCCGTAGTACCGGGAGACCTTCCACTGGGAAAAGGCCAGGAACGCCAGCAGGACCCCGAGCCCGATCACAATCCCGGACGCAAGGGCCGCGCCGGCGAGCTTCCTGCCGTAATGGGCTCTGCCGGTTTTTGTGGAGGCGGACAGGCCCTCGGTGCGGCTCTTGGCCTCCAGGACGCCGTAGGGCACCGTCAGCAGCAGGGCGCCGCAGGAGAAGACGATCACGATCAGGAAATTGTCCTCCAGCATCGCGATGAGATCGTAACTCATGACATGGTAGACGCCCTTCGCCTCGATCCAGTCCATCACAGTTTGGTATTGGGAGAGAAAGACGATGGGATGATCCGTTCCCTTCAGCCGCGTTGTCCCTCCTTCGTAGGAACCGATATAGTCCCAATCCTCCTGCGATAGTTCTCCGACCAAAGCCTTGTCAATCGAGCTTGTGAATGTTCCTGTCTCCGGATGGAACTCCATTCCATATCGCAGAACAATGGGGTCCTGCGCGGCCGCGGCGGTGATCTGGCTCAGCAATTGCTCCCGCTCAGAAGCAAGCCAAGGAAGATCTGCTGCTGTGACGGTTTCCCCATAGCGCTCCAGCAAATGATCGTGAAACAGCAAATCGGGGCTGCGCCGTTTGGACAACCAATCACCGCTCGTGATCATATCCGGATAGGAGGCTGTATCGGTCAGGGAAAGCGCCTTCCGCTGGCTTTCGGAGACGGTAAAGCAGAAACAGCAGAGCAGCGCAAGCACCAGCAACAGCCGCACGGGGTGGAAAAGCTTTTTCAATTCCAGCAGCAGGATTCTCATAGTATTCTTCTCCTTTATCTTGTGGCGAGGTCACTTCTGCGAATTCGCCAAAGCTTGACGCCTGTCAGGAGTGCCACGATCAGGCAAAGGCAGCCAAGCACTCCATAGGGCTCCCACCGAATTCCAAAATACCTCAGTCGTTCCGTTTTTGACGAGGGATCGTAGGCAAAGTGGAAGACCAGCAGCAGAAGGGCAAGCGGAAGCGTGCAGGCCACCGCTGTGGCAGAGTTGGCGGTCCGAAGG
>JAFWPP010000035.1:0-7395 GCA_017509485.1 Oscillospiraceae bacterium | reverse complement strand
GAAGAAGAATATAATGAGGAAATTGACGATCTTCACAATGATGAACTGAACGCACAAATGATAAATCAGACCCTTCAAGATCATAATCCCTATTTTATTATGCGGATTGCAGAAAATAAAGTGTGCGTTGGCTTGATCAGCTATTCGTATCACGAGGAACATAGCAAAGGCTTTATCAACAACTTCTATGTATGTTCAGAACGCAGAAGCTCCGGCGTTGGTTCTGCTGCATTAAAATTGGTCGAAAACCATCTTCAATCATTAGGAGCAAAGTACATAGAGCTTGTTCCTATGAGCACGGCTGAAAGCTTTTATATCCGTAATGGATTTGAATTTTCTCGCGTATCGTCGGATGGAGAGCGAGTTTTTGGTAAGGTGATTGAAAGATGAAAAAGCATTCTGTAAGCAGGTTGTGGTGGTATCTTCTGCTCGTCCTTTTGCTGTCTGTGTTTTGTTTCCTCACGCTCCAGGTCTGGCTGCAGCGTTATTCGGTCGAGTACCAGGAAACCGGTATCATGACGGCCGGATACTTGCTGTATGCTGCGATCGGGCTTTTATTCTCTACGCCGGCGCCGTTTGTCTCTGTGCTGATCATCTATCTTTATCGGGACAGGCTCGGCGTGAAGCAGCTGGTCAGGGATATCTTCCGCACCGAGAAGCCCTTGAAGACCGCCCTCATCACCGGAGGCCTCTGTCTCCTGGCCTTCGTCTATGCGGTTTTGTTCGGAACGCCGAACGGCTCGCCCTGGTATATGTTTCCGCTTGGTTTTCTGATTATGATCCCCTTTGTCGGGATCGCCGAAGAAACCGGCTGGCGCGGATTGCTGCAGCCGGAATTAGATAAGCGGATGCCATTTCCGTTCTCGGTTCTCGTGGTCGCCGCGATCTGGTACGTATGGCATTTGCCCACTTGGCTTGATCCGACCTCCAACCACTTTGGGGACAGCCTGATCGGTTTTGGAATCACGATCTTTATCTGGGCTTTTGCGCTGGCCGCGATCTATAAGTCTACGAAAAGCGTGATCGCCTGTGCTCTGTATCACACCTTTATCGACGCCATCGGAGCGGTTTATGACTGGAACGCGTTATTCGATTCCTTTCCGGGGAGCCTCGCGGTAAACTGCTATCGAGTGATCTGGCTTGCAGCCTCTGTTGTTCTTTGGCTGACGGCAGATAAGCAGGAAACCGTCTGAGTCAGAGATCCCGCAAACCCAACTGATTGAGAACGGAGGCACCCATGAACTGGATCAACGCGTTTGAGCTTCTTTGCTACGGCATCACCGCGATGCTGCTGTGGGATATACTCCGGAGGAAGCGCTGGGAGGAGCTGCGGCTGTTCCTGTCCGCGGCGCTGGCGGGCTTCATCCTGGAGCTGCTGGCCGTCCGGGTGACGGGGATCTACCACTACAGCCCGGATTTCTATATCAGCATCGGCTTCGCGCCGTACCAGTTCCCGTTCTTCGGCGGGATGATGTGGGGCGGGCTGACGGTCTGCGCCCTGCGGATCGCGGAAAAGCTCGACTTTGGGAAGTGGATGACCGCCCTTGCGGCCGGCTGGCTGATCGTCTCCATGGATCTGCTGCTGGACGTGGCGGCGATCCGTCTCAGCGGCGGCTTCTGGGTCTGGGACGGCCGGGAGATCACCCTGGACGTCACGCACCACATGTTCATGAGCGTGATCTGGGTCAACTTCCTGGGCTATCTCTTCGAGACGCCCGCCGTCGTTCTGCTGACCCTCCTTTCCCGGAACCGGAAGGAAGACGGCACGGTCCTCCGGAAGGCCTTGCTGACCGTCGGAATCGGTCTGGCCGGGGTGGCGATCGTCGGCGTGGCCAGCGGCCTGTCGCTGCTGCTCAACGGCGTCACCGACGAATGGTTCGCCTGCATCGCGTTCCTACTGCTGTGGGGCTTCATCCTGGCGCGGATGCTTGCGCAGATCATCCGCGGCCGCTGCAGGCTGCGCTTCAAGGGAAGGAAGGACTGGACTCTGCTTTTGTTCTGGGCCGCCATGTACGGCTACTGCCTGGCGGCGCTCTGGTCCCTGGAGATCCCGCAGTCGGTCCCCTGGTACGGCGCCCTCGGCATAATCCTTGCGGCAGGAACACTGCTGCTGAGTATGGTGTGATGTTATGAGAAAAAAGATATCAACAATTGTTCTTGCGCTGCTTTGCGCTGCGGCGATCCTGTCGCTGGCAGCCTGCGGCGGAACCGGCAAACAACCGGAGACCACGGTCGATGCGGCGTCCAGCGCGACGCCGACGCAGCAGACAAGCCCTGTCAGCCGGACACCGGAAGCGCAGACAACGGAAGCATCCGAACCGGAGTCCGAAACGGAGCAGCCGGGGACCGGGCCCTCCGCGGAGCCGACGGAGCCCGCGGAACCCCGGGGGGCGAAGATCCTGGTGGCGGTCTTCTCCGCCACCGGCAACACGGCCCCGCTGGCGGAGACCGTCGCGGAGCTGCTTGGGGCAGACCTCTATGTGATCGTCCCCGCCCAGCCCTATACCGAGGCGGATCTGGCCTACTACACCGGCGGCCGCTGCGATCAGGAGCAGGCCGATCCCGACTGCCGTCCCGTCATCGACGGACAGGTGGAGGATATGGCGCGGTATGACACCGTCGTCATCGCCCACCCGATCTGGCACGGTCAGGCCCCGCGGATCATCAGCACGTTTTTGGAGAGCTGCGACTTCTCCGGAAAGACTCTGACGACCTTCTGCACCTCCATGTCCAGCCCCCTGGGCTCCAGCGCGGATAACCTGCACGGGCTCGTACCGCAAGACGTGACCTGGCTGGAGAGCCGCCGCTTCCCCGCCGGCGCTTCCCGGGAGGACCTGGCGGCATGGCTGACGGAGATCGGACTTTTGAAACCCGAACAAACGGAGGGAATGACGATGCAGATGTTGATCAACGACACCCCGGTCACCGTACAGTGGGAAGAGAACGAGAGCGTCGCCGCGCTGATGGAGCTGGTGCGGGAAGGCCCACTGACCGTTTCCATGTCCCCCTACGGCGGTTTTGAACAGGTCGGCCCCATCGGCCAAAGCCTGCCGCGCAGCGACGTCCAGACCGTAACGCAGGCAGGCGACCTGGTCATTTACTCCGGCAATCAGCTTGTCGTCTTCTACGGCTCCAATACCTGGGCCTACACCCGGCTGGGCCGCATCACGGACAAAACGCCGGCCGAGCTGGCTTCGCTTCTCGGTGACGGAGCCGTGACGGTAACGCTGTCAATGCCGAATGAAAACGGGAGTACAAAACCATGAACCAACAGGAGAGAAGACAGTTTTTGATCCGACAGCTGCTGGACGAACAGCCGCGATATCGGGATATGGCGATCCCATCCGGGGAAACAGAGCAGCGGAGGCTGCTGCGGAGCCTGTTCAATGTCCGGATGCCGGACGAGATCGGCGAAGATTTCCTCAACGTGCAGGATGACTACCTGCGGAAGCGGATCAGCGAAAACGGGATCGTGGGGCTTGCAGAGATCCCCACGCTTGCGGATCAGGGCAGCATGGCTCCGCACGGATCACGCCTTTCTTTCTGGCAGGGCGACATCACGCGGCTGGATGTGGACGCCATCGTCAATGCGGCCAACTCACAAATGCTGGGCTGCTTCGTCCCGATGCACACCTGCATCGACAACTGCATCCACAGCTTCGCGGGGGTGCAGCTCCGGCTGGAATGCCATCGGCAGATGGAGGCGCTGCGGGCAAAGTACGGCCCGGGCTACGAGCAGCCCACCGCCGTTCCCATGCTGACGGACGCTTACAACCTTCCGGCAAAGAAGATCGTCCATATCGTCGGCCCTATCGTTTCCGGAAAGCTGACGCCGGAAGCGGAGGCCGAGCTGGCAGCCTGCTATCGAAACACCCTTGACCTCTGCGCCGAAAACGGCCTGCGCTCGGTGGCCTTCTGCTGCATCTCCACCGGCGTCTTCGGCTTCCCTCAGCAGCGGGCCGCCGAGATCGCAGTGGAGACCGTCACGGCTTGGCTCGACGCCCACGAGGGGCAGACGGACCGCGTCATTTTCAATGTATTTACAGATAAGGACAGGGATCTTTATGCAAAGCTCTTACAACCATAACGGCTATACGGAAACCATCCGCAAGGGCCTGAACGCGATCCACGGCTTCCGGGGCGGGCTCTCCACCGGAAGCGGAAGCCGGGAGGAACGGCTCGCGCAGCTGAAAACCGAGCTGGAAACCGCTGACGCCGTCGTCATCGGCGCCGGTGCGGGCCTCTCCACCGCCGCGGGCCTGACCTACAGCGGCGAGCGCTTCGCGCGGTATTTCTTCGATTTCCGGGAGCACTTCGGCATCATGGACATGTATTCCGGCGGCTTCTACCCCTTCCCCGACGAGGAGACCCGCTGGGCGTGGTGGGCACGCCATATCTATTTCAACCGCTATATCGATCCACCAAAGCCGGTTTACAGAGACCTGCTCGCCCTGATGAAGGGCAAAAACTACTTTGTGATCACCACCAACGTGGATCACCAATTCCAGCGGGCGGGATTTGACAAGCAGCGCCTGTTTTACACCCAGGGCGACTACGGCCTGTTCCAGGACGCCGGCGGACAAATCCAGCAGACCTGGGACAATTTTAGCTGGGTCGTGAAGGCCATGGCGGCCCAGGGCTTCGTTCCGGATGAAACCGGGACCTTTCAGGTGCCGGAGGACCGGCAGCTCTCCATGCGGCTGCCGTCGGAGCTGATCCCGCGCTGCCCGATAAACGGCGGCCCGGTAACCATGAATCTGCGGTCGGACGATACCTTCGTGGAGGACGCCGGCTGGCACGCCGCCGCGGCGCGCTACGCGGCCTTCCTGGAAGAAAACGAAGGAAAGCACGTGCTGTATCTGGAGCTCGGCGTCGGGGCCAACACGCCGGTCATCATCAAATACCCCTTCTGGGCGCTGACCGCGGAAAACCCGGGCGCAGTCTATGCCTGCCTGAACCTCAACGAGGCGGTCTGCCCGAAGCAGATCGAGACGCAGTCCGTCTGCCTCGACGGGGACGTCGGCGCAGTGCTGCAGGCGCTGCTGTAAACGCACATAAAGCAGCAGGAGAAGCCTCAGACTGTTTTCAGCCCTGCGCAGACCAAGGAAAGAATTATATGAACATATGAAATTATGGAGGAAACCGAAATGAGCAAAAACGTATTGATCCTGTCCGGCAGCCCGCGGAAGGGCGGCAACTCCGATCTTCTCTGCGACGAATTCCTGCGAGGCGCGGCCGAGGCAGGCAACAAGGTGGAAAAGATCCGCGTGGCCGAGAAGAAGATCGGCTATTGCAGCGGCTGTTATTACTGTCAAAAGTCCGGCGGCGTCTGCGCCAGGAAGGACGACATGGCGGAGCTTCTGCAGAAGATGATCGATGCGGACGTGATCGTGCTGGCCAGCCCCGTCTATTTCTACTCCATCGACGCTCAGCTCAAGACCGTCATCGATCGCACCGTCGCCCGCTGGACGGAGGTCAGGGGCAAGGAGTTCTACTACATCGCCACCTGTGCCGACGAGGAAGCCGAGGCGGTGGAGCGGACGCTGGAATGCTTCCGCGGGTACGCCGACTGCGTGGAAGGCGCGAAAGAAATGGGCGTGATCCGCGGGACCGGCGTCTACGAACCCGGCAAAGTCAAAAATACGCCCGCATTCGGACAGGCGTATGAGATGGGAAGGTCTGTTCGGTGAGAAGGCGCAGAGAGAAAGCTGGATTATGATTACACTGGAAGAATTCGACAAGGTCGAGATGCGGGCAGGGACCGTTCTGGAGATCAAGCCCAACAAGAAATCCCGGAATCCCGCCTACGTGGTCACCGTTGACTTCGGAGAGGAACTGGGAATCAAAAAATCCTCCGCTCAGATCACGACCCTGTACCGGCCGGAGGATCTGATCGGGACACAGGTGATCTGCTGCGTGAACCTGAATCCCATCCACATCGGCAGCGTGAAGAGCGAGGTCCGCATCCTCGGCACCGAATCCGAGCAGGGCGTCGTGCTGCTTCGCCCCACCGAGCCTGTCAGGAATGGGGACAAGGTATTCTGACAACAGAACGGAAAGCCCCGCCGGGGTGTGCGAATGAACGCGCACCCCGGCGGGGCTTTCCGACCCGGACCGCGATCGGGCGGCCCGGTATTTGATTACTGGGATCACAGGATCATGGACACTACGAAGTTGTAGATCGCGCAGATGCCGACGCTGATGGGAACCGCCACGAAGAGCAGACGGTTGAACAGGTGGCCGCGCTCCTCCTCAGAGCCGCAGGAGCCCAGGATCAGGGAACCGCCGGAGGAGAAGGGGGAGATGGCGGAGCTCTGCGCGCCCAGAACGGTGCAGGTGAACAGGGCGGCAGGATTCAGACCGGTAGCCACAGCCAGAGCCGGGATCAGGGGGAAGAGCGCCGGGCAGACCACGCCGGTGGTGGAGGAGAAGAAGGACATGATGGCGCCCACGATGGAGAAGGCCAGCGGCACCAGCCACACGGGAACGTTGCTGCTGATCCATGCGGAGAGCATATCGATGGTGCCGGCCTTGACGGCCACGGAGATCAGCATGCCGGCGCCGGCGATCATCAGGATGGTGTTCCAGGGCACCTTGGCGATGATCTCCTTCTGGGGAGCCAGCTTCATCAGCAGCGCGATGACGGCGAAGACGATGGCGACCAGGCCCACGTCGATCTTACTGGCAACGTCGGAGATGAACTTGACGTCGGGGAGGATGAGCTTCAGCACGGGGAAGATCAGGACGACGGCCATCATCAGGAGGATGAGGGTCATGGTCTTCTTCTGAACCGGGGTGTAGGCCTCGGGCTTGGCAAAGGTCACGCCCTTGCCGATGTTGCGGTTGGTCTTGAAGCAGAAGCGGAAGACGGTGATGATGATCAGACTGGAGACGATGGCCAGGCCGAACATCAGCAGAGAGGAGGAGAAGGAGTCGATGGGGGTCATGGCAGCGTCCTCATAGGCCTTGTCCATCAGGCCGCGGAAGACGACGCCGAGGGCGGCGGTGGGGAAGTTGCCGCCGGCCAGCGCGCCGCAGTTGATGGCGACTGCGCCGGTGAGCTTGTCCATCTTGGCTTCTTCGCAGATCATCAGGGTGATGGGAGCCAGGAAGGCCAGAACGGTGAAGTAAGCGGCTCCCATGACAGAGAGGATGACCGCCACGAAGAAGAGGGCGTAGGGCAGCAGGCCCGGGAACTTCCGGCAGGCATAGAGGAGGCTGCGGGAGATCTTTTCCAGGGTGCCGTTGGCGGCAGCCACGTTGTAGAACAGGGAGACCGCCAGAATGACGAACATGGTGGAGGTGGGCCAGAAGCCGATCAGCTCCTTGGGCTTGAGGCCCATCCAGAAGCAGCCGATGGCGAAGGCGAAGACGATGCAGAACAGGCCGGTGTTG
>JAFWPP010000024.1:0-67471 GCA_017509485.1 Oscillospiraceae bacterium | reverse complement strand
TGTAGGGACGAGCATTGCTCGTCCGCGCATGCGAAGCATGCGTCGTTTGCGCAAGCAAACGACCCGATTTGCCTACCGGCAAATTGCATTCGTTCCGAATGCCGGGACGCTCACCCTGACGGGTAAGAGCGTCCCCTACGGCGGCGCGTATCGTGCGGGCTGATAGCCCGCGCTACAGGCGGGGGCCCTAATCCCTAAACACTATCCCCACCCTAATCCCTAATCCCTGTTCCATGTTCCACGGGAGGAAAATATCAAAATCAGTGTACCATGCGTACGGTAGGAACAAAAAACCGGCGTCTTCCGGGGTGGGAGGCGCCGGTTTGGGCATTATGGAAGGAAATCCGAGGCTCAATCGAGACTGAAACGGGGCTGAAACGAAGCTGAAACGGGGTTACATGGTTGAAACGGGGCTGAAACGAAGCTGAAACGGGGTTACATGGTTGAAACGAGGCTGAAACGAAGCTGAAACATGGGCTGATAAGAGGCTGAAAAGAGGCTGTAACGAGGCTGAAACGAGGTTACAAGGCTCAATCGAGGCTGAAACAGGGTGAAAACGGGGATGGGCGCTTCCGGGGAGGCTTATTCCGCCTCGATTTCCTTGATGACGCACTCGCTGCCCCGGAGCAGCCAGGTCTCGCCGGAATGACAGTAGGGACAGGTCCTGCCGTATTTCACGGTTTCATAGCTCTGCTTGCAGCTGTCGCACCAGGTGACGGCGGGGATGGTCTCCAGCACCAGCTCGCTGTCCTTCAAAACCGGATGCCGGACTTTGAAATAATCCCAGCAGTCGGTGAAAAGCTCCGTCATGATGCCGGAGACCTCGCCCACCTGCAAAACCACGCGGCCGATGGCCTTCAGATGATGCTCCTCCGCGGTCTGATCCAGGGTTTTGGCCAGATGGAGGACGATTCCCATTTCGTGCATAGAGCAAACCTCAAAACGCGGACGGAAACGTACCGCGTACCAATTCGCGGACAGCGGCGCGCCGTCCCTGCGACGCGGACGGAAACGTACCGCGTACCAATTCGCGGACGGCGGCGTGCCGTCCCTGCGACGCGGACGGAAACGTACCGCGTACCAATTCGCGGACGGCGGCGCGCCGTCCAAACAACGCGGGGGAAACGCGCCGTTCCTGGGATTTTTCAGCTTATTTCTTCTTGCCGAAGAGGATCTTGAACTCCCGCTTGGCGGCGTACTTGGCCACCGGGCCGATCTTGTCCTCGCAGCGGACCATGGTGGAGGCCTCGGGCAGGTCGCGGCTGAGATGGATGGCGTCGAACTCACAGCGGGTGGTGCACAGGCCGCAGCCGATGCAGCGGTTCAGATCCACCACGGAGGCGCCGCAGCCCAGGCAGCGGGAGGCCTCGGCCTTGGCCTGCTCCTCAGTGAAGCTCAGGCGCACGTCGCCGAAGCTGCCCCGGCCGCTGAGCGTCTTCTTTCCGGGGACGTTGCGTTTGGCGGTGTCGAAGCCCTCGGGGTCAATGAGGATGCTGCTCTTGTCCAGCTCCTTGAACTCCCGCAGATCCCGGGCGATGGTCTGACTCTGGCCGGGGTGCACATAGCGGTGCATGGACTCGGAGCCCAGCTTGCCCTCGGCGATGGCGTCGATGGCGAACTTCGCGCCGTGGGCGATGTCGCCGCCCACGAAGATCCCGGGCTCGCCGGTCTCGAAGGTGACGGGATCGTGGACCACGGTGCCGTTGCGGTTGAGCTCCACCCGGGTGCTCTTCAGCAGCTCGCCCCAGACGGCGCTCTGGCCGATGGCCTGGAGGACCGTGGAGCAGGGGAGGGTGATGGTCTCGTTTTCGTCGTAGACCGGGGAGAAGCGGTGCTGGGCGTCATAGACGGCGGTGCAGCGCTTGAAGACGATGCCCGTGACCTTGCCGTTCTCCGTCAGGACCTCCTTGGGGCCCCAGCCGTTGAAGACCTCCACGCCCTCTTCCTTCGCCTCGTCCACCTCGTCCCGGGCGGCGGGCATCTCCGCCTCGGATTCCAGGCAGAGCATGGTGACCTTGCCGCCGGTGGTACGCAGGGCGGTACGCGCCACGTCCACGGCCACGTTGCCGCCGCCCACGACCACCACGTCGCCGGGCAGACGGACGGAGTGATCCCGGTTGACCCGGTTGAGGAAGGCGATGCCGGACTCCACGCCCTCAGCCTCCTCGCCGGGCACGCCCGCCTTGCGGCCGCCCTGCAGGCCGATGGCCAGATAGAAGGCCTTGAAGCCCTGCTCCTTGAGCTGGTCGAGGGTAACGTCTCTGCCCACCTCCACGCCGCAGCGGAACTCCACGCCCATCTGTCGCAGCACGTCGATCTCCGCAGCCAGCACGTCCTTTTCCAGCCGGAAGCTGGGGATGCCGTACTGCAGCATGCCGCCGGGCAGGGGGTCCTTCTCAAAGATCGTCACCTCGTAGCCCCGGGTGCGCAGATAGTAGGCGCAGCTCAGGCCCGCGGGGCCCGCGCCGATGATGGCCATTTTGTAGTCCGGGCCCCACATGCCGCCGTCGTCCTTCTCGCAGATGGGGATGTAGCGATGCTCCTGTTTCAGCTCCAGGGCGGAGACGAATTTCTTGACCTCGTCGATGGCGATGGGCTCGTCCACGGTGCCCCGGGTGCAGGCGTCCTCACAGCGGCGGTTGCAGATGGCGCCGCAGACCGCGGGCAGGGGATTGTCCTGCTTGATGAGCTTCAGAGCCTCCAAGTACCGGCCCTCCCTGGCCATTTTCAGATAGCCCTGGACGGCGATATGGGCCGGGCAGGCGGTCTTGCAGGGGGCGGTGCCGGAGTCGTAGCAGTTGATCTTGGCGTCCTCCCGGTAGTTGGGGTTCCAGTTGTCCGCGGTCCATTTCTTCGCGTCGGGCAGCTCGGTGACGGGGTACTCCACGGGGCCGTTCTTGGTGCAGAGCTTCTGGCCCAGCTTGGCGGCGCCCACGGGGCAGACCTCCACGCACTTGCCGCAGGCCACGCACTTTTCGCTTTCCACATGGGCCCGGTAGGCGGAGCGGGACATGTTGGGGGTGTTGTAGAGCTGAGAGGTGCGCAGGGCGTTGCAGACGCCGGCGGCGCAGTTGCAGATGGCGACGATCTTGTCCTCGCCGTCGATGTTGGTGATCTGGTGGACGAAGCCGTGGCGCTCCGCCCGCTCCAGAACCTCCAGGGCCTCCTCATAGCTGATGTAGCGGCCCATGCCCTTGTCCACCTGGTATTCGGCCATGTCGCCCATGCCCATGCAGAACTCGCCGTTGATCTGGCCGGAGCCCTCGCCCCGCATGGACTGCTGCTTGCGGCAGGTGCACTGACCGATGGAATACTTGTCGTACTTCTTGAGCCAGTGGGAGATGTGCTCCACGTCGGCGGTGACGTTCTCGTGCTCGATGGCCTTCTCCACGGGGATCACGTGCATGCCCACGCCCGCGCCGCCCAGGGGGATCATGGGGGTCACGCCCTCCAGGGGCATCTGGGTCATCAGGTTGAAGAAGGTAGCCAGCTCCGGGTGGGCGTCCGTCAGCTCGTCGTTCATCATCATGAACTCGGCGGAGCCGGGGACGAAGATGGGCACGTTGTAGTGCTTGGTCTTGTCGGGGCCCTCCCGGGTCATCTCCACCACGCCCACCCAGCACAGGTGGTCGATCATCTTCTGGGTGTCCTCCTCGGACATGTTGTTCATCTTCGCCAGGGTGGGAACGTCGTAGGGGACCCGGGTCTTCTTGAAGTTCAGCAGGAAGCGGGCCTCCTCCTTGGTGAGCACCGCGTCCAGGGCCCAGTATTCCGGATCGTCGTACTTCAGGCTGTGGGTGTACTTTTGCAGATAGCGGTCGGTGATCATGGTGCCCAGCTTCAGGATCAGCTTGGCCTTTTCGGGGTCCGCGGGCTTGTAGTTGGGATCCTGCCGGAAATCCCGCTGGTTGACCATTCGGTTCTTTTGATCTTTCATGGTTGACTCCTCTCAGCGTTATAAACTGTTGTATTTCAATGACTGGACTTGGCCAATGATCCAATGCTCCAGAGATTTCATCCCTTCCCCGGTCTTTGCGCTGACGGGGAAGATCCGGATGCCCGGGTTCAGCCGCCGGACCCGCTCCTCGCATTTCTCCGGGTCAAAATCGAAGTAGGGGAGGGCGTCGGTTTTCGTAATCACCAGCGCGTCGCTCTTCTGGAACATCAACGGGTATTTGAGGGGCTTGTCGTCCCCCTCGGGGACGGAGAGCAGCATGATATTTTTGGACGCTCCGGTGTCATATTCCGCAGGGCAGATCAGATTGCCCACGTTTTCCAGGAAAATCAGATCCAGAGCCCTTTGCTCCATGGCCTCCCAGGCCGCGGCGGTCATGCCCGCGTCCATGTGGCACATGCCGGAGGTGTGGACCTGAATGGCCGCGGCGCCCAGGGCCTCGATCCGCTTTGCGTCCACGTCGGATTCGATATCCGCCTCCATAACGCCGATCCGCAGCATCGGCAGATCCCGGATCAGCCGGGAGATCAGGGTCGTCTTGCCGGAGCCGGGGCTGGACATGACGTTGACCAGCAGGGTCCCGGCCTGCTTCATCCGCTTCCGCAGGGCTTGGGCGTCCAGGTCGTTGGAGGCGGTGATCGTTTCGTTCAGTTCGATGATCTTCATTCCGCAGGTCCTCCTTCCGGGAAGGGAGGGCCGATGTGGTCATCGGCCCCTACGGGGCGGCAAAGCAGGCGACGTCGGAGCCATTCAACCAAAGCATCGAAGCCCTCGCCGGTCTTCGCGGAAACGGGGAAGATATCGATCTTCGGGTTCAGAGCTCTGGCCCGGGATGACGCGGCTTCCAGGTCGAAATCGAAGATGGGGGCGGTGTCGATCTTGTTGACAAGCATCACGTCGCTGACCGTAAACATCAGGGGGTATTTGAGGGGCTTGTCGTCCCCCTCCGGGACGGAGAGGATCATCATCCGCAGATCCGCGCCCACGTCGAACTCCGCGGGGCAGACCAGATTGCCCACGTTTTCGAGGAAGACCAGATCGAGCCCCGCGAGCCCCAGCGCATCCAGGCCCCGGGCGGTCATGTCCGCGTCCATGTGACAGAGCCCGCCGGTGTGGAGCTGGACCACCTTCGCCCCGGCTTCCGCCACGGCGCGGGCGTCCACGTCGGAGTCCACGTCCGCTTCCATCACGCCGATGCGGAATTCGTCTTTCAGCCCGGCGATCAGGCGCAGCAGCACGGAGGTCTTTCCGGCCCCGGGGGAGCCCATGAGGTTCACCAGGAAGACGCCCTGCGCCCGCAGGGCCCTCCGGGTCTCGGCGGCGCAGCGCTCGTTGTCCGCCAGGACCCGCTCCTTGACTTCAATGATCGAATAGTCCATCGTACTCTCCGCTTTCCTGTTTTTTAATTAGTATAACATTTCCGGGCAAAAAAAGAAACAACAATTTTATTCTTTCCCACAGAAATGTTTGATCTGTTTACAGCGAGAATAAAATAAATTATAATAAAATCGTTCATCTATGCAACGTGTTTATGAAAAGCTGTGATTTATGAGTGACGGCCGTTGAAACAATCACGGAGGTGATGGAGCTTGACGGAAGCGACTGCGCTGCTGCGCCTGCAGCACGGCAGGGAGGACGCCCTGGCCTGGTTTATCGACAAATATAGCCCCTACGTCTGCACGGTGATCCGCTACATCATCGGCGGGTCCATGACGGAGCAGGACGTGGAGGAAACAGCCTCCGACGTGTTTCTGCTGCTGTGGAGGCGTTCAGGATCGGTCACGCTGGAAACGCTACGGCCCTGGCTTGGAGGCGTAGCCCGCAACAAAGCAAAACAGAAGCTTCGGGAGCGAGGGCTGACCCTCTCTCTGGATGAGGATCTGCTGATCTCCGACGGGACGGATCTGGAGCTGCAGATGGAAGAGGCGGAGCGGGATCGGCTGGTACGGGAGGCGGTATACGGCATGGAGCCAAAGGATCGGGAGATATTCCTGCGGTACTATTACCATTGCCAGCCGGTAGCAGTCATTTCCAAGGAGTTGAAGATGCCGGAAAACACGGTGAAATCCCGTCTGCGCCGGGGCAGGGAAAAGCTCCGCGCCACCCTGGAAAACAAACTGTAACGCATAGGAGGAAACGATGAACAATCGAATTTCTGATTTATTGGATTGCCTGGATGAATCGGGGCAGGCTCTGAAGCCCCGGGGCGGCAACACAGCTCGGGTGCGGGAGAGGACCCTCGCCAAACTGCACGGGGCGCAAACGCTGCACATTTCCCGACGTCCTCCCCGTACGTTGCGGCTCCTGATCGCCGCGGCGGCTGCGGTCATGCTGCTTTGCGGCTCCGTCTTTGCCGCCTGGAAGCTGGGAGCCTTCCGCTTTCAAGACGCCATGGGGCAGGAGGGAGCGCTTCTGGACGATTGGGCTGTCAGCCTCAGTCCGGAGGATGTCCAGGTTATTCCCGCAGACTGGGGCTATGACGACTGGCTGAAGCTGAAAGCGGCGGGCTACAATCTGGTGGTGAACGAGCTCCGGGAAGCGGACGGCTGCCTGAAAGCGGAGCTGGATGTATCGCCGGAAAACGAAAGCCTGCCGCCATTCCGGGATTCCGGCCTGCGGCTGGGGATCGCTGGCAGCGAGACGGAAAGCCGGCTTCGCAAAATGGACGCCTGGATGGACCGGATCACGCTGACCGCCCCGCTGACAGAGAAGCTGTCGCAGGATACAGAGCTGCGCTTCGTGGTTTTCGGGTCAGACCTTGCGGCGGAAACGGAGCCCGTTAAGCTGGGCTATTCCCGCTACGTCACGCCGGAGGATGCGGAGCCCCGCGAATACCGGTTTGCCAACGCCGCGGAGACCAAAGACTATCGCTTTTCCCTGCGGACCCTGGCCATGAGCGAGCAGATGATCTACGCGGTGATGGATGTGGAGGCCCGCAGCGATTACGGCCTTGCCCATCTGGACGAGGTCCCGGAGTTTGCGGTGGTCAACGAGAGCAATCCCGGTTCCGGCATCCTGCTGGACGCCAGGCTGATGGAAAGCGGCGAGGGCGTTCGGCGTTATCTGATCGGAGAGCTGAGAAACCACGACGCGAACGCAGCCGGAGACGTGATCCGCTTTGAACTGCTGTCTCTGCGTGAGGCGGGAGATACCGCGAAACACCCCTATTTCCTGTTTCATGTGAAGATGGAACAGCTGACGCCCGGCCTGCAGACCGCGGAGCAGGACGGTGAAGCGTCAGAAACCGGCTGGGAGCGCCTGCGCCTGGACTGCATGAGCCTGACCCTGGAAAACAGCGGTGGAATTCAGGGGGATCGACCGACGAGCATCGTCCTGGTTTTCCGGGACGGGACCCGGGAGACAGTTTTGCGCGGGGAGAGTCCGCAATACGACTCCTACGCGCCTTTGCCGGAGGGCCACAGCGTGATCTTGACCAACGGCGGTGGCCGCAAGGACGGCAGCGAATACCTGAACCTGGTCTTCGCCAGACCGCTCAACCCGAACAGCGTGGAAGCCATAGAGTTCAACGGACAGCGCTTTCCCATGGGAGAGTAAACCGTACAACCATCAAAAGTATTACAAAAAGGCCGCCGGCAAGGAAACCGGCGGTCTTTTGCTGTGCTGCTTCAAGCTTCCGTTCGTTTGCACAGGGAGATCAGATGGTCCCGGAAGCGCTTGATCTCGGGGCGCTTGAGGCTGGATTGGAGGCAGATGAACTGCAGGCTGACCCAGGTTTCCGGGTTCAGGGGCACCGCCTTCACACGGAAATACGCCGCGAAGGATTCGGGCCCCATGGCAATGCCCATGCCGTCCCGCACCAGGCACATGCTGGTGTCGATGCCGTCGGTGCGGTAGACCCGGTTGATGCTGATGTGATATTTCCGCAGGGCGGTCTTCATGGAGCGGTCCTCGGCGGAATCCTCCAGGCCGGAGATCATGGTGCTGCCCTGGAGATCCTGAAAGCTCAGAGAGGGCCTGGAGCTCCGCTCGTCGTTCTCGCTCAACAAAACGCACTGGCGCTCCCGGATCAGAGAACAGGCGAAGAGATCCCCGGCCTCGGGCTGGGTTTCCTCCATGGGCAGCCGGTCCAGCGCCAGGTCCAGTTCGCCCTTCCGCAGGGCGTCCACCATATCCCGGCCCGCCTCGGTGACGAAGGTGACCTCGATCTGGGGCCGGGCCTCGAAATAGTCCACAATGTCGGAGAAGAGATGATTGGAGTAGACCCGGGAGCCCAGGCCCAGCCGGAGCCGGAGCGGCTCGGCCTTCTGCTTTTTTTGCACCGCCTTGCAAAAATCGGACCAGCGCTCCGCCACGGGACCCGCCTGCTCGCAGAAGCGGCGGCCGTCCGGCGTCAGCTGCAGACCGTTGGCGGTCCGGGCGAAGAGGGGATAGCCCAGCTCCTCTTCCAGACGGCGGAGCTGCTGGGAAAGGGCGGATTGGGAGAGATAGAGCTTTTGGGCGGCTTGGGAGACGCTGCTGCGGGAAGCGATCTCCAGAACGTAGAGAACTTGTTGGATCGTCATAAGTAAAACCTCTGAACACGGATAAAATGGAAGAAAAATAAGAAAATCTTATAGTGCTATTATAAGTTTATTCTTTACAGTTTGCAAGTATTATTTTATAATCTTTTTGGACGGAATACACAAAATCCCGCTTTATTACTCTGAAAGGTGGTCATTACATTGGATCGACAACTGCTTTCCGGCAATGAAGCCATTGCCAGAGGTGCCTATGAGGCCGGCGTTAAGGTCTGCTCGGCCTATCCCGGCACCCCCAGCACCGAGATCTTTGAGAACCTGCCCAAGTATAAGGACGCCCTCTACTGCGAATGGGCTCCCAACGAGAAGGTAGCGACGGAGGTCGCCTACGGCGCCAGCATCGCCGGCGTGCGCAGCCTCTGCGCCATGAAGCATGTGGGCGTCAACGTGGCGGCGGACCCCATCTTCACCGCGGCCTATAACGGCGTCAACGGCGGCTTTGTCATCATCTCCGCCGACGACCCCAGCATGCATTCCTCCCAGAACGAGCAGGACAACCGCTACTACGCCAAATCCGCCAAGATCGCCATGGTGGAGCCCTCCGATTCCCAGGAGTGCCTGGATTTCATGAAGGCCGCCTACGAGATTTCCGAGCAGTTTGATATGCCTGTGCTCTTCCGGACCACCACCCGGGTGGCCCACTCCAAGAGCATCGTGCGCTTCGGCGAGCGGGTGGAACGGGAAGTGCCCCCCTATGTGCGCAACACCCGCAAGTACATCTCTGCCCCCGCCAACGCCTACCGCAACCATCCCAAGCTGGAGGAGAACCTGAAGAAGCTGGCCGCCTACGGCTGCACCAGCCCCCTGAACAAGGTGGAGACCGGCGACGGAAAGATCGGCGTCGTCACCGCCTCCATCGCCTACTACTACGCCAAGGACGCCTTCCCCGAAGGCACGTCCTTCCTCAAGCTGGGCCTGACCAACCCCCTGCCCATGGACCTGATCCGGGACTTCGCCTCCAAGGTCGAAAAGCTCTACGTCGTCGAGGAACTGGACGGCTTCATGGAGGAGCAGATCAAGGCCGCCGGCATCCCCTGCGTGGGCAAGGAGCTCATCGGCAACATGTACGAGCTGAATCCCCAGATCGTCAGGGAGAGGATCTTCGGCGAGGCCGCCCCCGTCACCGAGCTGGGCGTGCAGGCCGTCTCCCGTCCTCCCGCCCTCTGCCCGGGCTGCCCCCACAGAGGCTTCTTCTACACCATGTCCAAGCATAAGGACTTCGTGATCGCCGGCGACATCGGCTGCTACACCCTGGGCGGCTCCGCCCCCCTGAACGCCTTGGACTCCGTGGTCTGCATGGGCGGCGGCTTCTCCGTGGCCATGGGCATGGCCAAGGCCTTTGAGGCCGCGGGCGTCACCGACAAGAAGGTCTTCGGCGTTTTGGGCGACTCCACCTTCTTCCACAGCGGCATGACCGGCGCCGCCGAGATCATCTACAACGGCGGCAAGCTGATCCCCGTGGTGCTGGACAACTCCATCACCGGCATGACCGGCCACCAGGACAACCCCGGCACCGGCTTCAACCTCCAGGGGGAGATCGCCGAGAAGCTCAAGATCGAGGACATTCTCACCGCCTACGGCTACAAGAAGGTCATCATCGTGGATCCCCAGGATCTGAAGGCCATGGAGCAGGCCGTTCAGGACGCTCTGGCCTCCGAGGTTCCTGCGGCCATCATCGCCCGCCGTCCCTGCCTGCTGATCAAGCGCATCAAGCACGACATCGGCAAGTGCGTGGTGGACAGCGCCAAGTGCATCGGCTGCAAGCGCTGCCTCGGCGTGGGCTGTCCCGCCGTTCTCGTGGAAAACAAGAAGGCCCGGATCGACCACAATCAGTGCGTGGGCTGCACCGTCTGCGCCCAGGTCTGCCCGATGGGCGCCATCAGCAGAAAGGAGTAATCAAGCATGACGAATACGAAAAGCGCGCTGCTGGTCGGCGTTGGCGGCCAGGGCGCTATCCTCACCGCGAAGGTGCTGGTCAACGGTCTGATGCGGGCCGGCTATGACGTCAAGATGTCCGAGGTCCACGGCATGAGCCAGCGCGGCGGCTCCGTCTCCACCCAGGTCCACTGGGGCGAGAAGGTCAATTCCCCCGTCATCGGCAAGGGCGCCGCGGATATCATCGTGGCCTTCGAAAAGATGGAGGCCGTCCGCTACGCCGACTACCTCAAGCCCGACGGCGTGGTGGTGGTCAACGACTACGAGATGGCGTCCTCCTCCATCGCCGCCGGTCTGGCAAGCTATCCCGAGGGCTGCCTGGAGGCGCTGGAGCAGCATTTCACCTGCCATGTGCTGAAGGCCGGCGAGATCGCCGAGTCCCTGGGCTCGGCCAAGTGTATGAACATCGTGCTCTTCGGCTCCATGGTCAAGGCCCTGGGCATGGACGACGTGGTGGACTGGGAGGACGTGATCGCCTCCACCGTGCCCCCCAAGTTCCGGGAGCTGAACCTGAAGGCCTACCGCGCCGGTCACGACGCCGTCAAGGCCTGAGAGGACAGAGCTATGCTGAAAGATTTCAAGGCGCTGCGCGAGCTGGTCGGGGCAGGGGAGCCCAGGACCGTCGCCGTGGCCTGCGCCCATGACGCCCATACCCTGGAGGCCGTGCTGCACGCGGCCGCCGAGGGCATCCTCCAATATGTCTTGGTGGGCCACCGGGACGAGATCCTCCGGATCGGCCGGGAGCTGGGGCACGAGATCGACCCCGCCGCCATCGTGGACGCCGACACCGACGAGGAAGCCGCCCGCCTGGCCGTGGAGCTGATCCGGGAGGGAAAAGCCGACTTCCTGCAGAAGGGCTATATGCAGACCTCCACCATCCTCAAGGCCGTGGTCAACAAGCAGACCGGCATCGGCACCGGCGGTATCATCTCCCACACCGCCTTCATCGAGATTCCCGGCTATCACAAGCTGCTGGGCGTGGCCGACGGCGGCATGGTGCCCCATCCCGATCTGGAGCAGAAGAAGGGCATCCTCCGCAACGCCGTGGAGGCCTTCCGGGGCCTGGGCTATGCGCGTCCCCTGGTGGCCGCCGTCTGCGCCGCCGAGACCGTCAGCCCCAAGATCGTCGAGACCGTGGACGCCGCCGCCCTGAAGGAGGCGGCCCTGGCCGGCGAGTTCGGCGAATGCTATGTGGAGGGCCCCATCTCCCTGGATCTGGCCATGGACAAGGCCTCCTGCGAGATCAAGAAATACGACAGCCCCGTCAGCGGCGACACCGACATCCTGCTGGTGCCCTATATGGCCGTGGGCAACATCTTCGTCAAGGGCCTGCTGCTCTACGCCGGCGCCCGGATGGTGGGCGTGGTCACCGGCGCCAAGTGCCCCATCGCCCTGAACTCCCGCAGCGCCAGCTTCGAGGAGAAATACTACTCTCTGATGGCCTGCGCGGCCATCTGCCGCTGACGGCAGGGGAGGAGTCATGTCCAGGAAACAGCTCATTATCAATCCCGGCTCCACCAGCACCAAGCTGGCCCTCTATGACGGGACGCAGAAGGTCCTCCAGACAAGCATCGAGCACAAGCCCGAGCAGCTGCTGGCCTTTGAGAAGATCGGAGACCAGGTTCCCTTCCGTCTGGAACTGATCCGGGATTTTATGAAAGAAAATCAGATCAAGGGCGAGGAGCTCTCCGCGGTCATCGGACGCGGCGGCTTGGTCTTCGGCCTGAAGACCGGCGGCTATGTGGTGAACGACGAGCTCTGCGAGGCCCTGGTCAACCACGAATACAGCCAGCCCCACGCCTCCAATCTGGGCGGTCTGCTGGCCCGGGCCGTTGCCGACCAGTACGGCATCCCCGCCTACATCTATGACGCCGTCACCTCCGGCGAGCTGAGCCCCGTGGCGCAGATCACCGGCATGACCGACATTCTCCGCCGCTCCTTCTGTCACGTGCTCAACAGCCGCGCCCAGGCCATCCGCTACGCCCAGTCCATCGGCAAGCGCTACGAGGAGCTGAACCTGATCGTGGTCCATCTGGGCGGCGGCACCTCCGCCAGCGTCCATCAGCACGGCTCCATCGTGGACTCCGTGGGCGACGACGACGGCCAGTTCTCCCCGGAGCGGGCCGGCTGCTTCCCCTCCCTGGAGATCGTGCGGCTCTGCTTCTCCGGCAAGTATACCAAGGCGGAGATGGACAGGAAGATCCGCGGCAAGGGTGGCATGTACGCCCATCTGGGCACCAGCGACTGCCGGGAGATTGAGAAGATGATCCAGAACGGCGATCAGCACGCGGACCTGGTCTTCCAGGCCCAGGCCTATCAGATCGCCAAGACCATCGGCCTGCTGTCCATCGTCCTCAAGGGCGACTGCGACGCCATCATCCTCACCGGCGGCATGGCCTATTCCAAGATGCTGACCGAGCGGATCAAGGACTACGTGGGCTTCCTGGCCCCCGTGGTGGTGATGCCCGGCGAAAATGAAATGGAAGCCCTGGCCCAGGGCGGTCTTCGGATCCTGACCGGGCAGGAGCAAGCAAACGTCTATCATTTACCCGAAAGGAAGGAAGCTTGATGTTCGTAGAAAAATACCACCAGATGGGCACAGGCAAGAGCCGCATCCGCGTGCTCTTTGAGTATGGCATGGCCCAGGCAAAGATCGTCGGCCAGGAAAACGTTTTTGATTTCTCCATCGGAAATCCCTCTGTGCCCGCGCCCCAGGCGGTGGCGGACACCGTCCGGGAGCTGCTGGAGATGGATCCCATCGCGCTGCACGGCTACACCCCCGCCGGCGGCTGCGCCGAGGCCCGGGAAGCCATCGCCGCGGACCTGAGCAGACGCTCCGGCGACAAGATCCGTCCGGAGAACATCTTCTTCACCTGCGGCGCCGCCCCGGCCATGACCTCCGCCATGCATGCTCTGGCGGTGGAAAACGCGGAGTTCATCCTGATCGCCCCCTACTTCTCCGAGTATCCCGCCTACGCTGCCTCCACCGGCGCGAAGTGCGTGGTGGTGCCCCCCGACACCGAACATTTCCAGATCCGCTTCGACGAGCTGGAAAAACGCATCAACCGGAACACCCAGGCCGTCATCATCAACTCTCCCAACAATCCCTCCGGCGTGATCTATCTGGAGGACACCTTCCGCAAGCTGGCGGAGCTGCTGAACCGCAAGGGCGAGGAGATCGGACATCCAATATACGTCCTCTCCGACGAGCCCTACCGCGAGCTGACCTATGACGGACTGGATTCTCCCTACGTTCCGAAGTACTATCCCAACACCGTCATTTGCTATTCCTTCTCCAAGAGCCTGTCCATGCCCGGCGAACGTATCGGCTACGTCTGCGTGCCGGACTGCTGCGCGGACAGCGCGGCGCTCTACGCCGCCATTGCCGGCGCGGCCCGGGCTCTGGGCCACGTCTGCGCTCCGTCCCTGTGGCAGCGGGTGGTCGCCCGGAATATCGACCTGCGGCCCGACCTGGTGACCTATGACCACAACCGCATGACCCTCTACACCGAGCTCAGCAGGATGGGCTTCCGCTGCGTCAAGCCCCAGGGCGCCTTCTACATGATGGTGGAGGCCCCCGACGGCGACTCCGAGGGCTTCTCCGACCGGGCCAAGGCGCTCAACATCCTGACGGTCCCCTGCGACGGCTTCGGCTGCCCGGGCTTCTCCCGCTTCTCGACCTGCGTGAGCCCCGCCATGATCCAGCGCAGCCTGCCCGCCTTCCGCAAGCTTGCCGAGTCCTACGGCCTGAAGGGCGAATGATGAATAAAGGGACGGACACTGCCCGTCCGCGGACAAGCAATGCTTGTCCCTGCAAGCGCAAAAATACATTGGAGGAATAATGAAAATGGCAAACGAATACCCCCTGAACGTCAAGACCCCCCGCAGCTTCACCTATGTGACCCGCAACATCCCCGAAGTGACTGTGGAGCAGCGGGAGCGCGCTCTGAAGGCCACCCACTACAACGAGTTCGCCTTCCCCGCCGGGATGCTGACCGTGGATATGCTCTCCGACTCCGGCACCACCGCCATGACCGACGTGCAGTGGTCCACCATGTTCCTGGGCGACGAGTCCTACGGCCGCAACAAGGGCTACTATGTGCTGCTGGACGCCTTCCGCGACATCTTTGAGCGGGGCGGCGAGAAGAACTGGAAAAAGTCCATCGACCTGATCCGCACCGACTGCCAGGACATCGAGAAGCTGATGAACGAGCTCTACCTCTGCGAGTACGAGGGCGGCTTCTTCAACGGCGGAGCGGCCCAGCTGGAACGGCCCAACACCTTCCTGATCCAGCAGGGCAGAGCCGCGGAGTCCGTGCTCTTTGAGATGGTCAAGAAGATCATGGCCGCCCGTCATCCCGGCAAGGTCTTCACCATTCCCTCCAACGGCCACTTTGACACCACCGAGGGCAACATCAAGCAGATGGGCTCCATCCCCCGCAACCTCTACAACAAGGAGCTGCTCTACGAGGTCCCCGCCGGCGGCAAGTACGCCAAAAACCCCTTCAAGGGCGATATGGACATTCAGAAGCTGGAGGAGCTCATCGAGACCGTGGGCCCCGAGAACGTCCCGCTGATCTACACCACCATCACCAACAACACCGTCTGCGGCCAGGCCGTGTCCATGAAGTCCATCCGCGAGACCGCCAGGATCGCCGCCAAGTACGACATCCCCTTCATGTTCGACGTGGCCCGCTGGGCGGAGAACTGCTACTTCATCAAGGTGAACGAGGAGGGCTACGCCGACAAGTCCATCGCCGAGATTGCCACCGAGATGTTCTCCTACTGCGACGGCTTCACCATGTCCGCCAAGAAGAACGGCCACGCCAATATGGGCGGCATGCTGGCCTTCCGGGACAAGGGCCGCTTCTGGAGAAAGTTCTCCGACTTCAACCCCGACGGCAGCGTCAAGACCGACGTGGGTGTGCTGCTGAAGGTCAAGCAGATCTCCTGCTACGGCAACGACTCCTACGGCGGCATGTCCGGCCGCGACATCATGGCCCTGGCCGCCGGTCTGTACGAGGAGTGCAATTTCAACTATCAGGAAGCCCGCGTCCAGCAGTGCGAGTATCTGGCCCAGGGCTTCTACAAGGCCGGCGTCAAGGGCGTCATTCTGCCCGCCGGCGGCCATGGCGTCTACATCAACATGACGGAGTTCTTCGACAACAAGCGCGACCACATGAAGTTCGCCGGTCAGGGCTTCTCCATCGAGCTGATCCGCCGGTACGGCATCCGCACCTCCGAGCTGGGCGACTACTCCATGGAGTACGACCTCAAGACCCCCGAGCAGCAGGAGGAGGTCTGCAACGTGGTTCGCTTTGCGGTCAACCGCAGCATGTGGAGCCGGGAGCATATGGACTACGTGATCGCCGCCGTCAAGGCCCTCTACGAGGACCGGGAGTCCATTCCCAACATGCGGATCGTCAAGGGCCGCACCCTGCCCATGCGCCACTTCCACGCCTTCCTGGAGCCCTACCCCAACGAATAAGGGATCAGGGATCAGAGAATGCAGCGCGGGCAATCTGCCCGCAAATCCTTGCGTATGCAGCGGCGTACAGTATGCGCCACAGCACTCCGACATTCAAACGCCCTCCGACTGAAAAGCCGGAGGGCGTCTCATAGGATGAAAAACATATGGTAACATTTGATGTAAGACAGATCACGGATCACGTCACAGAGTTTCTGGGCCGCTTCCACGAGCGGACGTATCTGGTGAAGGGCACAGAGCGCGCCGCGCTGATCGACGCAGGCTGCGGCTTCGGCTCCCTGAGGGCGGAGGTGGACGAGGTCAACGAGCTGCCCCTGATCGTCCTGCTGACCCACGGCCACCAGGATCACGCTATGGGCGCGGTGGAATTCGACGAGGTCTATCTGAACCCCGAGGAAAAAGAGGTCTTCCTGCGCCATACCGACGGTCCCTACCGGCTCCTGGGCCTGGCCATCTCCCGGGACGCGAAGCTCGTCACGCCGGAGGATATGCTGCCGCCCCCGGACTACGACAGCTTTCATCCCGTCCGGGCGGGGGACGTTTTCGACCTGGGCGGCGTCAGCCTGGAGGCCTTTGCCTGCCCGGGTCACAGCCGGGGCCACCTGGTCTTCCTGGACCGGGAGCACAAGCTCCTCTTCTCCGGCGACGCGGTCAGCAACGCCAGCTTCCTGCTCGGAAAGGAAGCGACCACCGTGGAGGAGTACCGGGACAACCTGATCCGTCTCCGGGACCAGCTGGACGGCCGGGTGGACCGCATCCTGGAGGGCCACGGCACCGGCGAGCTGCCCTTCGCCATCTTCGACGCCGTGATCCGGGTCTGCCAGCAAGTTCTGGAGGGCGACACCGACCGCATCCCCTACGATCTCCGGGGATACAAGGGCTTTACCGCCAAACAGCGCCTGCCCCACTCCCTGAAGCGGGTGGACGGCGGCATGGGCAACCTGATCTACCGGGAGGACAAGCTCCGGCGCTCCCAGCTCTCGTATTTTTCTTGAGTTTCCGGCGTATCTATGTTATACTGTGAAAAACGAATCAGGAGGACATCATAATGAAAAGTCGCAAACTTACACTCTCTGAAATCGCCGCCTATGTCGCAGAAACCCTCCCCAAGGGCATTCTCCTTACCTCCGCAGCCGACGGCAAAACGAACAGCATGGTCATCGGCTGGGGCACCGTGGGGGTCAACTGGAGCCGTCCGGTTTTTGCCGCCTACGTCCGCACGGGCCGTTATACCCGGGAGCTGCTCGACAAAAACCCGGAATTTACGGTCAATATCCCCCTGGGCTCCCCGGACAAGAACACCATCGCCGTCTGCGGCGGCAAGAGCGGGCGGGACATGGATAAGCTTGCCGCCTGCGGCTTGCACACCGTCCCCGCCGAGACCGTCTCCGTGCCCGCCATCCTGGAATTTCCCGTGACCGTGGAATGCAAAATCATCTACCGCCAGTGCCAGGAACCGTCTCTTCTGCCGGAGGCTCTGGCGAATCGCTATTATCCCCAGGGACTGGACAGCAGCTTTGCGGGCTCCAACCGGGACCCCCACGTGACCTACTTCGGCGAGATCACCGCCGCCTACGTTCTGGAGCCCGAGGAAGGGGAGACTTGATCCATGAAAAAGCCCGTTATCGGCGTCCTGCCGCTCTATGACTGCGAAAAGGAATCCTATTGGATGCTGCCCCGTTATTATCGGAGCTTGCAGGCGGCGGGCGCGATCCCCGTCATGCTTCCCCTGCATGCGGAAGACGACGCCGCCCAATTGGCTGCGCTTTTTGACGCCATACTCTTTCCCGGCGGACAGGATGTGGCGCCGGAGTTTTACGGGGAAAGCAGACTGGATTGCTGCGGCGAGACCGTTTCTGCCCGGGACAGCATGGAGACCGCGGTTCTGCGGGAGGCTATGGCGCGGAGGCTGCCCATTCTGGGCATTTGCCGGGGCCTGCAGTTTGTCAACGCCGCCCTGGGCGGGAGCCTCTGGCAGGATCTTCTCACCCAGCGTCCCGGCAGCCGGAACCACCGCATGGAACGACCCTATGACCGGGCGGAGCACAGCGTATCCCTCACGGGCCCCCTGGCGGCCCTCTACGGCGCGAATACCATCGGCGTCAATTCCTGTCACCATCAGGGCGTCAAGAGCCTGGCCCCCGGCCTGGAGCCCATGGCCGTCGCTGAGGACGGCCTGATCGAAGCCGTATTTCACCCCGACCAGCCTTTCCTCTGGGCCGTTCAGTGGCACCCGGAGTTTTTCGATCCCGAAACCGGCCCAGGCATCCCCATTTTCCGCGCCTTCGTGGAAGCCGCGGAGAAAAGATGAACCGCCCGTAGCGGCGCACAGTGTGCGCCGAAAAAAAGAGGAACCCAACATGAAAACCGCCAAACTGATTCTTTCTCTGTTTTGAAGATAGCTATATACAATATAAATTGGAAGACGTGATTTTTTGTGTTAGTAATAGAGTTCAGCTGAATTTAGACGATACCGGTACTCTTAACCCCTTCGAGGACGTTGCGGAAGGGAAATACTACTACGAGCCCGTGCTCTGGGCTTATTACCACAATCCGCAGATCACCGGCGGCACTGACGAAAACCATTTCAGCCCGAAGAAGGACTGTACTCGGGAGCAGATCGTGACCTTCCTCTGGAAGGCGGCGGGGGCCCCGGAGCCGAGCTCGACGGACAATCCCTTCAACGACGTCAAGAGCGGGAAGTATTATTTCAAGGCCGTGATGTGGGCGGTGGAGAACAACATCACCGGCGGCGTCAGCGCGAATCAGTTCGGCGTGGGCCAGCCCTGCATGCGGGAGCAGGCCATGACCTTCCTCTGGAAGGCCAGCGGCTCTCCGGAGCCCAAGACCTCGAACAATCCCTTCAACGACGTCAAGAGCGGGAAGTATTATTTCAAGGCCGTGATGTGGGCGGTGGAGAACAACATCACCGGCGGCGTCAGCGCAAAAAAGTTCGGCGTGGGCAAGACATGCACCCGCGCCCAGATCGTGACCTTCCTCTACGAGGCGGACAAGCTTTTGCACGTCGTCAAGGATCTTTCGGTGAACAGCTACGGCAGACTGACGATCACGGTCGTAAACGGCAGCGGCAGCCTGACCTATCGCTTCCAAAAGCTGAATCAGACAAGCGGCGCCTGGGAAACCGTCGTGACGAAGACGAGCAGCAACCGCACGATCACCCTGGATTCGTCCATGGGCGGAACCTTCCGCTGCGTGATCACCGACGCGAACGGCTATACCATCACCAGCGGCACGGTCCTGGCCGCATACGGCTGATCGCGCATCTTGCAAACCGGGAGTTGTCGCGCTGACGCGCAATTGAGAATTGAGAAGTCAGAATTGAGAATGAAATGGAGCACTTCGTGAAATTCCTATTTCTCACGCGCTGCGCACGTCTTCCCCGGGGAACGCATCAGAAAACCGCCTGCTTGACGGCAGGCGGTTTTTCTTATGGTTTATCGTACCCGGATCACGAAGCGCAGCACATAATCCTCGGTCACGGGGTAGCTGAACTCCGGCGCGGTGCGGGGGCCGCAGGAGCCGGTGCCGATGCCCTGCTGGAAGGCCTGGATCGTCACGTAGGTGCCGGTGCAGATCTCGTCCTCCCGATGGCGCATTTTCAGCAGCGCTTGGTCGGAGTAGGGCTTGACGCCCAGCTCAAAGGGCCGGTCCACGGCTTCAAAGCGGACGGAAACCCTGCCGTTGGAGAGCACCGCATAGCTGCAGTCGCAGCGGTTCCCGCTCTCCTGGGGCCGGATATTGGGCTCCGTCATATCCTTGACGGCGCAGCGCTGTTCGTCCACGGGAAACTGCTCCTTCATATCGCAGTAGCTTTCCCCCGTGCGGCCCCGGTAGCTGACCTGATCGAAGCTCTTGTGGAGCCGGAAGACCTTGCCGAAGCGGGGAATAAAACCCTTTCCGCGGACGCAGTGCAGGCGGCTGGTGACCAGGATGCCGCCCGGGGCGCCCTCATAGGTGTCGGTGATCTCGAAGACGGTCAGGGGGTCCTTGACGATGCGGGAACGAAGTTCCCAGGCATTGGACAGCTGCTTGACGGAGAGCAGCGTTTCCTTGGCGCCGTACCAGTGACGCAGGCTGTCGCGGGAGCTGGGATCCCGGTCGTTGTCCGTGGCAGCCCGCCAGAGGCTGGTGGAGGGGCATTCCGCCGTCAGCTTGTGGCCGTCGGCAAGCTCCAGACAGAAGCGGCCGTTGGCAAAGCGCAGGCCCTCGGGCAGCGGCGCGGCAGACGGAGCAGGCAGAGCCGCGTCCTCCAGACACAGCTGCTCCACGCTGGCCACGACCCCGGTCCGTTTGTCGGTGACAGCGACGGTGAGCAGGCGACCCTGTTCCGTGACCTTGCCCAGGGGCAGCTCCAGCACAAGCTTGGAGAGGGGATCCACAGCGGGGGAGAGCGTCTGCTCCGTGCCGTCGTTCCAGGAAAAATGTAAGCTGAATTGCACGCCCGGGGTGAAGGCCGTGGTGTTGAAGATCTCAAAGCGATTGCCGTCCAAATGGCGGACCCGGATGGGTCGGTAGATGAAGCGGATCAGCTTCGCGCCGGTGGAGGGCTTCCGATCCGGGTAGAACAGACCGTCCACACAGAAGTTGCTGTCGTGTTCCCATTCGCCGTGGTCGCCGCCGTAGCTGTAGCTGCCGTCGGCGTGGAGCACCGCGTGGTCCACCATTTCCCAGACGCAGCCACCCATCAGGTTGTCGTGCTCGTAGATGATCTTCCAGTAGGCCTCGGTATTGCCGGGACCTACGCCCATGGCGTGGGCGTACTCGCAGAGGAAGTAGGGCCGGTCGTTCAGGGGCGCCTCCTTGCGCCGATGCTCGCCGACCTCCAAAACCTTCTCCGGCGCGGGGTACATTTCGCTGCCCACGTCATAGGCCTTGCGGGCGCAGTGGATGATGGACTCGTAGTGGATGGGAAGGGCGGTCTTCGGCTTGAGCCAGTGATACATGGCGTCGGTATTGCAGGTGCCGCCGGCCTCGTTGCCCAGGGACCACATGATCACGCAGGTGTTGCCCCGGATTTTGTCGCGGCCGTAGAGCCGGGCGATCCGGTCCAGGTAGCGGGGCTCCCATTTGGGATCGTCGGAAATCCGGTCGTAGCTGGGGGGCAGCCTGTGGGCCCAGGTGCCGTGGGTCTCCAGGTCGTTCTCGTCCACAATGTAGAGGCCCAGCTCCTCCGCCAGCTCCAGCAGCAGGGGATCCGGGGGATAGTGGGAGGTCCGGATCGTGTCGATGTTGTAGGCCTTGCAGAGCCGCAGGTCCCGCTCGATCTCCTCCGGCGTCATGGTGTAGCCGTTTGTGGGAGAGGTATCGTGGTGGTTGACGCCCTTGAGCTTCAGCTTCTTCCCGTTCAGCAGGAAGAGGTCGCCCTTGATTTCCACCGTCCGGAAGCCGATGCGCTCCTTGACGCAGCAGCTTTCGGTCTCATAGTAGATGTCGTAGAGGACCGGAGCTTCTGCGTTCCACTCGCTGACGGGGAGATCCTCGAAGCGAACCGCGGCGGTGCCGTTCAGCACAGGGGCGGAGGCAGTCCGGGACAGGCCGTGCCCCTCCAGACTGAAGCGGAGCACCGTGCCCTCGGCAGCCTGGGCGGAGAGGGTCAGAGCATAGGCGTCGCCCTGCCGCTCCGTTTTCGCGTCGATGTCCCGGAGATCGGAGGGCTCCGAAACCCGCAGCAGCACGTCCCGGAAGATGCCGTTGTTGCGGAACATATCCTGGCATTCCAGATAGCTGCCGCTGCACCAGCGGCGCACCACGGCGACCAGCTCGTTCTCGCCGGGCTGCACATAGGGAGTCAGATCAAACTCTGCGGTATTGTGCGCGCCCTCGGAATAGCCCACAAAGCGTCCGTTCACATAGAGATCCAGACAGGAGGCGACGCCCAGGAAGGAGATCACATAGCTGCGCGGCTCCTCGCCGATGGTGAAGAAGCGGCGGTAGAGCCCCGCGAAGTTGTACTCGTTCTCCGGCTTTTTCCACCGGGGACTGACGCCCTGGTCCCCGCCGATCCAGGAAAAGACCCGGCCCACGGGCTCCGCGGCGGGGATCCTGGGGGGATCAAAGGGGAACTGATAGCGGACGTTGACGTAAAAGGGACGGTCTACGCCGTGGAACTGCCAGCAGCCGGGCACGGGCATCCTGTCAAAGGCGATCCGGTCGGTGTCCAGCTCCAAGGGGAGCTCCGAGGGGATGGGATAGAATTTGAAATCCCAATCGCCGTTGAGACAGATCACCTTATCCGAGGAAAAGCGCTTGCTGCGGACGTCCGCCGCGTCCGCGGCGGCGCGGCTGGAAAAGGGAATGAACCAGCTGCGGGGCGGGAGCTTGTTGATCTCAAAAACCCGGAAATCCGCGAAATTGCTGTGATTCAGTTGGTATTTCATGATACATTCTCAGCCTTCGGCTTCGCAGATGGCCTCGCCCGCCTTGACGATGGGGCCGCCGCCGGTGGTCAGGATCGCGTCGCCCGGCCTGGCGACGGAGCGCAGATACTCGGCAACCTCCGGAACCGTGTCGAAATAGACGCAGCCGGGGATCTTGGCGGCGATGTCCTTGGAGGAGATGCCATAGGTGTTGGTCTCCCGGGCCGGATGAATCTCGCACATGACCAACAGGTCGGCGGTGGAGAGGGCGTCGATGAACTTGTCGAAAAGGGTTGCGGCGCGGGAGAAGGTGAAGGGCTGATAGGCTGTCACGATTCGCTTGTAGCCCATGGTGCGCATGCCTTCGATCAGGGCCTTGACCTCGCTGGGATGATGGGCGTAGTCGTCGTAGACGTCGGCGCCGTTGCAATGACCCTTCAACTGCTGCCTGCGGCCCACGCTCTGATAGCCTGCGATGCCCCGGGCGGCGGTTTCGCCGTCAATGCCCATGCACCAGGAAACGGCGCAGGCGCCGATGGCGTTGGTCAGGTTGAACTTGCCGTAGTTCGGAATGGACAGATCGCAGTATTTTTTGCCGTCGCAGATCACGGTGCAGTGCTTCCAGTCCGGGGACACGTTGACGGGATGGATCAGATTGCCCTCCCCAAGGCCGAAGCTCCGGTAGGGGAGACCCTTCAATGTGTCTACGACGGTGGCGTCGTCGCCGTTGGCAATCAGATAGCCGGTTTCGGGGACCATCTCGGCGAACTTCCGGAAGGTGGCCTTGATATCGTCCAGGTCCTTGAAGAAGTCCAGGTGCTCGGCCTCGATGTTGTTGATGATGGCCACCGTGGGACAGAAGTTCAGGAAGGAATTGTAGTATTCACAGCTCTCGGCGATGATGTCGCCGCCCTTGCCCACCCGATGGGCTGCGTGGAGCAGGGGCATGTAGCCGCCGATCATGACGGTGGGGTCCCGCTGGGCCTCCATAAATATATGGGTGATCATGCCGGTGGTCGTGGTCTTGCCGTGGGTGCCGGCCACGCAGATGGCGTTCTGATAGTCCCGCATCAGCACGCCCCAGGCCTCGGCCCGTTCATAGACGGGGATCCCGGCGGCGCGGGCGGCGATTATTTCGGGGTTGTCGTCATGGGCGGCGGCGGTCCGGATCAGGCAGCAGGCCCCCTGAATGTTCTCGGCCCTGTGGCCGATGAAAACCGTGATCCCCTGGGCCTCCAGCTCCTCGGTGAAGGGGGTGGCGTTGATATCGGAGCCGGTAATCTTGATGCCGCGGTCGTGCAGAACGCAGGCCAGAGCCCGCATGGAGACGCCGCCGATACCGACGATATGGATCTGCTTCCCGGGCTGGAAGCAGGCCTTCATTTCATTGACCTTTTTTTCAAGCATAATGAAAACCTCCTGTATAAAAATGCTCCGGAAGATGAGCGGATCAGAATGATATAGTTTATTTTTACTATTATAGTATGCGCCTGTAAAATGTGCAAGTCTTTTTTCATTTTCCCCGGGAGAAAAACATAAACTCCATCAGAAAAACTTTGTGGAAAAGGACCGGAAGGGCGGATGGAGATGGAGAGGATCCTGGTGGGATTGGAGCGGGCGCTGTGGGGCTGGCCCCTGCTGATCCTGCTGATGGGCTCCGGCCTTTGGCTGACGCTCCGGCTGCGTTTTTTGCCCATCCGGGAGCTTCCGGCTGCCTTTCGTCTGCTGTTTCAGAGAAAGACCCACCAAAAGGGCGGCGTTTCCGCCTTCGGCGCGCTGTGCACGGCCCTGTCCGCCACCATCGGGACCGGCAATATCGTGGGGGTCGCCACAGCCCTGTCCCTGGGCGGTCCCGGAGCCCTGGTGTGGATGGAGCTGAGCGCGCTGACGGGCCTGTCGCTGAAATACGCGGAGGGCTGGCTGGCGGTGCGCTATCGCTGGCATGACAGCGCCGGCAAGCCCTGGGGCGGTCCCTTTGCCTACATCGAAAAAGGGCTCGGAAAACGCTGGCAGCCCCTGGCAAAGCTTTTCGCCCTCCTGGGCGCATTCGCGGGGCTCTGCGGCGTGGGGACCTTCGTGCAGGTGGGGAGCGTGACGGCCTGCCTGGAAGCCCTGCTCTCCGCGCATTTTCAGAATATGCCGTATTTGACGACGCCCTGGGGGTATGTGGTCCCGCTGTCGGGGCTTGCCGCCGGGCTGCTTCTGGCCATCCTTGCGGCCCGGGCGATCCGGGGCGGAATGGCGGGGGTCAGCCGATTGTCAGCGATCCTTGTCCCGCTGATGGGCGGCGTCTATGTGCTGTGCTGCGGTCTGGTGCTGCTTCGCTGCCGTGCGGAGCTGCTCGAGCTATTCCGGAGGATGCTGCGCTCCGCCTTTGACCGGAACAGCGTGGGGGCCGGATTCCTGGGAGTCGTCGCGGCGGGAGTCAGCCGGGGCGTCTTTTCCAATGAGGCCGGTCTTGGAACCGCGCCCATTGCCGCGGCCTCCGCGGAGAACGTGACGCCGGCGGAGCAGGGCAGACTGAGTATGACGGCGGTGGTGTTTGACACGATGCTGATCTGTACCCTGACTGGGCTGGTAATCCTGGCCACGGGCAGCGAGGGCGTCGGCGTCAGCGCCGTCATGCGGGCCTTCTCCAAGGGGCTGCCCTTTCCGCAGGGCCTGTCGGAGCTCCTTTTTCTGACGATCCTGACCCTGTTTTCCTTCACGACGGTGATCGGCTGGAGCTGCTGCGGCACAGCCTGTCTGGATTATCTGACGGGCCGGTCCCGGAGGCTTCGACGCTGGTATCTGGCGGTCTATGTGCTGACGGTGGCTGTGGCGCCGGTCTTTTCCACCAGGAGCGTCTGGACCGCTGCCAGCCTGTGCAACGGGCTCATGGCAGTGCCCAATGTGTTGGCCCTGCTGCTGCTCTGCGGAAAAATCAAGGACACAAGGCCCATGCATTCTTGATTTTCATTCGGGAATCGGATATAATGCAGGTATCCACAGACAGAGGTGATCCGAATGGCAGAAACAGACGAACTGCTGCAAGGGATGATGGAAGCCGCCCGCGCCGCCGGAGAGCTGATCCGGTCCGCCCGGGACGTGACGGGTTCCGTCCAAGAGAAAACCAGTCCCCGGGATCTGGTGACGAAATATGACCTGCTGGTTCAGGTCTTCCTCCAGCGGGAGCTGAAGCGGATCCTGCCGGAGGCGGGATTTCTCGGAGAGGAAGGGGAGCAGCAAGAGGAGCTCTCCGCCCGGGAGTGGGTCTTTATCGTGGATCCCATCGACGGCACCACCAATTTCATCCAGGGCTTCCGAAACAGCTGCGTCAGCATCGGCCTTGCCCATTGGGGCCGTGCGACCCATGGGGTGGTATACAATCCCTATGACGGGGAGCTCTACGCCGCGCGATTGGGAGGCGGCGCCACGCTGAACGGCGCGGACATCCGCTGCAGCGACCATCCCCTGGAACGCAGCTTGCTGATCTTCGGCTCCGCCCTCTATTACCGGGAGCTGGTGCCGGAGACCCTGCGCCTGTTCAACGCGGCCTTTCCCCTGGTGCAGGACGTCCGCCGCTTTGGTTCCGCGGCGCTGGATCTCTGCTATCTGGCCGCCGGAAAGGCGGGCGCCTTCTTTGAATGCCGTCTCTGCCCCTGGGATTATGCGGCGGGCAGCCTGATCGCCCGGGAGGCCGGCTGCGTGGTGACACAGCTGGACGGACGAGCTCTGGACCTCTTCCGAAAATCCAGCGTTCTTGCGGGAAGCCCACAGGCCTACCATGCCCTGCTCACGCGCTTCGCGGACCGGAAGGAGGACTGAAATGAGATACAAAAGAAGAATCCGGCTGCTTGCCGCGCTGCTTGCGCTGACGCTGCTGATCAGCGGCTGCAGCCTGATCTCCCAGACGATCATCAGCCAGATCCTGCCCTCCCAGGAGTCCGCCCCCGCGACGACGCGGCAGGAGCCCGATACGAGCGGCTCCGTCGTCCGTGATACGACGGACAGCCGGGAGAGTACTGCGCCTGTCGGTCCCGGGGACGAGGCCCTGATCCGCTGGCAGAACGCGGGGCAGAAGGATTATCTCCCCGAAGAGCCGCTTAGCCTGGTGCCCTTCTCCGAGATGGAATACCAGCGCCCGGATGTGGAAGCCTTATACGCGGATTTTGACAGCCTGATCGCGCTGGCCGAAACGGAGCGGGACGCGGATCTGCTGCTGGAGCGCTATTACGCGCTCTATACCCGCTACATCAGCTTCTACTCCATGGACACGCTGGCGAATATCCGCAACAGTCTTGATACCACCGATCCCTATTATCAGGAGGAATACGATTTCTGCGAGGCGGAGACCCCCACGGTGGAGGAAAAGATGGAGGAGTTAAACAAAGCCTTCGCTGCCTCCCCCGCAAGAGACGAGCTGGAAGGGAAGTATTTCGGAAAGGGCTATTTTTTCCACTACGACGATTACGAGGTTTACACGAACCCGGAATTTCTTCGGCTGTCCCAGGAGGAGAATGCCCTGCTGAGCGAGTATCGGGAGCTGACCTCCGACGTGCAGGTCACTTATCGGAACGTCACCAAATCCCTGGACGAATGGATGGAGAGCGACGATTACGAGGAATACATCGGCGCCCTGAAGGCCTATTACCAGCAGTACAACGGAACTGTGGGCGACGTTTTTGCCCGGCTCGTCCGGGTCCGCCAGCAGCTGGCGGCTGCCCTTGGTTATGAGTCCTACGCTGATTACAGCTATGAGGTGACCTATACCCGGGATTATACGCCGGAGCAGGGGGAAAGCTTCCTGAAGGGGATCCGAAAGCATCTGGTCCCGATCCTGGCGCAGGCCTATGAAAGCTCCGCCGCTGCCAATTACAGCGGCGGATACGCCAGCGAGGAAAAAGTCATGGAATTTGTTCGTTCCGCCGCCGAACAGCTGGGCGGTACGGTCTGGGACGCCTACCGTTTCATGCAGGAATATCAGCTCTGCGACATCGGAAAATCCACGAAGAAGACCGAAGCCTCCTTTCAGAGCTATATCCACGATTATGAGGCGCCCTTTGTGCTGGTAAACGCACAGGGCAGCGCCGAAGACTATACGACCTTTTCCCACGAGTTCGGCCACTTTACCGACGCCTATTACAATTACGGCGCCAACGAGGACCTGGAGACCGCCGAGACCTTTTCCCAGGCCATGGAATTTTTGGCGCTGTCCCACAACGGGGTCCTGAATGAGCGGCAAAGCGAACGAATGCTCCGCCACAAGCTGGTGGATGCCCTGGAGACCTTTGTGTATCAGGGGGCCTACGCGGATTTTGAAGCCCGCGTCTACGCTCTGAAGCCCAAGGAGGTTTCCGTTGAAAAGATCAACGAGCTCTATCTGCAGTGCTGCAAGGATTACGGGATCTATGAGCGCGGCTTTGATTTCTACTATTCCATGGGCTGGATCGACATCATTCACTTCTTTGAGGTGCCCTACTATATCATCAGCTATTGTGTCTCCGCGGAGACGGCCCTGCAGGTTTATCAGCTGGAAGCGGAAACTGCCGGCGCAGGTGTGGACGCCTATTTCCGTCTGCTGGATCGGGATTACAACGCGGGCGTTCAGCAGGTCATGAAGGACGCCGGCCTGGAAAACCCCTTCCGGGACGATGTGCTGGAGGAGACAGCCGCGTTCTTCCGCCGGGAGCTGGGCCTGAAATAATTCCGGCTTATCCGGTATAAGTGATCCAAAAAATGGAAAAGCTCCCTTTGTACCGAATGACAAAGGGAGGCTTTTCTTATGCAGGTAAAGGATTTGATGTCGAGTCATCTGATCACGGTGGATCGGGAGGAGACGGTCGCTGCAGCGGCCAGGCTTTTGAGCCGGTATAACGTGGGTGCGCTGCCGGTCACCACCCAGGGCGGAAAACTTGTGGGAATGCTGACGGACCGGGATATCACGGTCCGCTGCGTGGCCGCGAATTTTAACCCGAATATCACCAGAGTCCGCACGGTGATGAGCGCCGGCCCTGTGACGGTGCAGGCCGAGGAAAGTGATATTCAGGCCGCCAAAACCATGGGAAAGCATCAGATCCGCCGTCTGCCCGTGACGCAGAACGGAAGACTTGTTGGAATGCTCAGCCAGGGGGACTTTGCAGCCTGCTCCGCTATGAGCAAAGAGACCGCCCAGGCCCTCCGGCAGAGCTTTGAAACGGAGCCGCACATGGAATAAAAAGCCGCGGCCGTCTCAGTGGGCCGCGGCTTACGATCATTTTTTTGGGTGGTCACGCTTCGGCGGAAGCGGAATGCTCGGCTTCGGCCTTTTTCCATTCGCCGATGTAGAAGCGGGTGTAAAGCACAAGAGCGGAAAACACGCAGATGATACACAGGACCACCAGCGTGGTGGAGAGCCAGGCGGGCATGTCGGAGAAGAGCAGCAGAGCCAGGGCGGTGGCATAGAGCATGACGGTGGAGACCTTCCCGTACCAGCGGGCGCTGGGGACCTTGTTGGTCTTCCGGATGGTGAGATATCCCAGAATCCCCATGGAGATCTCCCGGAACACGCAGAGCCCCAGAAGGATCCAAAGCAGGGGATAGCTGAAAGCCAGACATAAGACAACGGACACCTGCGTCAGCTTATCGGCAATGGGATCCAGAGCCTTTCCCAGATCGGAGACCATATGAAAATGCCGGGCGATCTGGCCGTCCATCACATCGGTGAGAGCGGAAACAGCAATGAGTATGACCGTAAGGCTGATATCTTCTTTGCCCAAATAGGCCCAGATGATCACCGGGACCAAAAGCAGACGGAAAAAGGAAAGAAGATTGGGTATGGTCCAGATTTTACCGTCCCGAAAGAGTTTCAGCATATGACACCCCCTGTGTGGTGAATTCCACCCATCTATTATACTGAAAAAAGACAGGATGTCAACAAAAAAATGCCCGGCTCATGGAGAGCCGGGCATTGCTGCTGCTTATTGCGCGTCTTTTTCGTCAAAGAGGTCGCCGCAATTCGGGCAGAACTTGGGCGGATTCTTGGGATCCTCGGGCTCCCATCCGCACTTGTCACACTTATACAGGGGCTCATCCTCGGGCTTTTTCTTGCCGCATTCCACGCAGAACTTGCCCTTGTTTACGGTGCCGCACTCGGGGCAGGCCCAGCCGTCCACGGGCTTGGGCGCGCCGCATTCCATGCAGAACTTGCCGACATTCTCCGCACCGCAGGCGCATTTCCAGCTTTCGACCTTGGGGGCGGCGGCAGCCTGCTGCTGACCCATGGCAAAGAGATTCTGAGCGTTGATGCCGCCCGCCTGCTGGGCCATACCGTAGCCCATGAAGCCGGTCATGGCGCCGCCTGCGTTGTTGGCCGCGTCCTTCATGGCCTGGCTCTGGGCCTCGACCAGGGTGGCGGCAGCCATGGTGGGATCCCGCATGATGGCCGCGTGCTGGGCTTTCTTGATGAGCTCCTGATCCTCCTCGGAGAGGGTGATGGGGTTCATGGCGATGGAGACCACCTGCAGTCCCCGGAGCTCGCCCCACTTCTTGGAGAGGGCGGCGTTCATGGCGTCGCTCAGCTCCTCGGCGTGGCCGGGCAGAGCGGAGGGACGGACCTGCAGCTCGGAGATCCTGGCAAAGGCGGGCTGCAGAGCGGAGACAAACTCGGTCTTCAGCTGGGCGTCGATCTGATCGCGGGTGTAGGCGCGCTCTACGTTGCCGCACACGTTGGCGTAGAACAGCAGGGGATCGGCGATCCGGTAGGAGTACAGACCGCTGCAGCGGACAGAGACGTCGATATCCAGGTTGATGTTGCGGTCCACGACCCGGAAGGGAATGGGCGTCGGGGTGCCGAATTTGTTGTCGATGATCTCCTTGGTGTTGAAATAGTAGACCCGCTGATCCTTGCCGGGGTCGCCGCCGAAGGTAAAGCGCTTGCCGATCAGCTTGAAGGTTTCCTTGATGCTGTTGCCGAGACTGCCGGTGAAGATGGAGGGCTCGGTGGAGGAATCCCAAACGAATTCGCCGGGCTCGGCGCAGACCTCTACGATCTTGCCCTGCTCGACAATGATCATGCACTGACCGTCGGCCACCGCGATAACGGAGCCGTTGGAGATGATGTTGTCGTTGCCCTTGGTGTTGCTGGAGCGGCCGGAGATCCGCTTCTGGCCCTTGACGGCCAAAACATTTTTGTCAATGGCGTCACAGTAGAAGAATTCCTTCCACTGATCGGCAAGCACGCCGCCTAAGGCGCCAAGTCCTGCTGCGATAAGTCCCATGGTATGTGCTCCTTTCAAAGATCATATAGAATGGTTTTTCGGTGGATCCACGCGGATCCATTCAATGCTGCAACTATTATATAATACTTTTTCGTTTTTCGCAACGGAAAAAGAAAAAATATTTTCTTTGCGTCGAAAAGCCTTTCCTCAGAATTATCATTGACGAAATCTGAAATTTGGGGTACAATCAGACCATGGGATAAGCACCAAGTACAACGCTGTGAAAGGATGAAAAAAATGCCTGAAATGAAGAAGATCCCCGAGAGAAATGAAATCCCGCAGAAGGACCGCTGGGCTGTGGAGGACCTTTATCCCTCCGACGAGGCCTGGATGCAGGACCTGGAAAAAATGAAGGCGCTGACCGCGGAGCTGGCGTCCTTTGCAGGCCGCCTCGGCGAAAGCGCTGCCGACCTTTTGGAGTACGCCTCCAAGCTTGAACGCGCCGGCGTGCTGCTGAGCAATCTGTTCAACTATTCCTCCCGCCGCAACGACGAGGATACCCGGGTGGCAAAGTATCAGGAGATGAACGGCATGGCCATGTCCACCTATGTGGCCTTCGCCTCCGCCACCGCCTTTGAAACCCCGGAGATTATGGCGATCCCCCAGGAGAAGCTCGACCGCTTCTATGCCGAGGAGCCCGGCCTGGAGTGCTACCGCCGCTACATCTTCAACATTCGCCGACACGCCGCCCATGTGCTCAGCCCCAGCGAGGAGAAGCTGCTCGCCATGGCCGGTGAAATGATGCAGTCTCCTGACGACATCTACTCCAAGTTCGCCGACGCGGATCTGAGCTTCCCCGACGCCGTGGACAAGGACGGGAACAAGCACCCCCTTTCCCAGGGCACCTACATCTCCTACATGGAGTCCGACGATCGGGAGCTGCGCAAGTCCGCCTTCCGCAACACCTACAACACCTGGGCCGCCAATAAAAACTCCGTGGCAGCCATGCTGAACGCCCAGGTCAAGAGCCTGCAGTTCATGGCCAACGCCAGGAAATACGCCAGCCCTCTGGAGGCTTCCCTGGACAACACCAACGTCCCCGTTGAGGTCTATCACAATCTGATCGAGGCCGTTCACCAGAACTTCGACAAGATGCACCGCTACACCCGGCTGCGCAAGAAGCTCCTGGGCGTGGACGAGCTCCATTTCTATGATCTCTACACGCCGCTGGTTCCCGGCGCGGACGTGAAGATCCCCTTTGAGCAGGCCAAACAGACGGTCTACGAGTCCCTGGCTCCCATGGGCGAGGACTATCGGAAGATCCTGAAGGAGGGCTTTGAAAACCGCTGGATCGACGTGTATCAGAACGTGGGTAAGCGCAGCGGCGCCTACTCCGCCGGCGCTTTCGTCCATCCCTACGTGCTGCTGAACTACACCGGCACTCTGGACAGCCAGTTCACCCTGGCTCACGAGATGGGTCACGCCCTCCACTCCTGGCACTCCAACAAGTACCAGAATCCCGTGGACGCGGATTACGTGATCTTCGTGGCAGAGGTGGCCTCCACCTGCAACGAAGCGCTGCTCATGGAGTATCTGCTGGGCAGGACCACCGACAAAAAAGAACGCGCCTACCTCATCAATCATTTCCTGGAGCAGTTCCGCACCACGCTGTACCGTCAGACAATGTTCGCCGAGTTCGAGCTCATCCTGGGTCAGCTGAATCAGCAGGGCGTGGCCCTGACCGCGGAGCGGATGTGCGAGGAATACAAGAAGCTGAACGCCGCCTACTTCGGCGAGGACATTGTCCTGGACGACGAGATTGCCTACGAGTGGGAGCGCATCCCCCACTTCTACTACAACTACTACGTCTTCCAGTACGCCACCGGCTATTCCGCCGCCATCGCCCTGTCCCGCCGCATTCTGCGGGAGGGCGAGAGCGCCGTCAAGGATTACATCGGCTTCCTCTCCGGCGGCTGCTCCAAGGACCCCATCGACCTGCTCAAGGGCGCCGGCGTGGATATGTCCAGCCCCGAGCCCGTCAACCAGGCCCTGGCCCTTTTCGGCGAGCTGCTGGACGAGATGGAGGAGCTGATGGCCGAATGAACGCCGTCTGGCTTCCCGTTTTCCACCACTTCGAGAACGGCAATATCTTCACCGGTTCCTGCGGCCCCTTCCGCTACAAGATCACGCCGAACGTGGTGATGGCCACCCCCAAGGAGCTGGACCACGCAGCCAGCTCCATCAAGGCTGAATACTGGCACGGCCCCCTGAGCTATGAGTTCAGCGCCATCGAGGGCGAAAAGACCTTCCCCATGTCCCCGGAGGGCCGCGCCGACCTGCAGGCCTGGCTCGAAGCCCAAATGTAGCGGCGCACAGCGTGCGCCAATCGTCCTCCGCCGATGAGGTGTATGGAATGCTCTGGCTGATTGAAAACGTTGAACAAATCACATTATCTGACTTGGTTCCTCTGTTTCCCTGCCTGAGCGAAGCGCGGCGGGAGAAGCTCGCAAGCTTTCGTCACGAGCCATCCGCGGTGCAGTCCGCCCTGGCCGAGCTTCTCCTCCGCCACGCGCTCCGGGAGGAGTACGGGCTGACAGAGCTTCCGAGGATCGAACGCGGAGAGAAGGGCAAGCCCTTCTTCCCGGAAAGCCCGGACATCTGCTTCAACCTGTCCCACTGCAAAACCGCCGTGGCCTGCGCTCTGTCCTCCGCACCCGTCGGCGTGGACGTCCAGGAGTACAGAACAATTTGCAGGGACAAGCATTGCTTGTCCGCTCCTCCCATCTACCGGATCCTGTCGGAAACCGAGCGCGCCTGGGTCGAGGCAGGGGAGAGCCCGGAGGAACAGGACCGCCGCTTCGCCGCCGTCTGGACCTGCAAGGAGGCCTACGGAAAGAAAACCGGCGTTGGCTTCCTTTACGACCTGAAATCCACAGAATTCCTGCCCCAACCCGGCGAATGGACCCAGTACGGCAGTCGGTTTTATCATCTTTCCGCCCCGGACTACGCCCTGACGCTCTGTACCAACATGTCCCTGCCCTGCAAACCTGTCAGCTTTGAAGAAATCCTTTGTGAGGTGAGACGATGAAACACTTTCTTGTTGTAGTCGATATGCAAAAGGACTTCATCGACGGCTCCCTGGGCACCCCCGAGGCCGTCGCCATCAAGCCCGCCGTCCTGAATTTGATCCACGGCTTCCCCGGGGAGATCTGGGCCACCGTGGACACCCATGGGGAGAACTACCTGGAGACCGCTGAGGGCCGACATCTTCCCGTGGAGCACTGCATCAAGGGCACCCCCGGCTGGGCCGTGGACCGGGAGGTCGCCACCGCCCTGAACGGAAGGGGCGCAGTCTTTGTGGAGAAGCCCACCTTCGGCTCTCTGGTCCTGCCGCAGCTCATCGAGGATGCGGCGGCGGGGGAGGACTTCGACCTGACCCTCTGCGGTCTATGCACCGACATCTGCGTGATCTCCAACGCCCTGCTGCTGAAGGCCCGCTTTCATGAAAAGGAGATCTCCGTGATCGCCGCCTGCTGCGCCGGCGTCACCCCCGCGAAACACGAAGCCGCACTGGAAGTTATGAGATCCTGTCACATCAACATTCTGTAGGGACAAGCATCGCTTGTCCGCCGAGAATCATAGGAGGTACGATATGTTCGACGTTCAAAAAGTAACCGAAGCCTGCGTCCAGTGGATCCGCGATTTTTTTGAAGAGAATGGCCCCGGCTGCAACGCGGTGCTGGGGATTTCCGGCGGAAAGGACAGCTCTGTCGCCGCGGCCCTCTGCGTGGAGGCCCTGGGCAAAGACCGGGTCATCGGCGTGCTCATGCCCAACGGCGAGCAGCACGACATCGACATGGCCCATCTGCTCTGCGAGCACCTGGGCATTGAAAACTACGTGGTAAATATCCACGACGCCGTGGAGGGCGTGAAAAACGCCATGCCCGCGGGGTTTGAACTCTCCAACCAGAGCATCGTCAATCTGCCCCCCCGCATCCGCATGGCCACGGTCTACGCCGTGAGCCAGAGCCGCAACGGCCGGGTGGTCAACACCTGCAACCTCTCCGAGGACTGGGTGGGCTACTCCACCCGCTACGGCGACGCCGCGGGCGACTTCAGCCCCATGTCCCATCTGACTGTGGACGAGGTCAAGCAGGTGGGCCGCTATCTGGGTCTGCCCGCCGTGCTGGTGGACAAGGTTCCCATTGACGGCCTTTGCGGCAAGACCGACGAGGACAACCTGGGGTTTACCTACGCCGCCCTGGATCGCTATATCCGCACCGGCGAGATCGACGATCCCGAGACCAAGGAGCGCATTGACCGGCTCCACCGCCGCAACCTCTTCAAGCTGAAGATGATGCCTTCCTTTGATTATGGAATCGAAACAAAGGCGGACGAATAAACAAAACACCGAAGCCACATATCGGAGGAAACATTGATGAACATAGAAAACAGGGAGGCAAATTCCGTGAACCTGGAAGGTCGGGAACGCATTGTCGCAGAGCAGAACCGCGGCGCCTCTCTGACCATGTGGATCGGGCTTGGCGCGATTTTATGTCTCCTTCTGACCTGTTTTTTGGGTTCGCTGGGTTTTTTCCGGAACAGTCTTCAGTTCACCCTGGCATTCCTGGCCCTGCTCCTGATCGCCTCCGTGTTAATCTTCTTTGTTCCCGCGAAGAAGGACGAACGCTGGTACGTCGTCTGTTCTCTGCTCAATCACGGAGGCATCGGTCTGGCAGCCTTGCTGCTGCTGAACACCCTGAGCCTGGAGATTCGTGTTCGCAGTCTGTTTCTGAGCGGCCTGCCTGCTGCGGCGATTCTTTTCGGCGTCGTCATGTTCTATCTCAGCGGAGATGAAGAAAGTCGCCCCAAGCTCCTGTATTTCGGGCTGGCCGCTCTGATCGCCGTCTGCATTGCTGCTGTAGTCAAGTATTTCGAGGATCATACGGAATTCTGGCTCTGTATGGCCATCTGTGCCTTGATGAGCTGCGCCGGCTTGGGGGCTTTGATCTGGGCGAATATGGATACGACCCACCGTTCCATCTATAAGGCCCTGGCCGCGGCGAGTTTTTCCGTCTATCTGTTGGTGCTGGCCGCGGCTGCCTTGGCGCTATATCTCTCAGCGGCCGGCTCCAACAGCAATTCTGATCGGAACGGCAAACGAAAGAGCTTCGGCGGAAAGGGCGGCAGCGACAGGCGGAGCGGCTCGGGCACGCTCCTGGGGGATCTCTTTGGCACAGGGGCCAGAACCCGGACCGTGACCCGCAGACCTGTCTATTTCCCCACATATCTTTGGTATTACACTCCATATACCCGTTACGCCTCCATCAATCGAATGGAGGGACTCAGCAAGGAAGAAAGAGAAGCGTACTGTAGCAGTTATCGCAGACGGAGGAAGATTTTACTTGCCGTCGTTGTGGTGATCGTGGTGGCGCTTATCGCATTCGCAGTGCTGGCAGGACGGAGCTGAACAAACCGAGGAACTCAGATGATTGCAAATTATCATACCCATACCCCTCGCTGCAACCATGCGGACGGCAAAGAGCGGCGCTATGTGGAGCGGGCGCTGGAGGGGGGCTTTGAGGAGCTGGGCTTCTCCGATCATAGCCCCTATTTCTTCGACGAGCCGGGCTATTATTCCTCCTTCCGCATGCGTCCCGAGCAGCTGCCGGACTATGTGGAGACCCTGCTTTCCCTCCGGGAGGAATACAAGGACCGGATCCAGCTTTGGATCGGCCTGGAGGCGGAGTATTATCCCAAACTGTTTTCCCGTCTGCTGGAATTTATCCGTCAGTTTCCCATGGACTATATGATCCTAGGACAGCACGCGCTCTACAATGAGACCGAAGGTGTTTTCTCACCCAGACCCACCGACGATATGAAGCTGCTGGATCAATACCGGGGCCAGACCCTGGAGGCCCTGGAGACGGGACTCTTCTCCTACTTTGCGCACCCGGATCTGTTCTGTTTTACCGGTGATCCCAAGGCCTACGAACGCCATGTCCGGACCATCTGCCGCCGGGCGCGGGAGCTGAATATCCCGCTGGAATTCAATCTCCTGGGCTACAGCGAGGGCAAGCACTATCCGGACCCGCGCTTCTGGCGCATTGTGGGGGAGGAGCAGCCCAAGGTCGTCATCGGCTGCGACGCCCACAAACCGGCCTTCGTCTGGAGGCCGGAGCTGATCGCGGAGGCCGAAAGGATTCTCTCCGGCTTTGGTATAAGCCCCGTCGAGACCGTTTCCCTCCGCCCCATCCGATAAAACCGGCCGAGGCTGTCTTTTTCGGCGCAGCGAAGAATCCGCAAGCGCATAGCCAGCGCACTCAAAAAATATTTTCAAAATCCTGAAAATAATGCTTGCATTTTTGAATGAAGTGTGCTATTATACTTCCCGCGAGAGATCCGGGTGTGGCGAAGTTTGGTATCGCGCTTGAATGGGGTTCAAGAGGCCGCTGGTTCGAATCCAGTCACTCGGACCATGTCGAGTGTTCATAACGGATTTGAGTTATGAACACTCGACATTCTTTTTTCATGGTCTGCCGTCCATTTGGACGGCGTTTTTCTTTTCAAGCAATCGCTTCTGCGGGACGGTGCTCCGGTTTGGGCTTTTCGGGCAGGTACTCAACTGCGACGCCCTGGCGGGTTTCAGCTCTGTGGTTTTCCTGCTGAAGAAGAGCATCCTCGAAGTCCGCTTCACTCAGGTCGATATAGCCCACAAAGCGGTAGTAGATCACGACGCGCTGGGTGCGGTGCTTGCCCTTGCCCTCCGTCTCATAGACGTCGATGTGGTCTATCAGCTCCTGGAGCAGCGGCGCGGTGAGGGTGCCCATTTCCATAAATCTGCGGATCGCCTGCAGGAAGCTGTCCCGGCCCTGCTGCATGGAGCCAAGCTCGGAGAGCCGCTGACGGCAGTCCGAAATCTTGCCCTTGAGCTCCATCCGCTCTACCTCGTACTTGTGTGAAAGCTGCATGAACCACTCGTCCGTGACCTTTCCGCTGGCGTTATCCTCGTAGAGCTTTTCATACATCCGTACAACCGTTTCGTTTCTGGCAATGGCCTTCTGCAGCTCTCCTTCCAGACGCTTCTGCTCCTCAAGCATATCCCGGTTCGTTTTCTGCGCCAGGATATCCGCAAAGGCTTTCTCGTCATACCGCAGAAACGACGCCAGCCGACGCAGCTCCAACAGCACGACCTGCTCGACAGCGTCAGCCCGAATATAATGCCGGGAGGTACAAGTTCCGCCGTAGTCGCCCGAATAATTGGAACAGGAAAAGAAATGAATGTCCTTATTGCGCGTATTGGTGTGATGCCAGAGCTTGTTGTGGCAGTCCGCGCAGTAGAGATAATCGGTCAGAATATGCTTGGGGCCGTTTTCTGCCTTTGGCGCACGGCGTTTTGTCTTTTTGATCTTCTGCTGTACCTGCTCAAAGGTATCCCGGTCAATGATCGGTTCATGCTTGCCCTTGAAAACAACCCAGTTTTCCTCCGGGTTTTCGAGGCGCTGCTTGTTCTTGAAGCTCTTGGAGTAGGTTTTGAAGTTGATGATGTCGCCGCAGTATTCCTGCTGGCGCAAAATCTTCTCCACCGTCGTGTGCTTCCAGAGATAGGGATTGGGCTGCGTCTTCTTTCCGCCGCGACCTTCGCCGCGCTCCCGCCAGTAGGCTGTGGGATTGAGAATCTTCTGATCTGTCAGAATCCGGGCAATGCTCTCGTTTCCCTTGCCCTCGATGCAGAGACGGAAGATCTGCCTGACGACCGCTGCCGCCTCCGGCTCGATAATCCAGCGTTTCTTGTCCTCCGGCGATTTGATATAACCATAGGGCGGCTGGCTCAGCGGCTCTCCGAGATTACCCCGGATGCGGTGAGCAGAACGAACCTTACGGGAAATATCTCTGGCGTACATCTCATTCATAATGTTCTTGAAGGGGGCGATCTCGTTCTCGCCCTCGTCGCTGTCCACCATGTCGTTCACGGCAATGAATCGGACGTTCCGATCCGGGAAATAGTTGTCCGTATAATGGCCGACGGAAACGTAATCACGCCCCAATCTGGAAAGATCCTTCACCATCACGGTGGTCACGTAGCCAAGGTCGATGTCGTCCAGCATGGACTGGAAGCCGGGACGATTGAAGTTCGTCCCGGTGTATCCGTCGTCCACATAGAACTTGGTGCTTCCAAGCCCCAGCTCCTTCGCCTTCTGAGAAAGAAGGCGTTTTTGATTTCCAATGGAATTGCTCTCGCTTTCGCTGCCGTCGTCACGGGACAGGCGGCAGTAGAGCGCGGCGATGCCTGTGGGTTCAGGCTTGCGTTTCGACTGCATTGCTTCCTCCTTTCATGGCAGCCGGGCACACATATTCCGACTCCATATTACGGTTTGCGCCGGCATCCGTCAAATCTGCGAAATCGTTATCTAGATAATGACAGACGCGGTCAAAGACGGTTTTCTCTTTCTGCTTCTTTGCTTTGAAATCAATCGGTGCGTAACGGCTTCCCACCTGATAGGTCACGCCGTTGACCACATAGCTTCGCTCCGGCGCTCCCAGGCCGAAAAAATAGTAATTGTCTCGCATGGCGGCCTCCTTATCTTGCGTCCCGGCTGCGGTCCCGCTGGCGCTTCAGGAGTTCCAGTCCCTTCATGATGTCCTGCTCGATATCAGCGGCGGTGTAGTGATCCGGGAAGAATCTGCCAAAGGTCTCCCGCTTCAGACGAATATGCTCTTGCTGGTTGGGTTTGGGCTCTGCCAGGGTCTTTTCAATCATCCAACGGTCCAGGGCTCCGACGTTATAAGCCTTGTGCAGTCGCACAGCCTGGGCGTAGGACGGCGTGCAGTCGTTTCGTGCCATGGCATCCAGCAGGTCGGATTGGGCTTCGGCGGGAAGGTAGGACAGCTCCACGCCGACGGAGAAGGCGATCTTGCCCTCGTCCATCATTGTCAGCAATTCCGGCAGCAGATTGGTCAACCGGATATAGCGAAACACCTGATCCCGGCTCTCGTTGGAGGCCGCGCCGATCTCCGTTGCTGTGTCCAACTTTGTCGCAACTTGCGACAAAGTGAGATCCGTCCGCCGACCCTGCCGTTTCAAGGCCTCCATTTTGAGCTTGTAGGCAAAGGCTTTCTCGGAGGGAAGCAGGCGCTCCCGGTGGAGGTTGCTGTCCACCACCAGCACTGCCGCCTGGTCCCGGCTGAGGGGATAGACAAAGGCGGGAACCGTTTCGATTCCCGCCAGCCTTGCGGCGTGGGCACGCCGGTGTCCGGATACGATTTCAAATCGGCAGGGATCGTTCTCAGCCGGGCGGACGATCAGCGGATTCAGAATGCCGTTCTCCCGGATGCTCTCGGTCAGCACCTCCATATCCTCGTTATCCTCCACCTTGTAGGGATGCCCAGCAAAGGGCACCAGGTTGGTAATCGAAATCTGTTTTACGTCTTTCATATTTGACTCCTTTCAATTGGTTCGTTATACTGTTTCTGGTGATTTGAAATACTGTCTTACCGCTCCCAGCTTTGCTCCCGATGTTGCTCGTTCTGAAGGTCTCCGCTCTCCAGATCATGCTCCTCCTCCAGCAGGCCCAGCAGATGCTCCCAGCGGTTCTCGATCCGCTTCGCCACAGCAAGCTCCTTTCGCAGAGGCTTTATTTCCTCGGTAGTCGCCGCGATCTTCTGCTTGTATGCCTCCGTCAGTTCGGGTGATTTTGGCCTGCGAAGCTGGTTCCGGCAGTGCTGCCGTTCCGCTTCCAGGCCTTTGATCTTCTCCTCGGTTTCCTCCTGAAATGCCGAAAGCTCCTGAACCGAGTGGATTCCCTTCCCGATCAGGAGCTTCTCTTCTTCAATCAGTTGATCCAGCTTCGCCAGTTCCATCCGCATGGATGGGGACAGGGGCTGTGCGTTCTGTCGCCTCGCTTCCTCGTCCTGTGTCAGACCAAGCAAACGCAGGACGAGATAAAAGACAAGATCCAGCAGTACCGTTCCCGTTTGCCTCGCGTGGGTGATGCTGTAATCCAACTGCCGTTCCAGGGTCAGCAACGGAAACGTTTTTCGTTTTGACGGAAGATGACTGTTATACACAGCGTAGAAATGACCGTCGTCCCAATGATCCCGGAGTACGCTTTGGATTTTGCTCATGGGATAGCCGATGCTGTCCAGCCGGACAGCGCGGCTCCAATCCGGCGCTCTGACGGAGATGTGCTTATAGTCGTCATCGCGCACCACGATATAGCCCTTCTGCCGCAGGCGCTGCAGGAGCTCGTCCGTTTTGTAAACGTAGGCGAGGCACTCCTCCACGTCCTGCTTCAGAATGTCTCGGTGGGTCAGCTTCCCGGCCTTGTGGACCCAATAAGCGTCCTTCTCAGTCTGATACAGCTTGGATTTACCCAGCACGGACAATTCATAATCCCGACACAGAGCGTCAGATACCTCCCGCAGCCGCACGTGGTCCCGGATCTTGTTCTGGAACTTCTCGCCGGTTTTGAAGCTGACGGAGTTTACGATGAAGTGGTTATGGAGCGAATCCGTGTTCAGATGCGTCGTAACCACCACCTCGTAATCTGGCCACATGCGGCGGGCGGTCTCAATTCCGATCTCATGGCAGGTCTCCGGCGTCAACTCACCGGGACGGAAGCTCTGATAGCCGTGGTAGGCGACGTTTCCCTTCAGCTTGCCGAAGCGCCGCTTGGTCTCCATCATGGACTGGCAGGCAGTTTCCAGCGGGCAGTTCAGCGCAGTGACGTACATCCGCTGATCGGTCTTTTCGGCGTTGGCAGCGTATTCCAGAGTGCGGTACAGATCTTCGTCCAGATACTTTCGATCGATGGTTTTGTCCGGGTTCTCCGCGTAGTCGATCACGTCCTTCAGGCGGCCCTTGACGGGCCAGAAGCCAGTCGTCGCCATGGCTATCCTCCCGCAAGCTCCGCTCGGATTTCTTCCGGCGTCTGCTTCTCCGGCAGGAAGTAGGCCTCCCGGAGCTTCTGAAAGGCGGCGTCATAGCGGGCCTCGTATTCCGGCGAAGGTGCGTGGTTCATGAGCCAGAGCAGATCGCTGTGCAGCCTCCAGTATCCCTCCCCAGGCGGGAAGGCTCTGGGGGAGTAGCCCAACGCCCGCTGCCGCAGGTATTCTCCCTGGGAAAGGCCGCAGGCCTCCGCCAGCTTTTCGATTTGCTTCTTCTCCGCCGCCGTAACGGTGAAGTTGACTTGGTTTTGTTTCAAGATGATTTCTCCTTTCTGATTATGATTTGTGTTTTGGAATGGTCGGCCTGGCAAGGGGGCTTGGGGAACACCCCAAAGGCACAGGCGGCTTGCCCGGCCTGTTCGGAAAAACTATGGTTTTTCCCTGCTTGCTACGGTATGAGACACAGCCCCCGCAGGGCTATTCCCTTCGGTCTGGCTGTGTCCCATGCCGCTGTTGGTGTGCGTGGTTGCCTCGCGGAGAGCCGTTTCCGCAGAAAAACAGTGGCGTCAATTTGATGTCATTTGGAAACCAGGCAAAGAAAAAATGACGTCACATAGACGTCATCCAAACAGCTCCAAATCATCCAACACACTCTGGTCTTCCTGTTCTTCGGCTGGTAAAGCCGGTACGGTGTTTTCTTGGGTGAGTGGCAGTGCTCGCATTTCCTCCCGGAAGATCCGGCGGATGCTGTCCAGCAGGGTGGAATCGACCTTACAGGCACAATCTTCTTTGATCCGTGCCAGCACTGCACTCACTACAAAGCGGTTACCGTCCCCGTGCCGCAGGTCCTGCAAATACTCCGCCGCGCCGCGCTCCTGCGCGTCTTCGAGGTTGAAGCGCAGGGTCATGCGATAGACGCTCATCCCGTCCGCCCCGCCTTGATCTGGATGGCGGCCAGGTATTCATAACCCTTGGCCGCCGCGCAGATGTCCTCCACAAAACGGACGCGCTTGGGATCGACCTTGCCGAAGTGCTTTACCAGGCAGCCGCCTCCGCCTGTGATCCAGAGAGTCATGGTGCGCTCATCGTAGCCGTGCTCCCGCAGCCTGCGGAAGAGCTCTTCCACGTAAGCTGCGGCGGTGGTGCGGATGATGGAAAGATCGGCTTCGTCAATCCCTGCCGTGCCGCTGCAGAGCGCCTCATCAATGATGGCGTCATTGATTTCTCGTCGGGTCTGCCGAAGGAAGGCCTCCCGCACTGCCAGCGTACACTGGTAGACGCCGATCTTCTCCGTGAACATCCTTCCCGACTGGGGCTTGCCGTTGATCAGGTACAGAATGTTCATGGTGCCGTTCCCGACGTCGGCAATCATGTTGACGCCGGTCATCTGTCCCTTGATCTGCGCGATAGCGGCGTAGCCCTGCGGATAGACGCTGACGCCCACGATACGAACGCGGTAATCTGTTTTTCGGAAGGTAAAGGCAACCTCAGAATACCGGCTGAGATAGGCTGCAAAGGCTTCCTTCTGCCCAGCGGTCCAGGTCAGGGGCAGCCCTACCGCCAGATAGACGCTTGCTTCCTGCAAGCCCTCGTCAGCCAGCTCCATGGCAATAGCCGCCAGGGTCAGCACATAATAGTCCTCGTCCAGGCTTTTGTCGGGCAGGAACTCCTTGTGTCCCTCACCGATCAAATAGTACTCTCCGTCATAGATCAGCAGGTCCTTGGTAAACAATGGCTCACTGTCATAACGCAGGAGGCCGGTGGGAAAACAGTGGCTGGCAGTCTTCATATTGCCAAAGCCGTGATCCACACCGATGATTTTGAATCCATTGCAATCTTTCATAGTGTTTTTACTCCTTTTTGAATTGGTTTGCCCGCCTCTGAACTGTTGCGTTTCGGGGCGGATATTGCGTTTTCCTTCGTCGCTGCGTGACGTTCCTGCCAGGGGAAGGTTACTACCCGCTGTTGTGATAAGCCTGCTTCTGCATGGTTTGTGCATCTCCTTTCGACGATTGTAATTTGGAGGGAAATAGAAAAAGCCGCCAGGGATCAACGCCAAACGGCGCGGTCTCTGACGGCTTTCTCCTGTCCTCACTTATATAATAGTCGAAAGCTTTCTTTTCCCGACATATTGAGCAACACAGGAAAATCAATAAGCGCAACATCCAAAAAACATTGAAAAATAAGGACTTGTAAATGATTTTAATTTATTTTATAATGAAATCGCAACACGATAAGCGAAATATTTTCAAAAAATTCTTATTTGTACTGAATATAGGCCCGCAAATTCTGTAGAATTTGTTCAGGCCTCAGCGGAGGTGCGGAGCATGAACGAAACGAGCTGCTTTTTCACAGCGGATTACCGGGACGGACAGGTCTATTACGCCGGAAAAAAGTACCCCGCAGGCCATTTCACGGTCACGCTGATGAACCAATTCTATGATGACGACGCGGCGGCCCGGATCAGCGTTTACCGGGACGAAACACATGACCGGATTCTGGATCAACTCTGGGACGGGTATTTGGATATAGTGAAGTTCACGCATACAGGCTGGCTGACCGAATGGGCAGTCAAGGGGCTCCCAAGACTGACGCCCTTCGAGCAAATTGATGCTGAAGAATTACAAAGAGAAGTTGCCGATCTGTTTACAGAGGAAAGCTGCAGAGAGATCTGCGCTTACTTTCGCTATCGGGGAAAGATCGCGGAAATTGAGGAGGACGAGGTCGTTGTTGGAACCGTGGATCGGAGAATAGACAGAAACTATATGCGCTCCGTGGAGGCCCGCATTGCCAGAATTCAAACGATTCTTTTATTCATCAATTCTCTGACAGACGATCTCCACAAGGTCCATGACAGTCTGTGGCAGTTTGTTTGTCGGTTAGACGAAGCAGCGCGAATGGATGAAGGGCATCTGCTGCCCCTGGCGTTGGAATGCTTCGGGACGCCGGAGATGCCGTTTTCCACGCAGTATATCTCCGCCCCGAAAAACAGCCGAAGCAAAGGCGGCTCCGTTACCAGACGCCTATCCTTTGACCGCTTTGCCAGCTTTATTGTCACAGATTTCTTTGAAGGCCTGCATTACGGGCATTATCTCCGCCAATGCCCAATCTGCAAGCAATATTTCCTGATGCAGAGCGCGCGGCGGCAGATCTACTGCTCCACGGGCTATGCGCCGAAAGAATATCGGGGAAAGCGTCTGCCCTGCCGGAAGTATGCGGCAGCCATTGGCCGCAAGGAGCTGGCGGAGGCCGATCCGATCACAGATCTCTACAATCGCCGCTGCGCCGCGATCCGGGCGGAGCAAAGCCGGGGCGTCATCACGCCGGAGTTCGCGGAGAAGGCAAAGAAACTGGCAAAGGATCGGAAATTCCGGGCGATTCAAGACGAATACTACGCCAACGCAAGCTATGAAACGGATTTGTCAAAAGAAAAGCTCTATGCGGACGTATCCGAGAGGTACAAGCTATGAACAGAGACGATTATTTGGAGGAGGAATGGCCGGAGGAGAGCCCGGCTGAGCCGGAAACACCCGCTGAAGAAGAGGAATCTGATCGCGGTCTGTATACATACGACACGGCTCCCTCCGAACAGGAAGAAGATAAAAAAGCAAAAGCGAGTCCCGAAGAAGCAGACTTTCAGAACGCGGAGCATTTCACTTTCCGGCTCATAGACGACCATCGAATCTACAAAATGGAAGAGCCGCCAAAGATTGAATCCAAAACAAAATGGTACGAAAAGGCGGAGGCCTGCTTCCAGACCTATTTCGAAAGCCACGATCCCTATTATTATCACGGCTTTCTGCACTATTATGAGCCGACCTTGAATCGGATTGCATCCGGCTTTATGCTTCGGTACACCATGCCAGGACACTTTGCCGATCTGAAGCAGGAAGCGGTGCTGGGTCTGCTGGAAGCGGAGCAGCACTATGATCCACAAAAAGGCTCCCACTTTCTGCAATACAGCAAGAATTACATGAAAAACCGGATGTACTATTACATCCGAAAAATGCGCCGAGGTTGTACCGTAACGTCCGCCTACGCCGACAAAAAGCTCCGCACCGTCATGAAAAAGTTCTATGATTACGGCGGCAGGAACGATCTGGAGGCCATTTGCAAAGTAGCAGAGGACATGAAGATCCCACAGGAAGAAGCTACAGAGATTATTCAGTGTGCCTTGCTCAATACGCTCTGCACGGGATCGCACCGTCAGTTCGGCTCCACCGACGGGGAGTGGGAAGAAAGCAGCGAGGAACGCACCGTCAGTCATTACCCGGAGCCCTACGAGGCACTGCTGAATGAGTGTCAGGCAAAAGCTCTCTGCTTCGCTTGGGAAAGCCTGGATTACCGGGAACAGGAAATGCTTTCTGCCCACCTAGGATTCTGCCCGGAATGCTTCAGCGTTTTGGAGAAAACCGGCTCAAGTGAAAAATGGTATGATTGCGTCCCGAAAAAGCGCACTCCTTACGCTGACCTTGCCATTGACTACGGTCTCTCCAGCCCGGAATCCGCTCAGCGGATTTGTGAACAAGCACTGAAAAAACTCCAGGTTGCCATTGAGCAGAGTATCACAAAAGAATAATCTTTATTAAGCCGACCATAGCTTATTAGAATACTACAATATTGATGCCATTTTGATGCCGAACGGATGTAATATATAAAACATTGGAGGTGAGCACGTGATCCATATTTTGATCGTTGAGGATGAAAAGCCGATCTCGAATCTGATCCGGTTGAGCCTGAAAAAGGCCGGATATGACTGCACCTGTGCTTATGACGGTGCGGAAGCTGCGGACATTCTGGAAGAGCGGCGCTTTGATCTGATCCTTCTGGACGTGATGCTGCCGGAGATCGACGGTTTTTCCCTGATGGAATACATCCGGCCCATGGAGATCCCGGTCATTTTCCTGACGGCCAAAAACGCTGTAAATGATCGGGTGAAAGGGCTGGAGCTCGGCGCGGAGGATTACCTGGTCAAGCCCTTTGAGATCATTGAACTGCTGGCCCGGGTCAACGTGGTACTGCGGCGCTACAATAAAACGGCTGCTGAGCTTCGCGTCGGAGGCCTGGTCATCGATACCCAGGCAATGTTGGTAACAAAGGAAGGCGAAAACATCTCCCTCACGCCGAAGGAATACGAACTGCTCCTGCTGTTCGCCCGGAACCCCGGGATCGCCCTCTACCGGGAAACGATCTATGAGCGGGTCTGGAAAGAGGACTTTCCCTATGGCAGCAAAACCGTGGATCTTCACGTCCAACGGCTTCGCAAAAAGCTGGGCTGGGAGGATATTCTGCACGCGGTTCCGAAGGTCGGATACCGCTTGGAGGGAAAGCCATGAAGTTTCGACAGAAGCTGCTGCTGGCGATGGTCTGGCTGTTGACGCTGAGTTACGGGATCGGCGGTGTGCTGCTGATCTCACAAAGCTTTCGGAACAGTCTGCAGCAGGAAAAAGCAAGTGCTGCTTCTTCCTATGAGATGACCCTGCAGACCGTTCGGCTTGTCAATTTGGTGGACATCCGGCAGGACTTTTCCAGCATCCGCACTGCGCTGGATCGAATGGATGCGGTTTCCAATCAGGCGGGAATTCAAGTGACAAAAAATGGCGAAGCAATCTATCAGTCCGGAAAAACCATCGAAAAGCTGGCGATAGCCAGCGGGAGCCAGCTGCTCATCTTTTCCGAAGACAGCCGACATTTTCTTCAGATCAGCGGACCGGTTCAGACAAACGATACCCCGCTGCAGCTGGATATTCTCTATGAGATCACGCCGATCTACACTGCCAGAGCGGAACAATTGGACACCTATCATCGGGTGTTTCTCGGAATGCTGATCCTGGGCGGCGCAGCAGCATGGGGTATCGCATGGGTTCTGACGAGACCGCTGGGGAAGCTCTCCCACGCGGCACGCCGCCTGGCAGCAGGAAAGCTCGACACGAGGGCGAAGCTGCAAGCCAAGGACGAGGTTGGACAGCTTGGGGCTGAGTTCGACCGGATGGCGGAGCAGCTCTCCGAGACGATCACGGCGCAGCAGGAGGAAATGGAACGGCAGGAACAGTTCATGGGCAGCTTTGCCCACGAGCTGAAGACCCCGATGACCTCGATTATCGGTTACGCGGACCTCCTGCGTGGGCAGAGCCTGGACGAGCAGGAGGCGCAGGAGGCGGCCAACTACATTTTTTCAGAGGGAAAGCGGCTGGAAGCCCTGTCGCTGAAGCTGCTGGATCTGCTGTTGATGAAGCACCAGAACCTTGCCCTGGTCGAAACCGATCCCGCGGTCCTGATCAACAGTCTGGTGACCCATCTCCAGCCGGTCTACCGGGAACAAGGGATCGTTCTGCAGTGCCGCTGCGAAGCCGGCTTGTGCAGATTGGAGCCCGATCTGTTTTCCTCTGTCCTGACCAATCTGCTGGACAACGCCCGAAAGGCCTTGGACCACGGCGGCAACATCTATGTGCTTGGGAAGCAGGAGAACGGCTGCTATCAGATCCAGGTGTTGGATAACGGCCGGGGGATGCCGGAGGAGGCGCTCCGGCATTTGACTGAGGCCTTCTATCGGGTGGATAAGTCCCGATCCCGAGCCCAAGGCGGCGCAGGACTGGGCTTGACGCTCTGCAGCAGAATCCTGGAGCTTCACAGAGGAACGATCAACTTTGCCTCCCGGGAAGGGAAAGGCACCTGCGTGACGGTTTCACTTCCGAGCGCCGAGGCCGGTGCGGAAGGAGGCGCGGAATGAAACGGAATTATTGGATTTTGGTTCTCCTCCTGCTTGCGGCGGCAGGCGTCATCGGATGGTTTCTTCCGGTGCTTATCACTGAGAATCAAGATGCCGTGCTTGAGGGAAAACCGGAGCCGGTCTCGATCCGGCAGATCGACATCAGCTATCAAACTGACCTGAGTGTTGCCGATAAACTGCGTTTGATGCAAGGACGCCCCTCGGCGGATACAGTCCCACTGGAACGGGGAATCTTTATGACGGATCGGGATGTGCGTTCCGTTGTGGAGCAATTCCTGAAGGAATTGACTGGAAATCCCCTTGAACTGGGAGCGAAGAATTTCAGCGCTGCGCCAATGCTGCTCAACTATGGTTCGGAAGGATCTGTCCTTGTTTGGAATGTAATGGTATCTCTGGATGATTCCTGGCGTTGCGATGCCGTTGTGGATGATCAGACCGGTCTGCTGCTGGAATGCAGCTTTTCCGGCTACCCGGAATGGTGGGAAACTCTGTTTTATGATTTGGAAAGCGTCACAGATGTTCGTGAACACATCTGTTCCGTGCTTGGAGACGCCCTGTGCGCACACTGCAGCCGGCAGTTATCTGTTGCTTATACCGTTTCTTTGACGGAAGAGGAAATGCAGGACTATGGAGGAAGCGGGGTGTTTCTGCTTTCTGAAAACGGACAAGAACGACTGCGTATCCCATTTCTGCTCATTTTGACGGAGGGACTCCTCACAATCAACCAATAAAACGATTGAATGATGCCAAAAAGATGCCAAATGCATGACAAACTGAAGCGCTCTTTTGCTACTGTATCAAAAAACAGAGCAAGGGAGCGTTTCTTCATGTCGTCACAACAGGCAAAACGGCGCAAAAAGCGCAGGGTGTTTTATCTGAAACGGGCAATTGTACTCGGCGCGATAGTTTTGCTGCTTTCTGTTATAACTGCGTTCATGTTATCCTGCTTTGGCAGAGAACCGGAGCCTTCAAGCAATCAGAACGGTCAGGACACAAGCACGACAGATTCGGGGGTTAAGGAGTCTGAGGCAGGCACGAGTGTTCCATTCATTGATTCTTCTCTGCCGGAGGGCTGGCAGCGAATCACAATGCCGGAATCGGCGCTTTCCGAAGGGACTCTGGTTTTGGTAAATCAAGAAAACAATTTTGATGCGTCAATTCCAAAAACGGTTTCCGTTTACGAGCACAAGAGCAGAAGCTATCTGGTCAAGGACATTTATCTCAGCGTGACGCCGGAAACAATCAAAGCGCTTAACGACTGGATGGAAGCGTTTGCCGCAGAGGCCGGGATCACTGACGTCAACATCGTGTCCGGTTGGCGCAGCTTCGCCGATCAGTCCGCGATTTACGACAACGCGGTCGCCTCCAAGGGGCAGGCCCATGCGGACGCCTATATCGCCCTGCCTGGTCACAGCGAGCATCACACCGGCCTGGCCGTCGATCTGGATACCTACAACGTGGAGAACGGGACCAGCGGCGGTTTTGACGGTGACGGTGAATATGCTTGGGCTGTTCAGCACGCCTGGGAATACGGCTTCATCCAGCGCTATCCGCCTTCCAAGAGCGGGATCACCGGAATTGACTATGAATCCTGGCACTTCCGCTATGTTGGGCTCCCGCATTCCTATGTCATGGCAAGTGAAAACCTCTGTCTGGAGGAATACATAGACTACCTGCGCAACTTTGCCTTTTCCGGAGAACACCTCTTGGTGTCCTGTCTCGGTGCAAGTTATGAGCTCTATTTCTGCCCGGAAGACCAGGTTGTCGTCCCGGTATCCGGCAGCTATACCGTTTCCGGCAACAATGTAGATGGATATGTCATCGTTATCAATACGTCAGAATGAAACGGGAGGGACCTCTGTCTTATGAAAAAACTGTGCCTTGCGAGCTGCCTGCTCACGATGATGATCCTGCTTAGCGGATGCGGCGCTCCGGCAAATCCTGCGCAAACGGATTCCACCAGTTCTGTTGTCGATGATATGACACAAACTGCATCCGTTCCGTATTCTTCAGGTCTGCCGGAACTCAGCTGCGGCATTTCAGAAAAACTGATGGAAAAGGCGGGAGATACGCTTGCGGCGCATCCATCTTTGCCGGTCTATCAATTGGAGCCGGTACTCCTGAATGAAAACGAGGCCTTTCAGACTCTGTCCGGGCAAAAGGCCGACGATGCGATGGACGTCTCTTCCTGGAGTTATCCGGACAATGAGGGCAATGCCGTCCTGATGCGGTCCGGCCTGGAGCCCTTCTATGATTACTGGCTGGATATTCAATGCTTTACAAACCGCGGCACGGATCTTTTCTATCAAACGCAGCGCTCCTATTCCATTGACGCCGTTTTTTATCCGCCTGAAGACGCGGAAAGCCAGATGGAGGGAAACCTGTCTTTCTCAGACAGAGATACCGTCCAGAGCGCTTTCGTGTCTCTGTTTGCTCCTTACGGGACTGTCGGAGACCTTAGTTGTTACAGCCTCTCGGCCCACGATCTGCAAAAGCTGTATGACCGAAGAAAAAGCGAAGGAAGTCTGCGCTCCGAGCGCTATTCTTCAGGCGGTGACCGCAAAGACACGGAGCAGACCGCAGAGAAGGACAAATGGACAGAAGAGGATGCTCTGTACTATATCACAGCGAGCCAGCTGCTTTCTGACGTTCCATACTACGGAAGCGAGATCGAAGCCTGGATCGACAATCAAGGCTGGATCAAGCTGAGCGTATCGTCCTTTGCCGCAGCGAAAGAGACTTCCGGCAGCAAGCCTCTGGCGGAGCTTTCTGCGATTCTCCGCTCGATCAATGACCTGACTGCCGATCTGTATTCTGATCATACAGATGTGATCGAACTCGCACTGTATTATTACAGGATGCCTGACGGTACCTGTCAGCCTCTATGGAGTGTAACGATCAGTTATTCATTTCACAACCCCGTGTCCGGGATGAAGGAGCAGCGTACAGCATCCTACTGGCTGAACGCCTACACAGCGGACGAGGTGATATTGGACGGTGATCTGGAATGAGATCCTTTGGAAAAGCGCTGCGGATCGACCTGTTCCGCTCCGTCTGCTCCCCGCGTTTTCTGATTGCAGTACTGTGTTATGCCTTGTTCCTGTGTGTCAATTTGCCAAAGGAAACATGGCCCTCCAATGTCATGTATCTGTTCCGATTGAGCTGCAGCTACGGATTCTATGTATTTTTCTTTCTCTGCGCCGCCATCCCCTATGCTACCAGCTTCTTAGCGGATACAGAAAACCACTATTTACATCTGCTTCTGAAACAGGTGCCTCCCGCGGCGTACAGCTTTTCACGCTGTATTGCTGTCGCGGTGTCCGGCTTTCTTGCAATTTCAGCCGCAATGGGTCTGTTGTTGCTTTTTCTGTGCCTGCAATATCCTTTTCAGACAGCGGATACCATCAGCTACAGCGGATGGGCCAGCCTGATCGAAGCGGGAAACCCTGTTTCGTATCTGCTGATCAACGTCTGGCTCACCGGCGCGACGGGGAGCGTCTTTGCTGTGCTTGCCCTGGTTTTCTCCACAAGAGTCAAAAACTCCTTTGTCGTCCTGTCCTTTCCAGTGCTGCTGTACTACTTGGCCAGCGTATTGGCCACAACGTTGAAGCTTCCCGTGTGGATGGACATCTCCGTCATGCTCTATGTCCCGGTTGACAACGGAAATCTTCCCGGGAGTCTGCTGTATGTTTCGTCTTTTCTGTTGGTGCTGTTTATGTTCGCATGTTTCATTTTTACCTGGCAGATCGGGAGGCTGCGCAACAATGGATGTTCTTCGTAGCTGCAGCCTGAATTTCCGAAAATGGCTGCACAATCCGCGGTATTGGATCGTCATAGCCGTGCTGGTCGTCTTCACACGAAACACGGCGGCGGCATTTCGCGAGGTCTCCGTATTGTCCGACAGGATGCTCTCCCCGTGGCTGCTGCCGTTTTTGCTGATCGACCGCTACACTCTTTTTTGCCTGGCCCTGAGCCTGATTATCCTCTTCTGCGATGCCCCGTTCCTGGATCTTCTGCAGCCCTATGCTCTGCAAAAGATCGGTCGAAGACGGTGGCTGTTGGGCCAATTCTGCTATGTGATCCTCTGTAGTCTGGCCTTTGTTCTGTTCCTGTGGCTGTGTATGCTCTGCGTGTGCGCCGGTCAGATCAAATGGACTGCGGATTGGGGCCCCTGTCTGAAGATGCTGGCCCACGACAATCCCTTCTGGGGCGCTTTTGCACAGGAAATCATCTTGCAGCAGGACGCGACGACTGTTTTTCTGAGAACCTTGCTGATGGGCTGGGGGATCGCCGGTCTGATCGGGATGCTTCTGCTGTATCTGAACCTCCATCTGCGCAGAGAGGTCGGCGCGTTTATCGTCTCCGGGATCAGCGTGATCGACTTTGTTCTCTATTCCTATTTTGACAGCACGCCGGAGTTGTTCTGGGTTTCGCCGATCTCCTGGATGAATCCATGGCAATACATCGGAGACAATCAGAGTACCTGGAACATTCGATTTGGGATCGTGTTTGCTCTGCTGGGAATTCTCGGAGCGCTCAGTATCAGAAAGCTGTTGCGCTGTCATATTGAAACAGCGCCGGAATTGTAAGGAGGAAATGATGATTCAAGTCAGCAATATCACGGTGAAATTCGGAAGCACGGAAGTTCTGCATGACGTATCCTGCACGTTCCCAAGCGGCAGTATCACAGGGCTCATGGGAAGAAACGGGTCCGGGAAAACGGTCCTGCTGAAAACGATCTGCGGCTTTGTCGTGCCGAAAAGCGGAACGGTTCGGATCGACGGCGCCACGCTGACGCCGAAAAACGCCCATACCTTTTCCATGGGCATGCTGATCGAATCCCCCGGTTTCCTGCGCGAATACAGCGGGCTTCGGAATCTGCAGTTGATTGCGTCCCTGAAGGGCGGCAACAGCCGGGAACGGGCAAAAAGAGCGATGGAAACCATGGGGCTGGACCCTGCCAACAAGAAACACGTCGGGAAATACTCCCTCGGTATGCGCCAGCGCCTGGGACTGGCCCAGGCACTGATGGATGATCCCGATATCCTGATCCTAGACGAGCCGATGAATGGTCTGGATCAGGCCTGTTCAGACCAGCTTCGAGCCCTGTTGAAGCAACTGGCCGCACAGGGCAAGACGATCGTCATCGCCTCGCATTATGCGGAAGACCTGCAGAATCTTTGTGGCAAAATCTATACTGTTGTAGACGGATATATAAAATAACACCCATGCCGCCAATGTTTTTTTCGTTGGCGGCATTGTGTTTTTGGTTATGCGAAGACATACGCACAAAGCCGCTCTGACACAATTGCCCTGTGAATCCATACAAGCTCGGATTCACAGGGCAAATTATTTTTTTCAGAACCATTAGGATTTTTCGTCGTCTGATTGTATAATGGATGAACGGTCAGACGTGACCGCAGCTTACAGAAGGAATCCTATGGACAACGGTGCAAGTAGCTACCGCCGTTTCCTGGATGGCGATGAACACGCCATCGACGAGATCATGGAGGAGTTGTTCTTCCCGCTGGTCTTTTTCATCAACCGCTATGTGCAGGACGTTCCCGCCGCGGAGGATCTCGCGATGGACGCCGTATCGGAATTGTTCGTGCATCCGCACCGCTACAACTTCAAAACCTCTCTGAAAACTTATCTGTTCATGCTGGGGAAGAGCCGGGCGCTGAACTATTGCAAACACCGCCGAATCATACCCATGGAAGCGCTGTCAGAGGCGATCCCTGTGGAACAGGAAGATCTGGAGCAGAAGGTTTTGCGGGATGAGCGAAAGCGCAAGGTCAATGCAGCCCTGGCGCAGCTTCCGGCGGATATGCGTACAGCGGTCCACCTGGTCTTTTTTGAGGATTTATCCTACGAGGAAGCCGCTCGGGTGATGAAGAAGAGCCGCAAGCAGATTGACAACCTTCTCTATCTGGCGAAGAAAGAGCTTCGCAGAATTCTCGGAGAGGAGGGCAGGCAGCTGTTATGAGAGAGATATACGAATACACCGCTGAGGTGCGTCAGATCATCGCGCAAAAAAAGGAAGCGCAGCGGCAAAACCGTAGACGGATCCTGACCGGCGTCACCTCGCTGGCACTGATTCTGGTGATCGGAACCGCAGCGTTTCTCCCCGGAATTCTTCAGAGGGCCGCAGAACAGACGCCGGATGCATGGATGGGAACCGAGGGTCTGGAGGGCGACCAGCGAACAGAGGCCGCATGGACGGGAAATGAGTGTCTGGAGAGTGACCAGCGAACAGAGGCCGCCCCACAGGACCAGGAGACGCTGCCGCTCAGTCTTTGCAGCGCAGAGCTATGGCGTCTGGCGCAGGATGGGCAGTGGATAAAATCGGGTGAACAGCCCAAAGATCCCGACGGCGTGACCGCATGGTTCCTCACTGTGGATCCTTTTGCCTTTGAAAGTATAGAAGGCTTCGGGACGGATGACTTGACAGAGACGGCCTCCGAGCGGGAGCCGGTCCGGATCGTGCTCACAGACGATTCCGGCGCAAAGGCGGATTATCTCTATAATGGCACGGAGCTGATCAAGCTTTCAGAAAACCAACGGATCCCGCTGACCGACGAACAGATCGCGGAGCTGAATGCATTGCTGTTCGACGGCGACTGACGAAAGGAGATTGAATGTATGAAACAGAAAAAACTGTGGTGTGCGCTTAGCCTGCTGCTGAGTGCCGCGATGCTGCTGAACTTCGCAGGCTGCGCAGCGACAACCCCGCCCGCAGCGTCCAACGGAACGAACGCGCAAACCGAGCCCGGTACGTCAAACACGCTGAACGCACCGGTGGTGAAGATGGCGTCTGTCAATCTGATGGCAGATGTCAAGCCCTCTCAGACCGACAAAGCCTCGGGCGCCATTCCTGCGGAGTCATCTGCCGCTGCGGCGGATTTCGCGCTCCGCCTGTTCCGGGCAGGATATGATTCTGAGAAGAACACCCTGATTTCGCCCCTGTCTGTGCTCAGCGCGCTGGCGATGACAGCCAACGGCGCGGACGGGATCACGCTGACGCAGATGGAAAGCACGCTCGGTCTGCACCGGGACCTCTGGAACGAGTTTTTCCGCAGTTATCTGGCTGCGCTGGCGGAGGACGAAAAGGGTGTGCTGCATCTGGCAAATGCCATCTGGTTCACCAGCGACTCGCGCTTTACGGTGAACCGGGACTTCCTGCAGACCAATGCCGACTATTATGGCGCGGACGCCTTCCGTGCGCCTTTTGATGACACGACCTTGAAGGAAATCAACGATTGGGTCAACAATGAGACCGATGGAATGATTCCTGAGATTCTGGACGAGATCCCGCCGGAAGCGCTGATGTATCTGGTCAACGCGCTGGCCTTCGACGCCAAGTGGGAGCATCCCTATAACGAGTACTCCGTGCAGTCCGGCAAGTTCACCACGGCAAACGGCGCTGCCCGGACTGTGGACTTCATGTATTCGGAGGAACACGCTTATCTGGAGGACAGCAAGGCCACAGGCTTTGTCAAGTATTATCAGGGCGGACGCTATGCATTTGCGGCTCTGCTGCCAAACGAAGGCGTCAGCGTTGAGGACTATCTGGCCTCGCTGAGCGGCGAAGCGCTGCAGGCGATGCTGGCTGCGCCTCGGTATGAAACGGTCTATACCTCCCTTCCTAAGTTTGAGGCGGAGTGGTCTGCCGAGCTGAACGAGCTGCTGGAGTCCATGGGCATGACCGCCGCCTTCGACGGCTTCCAGGCAGATTTCTCCGGCCTCGGCATCTCAACTGCGGGAAATATTTACATCAGCCGCGTTATCCACAAAACCTTCATCTCCGTCGCCGAGGACGGTACCCGCGCCGGCGCGGCTACGTTGGTAGAGGCGAGCGACGAGGCCGCCGTCGAGAACCCGAAGCAGGTCTATCTGGACCGCCCCTTCGTCTATATGCTGATCGACTGCCAGACCGGGATCCCGTTCTTCATCGGCACAATGCTTGACCCGGCAGAATAAACGCACACGATCATCCCCAAGCAAACAGCAGAGCGCATTGCGATATCCCATTCGCAATGCGCTCTGCTCTTTGCGGCATATTATGCTTTCTCCGCTTGAGCCCCGTTTCTCCTGGCAAACAACATCAGCAAAAAGGCAATCAAACCAGACGCCAGAATAACGAGAATATCGACCGGGGCGAGAACGATGGCGGGCAGGCCGTCAAAGAAGAAGCCTGTGCCGAAGCGGTAGAGATGACCGTGCAGTAGGATCATTTCACCGATGTACATGACAAGCGTCGTTGCCGCAGAAGCGGCGGCCGGGAGCCAAAGTCCAATCGTCCGACCCCGGTTCAGCAGGAACGATCCCAAAAACAGGCCAACCGTTACACCCAGCAGAATGAAGAACACCGACATCAGGAACGCGGACAGCTGCGAAACCAGGATGCTGCCGTCCCGCCAGAAGGCCGTGAAGCAGGCAAGAATGCAGAGCCCTAAAAAGAGCGCCGCGGAAACCGATTGCAGGATCAGCGCCTTTTTCCTGCGCCGGTTTCCAGTGCGGATCATCTGCGCGAAGCCGTAAACGCAGTTCAGGATCGCAAGGATCAGCACGACGGAGATCAGATAGAAATGCAGCTTGAAAGCGGGGTTATACTCACCGATCAGGAGATCTGCCGCTGTTTCGGTACGAACCGTGATCACTGTCTCCCCTGCGTATTCCTCCGGCGGGACGTATCTGCACAAAAACATTTGCCAATCCGCAAGCGTTGCCACCGCCTCCGTTGAGGTAACTACAACCTTTCGCTCAAACAGGAGCTCCAGCCCCAAAAATGTGCCAACCGACAGCGCCGAGCTGCCGAGCACAGCGAAGCGTTTCATCAGCTTGATAAATAGCGGCAGCAGAAGCACGCCCAGGATCACAGCGACCGCGATGGGTGTGTAGGGAATGATGTACTTCGGATAGTTCTCCTTGAGAACCGTGCCGTCCCGCAGCATATCGGATATGACCCGGACGCCCATGAGAAGCGGGTAGCAGGACGCCGCAAGCACAGCTGCGAGAGAGAAAAGCCAAAAGCGTGTGAGCTTTTTCTGCATATGGATCACCTCTGCATTTTGTATTTTGTGTCACTGCGTTCAACCGAACAGCATTTCGCGGATCACAGCGATGTACGCCTCTGTTTTCGCATCCATATCCTCGCTGCCGTAGTTGATGCAATATGTGGGAAGATAGCTTGAGATTGGATTCTGCCAGGGAATAATATGGACCTCGTCCTCGGAAACGGCATAGGTCGCCAGGATCTCCCGCAGTTGCTCCGCGCTGACGCCTTTCAAATCCATCAGCTCCCTGCTGATCCAATCCCGTTCCGTATCGGAATGCTCCAGCAAGCCGAAGGAGTAACTGGAGGGCGCCATCTGCCAGACAATCACGTCCAGCCCGTTTACCGGGTCCAGCCCGAAGTATTCCGGGAAGCGTTGCTTGAGCTCCGCCTGTGCCTGGCTCATGTCAATTTGATCGTCTGCTTCGGCGGCGTCCTTCGGATTGAACTCTATCGCGCCAACGACTAAATCGCTCCCATAAAACTGAATGCAAATGCTTCCGCTTTCTGTTGCATAATTGCAAAGCCCTCCGTATGAGGTTACTATCATTCCTTCTGCTGGAAAGAGTTTATAAACATCCTGAAACGTTGTTTTGCCAACGACAATTGATTGAAAGTCTTCAATCGAATAGTATCCCATGTTTTTTTCTGCCTCATTGACGTTTTCCCTGCACGCCGGAATCAGAGGCTTTGTCCAAAACGCTGTTGTCATGTTCTCCTCCACATTTTCCTTGCACGCCGGGATCAGAAGGATCATAAACATGCAAAGCAGCACAGAAATCATTTTTCTCACCGGTGCTCCTCCCTGCATTTATAGTATTGTTACAGCAAAAAATACGATTTCACTTCAGTGATTGATATAGAAAAACCGAACAATTCATACAGCAGCATTTGTCAGCAGGAAATAAGCGAAGGCCCCGATCAAAGCCGCAAAGGCGATCCCCGACGCGACGGTCATCTTTTTGTAGGACAGGATCCGCTCGATCCGCGTGCGGACCTTGGCGCCGCCAAAGGCGGAGGCGAACACCGCCTTGCCCTCCCGGGCGTTCAGCAGCGCGTGGGCGTAGCGCTTGCGTTCGCCCGCAGGCAGCCTGGAAAGCACCGACTCGTCGCAGGCAAGCTCCGCGTCCGCCAGATACAGCTTCAGAAACAGCCAGGCCGCAGGGTTGAACCAGTGGATCGCGGCGGTCAGAAACGCGAGTATCCGCCAGAGATTGTCCAGCCTGCGAATATGCCGCCGCTCATGCAGAACGATCAGGTCCAGTTCCTCCGAATCCCGGCAGGATTCCGGGAGGATGATCCTCGGGCGGAGGATGCCATACACGGCAGGCGTGGTGATCTTCGGCGAACAATAGATACTGCCGCGCAGCTGCTCGGCGTCCCTGAGCTCGGAGAGGGTCACCGCGTACAGGATCCCCATCGCAAGGATCAGGGCTGCCGCAACGATGATCCACACAAGGGCAGCATAGCGAAAGACGTCAGCCAGCAGATCGACCTTGTACGTAATGGGGAAATAGTTCTTTGCGGCCTGAATGGCATTTGTCGCGGTGTACTCCGTCAGATCGCCCTCATAGACCACGACGGTCTTCGTCGCAAAGCGAGACAGCAGCGACATCAGACTGTATTTCCCGCCGACGCCGAGCGGGATCAGAAAGCGCAGAAGGGGGATCGCCCACAGGAGCACGATCCACCGGCGCGGGATTCGCTTGATCAGCCGGATCAACACGACGGCAAGTCCGGTCACCGCCCCGACGATGCTCATGTTGAACAACCAGTAAAACAAATCTCCCATAGGCTCACCTGCGTTCGATCAGGTCCCGCAGCGCGGCAAGCTCGTCCTCGGACAGCTCTTCATCCTCCAGCAACGCGGAAAAGAGCGCCTTTCTGGAGCCGGAAAAGAAGCGGTCGAGCAGCCCTCTCGCCTCGCTTTTCTGGATCTCGCCTCTCGTTATGAGGGAGGAACAGACAAAGCCCGGCTCGTCGCGGCGCACATAGCCTTTGTCGATCAGCTTCTTGAGTACGGTATAGGTGGTGTTTTTATTCCAGCCGATCTCTTTCTCGGCAGCCAGGCTGACGGCCTTCGCGCTGACCGGCTCGTCCCGCCAAATAATCTCCATCAGTTTAATTTCACTGTCAAAAACCTTCATAACGACCTCCATAGACTATATCTATAGTCTATACTATCACAATAGTCTGACGTTGTCAATGACAAAACAAAAATAGTTTAAAGCATTTGTGTCAGCGATTTTCCATTGCGTCAGTGATTTTCCATTGACGGCATAGCTTTTTCTGTAATGGTATGATATAATAAACTGAAATGGAGAGGAGAGCGCCTCAATGCCGAGTTTTTGGAGCTTAATTGAAAACGAGAAATACAAGATCGGCTGCACCGGGCAGACCGTCTATGTCTACGACAAGGCCGGGAAGGAGCTGGCGCGGTTCAAGGATCTGAATTACGCCTACCTGCCGGTTATTTCGCCCAGAGATGATCATTTTGTGGTAAAGACAACGGACGGGCGCATGGCGGTCTACTCCATGGAAACGCTTTCTCTTGTGAAAAAGTTTCGCTATTCCAAGGTTGACTGTGCTCAGGACGACGGCTGCTGCTTTTCCCCGGACGGCAGCGAGTTCTACAACATCGAGCGGCAGGGAGACGACACGAAAACCGCCCTCTCCGTCTACGATACCGCGGACTATTCTCTGAAAAAGCGCATTCTGGACCGGAACCCGGACCTGGTGCTCAGAACGCTCCAGTTTGTCGGCGGGACGCCCTACGTTCTCTACTTCTATCGCGGGAAACACAAAATCCGTTATTATGTTGCAAAGCTGATGGGCGACGAGCTCCGGGAGCCCTGTGAAGTGACGGAACGGATCTCTGAATTCTATTTTTGGTATCTGCATCTTGCCGCGAACGGATTTACAGAAAAAGCAAAGAAGTGGTCTGCCCTCGCCATGCAGGAGGGCTATGATCTGTCCACGATCCAGAACCAGCACCACACCCTGGCAAAGCTCTGGGCGTGGGAGTTCTCTGACAATGAGAGTTTTCATGGTGGAAATGAGAAAGGAATCCCCTGATAAACGGAGAAGTAACAATGAATCTATGGCAACAATTTGAAAAATCAAACTGCAAAAAAACCAATCAGGGGATTTCCTTTCATTACGAAAAAGGGATCGATCGGGAGTTGCGGGAATTCTATCTGAATTTTGTCAAGTGGCTCCGCAGCAAGTATGTATTTCCGGTTCATATAACGGTCTACGTTCTGAGCCGGGAAAAAGTCAGACTTCAGAATGGTTCCCTTCAATACAGAAGCTTCCGTTGGTATCCGAAACGTTCCCCGAGGATCAAAGTTCCGTCAAAAGTGGAGGCGGCCTTATTAGAGGAATGCTCGCTTGCCGAAGTCTATGTCATGATCCTGTCTTCTCTCGTGCATGAGCTTTCCCATTATTATCAATGGGTGTCGGCCCTTGAACAGACGAACGCCGTTTCGGAGCGCCAAGCAAATTACTATCGTTTCAGGATTATTGAACAGTTTTTTGCTGAAACCACTTACAAGCAGAAGCTTTTTGAACGTAAGGAGAATCAAACGTGACAAAAACAGAAGTTAAAAAGGCAATCCAGCGTGGTCTTGGCAGAGGCTATCTTGCAGTCAGAGACGATCCCGAACGGTATCGGGACCTGGTCTTCTGGGCATGTGGTCACAATCTGGCCTTTGACACCCAATGCGAGGGGGCCAGGACCTGGTACGTCTGGCAACTCGTCTCCTGCTATGAAGACAAGACGCCTTTTCGGGACGTGGTCGTGGAAAAGCTGCGAAACAAGCAGCCGGACTGGGGCTGGGACATATTCTGCTTTTCGGAGCTTCTGGGCTGGTTCGCCCAGAATGGAGACCCCGAGGCGGAGCGCGTCCTTTGGGAGAAATACGCGGAGCTCCTCGCCCGGCTCCGGGCCTTCCGGCGGCCCTGTAAGCGGAAATGGGCGACCCGGGACTGCCTGGAAGAGATCTGTCTCGCCCTCGTCTGGAACGAGGAGAACTATGCCCGGATCGCGTCCGATCTCGGCGCGCTGTTCCTGGAGAACTCCGGCTTTACCGCCTGGGAATTTGCATGGCTCTATCAGAGCAGACCCAAGGGCTTCAACGGACGACTGAAAAAGAAAGCAGTCGGAGACCCCGCCCTGGAGGCCTGGTTCGACTCCTTCGAAGCGCTGAAGCGCGAGGAGGAGGAACAAAGACAGGCCCGGCAGGAAGCATCTCGGGAAAAGGAACAATCTATCCCAGCAGACGGCCGTTTCCTTTCCATCTATCTGAAGCGGAAGGCGCCGGAGCTGGCCCCCCAATACGCCGAGGTCTACCTTGCGGAAAAAGATCCGGAGGCCAGGGCCACCGCCCTGGAGGTCTTTTCCGTCTGTCCCTATCCCCTGGACCCATCCCCGGTGATTGCAGACGCGGGATCGGAGCACCCCGCGCTCCGGACTGCTGCCCTGGAAGCTCTTGCGGAGCTTCGGCATCCTTCCGTTCGCCGCTTCGCCATGGAACACCTGGACGAGGAGCCCTTCTGGTGTCTGCTTATCGCTTTGAAAAACTACGAGCCAGAGGATGAAACACTCCTGACCAGCCGGATCGCTAGACTGAAAATCGATTATACTAACACCTCCGGCTGGCATGGGGTCCATCTCCAGCTCCTCCGCCAGTTTGATCGGAATTCAGATATCTTGACGCCGCCGAAATATCTCCTTCCGGTCCTGTACGAGACGACCCTGTGCTCCTGCTGCCGGGAAAACGCCGTGGCAATTATGAGCAAGCGCCGCATGATTTCTGACGCCATGTGGGAGGAACTGCTCTGGGACAGCTATGAAGAGATTCGCACTCTTGCCGAGACACATTTTCGCCGCAAAGTATGAGAATGCGGCAACGGAGTATGCCTATCAGCTGGAACGGCTGGAGATTTTGTCAGCAGAGGACTGGAACATCCTCAGCCGCGCAGACAAGCATCCCAAACCGGCTATGTGGCAGCCGAGCTACGACTTCGGACCCTCGCTGTTCGGCACAGAAGCTGAGGCCCTGCGGGAGCTCCGGGCAGAACTAAAGACCCAAGGCTGGACGATCCCTGCCAACTGAACAAGTTTCGACAAAAAACTGCCCTGGCTGTTTCGACAAAAACTGCCCTGGCCCTCTTGACAAGGGGCCGGGGTGTGGTATAATAAACGTGCAATCTTGAATATCCACGAGGGAGTAGTACCGTCCTTCCGGACGGGGGTCTGCCGTCAACCCGCAGCTTCGCTGCCGGTGCGCCCTGAAATACGAGACTCATGCACGCAAGCGTGTGTGGGTTTTTCTTTTTCGAAGGAGGCTGCAATGAAATTCCCAACGCTAAAACATCCCTGGCTGTGCCAGCATCTGCTGTATTCGCCGGCATATCTGGCCTTTGGTTCTCTGTTTGTCCCGCTAATTCTGGAAAGGCACGGCGTCAAGATCTCCGGGCCGCTGTATGGTCTGGGCGTTATCGTCGTGATGGGGCTGGCCCTGTGGTACTTGTTTCACAATATCTTCCTGCTCTTCGGCTCTGACGTCATTTTGAATGAAATCCACAGCTGGCAGCGGGACCGGCTGGAATACTCCTCCCGGGTCAACGGCTTGGATCGGGCCACCGCCCAGCGCAGGATTCTGCGCCGCTGCCGCCTCTGGGGCCGCAAATGGAAGGACGGGGCGGACGAACGCTTCACCGTGTACTACAAGCACGCCTACTCCTGGACCATCTACCACTCCATGATCGAAAAGCGGCTGGTCCTGTGCCAGACGGAGCATCTGAACGTGGAGCAATACCATATCCTGCTGGGGCAGGCCAGGCATCAACTCTCCAAGCTCCCGGACGGCACCGTTCGCTTCCACACCAGGCAGGAAAAGAAGGCGCCCAGGGCCTACGTCTCTTTGGTGGTGATCCTGGCGGACCGGGTGGACGAGGACGTAAAGGCCAAGGCACGGCTGCTGCCGGTGAACACCGACGACGCAGCCATCCTCCCCTGCGTGGTGGAGTGCCCCACGGGCCACTATTATATGAACGGCGGCAAGCAGGGCTACGAGGCCGGCATGATGGGCCGTCCTGCGCAAAACTACGCCCGGGGACTGGCCCGGCGGTTGGTCTTTGCCCGGGGCCTGCCCAAGAGCCATCCGGAAAAGCGGCCGCCATGCGACGTTGAGGAATTTCTGAACATGTCCCTCTGGGAATACGTCCGCAAGATGCGCAGCGACATCAAGGAAGAGCGGACCGGCGAGGAAAAGGAACGGGTGAAAATGCTCCGCCGTCTGCATGAGGGCGAGGTAAAGCTCGGCGAATACGCCGTTTACTGCAAGCTCCAGGGCCGGGTGGCAGAGTGGTGTTATCTCCCCGAGGAGGAAGACGAAAAAACCATTACCCTCTTGCCTGGCAATACTTGGTACTATCAAAAGGATTCATTGAAATACATCCCCGGCCTCCGCAACGACTACAACCGCCGCAAAATGAAGCCAGACCAGGTAAATGACGTTGACCGCCGCATCCGCGCTGCCCTGCAAGCGCAGGGGTATCACATCCTGAAGGAGAATGAAGCGTGAAAAATCCCAAAAAGGCTCCGAACCTCCGCTTCCATACGAAGCCGATCATGCCGGATAAGCAGAAAAAGCGGATCAAGCTGATGGCGGCGGTGCTTCGGTATCCGATTGGGGTTTTGATTATCTTTCAAAGCTTGTTCTGGGCATGGGTATTCCGCTCTCGGTTTGCGGTTATGCTCAGCCTGGGGCTCGGTATGATCTGCCTTGGCATCTATGAAATCATCGGTTATCGGCTTCGATTTCGACATATCTACTGTGCGAATCAAAATCTGCACCGCTGCAAAATGACACCCGACGACTGTGACTGGGATACGTTTCCAAAGTCAGAGGGTTACGGCATTCCCACGCTGGAGATCTTTTTCGGCACGGTAATCATAGTTGTTGGGCTGATCGTATATTGAGATCCGGCCCTTGAATTGACAGAATGCGGTACCTGTCCGCTGCGAAGAGTCAGGGAACTTGAAAAGCTTGTGAAATGAAAGAAGGCGCTTGCTTTTCATACCATCATGTGATAGTATGATGATAGTATGAATGACAGGAGATGATTGGATGGGAGGCTATCAACCGCCGTTTACAATCACGCCGGAGATTCTTTCGCTGGCGGTGGAAATCGGGGAACTGATCGGCAGGATCAGCAGCACCGCAGGGCTTTCCGCCAGCCCGGTGCTGCGGCGGACAAATCGCATACGTTCCGTGTATTCCTCTCTGGCCATTGAGCAAAACACGCTGACGCTGGACCAGGTGACTGCCGTGCTCAACGGCAAGCGGGTTCTTGCCCCGCCGAAGGACATTGCAGAGGTCCAAAACGCCTTCGAGATCTATGAGCGCTTGGACGAGCTGGACCCCTTCGATGTAGAGGACCTGCTCAAGGCACACGGCGTCATGGTACGCGGTCTGACGGGGGAGGCGGGGCAGTTTCGCAGCGGAAATGTGGGCGTCGTTGACGCGGAGGGCCGCGTTCTGCACTTTGGGACGCTTCCGGAATATGTACCCGGTCTTGTCTGTCAGCTCCTGGATTGGACCAAGGACAGCACCACGCCCATGCTGATCAAGAGCTGCGTGTTTCACTATGAGTTTGAGCTGATCCACCCCTTTGCCGACGGCAATGGGCGGATCGGCAGACTTTGGCACACCCTTTTATTGTCCCGCTGGCAGCCTCTCTTTGCCTGGCTGCCGGTGGAGTCCATCATCCACGACCGGCAGGCGGATTATTACGCCGCGATCAATGCTTCCAATCATGCGGCAAGCTCGACCATGTTTATCAACTTTATGCTGGAAGCGATCAAGGCCGCCCTCCTGGAGGCGATTGAGACCGGGGCAAAAGCCGCTTCGACCCCAGAGATCGTCGCGATTCAGGTCCCACCGGAAAAGCGCTGGGAAGCAGTCGAAGCCTGGCTGCGAACGCATGGGCTGGTCAGAAACTCAGATCTTCAACAACTGCTTTCCGTGTCCACCGCAACCGCCAGTCGTCTGCTCCGGGAGTGGACCGCCGCCGGGAAGCTCCGCAAGAAGCGGATTGGCAGTTACTGGAGCTATGAATTGGCAGAGTGAGTGTTTTGTCAGCTGCATATGATTTGGCAATTTGTATAATCTCTGAGAATCAAAATGACAAAAGGATTTATGAAAAAGCATCACCTCCAATCGTATGGGACCGACGATTGGAGGTGCGACGCCTTATGCGTAGATCAATTCTTTGAATACGATTTCTTCAGCTCGATTTTTGATATTGTTCATGCGTCGAACCCATTCCATTTGATCCTGGGCTTTGAGGGCTTCGGTGACGCCCTCAGCTTGAGCCATTTCGGTGGTCAGCAGTTCCATCATTTCGTTGGCCTCCCGGTCGATCTGCTCCAGGTGCTGACTCAGGGTTCCCTTAAACAGCATCCCGTCGAAGACACCGGTGTGATAGTCTCGCAGGAAGTTGTGGCGCATGGTGCCGTATTTGCCAATACGCGGCGCCTCCGGCGGCTCCAGGTCAGGGATCAAGTAATCGACTTCCCAATGATAAGTCAATTCCAGCATTTTCCGTTCCTCCATTCGGTTTTATTTTGGCTTTTCTCAATTTGGTTCGCATTGCGTGCTGCTATGATTTCTTATGCGGTCGCGGTGTTTGACTTTGGCCTTCCACAGCTTGAGCATCAGGGTGTCCACATCTTCCGTTGGTTTTCCGGTTTGGATCAGATAGTTTCGGAAGTGATTCATCCCCACAATCGCCAGCCGGTGCTCCGCGCTGTCCATGTAGATATAGCTTTTTTCTCGCCGCATATCAAGCTCGCCTCCTTCAGCCCCATTGTAGCCGAAAAAGGCGAGCTTGTCGAATGTGCGAAGAAAAGCTTCTGATTCAAAAAACTCTTGTACATTTTTCTCGTTTCGCTTATAATATATAAAAACATAAGATGGAGCGAGAAATGTCATGGAGCAAAGCATCTTGGAACAATGGGCAAAGCTATATCATTTTGCCCGGGAGATCAGCAAGCTTGAGCCCTGGGAACGATTGTCTGAGGCAGACGCCCTTGTCTATGCGCAAAAAGGAACGAAGAAAGAACTTGTGTTCAGCATTCTCGGCAACGAGTGTCCTTTCTGCGGAATTGCTTGCTATCCGAGTTGGGCCGCTTTCAGCAGAGCTCGTCTGCGTCTTGACGGCGAGAACGTTCGACAGGAACCAGGGTTCATGCTGCAAGATGCTATGATCGGAATCTGGGGCGCAAGAAAAGATGTCAGCAAGGACAACTATGAAATCATCAAGGCACTGGGGCTTCGGGGTCACGGGGACGGAAGCTGGCTGTATTTTGAGAAATATGCGGAAGGCTTCTATCCAGCGACACTCTCTGTGGCAGAGGTGGAGGAGCTCGCCGACGCAATGGGGAATCTCCATATGATGATGCGGGCAATTTATGAGAATCGGCTTCCCGACTTCAAGCCTGGCATGATGCTTTTACGCTGGTATGACGAGAAAACCAAACTCTACATGACACACCCATTCCCGATGCAGAAGCTGGCAAAACCAAGCTATCCTATTATACATGTTGAGGAGAACGATTATTTTCGGTCAACCGCAGAATTGCCAAAGGCTGCGTATACCCTTTCTTTAGATTGGTCCTATCTTCCCTTCACCACAAAAGAAGGCGGGCGAGAGTTTTTTCCAAAGCTGCTTCTTGGCGTTGATCAGGAAGAGATGATTCTGTGCAGCGATCTGCTTTCCCCGAACAAGGACCAGGTCAACATGGTCTTCAACGCAATGGATCAGTTGTTCCGCAGCGCAGGAAAGCCCAAGGCGATGCGGATCTGTGACCGGGAGTTGGAGGCAATCCTGTCTGAGTTCTGCCAGAAGCTCGGAATCCGTCTGAGCTATACGAAAACACTCCCGACGCTGAACCGTGTGCGCAAGAAATTTATTGAACATATAACAGAATGATTCTTTTATGGAATATGTGTCTGCTGCCTATGTATGTTTCGTCAAATCCGTTATAAACACTCGGACCAAAAATAGGATAGTCCCTTTGGGACTATCCTATTTTTCAGTCTGTCAAAGAACCGCAGGTTTCAGAGGATGAAATCTGCGGTTCAGGCATTTATGACTGGAAAACAGGGCAAAAAACGTAAGAAAAGCTGTAAAATCGAAGCAAAAAGGAGTTATTCCAACTCCAATTTGCCAGCTTTTTCAGGTTCATGGCAGCATATTTGAGCCTGACCCATCCGGTGACGCGGGCCAAGCCTCTGTGGTGTGTATAACGCATCGCGT
>JAFWPP010000059.1:0-16928 GCA_017509485.1 Oscillospiraceae bacterium | reverse complement strand
GAAGCGCCGGATGAGGGGAGGTATCGACGACAGAGTGCTCCCCATCAACGGGCAATGAACATGCAGCGCCCCTCATCCGTCATCCGGCTTCCGTGAGACGCCGGATGCCACCTTCCCCCGAGGGGGAAGGCTTTGCGGAGAGCCCGACAAATCCCGATCTTCTTACCGTTTTTTCAGCTCCAGCACGTCCCAATTTTTCATAAAGTACTCCACGCCGGAGTAGAGGGTGGGCAGGACGATCACCAGGATGATGACCCAGTTGAGCCAGGCCCAGTCGTGGAAGACGATCCAGATACAGAGGGCCACCATGGTGGAGAAGGTCTTGACCTTGCCGGACCAGCCGGCGGCAATGACCCGGCCCTTGCCCACGGCAATCAGCCGCAGGCCTGTCACCGCGAATTCCCGGGTCAGGACGATCATCAGGGCCCAGGCGGGCATCAGTCCCCATTGGCAGAAGATGCACATGGCGGAGATCACCAGCAGCTTGTCCGCCAGGGGGTCCAGGAACTTGCCGAAGTCGGAGACCTGGTTGTACTTCCGGGCGATATGGCCGTCCACGTAGTCCGTCAGGCTGGCCAGGATGAAGATGCCCAGGGCCAGCCACTTCAGCCAGGGATGCGCCGGGCTCAGGAGGAAGGCCAGCATAAAGGCCGGGATCATGGCCACGCGGACCAGGGTGATTTTGCTTGCAGTCGTCATATCAGTCTACCTCCCTGCCGATCAGCTCGCCGTCCTCGGCGCCCAGGATCAGCACTTGTACAAATTCGCCGGGTTCATGCTCGCTTTCAGACTCGAAGCGCACCGTCCCGTCGATGCCCGGGGAATCCGCGTAGGTCCGGCCGTAGTAATACGCCCCGTCCCAGTCCTCCACCAGGACCTCCATCACCGTGTCGAAGCGGGCCTCGTTCCAGGCGTCCAGGATATCGGCCTGCAGCTCCGCGATGTGGTCGGCCCGGCGGCGGGCGGTCTCCTCGTCGGGATAGTCCATCCGCGCGGCGGGCGTCCCCTCCTCCGGGGAGAAGGCGAAGGCCCCCACCCGTTCCAGCTTCCGGCGGCGGAGGAAGCCGCAGAGCTCCTCGAACTCCGCCTCCCCCTCCCCGGGCAGGCCGGCGATCAGGCTGGTCCGCAGCACCAGGCCGGGGATCCGGGCCCGGAGCTTGTCGAAGAGGGCCTCCAGGTAGGCCTTGTCGCCCCGGCGGTTCATCCGCTTCAGGATGCCGTCGTTGACGTGCTGGATGGGGATGTCCAGGTACTTGACGATCTTGGGCTCCGCGGCCACGGTCTCGATCAGCTCGTCGGTGATCTCGTCGGGGTAGGTGTAGTGGACCCGGATCCAGTGCAGGCCGTCGATCCGCGCCAGCCTGCGCAGCAGCTCGGGCAGCTTCCGCTCGCCGTATCGGTCGATGCCGTAGCGGGAGGTGTCCTGGGCCACCACGATCAGCTCCTTCGTGCCGTTGGCGGCCAGGCCCTCGGCCTCGGCCAGGATGTCCTCCATGGCGCGGCTGCGGTACTTTCCCCGCAGCCGGGGAATGACGCAGAAGGCGCAGCAGTTGTCGCAGCCCTCGGCGATCTTGATGAAGGAATAGTATCGGGGCGTGGTCAGGATGCGGCCCGTCTCCTCCACCGGCCGGTGGATGGAGCCGAAGCGGGATACGGTGCGGTTGGAGCGCAGCTGCTCCGCGGCGCTGACCACATCAAAGTAGCTGCCGGTGCCCAGGACGCCGTCCACCTCGGGCAGCTCCGTCAGGATCTCCTGCTGATAGCGCTGGGCCAGACAGCCGGTGACCAGGATCTTCCCCACCCGGCCCTCGGCCTTCTTCTGCCCCATTGCCAGGATGTTGTCGATGGCCTCGCTCTTGGCGGCGTCGATGAAGCCGCAGGTGTTGACGATCACCAGATCCACGTCCTCGGGCTCGGGGCGGATCTCCCAGCCCGCCTGCTCCATCAGATACATCATCTGCTCGCAGTCGATCTGGTTCTTGGCGCAGCCGAGGCTGATAAAGGATACGGTTTTTTGCATAGCTTCCTCCAAGTGAAGATTTTGCTTCGCAAAAGTTATGCGTGCTTCGCACGGTATGATTCCGCTGCGCGGAACTTATGATTGCCGCGCAAGTTTTTTGCAGCGCGGGCAATTTGCCCGCAAATCCGTCTGATTATGAAACAGGTCGCAAAAACGGGGTACAGCGGGCAGATTGCCCGCGCTACAGGACGTAACTGCCGCAGGCATCATCACTTGCGGCGTCAGCCGCAATCATCACTTTGCCGTCAGGCAAATCATAACTACGCCGCAAGGCGTATCATAACTTGCCCGTAAGGACAATCTTAACTTTTGATCCGTTCCAGGACCTCGCGGATCTCTTCCCATCGGAAGCCCCGGCGGAGGGCCGCCTGGGTGGCGCTGCGGAGGGTCTTTTCGTCGGGCTCTTCGCCCAGGCGCTTGCGGAGAAATTCCGTCAGGGCCTCCGTCATGTCGGGCAGGGTCTGAAGGGCCTCGTCCCAGAGCTCCCGGGGGATACGCTTCTCCCAGAGCATCTGCCGGATGCGCTCGGCCCCGTAGCCCCGGGCGGCGCCCCGGGCCACGATCCGGCGGGCGGTCTCGGCGTCGTCCAGAAGCTCCAGGTCGGAGAGCCAGCGGACGGCGTTCTCCGCGTCCTCGGGGGTCTCCCCCTTCCGGGTCAGGCGCTTTTTCAGCTCGCTCTCGGACACCGCCGCGGCGGAGATGATGCGGACGGCCCGGGCCTTGGCGGAGGCGGCGGAATCGGCGGCCTCCAGAGCCTTGTATTCCTCGTCGGATAAGGCCATTCCCACAAAAAGCCCCTGCTCCGCGACGGTTTGAGGCAGAAATTTCTTTGTCGTTCCGTCGTCAAAAATCACGATCGCTTTCGTTCCGGGCCGCTTCGGCGGAAGAATCCCTTTGATGGTGCGTTCCATAATTGTCACTTGTCACCTGTCACTTGGTCCCGTGCGGGGGATGGCGTGGCGCACACTGTGCGCCCCTACGGGTGGAGGCCGGCGGGCCGATGTGGGCATCGGCCCCTACGGGTGGGGGGCTCTTCGTCCCCGGCCGTTTCGGCGGAAGGATGGCCTTGATGCGGCGTTCCATAGGGCCTCCTGCGGAAAGGAATGTAGGGACAAGCATTGCTTGTCCGGTTTGCGAAGCAAACAATCGTCCGAAGGACGATCTTTCGCTGATGGTCGGTTTTCCTGATTTGCCTGCGGCAAATTGCATTCGTTCCGAATGCCGGACAAGCAATGCTTGTCCCTACGGTCTGTTCCCTCAATTACAGCTCGTCGTCGAAGTCCTCGGCGCTGACGGGGACGGCGCGGTCGGCGGGGGCGGCGGACTGGGGGGCGGCGCCGGGGCGGGCGGTGGTCTCGGCCAGTCTGGCCCGGACCTGGGCCTCCACGTCCTCGGCCACGGCGGGATTCTCCTGCAGATACTTCTTGACGCTGTCCTTGCCCTGGCCGATGCGCTCGCCGTTCATGGAGAACCAGGAGCCGGCCTTCTGGATGATGTCGAAGTCCACGGCCATATCCACCAGCTCGCCCCACTTGGAGATGCCCTCGCCGAAGAGGATGTCGAACTCGGCCTGGCGGAAGGGAGGCGCCACCTTGTTCTTCACGACCTTGACCCGGACGTGGTTGCCGATGACGCTGCCGCCCTCCTTGATGCTCTCCACCCGGCGCACATCCAGGCGAACGGAGGCGTAGAATTTCAGGGCGTTGCCGCCGGTGGTGGTCTCGGGGTTGCCGTACATGACGCCGATCTTCATGCGCAGCTGGTTGATGAAGATGACGACGCAGTTGGTCTTGGAGATGGTGCCCGCCAGCTTGCGGAGGGCCTGGGACATGAGCCGGGCCTGGAGGCCCACGAACTGGTCGCCCATCTCGCCCTCGATCTCCTGCCGGGGAACCAGGGCCGCCACGGAGTCCACCACCACGGCGTCCACGGCGCCGGAGCGCACCAGGGCGTCGGTGATCTCCAGGGCCTGGTCGCCGGTGTCCGGCTGGGAGACCAGCATGGAGTCGATGTCCACGCCGATGGCCTTGGCGTAGACCGGGTCCAGGGCGTGCTCGGCGTCCACGAAGGCCACCTCGCCGCCCATTTTCTGGGCCTGGGCCAGGATGTGCAGGGCCAGGGTGGTCTTGCCGGAGGATTCGGGGCCGTAGATCTCAACGATGCGGCCCTTGGGCACGCCGCCCACGCCCAGGGCGGCGTCCAGCGCCAGGGAGCCCGTGGGGATGGCCTCCACGTTCATCTCGGGCCGCTCGCCCATGCGCATGACCGCGCCCTTGCCGAAGCTCTTTTCGATCTGCTTCAGGGCGGTCTCCAGAGCCTTTTTCTTATCCGTGGCCGGCGTCGGCGCTTCATAGGTCGGTTTCTTGGTTGCCATAATATATCTACCTCACTTGTTTTAAGATAGTGTTATTTTACATCAGGTTGTGTCCCATATTCAGTACAGTATCTGTGGAACAGCCTATAAGTAAGAAGTAAAAAGGAAAAAGGTATCTATTCAGTAGCCCCATTCGTCGTAGGGGCGGATGCCCACATCCGCCCTCGCTTGCAGGCAAAAATCGGTAGGTAGGGCCGATGTAGGCATCGGCCCCTACGGGCGACTGAACAATTACGGAAAAAGTAAGAAGTTTCCGCTTCGATCTGCTATTACTTATTACTTCTTACTTCTTCCTTGCAGTTTGTCGGGCGCTCGATGAGCGCCCCTACGGCGTCCTTCGTCACCTGTCACCTGTCACTTGTCACTTTCTTCCTGCCCGTGCTGCGCCAGCACGGCCCGCAGGATGCCGCTGTTGTCTTCCTTCCATTCCAGGATCTGATAGCCGGCGGCCTCCAGGATGGCGCAGACGGCGCTCTCCTGTCCCTGGCCGAATTCCAGGGCCAGACAGCCGCCGGGACGGAGGGCGGGGGTGTAGTTTTTGACGATGGCCCGGTAGAAGTCCAGGCCGTCTTCCCCGCCGTGGAGGGCCAGATGGGGCTCGTAGTCCCTGACGGAGGGGTCCAGCCGCTCCATCTCCGCGGTGGTGACGTAGGGCGGGTTGGAGACGATCAGATCGAACTTCCCCAGGAAGGGGGCAGCGGGCTGGAGGGCGTCCGCGTGGACGCAGCTGACGCGGCCCCCCAGGTGGAGGTCCGCCGCGTTCTTCTTCGCCACCCGCAGGGCCTCGGGGGAGACGTCCCCCAGGGTCAGCTTGGCGTCCTTGACCCGCCGGGCGATGGCCAGACCGATGCAGCCGGAGCCGGTGCAGAGGTCCAGGATCCGGGGATTCTGGGGCAGGTACAGGGCCTTCTTGATGGCCAACTCCGTGACGGCCATGGAGTCGTCCCGGGGGATCAGCACGTCCGGCGTCACGGTGAGGGTCATATCATAGAAATCCCACTGGCCCAGGATGTAGGCCGTAGGCTCCCCCGTCAGGTGACGGCGGACAAAGTTCTCCACTCGCAGGCAGATCTCCTCGGAGGCGTAGAGATTCCGATCCGCGATCAGGGCCTCCTGGGTCTTGCCGGAGGCCGCGCAAACCAGCTCCCGGGCGATGTTCCCCGCGTACATGCCCTCCGTGGGCAGCAGGGCCTTGCGGGCGTCCAGGTAGAGGTCGGCGTAGGTCTTTACCATTGGTCGGCTCCTTCTTCCTCGGGCAGGACCAGCTCCAGGGCCTCAATGGCCACTTCGATCATGGAGTCGTCCGGTTCGTTGGTGGTAAAGTTCTGGAACCACAGGCCGGGGGCCGTGAGGATCCGGGTGAAGCGGTTGTCGTGGCGGCCCACCAGGCGGTTGATCTCATAGCTGACGGAGACCACCAGGGGCAGCATCACGAAGAGCTTGATCGCCATCATCAGCAGATTGTAGAGTGCGCGGCTGTCCTCCCGCAGGGCCGCGAGCCCCGGGATCAGGGAGTTCAGCACCGCGGAGAGCACCGTGAAGAGGAAGATGGACAGGGCCATCACCACAAAGAGGAAGCTGGTGCCGCAGCGGGGGTGCTTGCGGGTCATGGGCCGCACGTTCTCCACCGTCAGGGGCAGCCTTGCCTCGTAGCAGCGGATGGTCTTGTGCTCCGCCCCGTGGTAGGAAAAGACCCGCTTCATATCCTTGAGCCTGGACACGCCGATCATATAGGCCAGGAAGATCACGATGCGGAACAGCCCCTCCACCAGATGCTGGAGCACCACGCCGCAGCCCGTCAGCCGCTGGAAGAGATTTCCCAGCAGCATGGGCAGCAGGAAGAAGAGCAGGATGGAGAAGCCCAGGCCCAGGATCACGGAGATGGTGACGATCACGGACATGAATTTCTCGCTGCCCAGCTTCTTCTCCAGCCATTGGTCCAGCTTGGAGGGCTCGGCGTCATCCTCCTCCCCCTCCACGTCGGAGTTCTCGGCGGACCACATCAGGGACTTGACGCCGGAGATCATCGCTCCGCCGAAGTTGACCACGCCCCGGATCAGGGGCCAGGTCAGAACCCCGGTCTTTTTCTTCAGGGGCTCCACCTTTCGGATCAGCCCCTCCTTCGGGTTCCGGACCACCACGGCCTGCTTTTCGGGGCCCCGCATCATAATGCCCTCAATGAGCGCCTGGCCTCCGATCATGGTTTTGAATTTTTCAGCGGGACAGCTTTCGTTTGGCATGCTGGTCCCTCCTTTCTTTCAGATGAAATCGGGGATGGTTCTTGATTTCATCTTATTTTATGGTATCTATTCAGTAGCCCCCTTCGTCGTAGGGGCGGATGCCCACATCCGCCCTCGCTTGCAGGCAAAAATCGGTAGGTAGGGCCGATGTAGGCATCGGCCCCTACGGGCGACTGAACAATTACATTTCATTTTGTAATTTGCAAAATTGCAAAATACCACAGTTCTTCGTTTTTACTTTTTCGTTTTGCGTTCTATTGCGTGACCGGCAGCGAGACTGTTACGAGCGTGCCGCCGCCTTCGGCGTTTTCCAGGGTCAGCTTGCCGCCGTGGAGCTCCACGATCTGGTCGCAGACCGCCAGGCCGATGCCGGAGCCTCTGGCCTTGGAGCTGCCCTTGTAAAATTTCATCTTCACGTGGGGCAGCTCTTCCTCGGGGATGCCGGGGCCGTAGTCCCGGATCCGGGTCACCACCTGATCCCCCTCCAGCCGCATGGAGACGGTGATGCGCTTGCCCTCGCCGCCGTGCTTGGCGGCGTTGTCCAGGATGTTCAAGAAGACCTGGCGCATGCGCTCGGGGTCGCAGGGAATCTCGGGGATCTCGTCGTCGTTCACCTCGTATTCCAGCTCGACGCCCTCCTGCTTCAGCCGGCTGCCGTACATGAAGATCATGTCCTCAAAGTCGGAGCGCAGGTCGCAGAGGCGGACGTTCAGGGTGAAGCGGCCGTCCTGGATCCGGGTGAACTCCAGCAGCTCCTCCACCATGGAGGTCAGACGCCGGGCCTCGCCCAGGATGATCTGGATGCCGCGCTTGGTCTCCTCGGGGTCCGCCTCCCCCTCCAGCAGGGTCTCGCCCCAGCCGGTGATGGCGGTCAGAGGGGTCCGCAGCTCGTGGGAGACGGAGGACACGAACTCCGACTGCATCCGCTCCGACTGGCCGATCTTGGCGGACATATCGTTGATGGTATCCGCCAGGACGCCGATCTCGTCGTCATATTTTTTCTGGATCCGGACGCCGTAGCTGCCGGCGGCGATGCGCTTGGCGGTCTCGGTGATCTCCGCCACGGGCTCCAGAATGGAGCGGAAATACAGGGCGTTGCTGAAGTAGATCAGGGCCAGGGAGCCCAGGGCGAAGGCAACGGCGATCACCATGCCCAGGGCGATGAAGCGGTCCGCGTTTTTGGTGCTGGTGACGAAGCGCAGCACGCCCACCACCCGGCCGTCGGCGTAGATCATGGGCATGGCCACGGACATGATGCGCTCCCCGGTGGAGGGGTTCTCTCCCACGAAATAGACGGAGCTCTTGCTGTCCAGGGCCTGGGGCACGTCCGAGGTACGGACGGTCTCCTCGGCGAAGAGGCCGTAGGAGGAGGCCAGCACCTCGCCCTGGCTGCCCACGAACTGGAGCTCCAGCCGGTCCCGGCGGGCATAGTTCTGCACCAGCAGGACGCAGGAGGCGTAGCACTCGTTATAGTCCAGGTTCAGGTAGTTTCGCAGGAAGGCCGCGGTGGTGGTGGCCTCCGCCTCCAGCCCGGAGCGCATGGTGGTGTAGGTGTAAAAGCCGTTGGCCACGGAAAAGGCCACGCCCACCAGGATCACGATGGCGGCGGTGATGCTGAGGATGTTTTTCAGCCAGCGCTGGCGGATGCCGCTGGCAAAGCGGCGTTTTTTGCGCTTCTCCTCCCGCTTCGCCTGCTTCTGTTCCGGGTCCTTCAAGCTCAAGCACCCCATTTATAGCCGAAGCCCCAGACGGTGGTGATAAAGCTGGGATTGGCGGTGTCGTTCTCGATCTTGATCCGCAGACGGCGGATGTTCACGTCCACGATCTTCAGCTCGCCGTCGTAGTCCCGGCCCCAAACGGAGCTCAGGATGTCCTCCCGGGACAGGGCCCGGCCCGGATTCTGCATGAAGAGCTTCATGATGGCGTACTCCACCTGGGTCAGCTTGATGCGCTGGCCGTTCTTCTCCAGGGTCCGGTTGCGGGTGTTCAGCTCGAAGACGCCCTGGCTCAGCACCTCGGCGTCGGCGTTCACATCCCCGCCGATGCGGCGGTAGAGGGCGTCGATCCTGGCCGTCAGCTCCGCCGGGGAGAAGGGCTTGGTGACATAGTCGTCGGCCCCGGTCATCAGACCCGTGACCTTGTCCATCTCCTGGGTGCGGGCGGTGAGCATGATAATGCCGATGCTCTTGTTGGTGGCGCGGATGTTCCGGCAGACCTCGAAGCCGTCCATATCCGGCAGCATGATGTCCAGGATCGCCACGCCGATATCGGGGTTCTCCCGCAGCTTCTCCAGGGCCTCGGCCCCGGTGCCCGCCTCGATGGCGTCATAGCCGGCCCGCCGCAGATTGATCACCACAAAGCTGCGAATGCTGACCTCGTCCTCCAAAATCAGTACTTTCTTCATATCTGTTTCCTTTCTTCCTCAGTAACGCGGATCAATTTTCGTTTTCCGGCAGCAAATCCAGGGAGATAAAGCTGAATCTGGCCCGGAGCTGCTCCGGGTCCAGGCCCGACTCCTCCGACAGCAGGGCCGCGTAGCAGACGTCGCCCCGCTGGGTCAGCAGGAAGCGCCCGTCCTGCTCGCTGAGGCTCTGGGCCTGGTCGCCGGTAAAGGCGTAGATCGTCGCCAGCTGCCTGCGCTCCCCCTCCTCCAGCAGGAAGAACTCCGTGCCCGGCGGGCCGTTCTCCGTCCGGCTCTTGGTGACGCAGAGCTTCTCGCACCAGGTCTCGGGCAGATAGAGGAACCAGCCCTCGGCAAAGTTGTGATAGGTGCTCATTTTCTCGCTGCGGGAGCCGTCCAGACCCAGGTTGTACCAGATGATCCGGTACTGGCCCAGGGAGGACTCGTCCCCCTCGATTTCGGGCAGGACCAGGGTGTTGGGCAGCTCGATGACGCCATCGTTGTCGATGTCGGTGGAGTAGACAAAGTAGTTGCGGACGGTCTGGGCGCTCTGGCCGCTCTCGGCGTTCTGGGTGATGTTGGAAAAGACGTTGTTCGCCAGAGAGAAGACGTCCGTGATCAGATTGCTGTCGTCGTAGGCGCTGGCCACGAAGACCGCCGGCACCCCCGCCGCGATCTGCCCCGTGAGCATGCGCTTGACCGAGTCCGCCCCGGTGGAGAGGCTGGCCTCGGCGTCCTTCATCAGCTCCTGGTTCTGGAAGCGGTAGAGCTCGGCGAAGGCCCGGGGGCCGTCGGCGTTGGCCCGCAGCAGGAAGATGTCCGAGCGGCCGTCCCCGTCCAGATCCAGCACGGTGTAGGCGGCGTAGCCCGCGCTCATCAGCTCCACGGGGCCCTCGGGGCCCATGGAATAGACGCTGAGAAACTGCTGGATCTGCTCGCCGATGCGGCGGGAGAGCAGGATCTCCAGGCCCGGCCGCCCGTCGATCTGGGCGTACTGGACCGAGTCGAAGGCGGTGCCGTCTCCCTCCAGGGTGCAGGCCAGGGCAAAGCCCTCCTCCTGCCGCTTGAGGATCAGGACCTTCAGGGGCCGCTCGCCCTCGATTTTGCAGAAAACCAGGGCCTCCTCCTGGCCGTCTCCGTCCAGGTCCACCTGCTGGATGACCTGCCGGTTGGCGCCGGAGACGGGGGCGCTGTAGCTGCCGCCGCCCAGGGCGTTCTCCACCGCGGTCTGCAGCTCCCGGTACTCCTTCGAGCGCTGGGGCAGCGCGTAGAGATCGTCGCTGTCAAAGGAGTAGCAGCCGGCCAGCAGCAGGACCAGCAGCAGAATCGGAATGATCAGCTTTCGTTTCATACTGTTCCCTTTTCGTTTTATCGCAAGATGTGGTCACAAAAGTCCATATTACATCAAAATATAGTATATCACAAATGTTCCGAAAAGTGTAGCTTTTTTTTACGATTTGTAAAACATTTTTCATATTTTCTGTCAGGAAGAGCGGGAGAGCAGAGCCCCCGCGCCCTTCGCGCTCACGCGCCTTCTCCCCCTCAGAATCCATCTCCCTCTCTGCCTCTTTCTCTGTCTGTCTCTATATCTTGATCTACATCTTGATCTACATCTTAATCTATATCTTAATCTATATCTTAATCTATTTCTTAATCTATTACTACTGTCCATCGTCGGGAAGCAGGGCGGCGCCGCCCCGCAGCACGCAGGCGGCGGCCTTGCGGCGGCCGGTCTCCAGACTGGGCCGGACGGCCCCGAAGACCGCGCCCGCCGATCCGCTCAGCTCCTCGGGCTCCTGGCCGTAGAGGCCGAAGCGGATAATCGCAGACAGGGCCTCGTATCTGCGGCTCTTGGGCAGCTTTTCCACGGACTCGAAAAAGGAGGCGTAGAAGGTGAATTGGCCTCGCTGCAGCTTGTCTTGTTTCATGGGAAGGGCTCCTTTCCGGCGTTTTTAGCGCCTTTTTAAGATACTCCAATTATAGCACACAACGGTCCCCTTGTCAAGATACTGCAAAGACTTTTTGAAAATTTTTTGAAAAAAAGAATTTTTCTGTGATACATTCAAGGGGGAACCTTTGGTCGGGATGGCGGGCCTGCTCGTTGTTATTCTCGAAGCGCAGCGACAAGCGCTCAATATTGTATCTTATAAGCAGGTTTCCGCCCAGGGTCCCGCAGAAAAGAAAGCGCCGCCCGGAAATATCCTGTGAGAATATTTCCGGGCGGCTCCTGTCCGTTCCTCTGATCCGCTGCTTTCCCCCACCGTTTCCACAGGGTTTCCACAGGGTTTTCCACCCAGGCAGGTCCGTCGCTCTGAATGTTTACAGCGGCTTCAGATACAGGACGACTTCCCTGCCCTTCTGATTCCGGTATCCATAGCCGTCGGTCTCGAAGCCGAGCTTTTCATGCAGGCGGATGCTGGCGGCGTTATCCCTGCGGACCTGATCCAGCAGGATGCGATAGCCCTTTTCCGCCGCGTAGCGCATCAGATGGGAAAGCGCCTCCGCCGCCGCCCCTTTGCCCCGTTCCTCCGGGATCAGCTCCGCGCCGAGAGAGGCCGTGTGTTCGCTGTGCTCGTACAGGGAGACGGTGCCGATGAGCCTCTCGTCGGAGAGGACGGCAAATATCTCGAATGCTCGCCCGCGGCAGAGGCCGGAGTTCCATTCGTCGATCAGCTCTGAAACGGCGGTTAAGCTCAGATCCGGGTACAGAATTTGCCGGACCGTCTCCGCGTCTTCCCGGGTAAATGTTCGAATCGTGATCATGTGCGTCCCTCGAAGCTTGTTTTCAGACATGGATTTGCCTGCGGCAAATACCGGGTCGCTCACCCCTTCGGGCTAAGAGCGACCCCTACGGGAGGGATTTGCGGGCAGATTGCCCGCGCTACATTTTATTGTCACCTGTAACCTGTCACTTGTCACCTGTCACTTATCTCTCCACCACCGCGTCCTCGCCCAGAAGGGCGCGGAGCTCGTCGAGCATGACGGTCTCGGGGGTGCAGCCGGTGCCGCGGCGGAGCTTGGTGTCGGCGAAGTAGAGCACCGCCGGGACGGAGCCCGGGAACATGTTCAGGATGGCCCGGGCCTTGTGATATTCCAGGCTGTCCTCGGAGGGCAGCTTCAGATAGAGCTTGCCGCAGGGCCGCAGCCGGTTCAGGGCCCGCTTGGGGGCGCCGCCCGTCCTGGCGAAGTTCTCCAGCTCCTCCACGCTGTTGGCCACCAGCTGGGTGGGCTTCTCGTCCCGCAGGGAGATCCGGGCCTCCACGGCCACCGCCGAGCCCGGCTCCAGAAGATGCTCGAAGCGGCCGAGCACCGTCGAAAACACCAGGGTCTCAATGGAGGCCGTGTCGTCCTCCAGGGTCACATAGGCCATCATGCTGCTGTTGCGGGTAGCCTTGGTGGTCTTGGTCTGGACGATGCCGCAGACCGTGACGATATCCCCGTCCCGGAAGCTGCTGTCCTCCCCGCTGATCCGGCGGATGGGCACCGCCTTGGTGCGGGCCAGGGCCTTGCGGTACTTGTCCATGGGGTGGCCCGAGAGGTAGAGGCCGGTGGTCTGCTTCTCGCCGGACAGCAGCTCGAAGAGCTCCAGCTCCGGCAGCTCCGGCACCTGGACCGACATTTCGGCCTCCCGGTCGTCGTAGCTGTCGAAGAAGCTCACCTGGCCGGCGATGTTCCGCTTGCTCTCATTGCTGACCCAGGTCATCACGGACTCGTAGACCGCCAGCAGCTGGCTCCGGCGCAGGCCGAAGCAGTCCATGGCCCCGCAGCGGATCAGGTTTTCCACCGCCCGCTTGTTGAGCTCCGTCTCCCCCATCCGCCTGCAGAAGTCGGCGATGCCGGTGAAGGGTCCGTGGGCCTCCCGCTCGGCGCACATCTTCCGGATCAGGCCGCGGCCGATGTTCTTGACGGCCCCGAGCCCGAAGCGGATGCTGTCCCCCTCCACGGTGAAGACGTCCTCGGAGCGGTTCACGTCCGGGGGCAGCAGGCCGATGCCCATTTCCCGGCAGTCGGCGATGTAGCCCGCCACCTTCTCGGTGTCGGAGAGCATGGAGGTCATGAGGGCCGCCATGTACTGCCGGGGCCAGTGGCACTTCAGGTAGGCGGTGTCGTAGCTGACCTTGGCGTAGCAGACCGCGTGGGCCTTGTTGAAGGCGTAGTTGGCGAAGTCCAGGATCTCGTCGTAGATCTGCTGGGCGGCCTGCTCGGAGACCCCGTTGGCCACGGCCCCGGGGATGCCCCGGGCGGGGTCGCCGTAGACGAAGGCCTGGCGCTCCTGGACGATCACGTTCTGCTTCTTCTTGGAGATGGCCCGGCGCATATTGTCCGCCTGGCCCAGGGTGTAGCCGCCCAGCTTGCGGAAGATCTCGATGACCTGCTCCTGGTAGACGATGCAGCCGTAGGTCACGTTCAGGATGGGCTGGAGCTGGGGGGTGATGTAGGAGATGGTCTCCGGGTGGTGCTTGGACTGAATAAACTTGGGAATGGACTCCATGGGACCCGGTCGGTAGAGGGCCACGATGGCGGTCATATCCTCAATGGACTGGGGCTTCATCTGCACGCAGACCCCGGTGATGCCCGTGGATTCCAGCTGGAAGACGCCGGAGGTCCTGCCCTCCCCCAGCATGGCGAAGGTCTCGGGATCGTCGTCGGGGATCTTCTTCATGGAGAAGCCCGGCGCGAGGCGGCGGATCTGCTTCTCCGCGTCGTCGATCACGGTGAGGTTCCGCAGGCCCAGGAAGTCCATCTTCAGCAGGCCCAGCTCCTCGATGGTGGTCATGGTGAACTGGGTGACGATGGTATCCTCGTTCCGGGCCAGGGGCACGTAGTCGGAGACGGGCCGGGCGGTGATCACCACCCCCGCCGCGTGGGTGGAGGTGTTGCGGGGCATGCCCTCGATGTCCCGGGCGGTGTCGATGAGGCGTTTGACCTTGGGGTCCTCGTCGTACATATTCTTGAGCTTCGGGTTTTTGGTCAGGGCGGATTCCAGGGTGATGTGCAGCTCGTTGGGGATGGCCTTGGCCACCACGTCCGCCTCGGCGTAGCTCATGTTCAGGGCCCGGGCCACGTCGCGCACCGCGCCCCGGGCGGCCATGGTGCCGAAGGTGACGATCTGGGCCACCCGGTCCTTGCCGTATTTCCGGGTCACGTAGTCGATGACCTCGCCCCGGCGCTCCTGGCAGAAGTCCGTGTCAAAGTCGGGCATGGAGACCCGCTCCGGGTTCAGGAAGCGCTCAAAGATCAGGGCGTACTGCATGGGGTCGATCTCGGTGATGTGCATGCAGTAGGCGGCGATGGAGCCCGCGCCGGAGCCTCTGCCGGGACCCACGGGGATGCCCTGCTCCTTGGCCCAGCGGATGAAGTCCGCCACGATCAGGAAGTAGTCCACGTAGCCCATACGTTCGATGACGCCCATCTCGTAGTCTAAGCGCTCCCGGTACTCCGCCACAGTAGAAGCGCTCAGGGAACGCCCGCTGTCCCCCGCCTGGTTTGAGGCAACAGGCAGCGGGCAGCAGGGGACGGGGGATGCGGATTCTTCGCTTCGCTCAGAATGACAGGATCCGAACCGGGCCTCGGGATACCGCTCCGCGAAGCCCTCCTCGCAGAGCTTTCGGAAATACGTCAGGGAGTCGGAGCCGTCCGGGGCCTCGTAGGCGGGCAGGTGGTAGTGGCCGAACTCAAAGTCCACATTGCAGCGCTCCGCGATCCGGGCGGTGTTCTCGAAGGCCTCGTCCAGCTGGGGAAAGAGCTGCCGCAGCTCCGCCTCGGATTTCACATAGAACTCGTCGCTCTCGAAGCGGAGACGGTTGGGATCGTCCACGGTCTTGCCCATCTGGATGCACATGAGCACGTCCTGGGTGGAGGCGTCCTCCCGGCGCAGATAGTGGGCGTCGTTGGTGACCACCAGGGGCAGCCCCAGCTCCCGGGACAGACGCAGCAGCAGAGGATTGATCCTGGCCTGCTCGGCGATGCCGTGGTCCTGGAGCTCCAGATAGAAGTTGTCGGGGCCGAAGATCCGGCTGTATTCCCGGGCGATCTCCTTCGCGCCCTCGTAGTCGTCGATCTTGAGCCGCCGGGGAATGGCCCCCGCCAGGCAGGCGGAGAGGGCGATCAGGCCCTCGGTGTGCTGCCGCAGCAGCTCCATGTCGATGCGGGGCCGGCCGTAGAAGCCCTCCAGAAATCCCTTGGAGACCAGGTAGCTCAGGTTGCGGTAGCCGGTCTCGTTCTTGCAGAGCAGCACCAGGTGGGCGTTCTCGCTGTCCACCCCGTGGACCTTGTCGAAGCGGGTCCGGGGGGCCACATAGACCTCGCAGCCGATGACGGGCTTGATCCCCGCGGCCTTGGCGGCCTTGTAGAAGTCGATGACGCCGTACATGACGCCGTGGTCCGTGATGGCCACGGCGGTCTGCCCCAGCTCCTTCACCCGGTCCATGAGCTTCCCGATCCGGCAGGCGCCGTCCAGGAGGCTGTACTCTGTATGTAAATGGAGATGTACGAAGGACATACGCTTCTCCTTTCTGAGTTGACAGTTGACAGCTAAGGTGTCGCTTCGCGACGATTTGAATATCTTTGAAACAACGGTGCAGGAGCGCTCACTGAGCGCCCCTACGGCGGGATCTCAGCCTGATTCGTCCGCGGCCAGCTCGCAGAGCTTCCGCAGCCGGTGGTTCAGGGCGGATTTCGTCAGGGGCGGATCGAAGAGCTCCGCCAGCTCCATGAGGTTCGCGTCGGGATTGTTCTCCCGCAGCTCCGCGGTCTGCTTCAGCTTGTCCGGAAGGCTGTCGTATTTCCCCTGCTCCCGGAGGCTGCGGATCGCCGCGATCTGGGCCTGGGCGGCCTCCACCACCTTGGAGGTGTTGGCGTTGTCGCAGTTGACGATCCGGTTGATCTTGTTCTTCATGTCCTTCTCGATCTTGGCCTCCATGACCCCCATGGACGCCACCGGCGCGCCCAGCCAGGCCAGGAAGTCCTCAATGGCCTCGCTCTGCTTGAAGTAGAGGATGGAGCTGCCGTTGCGCATGGCGGCCTTGGGCGCGAAGCCCTGGTCCGAGAGCAGATGCTCTGTCTCCCGGCTGACCTTGTGGTGGTTGGTGGCCAGCTCCAGGTGGTAGCGCTTGACCGGGTCCGTCACGGAGCCGCCGGAGAGGAAGGCCCCCCGCAGGAAGGCCCGGCGGCAGCAGTCCTTTTCCAGCAGGCCGTAGTTCACATGGAGGGTGATGCTCTCCGTGGGGCTGTAGCCGATGGCCTCGAAGATTTTTGTGATCTTCTCCGGGTCGTGAAGCAGAAAGGCGTATTTGGCCCCCTCCTGGCACTCGTCGAAGTCCAGGCGGAAGGCCTTGTGGAAGAGCTGGGGCAGCCGGGCAGCAAAATCCGGACTCTCGGTGACCACGCGGATCTGGCTGCCGCTCACGCCGCTGCTGTATAACAGCACCCCGCAGGCCTCCGCCAGAGCGCAGCATTTTTTATTGATGAATTCCCGGCAAAGCTCGGCCTTTGCGTCGGATGAAAAGGACACGGAAACCACCTCCGGCGGTATTGAGAAGTGAGAATTGAGAAGTGATAAGTGAGAATTGAGAAGTGTGGTATCGTTCAAATTGCCATTTGAACGAGGAAAAAGAAAACCTTGGTGCTGTTCCGTACAGGGATGGGTAGACGATCCGTAAAACGCAGGCCGGGATCACGGAACGAACAATCCTGCCGGCGCCGGTGGTATCTCGGGGTTATCCAAAAGGGGGACGACCCCTTTTGGCCGTTTGAATGAGGGGCAGAGCAGCCCGGTGGGCTGCGAGAGTTTTATCGCCAGTTGCGCGGCTATGCCGTGGAACTGGCATCCTTTATTCAGGTCCAGGGCGGGGGGAGAGATTCGGAATCTTCCCTTGCTTAAGGTTGTCATTT
>JAFWPP010000023.1:0-10758 GCA_017509485.1 Oscillospiraceae bacterium | reverse complement strand
CCCGGGAGGCTGGCGGCGCAGGGTGGCGCACACTGTGCGCCGCTACAGGCGGGGCGGCTGCCTGTCGACCCGCATCCGCCGTCTCCGATTACCTGTTCCCTCCCGGATATACTGTGTTCCGAACTTTTTTGACACGCTGAGCACCCCCCGGAGAGCAGGGCTCTCCGGGGGGGGTGCCGCGTTTTTCAGGGTTCCGGCAGCAGGCGCAGCAGCAGGAGCTGCCACTGGAGCAGCAGGGCCAGGGCTGCGGGGTTCAGCTGCCAGCGGATGGGCTCCCGGGCGGTCAGCAGGGCCAGAGGGCTGTCCGCCGCCGGGATCATCGGCTCCCGGGGCGCGCCGTTCAGATCCCATCCCAAGCCCTCTATGTAGGCGTAGGACTTATCCCGCATGGCCAGACAGCTCCGGCCGTAGGGGGTGTCGTGGACGGCCTGGTGCAGCAGCACCAGGCTCCGGAACACCGCGTCCTCGCCCACCCCCAGGGTCTGGCGGATATGGCGCAGGTAGACGGAGGCCCCGCCGCTGCCGAACTGGTTGATGATCACGGCAAAGTAGGCCGCCGTGGCGTCCGTGGCCATACCCCAGCGGCGGCAGAGCTGCAGATAGCCCAGGATGTCCCGGCGGGCCTGGGCGTCCTGGGCGGCCCGCCCGTCGGGGGAGCCCAGCATGGCGGAGATCCGCTGGGCCTCCGCGGCGCTGAGGGTCCGGCTGCTCCAGCCGGTGTCCGGGTCCGTGATCTCCCGATAGAGGGCCTGGGTCAGATAGTTGGCGCAGCCGGGCCAGCCCTCCAGGGCGCAGCGCAGCAGCTCCAGGGCCCGGGGCCCGTGCCATTGGAGCAGACCCAGGGAGCAGGCGCCGCCGTCGTTGGCGTTGACGGAGTCGTAGTCTCCCTCGGCGGTGATGAAAAAGCCCTTCAGCGCCTCCACCAGGGCTTCGTCGCCCCCGTCTCCCTCCGCCCCGGAGACGGGAAGCGCCGCGGCGTGGAAAGCCAGCAGCAGGGCCAGCAAAAGGGAAAAGATGCGCTGCTTCATGGTCGTATCCTCCGTGTTTGTTTCCTCGCTGTCAGTTTAGCACAAATTCCCCGCGGAGGCTGTCGAAGCGCCCCGCCCCCGCGCAAAAGCCCGCCGTTTTTCCGGAGATCCTACGGGGCGCTTGTGCAGCGGCTGTTTGCGGGGGCGGAAGCGCCCGCTGCGGGATTTCGGATGAAACGGCCCGCGATTACTGTATGAAACGGCCCGCGATTACGCGGACTTGACAGGCTTTGCCGAAAAGAGTATAATATATTACCAAGCTCTTTTGCTTCCATGATGAGATCGAACGAAACGCCGCACAGAACGGAGTGTTGCTATGAAAAAAACCGGAAAGATCGTGCTGCCCATCCTGCTGGTGCTCTGCCTGCTGGCGGTCGGCTACTGGTTCTTCTTCCAATATCGGGTGGACATCACCACGGGGCTGCTGCGCAGCTTTGCGGACAGCCAATACGAGGCCGGACACTATACCATGGCCGTCCGCTGCTACCGCTGGGCCAGCGACCTGGATCCCCAGGACGCGGAGCTGGCCCTGAAGCTGGCGGAGGCCTACCGCAGCAGCGGGAACTACAGCAAGACCGAGAAGGTCCTGGTGAACGCCATCTACGACGCCCCCGGCGAGGAGCAGCTCTATGTAGCCCTGTCCCAGGTCTTTGTGGAGCAGGACAAGCTCCTGGACGCCCAGCAGCTGCTGGACAACATCGCCAACGAAGAAGTGCGCCAGGCTCTGGAGGCCCGGCGTCCTGCCGCCCCGGTGCTCGAGCCCGCGGGGGGCTTTTACAGTGACTACATCAGCGTCAGCATCCGGGAGGACAGCCCCGACGCGGTCTGCTACTGCACCGTGGACAGCAGCTATCCCTCCAAGGAGAAAAACGCCTATACCGGTCCCATCGAGCTGACCGGCGGCGAGACCGCGATCTGCGCCGTGGCGGTGAACGACGAGGGCCTGGTGAGTACCGCCGTCTACGGGGGCTACACGGTCAGCGGCATCGTGGAGGACGCGGAAATCGACGATCCGGCCCTGCTGGCCTGCTTCCGGGAGCTGCTGCGCCGGGGGGAGCGGACGCTGCGGACCGACGAGCTCTGGGGCATCGAGGAGCTGACCCTGCCGGAGGGCGTCGCCGATACCGCCGGTCTGCGCTACTGCACCGGCATGACAAAGCTGGTGGGTCTGGACCAGGGCGAGCTGGACTACAGCTTCCTGGAGGCCATGCCGGAGCTGCGCTATCTGGAGCTGGAGAACTGCATACTGACCCGGGAGGCTCTGGAACGGATCGGCGCCTGTCCCAATCTGGAGGTGCTGATCCTGGCCAACTGCGGGCTGAACGACGTCAGCGCCCTGGGCAATCTCGAAAGCCTCCGGGTCCTGGACCTCTCCGACAACGCCATATCCAACATCGATGCCCTGATGCGCCTCTCCGCCCTGGACGAGCTCTATCTGGGCCACAACGCCTTGACGACGATCCCCTTCCTGCGGGGCCTCAAGACCCTCCGGGTGTTGGATCTGTCCTATAACGCCCTGAGCTATGTCAACGGCGTCTCCTCCTGTACGACCCTGGAGCGGCTGAACCTCTCCCACAACAAGATCAGCAGTCTGACGCCCCTGAGCGCCCTGACGGAGCTGGTCTGGCTCAACGCCTCCGCCAACGCCGTGAGCGACGCGGCGGTTCTGTCCCCCTGCACAAAGCTGGAAAGCTTTCTCATGGACAACAACCGGCTCCAGACCATCGATTTCCTCTCCGCCTGCCCCAATATCCTGGAGGTCAACGTGGACTACAATGACATCACGGCGGTGCCGGACTTCCAGAAGGATTGCCCGCTGGAGAGCTTCAGCGCGGCCCACAACTTCCTGGAGGATCTGAGCGGCCTGTCGGGCCTGCCAAAGCTGGCCTATGTGAATGCCGATTACAACAACATCCGCAACATCAACGTCCTCAAGGACTGCCCGGCCCTGACCCAGGTGAACGTCTACGGCACCTACATCACCTCCGGCGGCGAGCTGGCGGAGAACGGCGTGATCGTCAATTTCACGCCCAGCTTCTGATCTCTGAGCGTATCGATTCAGTCCCCCCTTCTTCGTAGGGGCGGATGCCCACATCCGCCCTCGTATGCAGATAAGAAACGACCAACAGGGCCGATGAAGGCATCGGCCCCTACTCACGCCCAGCTTCTGATCTCTGAGCGTATCGATTCAGTCGCCCCTTCTTCGTAGGGGCGGATGCCCACATCCGCCCTCGTATGCAGGCAAGAAACGACCAACAGGGCCGATGAAGGCATCGGCCCCTACTCACGCCCAGCTTCTGATCTCTGAGCGTATCGATTCAGTCGCCCCCCTCTTCGCAGGGGCGGATGCCCACATCCGCCCTCGTATGCAGACAAGAAACGACCAACAGGGCCGATGTAGGCATCGGCCCCTACTCACGCCCAACTTTTGATCTCTGAGCGTATCGATTCAGTCGCCCCCCTCTTCGTAGGGGCGGATGCCCACATCCGCCCTCGTATGCAGGCAAGAAACGACCAACAGGGCCGATGAAGGCATCGGCCCCTACTCAAGCTTCTGAAAAACTGCAAAGCAAAGCGCCCCTCCCTGCGTGGGAGAGGCGCTTTTGTACGTTGAAGCGCCGCTGTGACGGCACAGATCCCGTTCAGGACGCCCGATCCATCTCGATCCAGGGCTCCACCAGACGCATCACGTCGTTGATGGGCAGGGCGAAGCCCAGGCCCTCCAGGGTGGACTCGTGTTCAAGATTGCTGTACTTGGCTGTCACGATGCCCACCACCTTGCCCTCGGCGTCAAAGAGGGGACCGCCGGAATTGCCCCTGTTGATGGCGGCGTTGGTCTGCAGCATGGTCATGGTGGTGCTGCCGGAGCTGATCCGTCGGGGCCCGGCGCTGAGATAGCCCGTGGTCAGGGAGTAGCTCAGCTCCAGCAGGGGATTGCCGATGGTCATGACCCGGTCTCCCACCCGCAGGCTGTCGGAGTCGCCGATGCTGACGCAGGGCAGCTGCTGGGCGTCGATCTTCAGCAGAGCCAGGTCGCTTTCCTCCTGCTGGATGCCCACCAGCTTCGCCGGAAGCATCTGCCCGTCGCTGAGACCCACCAGGATCTGGGCGGCGTTTGCCACCACATGGGCGTTGGTCAGCAGATAGCCGTCGGCGGTGATCAGAAAGCCGGTGCCCGCCCCGGGCGCCGCCGCCGTATCGGAGGAGCCGGGCTGGGGAATGGCGGTGACGGAGGTCACGGCCGCCGCGTTTTGCCGGTAGACCCGGCGTTCTGCGCTCTCGTCCTCTGGGGCGGAGGCACTGGGAGCGGGCGTCGATCCCCGGTCCAGCAGGGGAGCGGCCAGCAGGCCCAGCAGCCCTCCCAGCAGCAGGGCCGCGATCAGGGCAAAGGGCAGCCACCACAGGGAGCGGCGTCTGGGCGCCGGGGGCTTGGGCTGGGCCGGCAGCTGGATGGTGTAGACCGGACCGCCCTGGGGGCTGAGCCCGCTCTGCTGCACACCGATCGTCCCGCCGCTCTCTCCGTCGTGGCTCAGCACCACGGGGGCAGGGGACGGCTGGGGCACCGGCTCCGGCGCCTCGCGGCGGGCTCGGGCCGCGGCCTGGGGAGCGAAGGGGGACACGGCTCCCGCCGCCAGCACCGCCGCCGCGGTCCCGGACGAAGGGGAGGGGGCCGGTGTCCCGAACGCGCTCTGCCTCCGGGGCGCGGGCGTCACGCCCGCCGTCTGATCGACGGCAGGGGAGCGGGGCTTTCCGCCGCGGCTGTATTCATAAACACGCCCGACTTCGCCCGTGGGGGGGTGAAAGGGGCCGCCGGGGGTGGTGAAGCTCTCCCGCCCGCCCGGGGACCATTCCTTGACGTCCATGCGCTGCCTCCAACCGGGGCGGCGCCATCCGCCGCCCGTTTTTCCCCATCATAGCAGGTTTTTCCCGAAAATGCAAGAGCCCAACCGCGTTCAGGGGGCAAGGAAGAAAGAAAAGCACCCCGAATCGGGGTGCTTTTCGTGAACGCGAAGGGATCGCGGATTACAGCTTGGCAGCCAGACGGTCGTGGATGGCGTCGATGAACTCCTCGGAGGTGACAGCCGCGGGTCTGGGATCCATCAGGGCGGCCAGGTCGCCGGTGACGATGCCGCTGGTGATGGTCTCCATGGTGGCCTCCTCCAGCAGGGCGCCGAAGCGGGTCAGGGCCTCGTTGCCGTCCAGCTCGCCGCGCTTCTTCAGGGCGCCGGACCAGGCAAAGATGGTGGCCACGGGGTTGGTGGAGGTCTTCTCACCCTTCAGGTGCTTGTAGTAGTGGCGGGTGACGGTGCCGTGGGCGGCCTCGAACTCGAAGTTGCCGTCGGCGGAGACCAGGACGGAGGTCATCATGGCCAGGGAGCCGAAGGCGGTGGAGATCATGTCGGACATGACGTCGCCGTCGTAGTTCTTGAGGGCCCAGATCATGCCACCGTGGGAGCGGATCACGCGGGCAACGGCGTCGTCGATCAGAGTGTAGAAGTACTCCAGGCCGGCGGCCTCGAAGCGCTCCTTGTACTCGGTGTCGTACAGATGCTGGAAGGTCTCCTTGAAGTCGCCGTCGTACTTCTTCATGATGGTGTCCTTGGTGGAGAACCAGAGGTCCTTCTTCTCGGACAGGGCATACTCGAAGCAGGAGCGGGCGAAGCTCTCGATGGAGCTGTCCTTGTTGTAGGCGCCCTGGAGCACGCCGGGGCACTCGAACTCATAGATGGTTTCCCGCAGGACCTTGCCGTCCACGCCGGTGAAGACCAGCTCGGCCTTGCCGGGCTCGTCAATGCGGAACTCGGTGTCCTTGTAGATGTCGCCGTAGCTGTGACGGGCCACGGTGATGGGCTGGGTCCAGCCGGGGATGTAGGTCTTGACGCCGGGGGTCACGATGGGGGTGCGGAACACGGTGCCGTCCAGAATGCCGCGGATGGTGCCGTTGGGGGACTTGTACATCTTCTTCAGATTGTACTCCGTCACGCGCTGGGCGTTGGGGGTGATGGTGGCGCACTTGACGCCCACGTGATGCTTCTTGATGGCGTAGCCGGCGTCCCAGGTCACTTTGTCGTCGGTGGCGTCACGGTTGACCAGGCCCAGGTCATAGTATTCCGTGTTCAGCTCCACAAAGGGAGTCAGCAGCTTTTCCTTGATCATGGCCCAGAGGATGCGGGTCATTTCGTCGCCGTCCATCTCCACGATGGGATTCAACATCTTGATCTTTTCCATCTCAAATCTCCTTGGTCGGGCCAGATCATTTTCCAGTATTTGCCACCTTGGGCGAGGCCCGCGTACACAGCCAGTATAACAGCTTTTCCTCAGGGTTTCAACCGTGAAAAATGACCAATTTTTGCAGAGCGCATTTGGACATATTCATTTATTCCGAATGAACATACAAGTGCCTATTCGCGGTTGAAGGGCGAGGGGAACACATTGTATAATGTTGTTAAGCAATCGTAGACCTCCAGCAGTGTCCCGGTCTCACGCAGGGCTTCGGGGAACTCCGTTCGGCCTCTCTGCAGCAGCGGCTCCCAGAACTCGCTGCGGACGCCTCCCTTCCGGAACAGGCCGACGCCGCCGCCCGGAATATTATAGTACCCCGGCCCGCTGTCGTTTTCCAATGCCAACACAACCTCCTGGCCTTTCACAAGCAGGTATTCGTCCTTCAGTTGCCGCAGCTTGATTTCGCCCGTTCTCCCGTCGCTGGACTCGGCAATCTCCAAAATCCAACAAATCGCTGCGTCGCTCTCCGTTTCCACGGCAACAGGCGTTGCACGCACGATCAAAACCGTATCCTTCAGCAAATCTTCAACCGAAGAATAGGCGCCAGTGTAACACGTTATGATCTGGGTCTCAGATGCAGAATCCAAGGGATTTCTGGGCTTTATACCATTCCAAAGCTGTTGACTTTCAGTTTCTCCCGCGGACGGATCGCCGGTGGGAAGCGCTGCAGTGAAACCGGGTGCTTTGACCAACAGAGCAACGGCGAAGATGCCCAGGCAAAGGCAGGCAGCAGCAGCCCAGCGCACCCATGCGGTTTTGGAACGCTTTCGCGCCGTCGGTGCGGCGTCAACGATAAATCGATCCTCCACCTCGCCGATGGCATAAAGAAGCTTGCGTTCGTTCATAGGGAAATACCCTCCTTCTCCAATACTTTTTTCAGTTTGTTTCGCGTTCGGAAGAGCGTCACCGCCACTTTGCTCTCTGAGAGTCCGGACGTCTCGGCGATCTCCCGGATAGAGCAGAGATACCAGTAACGGCGGAGAAAGATCCTTCGCGTCTGGGGCAAAAGGCTCCGCAGGAAGCGGTCCAGCACCTCGCGTAAAAGCAGTTCATCGCAAATCTGGTCTGCGGAAGCACCGTCGGAGACGCACTCCTTCAATTCGTCCAGAATCAGAGGCAGGCCGCCCGCGCCGCGTTTTTGCGCATGCTCCTTTTCCAATTTGTTCAGGGCCAGATTCCGAGTGATCTTCCCCAAAAAGGGCTGCAAACGCTCCGGCTGGGCCGGGGGGATTGCGTTCCAGGCCCGAAGCCAGGCGTCATTGACACATTCCTCCGCGTCCTCCCGATTTTGCAGAATGTTGTATGCAATGCTGCGGCAGTACGCCCCATATGTTCGCTCGGTTTCCGATATGGCCAGATCGGACCGGGCCAGGTACAGCCTGATGATCTCTCTGTCTTCCAAATCGACGACCTCCTTTCCGCGCGGAGAGGCTTTCACTATGATAGACCGGTTTTAGGGCTTTTTCATTACAGAATATGATATGAACACAGGTGAACACAGGGGACGGTTCTCTGTGTTCTTTTGATTCAATCATTATAAACATTACTCCTTAGTTCTCTTCAATCACTCTGCGGACAATCATGACGCTCACACCGGTCAGGCGAGAAATTTGACGCAGGGACAGGCCGCTTTTTCGCAGACAAAGAATCGCCTTGTCTCTGTTTATCGGCGTCAGCTTTTGAAAATCAGAAGCGTTTTCGCAGCCCGTTGCCTTCGCCATTACGACTTTTGCCTGTTCGTCGGTCAGCCGCGCCATCGGCTTGTCTGCGATATCCAGGCATTTTTCATTTCCCGGCAGCGCATGAAACGCAATCAGATCGTTCCGCTCAATGAGCGTGTCGGTCACTTCGACGTCCGCAAGCCACGGCTGCGTCAGATATTCGCGCCAGCTGGAATAGGGATACTCCTCCGGATACATACATAGCCCTGCTTTGACGGGATTTTGATGAATATAACGTATGACCGTCAGCAAATAGGCGTCCAAATCTACCGGCTCACTCTTGAATCGGTCCTGAAACAGGTGCCCGACGCGTTGATACTTGATATTGTACCAATAGACGAACCGCCCGCCGATGCGTTTGAACACCTGTTCCAGTGACTCTTCGCCCTCCCTCATCAGAAGGTGGACGTGATTTCCCATTAAACAGTACGCCAGCAGTTGGTATCCGCTGAGTTCTTTGCATTCCCTGAGTATTTCAAGAAACTTCTGGTTATCCTCGTCGTCCTCGAAGATCTGCTGTTGATTGATGCCGCGCAGCATAATGTGATAAATACCGCTTTCCGCTCTCTTTCTCGCCTGTCTTGGCATTGTTATCACCCTGCTTTAGCGTACCATAAATCCTTCTGTTTGTCAACACAGAGAACCGTCCCCTGTGTTCCTTAAATATTCAAGTATTTTTTGGTATATCAATAATTAACTCAGGAAGCCCAGAGGGACAGGGCCGCCTGTAGGAAAACACAAAAAGCACAACAGGCCGCGGCAAATACCGCGTATTCCTGTTGTGCTTTTCCGTATCGTGGTCCCCGGTTCACTCTCTGTTCCTATGGAAAGTTATCTACTTCTTACTTTTTACTTCGGCGCGTTCCTGATCGAAACGCACGGGGCGTCGGGGACGCCGCCCCCTACGGGCGTTACTGGAAAGGGGTATGCTCCGGCATGCTGCCGTCCCGGAGCATGGAGAACTGATCCATGGGGTAGTTTTTCAGATTCTCCAGGATCTGCCGCTTGTCCGCCTTCTTCAGAAGCTCGGCCCGGGCCTTGAGGACCTCGGTCTCGGTGCGGTGCTTGGAGGGGCCGCCCACGCAGCCGCCGGGGCAGATCATGCCCTCCACGAAGTCCACGTTCAGCTTCCCGGCCCGCAGCAGCATCATGGCCTTCTTGCACTCGTCTCCGCCGGCGCAGCTCATGAGCTTGATGTCGGAGACCTCCTCCCCCAGCTCCTTCATGACCTCCAGGACGGCGTTGGCCACGCCGCCGCTGGCGGCGAAGCACTTTCCGTAGATGGAGGATTCCTGATAATCCTCCTCCACGGGCTCGATGGCGATGCCCTTGGCGTCCAGCATGGCGACGAGCTCGCCGTAGGTCATGGCGTAGTCGGCGGTATCCTTGATGGCCTCGCTGATGGTCTCCCGCTTCTTGGCGATGCAGGGCCCGATGAAGACGGTGACGCAGTCCGGGTCCTGGGACTTCAGGTAGCGGGACACGGCCACCATGGGGGAGACGGTGGCGGACTTGTTTTCGGCGTACTGCTTGGGGAAGTGGCGCTTCAGCAGGGAGATGAAGGCGGGGCAGCAGGAGGTGGTCATGATCCGGCCCTCCTTCCGGGCCTCGATCCACTCCAGGGCCTCATAGGCGGCGGTCATATCGCCGCCCAGGCCCACCTCCACCATGTCGGCGAAGCCGGCCTTTTTCAGGGCGGCCTTGATGGCGGCCATGCCGATCTCCTTGCCGAACTGGCCCTCGGTGGCGGGGGCGCACATGGCCAGCACCCGCTTGCCGCTCCGGATGGCCTTGATCACGTCCACAGCGTAGATCTTGGAGCCGATGGCGCCGAAGGGACAGCTGTGGATGCAGTGGCCGCAGCGGATACACTTGCTCTCGTCGATCTGGCAGACGCCGAACTCGTCATAGAAGATGGCGCCCACGGGGCAGGCCTTCTTGCAGGGCCGCGTCTGGTGGATGATGGCCCCGTAGGGGCAGGCCTTGGCGCACATGCCGCAGGACTTGCAGAGGGTCGGATCGATCTTCATCTTGGAGTCGCCGGGCGTGAGGGCGCCGAACTTGCAGGAGTTCAGGCAGGCCTTGCCCAGGCAGAAGCGGCAGATGTCCGTCACGAAATAGTCCTGGATGGAGCAGTCGTCGCAGGCCGCTGGGATGACGGAGACGATGTTGGGGCTGGGCGCGCCGGGATCGGGGTCCAGTCCCATGGCCAGCCGGATACGCCCCCGGGTGATCTCCCGCTCCTTGTAGACGCAGCAGCGGTACTCGGGCTTGGGGCCGGGGCTGACCTCATAGACGAGCTTCTCTGTCTCCTCGGCGTTCAGCCTGTCCTCCCAGGCCATCCTGCAGACCTCCCGCAGGACGAAGTGCTTCAGTTCGACGATGCCCTTGTCGTTTGTAATCATATGTTTGTCCTCCGATCATGTTGTAGCGGCGCACAGCGTGCGCCATATTCCATTCCGTAGCGGCGCACAGCGTGCGCCATTCTTTTTCTGACGTTTTAAGAATGCAGAGCCTCCAAAAACAGCGTGACCGCCAGCAGATCCGCGCAGCCCCCCGGGGACAGATTCCGCTCGATGAACATCCGGTCCAGCTCCGCGATCTCCTCCAGGGACGGCACCCTGGCATCCAAATCCGGTTGTAGGGACAAGCATTGCTTGTCCGGTTTGCGGAGCAAACAATCGCCCGAAGGACGATCCTTCGCGGTCGGTCGGTCGTCGGGATTT
>JAFWPP010000022.1:0-9637 GCA_017509485.1 Oscillospiraceae bacterium | reverse complement strand
CGGTGGAAGACGGTGAGGACCTTGTTCAGGGCCTCCTCCTCGTCGCCGCCGTTGGCGGTAATCTCCAGCACGTCGCCCTGTCTGGCCTTCAGGGCCATGATCTGGAGCGCGTTGTTGCCGTTGGCGGTCCTGTCGCCGCAGAGGATGGTGATCTGGGAGCTGAGCTCCACGCAGATCTGGGCCAGGTGGGCGGCGATCCGGGCGTGAATGCCGGCGGGATTGGTTACAGTATATGCGAGGGTTCTCATGCCGGGCCTCCTTTGCATCCTGCGAATGGTGTGGTACTATGATGCCACGAAACCGAAAAAATATCACGCAGTGATCCGCCGTTTCTCCCCACTTGCTTTTTTCGCCAAAGTATACTATAATACAGATGTCAGTCGGTCATCCCTGCACAACATCACATCAAGAGGGTAATTATGAAACAATCTTATCGGCCTCAATATCACGCGTCCGTTCCAAGCGGCTGGTCCAACGACCCCAACGGTACGATCTGGTACGGCGGCAAAGCCCATCTCTTTTTTCAGCACTATCCGTTCAAGCCCCAGTGGGGAACCATGCACTGGGGACACCTTGTTTCCCAGGATCTGATCCGCTGGGAGCCCCTCCCGGTCGCCCTGCGTCCCGACCAGGCCTATGAGGTGATCTGCGGCTGCTGCTCCGGCTCCGCCATTGAAAAGGACGGCAGGCTTTGGCTGCTCTACACCGCCGCCCAGCCCACGCTGCAGCGGCAATGCCTGGCCGTCTCGGAGGATGGCGGCGTAAGCTTCCGAAAGGATCCGGACAATCCGATCCTGACGGCGGATATGCTCTCCGGCGAGGTCTCTCCCCTGGATTTCCGGGACCCCCGGCTCTTTGAAAAGGACGGACGCTATTATTTCATCGCGGGCATCCGCCTCCTGAACGGGGCGGAGGACAAGGCCAAGGCCGCGGCCATGACCTGGAATCCCTCCGTGCCCGAGGAGCTCCGCTCGCCATCCGCCGGGGCGCTCTCCGGCGCGGAGAGCGAAAACCCCGGCCTGGGCAATCTCTGTCTCTGCCGCAGCGGGGATCTCAAGCACTGGGAATACCTGGGTCATCTGCTGGAGCCCCAGCCGGAATTTTCTCCGGAATACTACGCCCTGCACGGCGTCTACGAATGCCCGGACTACTTCGAGCTGGATGGCCGCGAGGTCCTGCTCTCCAGCCCGCAGAATCTCCCGCAGATGGGGACGCGGTATCAAAACATCCATTCCGGCCTCTATATGCTCGGCAAGCTGGATTTTGAGACCGGACGCTTCCGCGTGGATACCATCGGAGAAGTGGACGCCGGCTTCGATTTCTACGCCTCCCAGACCCTGAAGCTGCCGGACGGCAGAATCGTAATGATCGCCTGGAAGGAGATGTGGGATCGGAGCTATCCCACCCAGGCCGAGGGCTGGGCGGGGACTTACACCCTGCCCAGAGAGCTCCGGATCGCAGACGGACGGCTGATCCAGCGGCCCGTCCGGGAGCTGGAAAACTACCGCTCCGCCCCGGTAAGCCGCGATTACCTGTCCGTAGACGGGGACGAGACCGTGGACGGGATCTCCGGCACGGTGCTGGAGCTGCGCTGCAGGCTGCGCCCCGGCACAGCCACGCGGGCCGGGCTCCGTCTCTTCCGCGGGACAGAGCACGAGACGCTGCTCTATGTGGACCGGGCGGCGGGGCAGCTGGTGCTGGACCGCAGCCGTTCCGGCATCCTCCTCAAGGGCCGGGAAAAGGACGTGCAGCTTCGGCGCTGCCCGCTGGACCGGACGGACGAGATCGAGCTGGAGCTGTTCCTGGACGTCAGCTCCCTGGAGCTCTTCGTAAACGGCGGCCGTTCGGTGATGACCGCCAACGTCTACCCCGATCCGGAGGACCTTGGCATCGTCTTCTTCAGCGAAGGCGGCAAGGCCGAGTTTACGGAAATCCGCAAATACGAAATCGCCGCCGCGAACGGAAATCCGGGCTGATCCGGTTTTTCCTGACAAAAAACCTCTGGAAACAATGCTTCCAGAGGTTTTTTCTGCGTTTTAGAAGGGTCCTGCCGCTTTCCTCAGCAGTTGCCCGTGTACACGTAACGGAGCTTCTCCCGGGCGAGCTCCGCCAGGCGATAGACCGCCGCGCGCGCGGTCGCGTCCCGGTCCCGCATGTGGAAGCGCGGGAAAAAGCGGGAGATATGGAGCGGGACGTCTTCTCCGTCTGGATTTTTCAGGCGGCTCACCCACTCAGACAGCTCCCGCATCTCCTCCTCGCTGTCGTTCTCTCCCGGGACGATCAGGGTGGTCAGCTCCACATGACAGCTTTTGACCGCCTCCTGGATGAAGGCCAGGACCTGGCCCCGATCGCCGCCCAGAACTTCCCTGTAATACCGGTCGCGAAAGCCCTTCAGGTCGATGTTCATGGCGTCGATATACGGACGCAGCTCCTCCAGGACCGCCGGCGCGGCGGTCCCGTTGGTGACCATGACGTTTTTCAGTCCCTCGGCCTTCGCCAGCCGGGCCGTGTCCCGCACGAACTCCCAGCCCACGAGGGGCTCGTTGTAGGTGAAGGCCAGGCCGATGTTGCCCCTTGACCGGGTACTCAGCGCGAGATCCACCAGCTCTTCCGGGCTGATTGTTTCCGCCGTCTCGGCAAAGCGCCGGGCTTGCTCCGACCAGGAGATCTCGTGATTCTGGCAGAAGGGGCAGCGCAGATTGCAGCCGAAGCTGCCGACGGAGAGGATCCGGCTGCCGGGGAAAAAGCGCGCCAGGGGCTTTTTCTCGATGGGGTCCAGGGCAAGCGAACTGATCCTGCCGTAGTTGTACGCCTCCGCCTTGCCGTTTCTCGCGATCCGACCGCCGCAGAAGCCCAGCCGCCCCTCGGCGAACCGACAGCGCCGGAAGCAAACGCCGCATTCCGCGTACTCCGCCATCAGAATCCCCCCTCCTCTGTGATTCGTTCAGAAATGCCGCACAACCTCGAAGCGCTCCAGCTTATACGGCTCCGATTCTCCGATCCCGCCCTTTTGCCGCGCGATCCGGATCTGATCCTCCACACTGTCCACGCCGTCCAGATTCGGCAGCAGCAGACCCCGCTTGAAGCCGCGGCTGACCACGACGCCATAGCGCTTCACGTCCAGCTGCGCCGGGGACTCGACGGGCTCCAGGTCCCCCAGCACGTCCACGCTGAGCTCCAGGCTGTTCAGCTCCTCCGGGCGCACCGGCGGAAAGCGCGGGTCCCGGGAGCAGGCGCTGACGGCGTTTTGCAGGATCTCCTCTGCCACGTTTTTCCGGGTGGCCTGGATGGTCCCGATGCAGCCCCGCAGCCGGCCGTGGGCGTGGAGGGAGACGAAGGCGCCCGCCCGCCGGGTCAGCATCTTCGCCGACAGGCCCTCCGGCAGAGAAATCCGCTCCCTCCGCAGGACCCATGCCTCCACAGCGGCCCGGGCCAGTCTGACGTATGCGTCGCTCTTCTCCGCCCGCTCCCGGCATTCCCGCTCCGTCTTCTCCTGATAGCTTTTCAGAAACTGCCGTTCCGGGTCCGGGCCCTCGGGGTAAAACGTGCAGATCCCGTAGCCCACGCCCGTCCGGTCCTGGTGGGACAGCGCCTCCGCCCGTACCCGGACCCCGTCAAAGGCCCCGGCCAGGATCACGAAGGAGCGGTGACCGCATTCGGCGGCCTTTTCGCAGAAGCTCTCGTCAAACTCGAAGAGCTCGCCGAAGGCCGCCCTGCCGCAGACGTCCATGATCCGGCGATCATATTCCGGTCCCTCCTCGGCGAAGCCGTAGGGACCGTAGCTTTGAAGCTTGTGGGAGAGATCCCCGCTGGCAATCAGCACTGCCCGCCGCCCCAGCTCCTCCACGGCCCGGGCAATGAGCCGTCCGAGACGGTAGTGCTCGGTCAAGGGCAGGCCGGACAGGCCGATCCGCACCAGCTTTCCCCCGGCGTATTGCCTCCGGATGAACCACAGCGGCACCATGGTGCCGTGGTCCAGAGCCGGGTCCCGCTCCCCGAGGGTCCCCGCGGGGAGCGTTTCCGCCTGGGCCAGCGCGCAGATCCGATCCACGAGCTCCGTGTCGTAGCGCTCCGCGAACTTCACCTCGGGCGCCCGGAACTGCCGGAAGGAGCCCTTCGCTTCGCTGCCGGGGGAGATGTGGAAGTAGTCCGCGTACATCACGGAATGGGGGCTGGTGATGATCAGCGTATCCGGGCAGAGCGCCGCGATCTCAGCGGCCGCGCGCTCATAGGCCCGGATCGTTTCCAAAACCTGCTTTTCGCTGCCCCGACCCACCGCCGGGACGATCATGGGCGGGTGCGGGACCATAAATCCGGCAAGGACAGACATGGGATCGCCTCCTCTCATGGAAATCCGTGCAGGACGGGGCCTCGGCCTGCGCCGCAGGCTCCGTCAATTCCTTTCGCTCCGGCTCAGCCGGCGAACATGTGCAGGCCGAGCTCGCCGGACAGGAGCTTCATCATCTCGCAGCCCGCGATACAGTTGCCGCGCCTGTCGAGCGCGGGTCCATAGATGCCGATGCCCGCCTGACCGTAAACCGCAGCCATCAGGCCGCCGCCCACGCCGGACTTGGTCGGCACGCCCACCTGCACGGCGAAGCGGCCGGAGCCGTCGTACATGCCGCAGGTCAGCATGATGGAGAGCACGGTGCGGACCGTGTCCTCCGCCAGCAGCCGCCGGCCCGTGAAGGGGCTGACGCCGCCCATGGCCAGCAGCAGGGCAAAGTTCGCCAGGGACTCCGCCGTGACGTTCAGCGCGCACATTTTGGTATAGAGCTCGATGCTGTTGTCCACGTTGGTGTCAATGATCCCTTTGCTTTTCAGCAGATAGGCGATGGCCCGGTTGCGGTCGCAGGAATTCATCTCCGAGTGATAGACCTGGCGGTTCATGGTGATGCCGCTGTCGTTGCAGAGAAGTCTGGCATAGTCCATCATGTCCTCAAAGGAGACGTAGTCGATGATGGTGCTCTCCACGGCGATGGCCCCGGAGTTGATCATGGGATTGAAGGGTCGGTTCGCCTGCAGGTCCAGCTCCACAATGGAGTTGAAGGCCTCGCCCGAGGGCTCCATGCCCACATGCCGGAAGACCTCCTGGGCCCCAGAGCTCCAGCGCCTTGCAGAAGGAAATGACCTTGGAGATGGACTGGATCGTAAATCGGATGTTGGTATCCCCCGATTTGAAGACCCGTCCGTCCGGCAGGGCGATGCACAGGCCGAGGGCGTCCTGCCTGGCCTTGCTCAGCTCGGGGATATAGCTGGCTACGCTGCCCAGGGGGATCTTCTCCCTGCCGATCTCCATAGCCCGGTCCATGACCTCCCGCAGACATTCTTCTTTCATAACGCGCTCCCTCTTTCCGTTCGGTCCGGCTTCGGAGGATCCGTCCGCCCGCAAACCGAGTGATTTCTGTCATAATTATATTTTTCGATCCCGGATTTGTCAAGGAAATGATCCCGCCCCGCCTCTGTCCCCCCGCCAAAAAACCGCGTCCGCGGGGATAACACGCTTCCGCAGGATTTCAGAACAGGATAAATGCAGAAAAAGCTATGAATCTCCGGCTTTGTATGATATAATGGTCAGGAAGCAACCCTCGCGAAGCGCGCCGGCGGCTGTCTGCGGCGGAAGAACGGAGCGGGAATGAAAAGGAGGAGCCCATATGTCTGACAACATCAAAAAACTGACGATCCTGCACTCTAACGATATGCACGGGGATTTCCTGCCCAAGCTCACAGACGGCAAGGAAACCGGCGGTCTGGCCCGTCTGTCGGGCTACGTCAAAAAGATCCGCAGCGAAAAGCAAAACGTGATCTACGCCAACGCGGGCGACATGTTCCGGGGCTCGGTGATCGACTCCGAATACCAGGGCCTGTCCACCATCGACCTGATGAACAATCTGCGCCCGGACGTGGCCACCATCGGCAATCACGAGGTGGACTACGGCTTCGCCCATCTGCTGTTCCTGGAAAAATGCGCCCGCTTCCCCATTGTGAACGCCAATCTCTTCGTCACCATGAACAACGCCCGGATCTTCACGCCCTATGTCAACATCGACGTGGGCGGCATGAAGGTGATGTTCATCGGCATTCTCACGGACGAGGTCCTCTCCTCCACCCGGAGCGAGAAGATCATCGGCAGCTTCATCGACCTGGAATCCGCGGCCAAGGAGGTTGGCATCATCTGCGACAACTACCGCACCGTGCGGACGGATCTCACGGTGCTGCTCACCCACATCGGCCTGGAGAACGACCTCAAGCTGGCCGGTCTTCTGGACCCGGACTGGGGCGTCAACCTGATCATCGGCGGCCACTCCCACACCTTCATGGAGAAGCCCGAGATCGTCAACGGGGTGCCCATCGTCCAGGCCGGAACGGGGACCAGCGTGATCGGTCAGATCGAGATCCAGTACGACCAGGAGGAGAAGCGGGTCGAGGAATTCAAATGGCGCTGCGTCCCCATCAACGAGGACACCGCTCCGACGGACGAGCTCATGGCTGAGCTGATCGACAGCTACCGCACCCAGACCGACAGCAAGTACAAGCGGGTCGTGACCCGCTGGGCCCGGAAGCTCACCCATCCCAGCCGCGAGCAGGAGACCGAAATGGGCAATCTCTACGCCGACGTCATGGCCTGGGAGGCCAGTTACGACGTGATGCTCTTTGGCTCCGGCAGCATCCGCAAGAAGGAGCTGGGGCCGGTGATCGAATACCAGGACATGATCGAAAACACGCCCTTCGACGGCCCCATCTACATGGTGGAGGTCACCGGAGCCCAGCTGCGGCGAATCTGCCAGCATCTGATGCGGGACGAGGCCTGGGTGGGCGAGACGGAATTCTATCAGTTCTCCTCGGCGCTGCGTCTGACCTATCGCAAATCCACCCATACCATTGAGTCTCTGACCTTCCGGGGCGAGCCCGTGAGGGACGACATGCACATCCGCCTGGGCCTGCAGGATTACCACTTCAACAACTTCGACGCCTTCTTCGGCGTGCCGCTGGAGGAGGTCAGGCGCAACATGCGCCCGAAGGTGGTGGCCACCTCCCAGAACAACATCATCGAGGAATACTTCGTCACCAACGAGGCTCTGGACGCCCGGGTGGACGGCCGCATCACGGTGCTGGAATAAGCGTTCCTCGTCCGCTTCGCGTCGTGTCGCGCAGCCGCGGACACTCCCCTCCCCGCGGCCGGTCGTCCCCCGTCCCTCCTGAGCTCCTGATTCTCGCTTCAAGGGGCGGGGCCGTTCCATACAGAATGAAGGAGCAGAAATGCAGAACACGCTACATCTCAAGCTGACCGAGCTGCAGCCGTCGCAATTCTACATATCCGAGAAAAAGCTGCGGGATATCCGCAAATGGTTCCGCCCGGAGGAGCTTTCCGGCCTTGAGCCGATCCCGGTCAGGCTGCTGGACGGGCTTCCCGTCATGACGGACGGGCACACCCGCGCCGTCGCGGCGCTCCTGGCGGGGCTGGACGAGCTGCCGCTGGTCCGGGACGAGGACGAGCTGGACTGGGATATGTACCGGAAATGTGTGGCCGAGTGCAGACGCCGCGGCGTCTGCTCCCCGGCGGATCTGCTGCAGCGCGTGGTTTCCGAAGCGGAGTACGGCGAAAAATGGGACCGCTGGTGCGACGAAATGCACGCGGAAGTCATAACGGAACGGGTCACGATCCGGGAGGCTGCCCTGACCCCGGAGCTTATGACCGCGCTGATTCGCTTGTCCGGGGAATGGGAGGCGGAGGGCAGCTGCCACGGCTACCGAAAAAATACCCCGGCCGACATCGAAGGCAATCGCGTCTTCCTGGCGGAGGACGGGGCCGAGCCGGTCGGATACCTGTTCGGCCACAAGGAGGCATCGAAACGGGCCAGCTCCATCATGCCGGAGGGCACGCCGTTTTTCGAGCTCGAGGAGCTGTACGTCAGGCCGGAATACCGGCGCCTCGGGATCGGAAAACGCCTGTTCGCCTTTGCGGAGCAGGCCGTCCCGGAAGACGCGGATTTCATCCTGCTCAGCACCGCCGCAAAGAACTGGAAGGCGATCCTCCACTTTTATCTGGAGGAGCTTGACATGGAATTCTGGAGCGCAAGACTGTTCAAAAAGCTGCGCCGTTGACAAAACTCCGACCCAGGGTTTTCTCCGGGTCGGAGTTTTGCCGTTTTGACGGTATTTTCTGACTGCGTCCCATGGAACACCGTTACCTTCCGTTTTGCGACAGCCTCCTGTGCTCTTCCAGCAGGGCGTCGTGCAGCTCCGCAGCGGTCCAGCTCAGATTCTGCTCCGTGACCACCGCTTTGAGGGCCACGGGGATGTGATCCCTGCGAAGACCGTCCAACAGGCCGTGGAACTGCCCGGCGTCAAGGCCGTCCATGACCAGCATCTCGTCTGTGAACGGTGTGTATCGCGCAGCGCTTGCGTAGGAAAAGCCCGTTTTCTCCGTTAACGCTCCGATTGTTTTCCCCTGCTCCGCGGGGGAGAGCTCCCGGCAGGCAAGCCCCAGCCGCATCAGGAGAAACAGAAGCTTCCGCCGCTTCTCGCCCTGTATATTGAACAACAGCACTTTTGACATCGTTTGCTTCCTCCCTTTGAAAGACCTCGAAAAGCTCGGGTCCTTTGCTCCGCAAGCGCGGGCGCTCAACGGGCGCCTCCGCGGCGCGTCTGCGGTATCCGGCCCTTCACCGCAAATGATCACAGCAGGAAAACCTCTTTTGCCTTGGCAGACAAAAGAGGTTTCTTTGTTGGTGCCGCTGACCGGACTCGAACCGGTACGGTATCGCTACCGGCGGATTTTAAGTGATAGGGGAAAAGCCGAAGCTGACGGAACTTAGCGCCCGGTGGAGGTCGTTGGAGAAGATGCTTTCCCCAGGTTTTTCAAGGAAAAATGCCCTCAAAACGGTCAAAAAGCTTTGCTGGGCCTACTGATTCGAGCCCTCTCCCCCACCGGAACAAAAAATCGGAAATCGGAGGTCGTTCCGAGGTCGCCAAGCAAATCAGCAACCAAAAAAGACTCCCCGGAGGTCGAAAAAATATACCCCTCGTAGCGGCGCACATTTAAGTGACGGCCCAAATCTGTAAGCCGCGGCGCAGCATATTTGGATGCCGGAACTTATGCACAGCAGTGCGCCATAGAACACACCCACCATCTTGTCAGATCCTCTGCCGTCGGAAAACATCAAAGGAGAACCGATCATGACAAGACAGGATTATGAAAGGCGTTTCCGTACCTACCCGGACGTGGTAACCCTCCCGGAACTCTGCGCCATGCTCCGCATCGGCGACAACTACGCCCGGAGGCTTCTGCGCAAAAACCTGGTGGCCCACTTCGTCATCCGCCACACCTACTACATCCCAAAGGAAAACGTCATCGATTTCGTCCTGAGCCCCAACTATCTGACCGTCCTGAACCGCTTCCGCCGCGACAAATAATCCACGCTCCCGCAGGCAGCGCAGAAACCCACACTGCCTGTTCTGATTATTTTGACTATCCATATTATCATAGCTATATGATGGATGCTTATCAAAATCTTATCAGCGGTGATAAATGATTGGGAGCGGATCAAGGTAATTGTTTCGGGTGGTTGTTGCCTTGATATAAACATTATACGCAAAATGGACCTAAAAATCAAGATACTGTCACTCTCTTTAT
>JAFWPP010000038.1:0-15925 GCA_017509485.1 Oscillospiraceae bacterium | reverse complement strand
TAAGAATCGGAGTGGATCATTGTCATAAGCTTATAATCAGGATACGGATAATAGAAATGATAATCATTCATTCCGCATTTTTTAAATATATTTATAAGACCGTTTCTGGTAAAAGTCTTCGCAACACTGTCGGCGGTATAGCCTTCGATTCCCTTAAAATATGTTCCGAGATGGTCCTCTGAACATCCCGCAAAATACTTAAGTCCGAGGCGGTTCTCGATTGCGATTACGATTCTTCCGCCCTTCTTAAGGTGCCTGTTGAGCATACGCAAAAACTTCTCGTAAGGGTTATCCGTTCCGATATATCCCTGTCCGTACTCAAACACGCCGATAAGGAAAATATAATCAAAATCCTTGTCAAGATCGGGCTCAACGTCTCTGAAGTTTCCGACGTGAATGGTCACGTTTCCGCATTCTTTGTTCCTGTAGGCATTGATCTCAGATCTTCTCCTTGAAAGATCGCATGAAACAACACTTGCAGCTTTCTTTGAAAGCATTCCCGTTATTGCTCCGCATCCCGATCCGACTTCAAGAACCTTCGCATTTGGATCCATGGGAATCCACTCAACGATATTGGCTCTCTGCTCAGAAAGATGATAGAGAATCGGCCAGCTTGCTTTTTTCTCTATGATCTCCTGAAATTCTTCTTTTTTATGATTTTTTACAATCTCAAGAAGATCGTTCTCTACAGCACCGTCGCTGTACAGATCGACTCCGGAATAATGTTTGAAATTAAGTGTGACATTGCCAATCTTAATCTGTTCCTGCATCTATATCTCTCACTTTACATGTTGTGTTCATGTCGTAATATCCAACCGTATTCTTATCAGATACGACAGTAATGTTAAGAGCATCATAAAGCCTGTGGTATACAGTAAAATCATTCTGTTCAAATCCTGTAACACCAAAGCTCAAAAGATACTCACCGCCCTGTAAAGACATCTTCTGAGTAAAGGTTATCTCTTTCTCATCACCTGCTTTTACAGGTTCCAAAAAAGCTTTCTCAACCATGGAATTGGTACCCGTGATCTCAATTCCCATAATATTCTTGAAGGTGAGTGCAAAAATAGGTGCCGCAACATCCTTATTAAACCTGACCTTCATGTGTACGGTAAATTCAGTTCCCTTTATTATTGAATTCGACCTTACTCCGTTTGAATCGGTAGCAAAATACTCATAAATGGTTGCCGCTCCATCGCCATATTCGAGCGTATCGGGATTTGCACCCGCTTCTTCCTCGGCAGCCCATTCGCTGAATGATTTCTTTCCGTCTTTTCTTTTACCTGCCTTATCGGCACTTCCGGCCTTTTTGGCAGTCTGCCAGCGTGTCGAAAATAAGTTTTTCGACACGCTCAAAAAACGCTGTGCCGCGGCACAGCGTTTTTTCGTTCCGTATCACACGTTGAACAGGAAATTGACGATGTCCCCGTCCTTCATGACGTATTCCTTGCCCTCCAGGCGGAAGAGGCCCTTGGCCTTGGCGCCCGCCATGGTGCCGCAGGCCTTCAGATCCTCGAAGGCCACCACCTCGGCCCGGATGAAGCCCCGCTCGATGTCGGAGTGGATCTTGCCGGCGGCCTTGGGGGCCTTGGTGCCCCGGGTGATGGTCCAGGCGTGGACGTCGTCGGGGCCGGCGGTCAGGAAGGAGATATAGCCCAGCAGCTCGTAGGAGGTCTTGATCAGCCGGTCCAGGCCCCGCTCCGTGAGCCCCAGCTCCTCCATGAACATCCGGGCGTCCTCGGCGTCCATGTCCATGATGTCCTCCTCGAACTTGGCGGCCACGGGCAGCACCGCGGCGCCCTCCTCGGCGGCCAGCTCAGACAGGGCCAGGAACTGGGGATGCTCGCGGTAGTTGGCCATGCCGTCCTCGTCCAGATTCGCGGCGTAGATCACGGGCTTGGTGGACAGCAGGCCGCCGTCCTGGAGGATGTCCTTGTCCTCCTCGGTAAAGGGGAAGGACCGGGCGGGCTTGCCCTCGGAGAGGTGGGCCAGAAGCTGCTCGCACATCTCGGCCTCCCGCCTGTACTTCTTATCGCCGCCCTTGAGGTTCTTCTTTGCCTTTTCCAGCCGGCGCTCCACCACCTCGATGTCCGCCAGGATCAGCTCCAGCTCCAGGGTCTCGGCGTCGGATCTCGCGTCGGCGGGCTCGGGGAAGAGATTGTCGTTGTCAAAGCAGCGGACCACGTGGATCAGGGCGTCGGTCTGACGGATGTTCTGCAAAACCGAGTTGCCCCGGCCCTGGCCCTTGCTGACGCCGGACACGTCCACAAAGTCGATGCTGGCGGGGGAGTACTTCTTGGGATGGTAGTATTCCGCCAGCCAGTCCAGCCGCTCGTCCGGCACCTTGGCCTGGCCGATGTTGGCCTTGCCCCCGGCCCCGTAGCCGCCGGTCTCGGCCCTGGAGCCGGTCAGCGCGTTGTAAAGCGTCGTCTTGCCCACGCCGGGCAGACCCACGATCCCTAATTTCATATTTGGTCACTTCTCCTTCATTTTTCCAGTATTTTCAAGGGTTTCCGGGCACTCCCCATTTTGCGTTTACGCACTTTTTACGCACTTTTTACGCAGCTTTGTGCGTTGGGAGCGGAAACCGAAGGCTGACAAGCGCCGAGCCGGCGCCCGTCCGTCGATCTGCGCAAGGCTCCTGAAAGCAGAGAGAATCCCTTGCCGTTCAGCCTTTTACCCATTTTGAGCCCCTATCTCCAGGGGAGAAAGAGACCCTGCTGTAACGCTGTTAGTGTAGCACAGCAGGACCATTTTTTCAAGACTGCGTTTTTGAAACCGCCAGATTGCTGCTGATATCTGCTTCAAACGCTTTCCGCTTCACGGCTTCTCGCTGAAAAAGAACCGAACGAAGCCGGAGCCGCATCATCGCGCAGAAGCTCAGTTGTCAGTTGATTCAGAGGCCGTTCCGAGGAGCTCCTCCGCAATCCGGCGTTTGCTGACGCAGCGATCCATAGCCTGCTTCTCCAGGAAGCGGTGGGCCTCGGGCTCCGTCATGCCCCGCTGCCCGATCAGCAGCCATTTCGCACGGTTCAGCAGCTGGATCTCCTGCATTTTTTGCTCCACGGTCTGGGTGCTTTCTTCCATTCTGCGGAGCCGTTCCCGTGCCGCGGTCATCCACTGTAGGGCTCTTGCCAGGGCTTGCTGCGTCGTCGGCTTGGGCAGGGTAAACACACCCCGATCCATCACCTGGCTGTGGATCTCCTCCTGCAAGGCTGCACGGACCAGCATCAGGACTACCGTTTGCCGATTTCCGCACTGGGCAATGGAAAAGGCGGTGCCGAAGTCGTCCGGCAGCGGCGCGTTGACGATCACAAAGTCATAGACCCGCTCCAGCGCTGCGCGCTTCGCCGCGCTGACGGAGGGCACGATCCGAATGGGTCCGTAGGCAGACGCCGGAAGCAGGCCGGTGATCGCCTGATTGAAGCGCTCGGAATCAGACGCCAGCAAAACGCTGTAGCATTGCTGAGAAAAAACCACGGATCGACCCTCCTTTCCCTTGCATATCACGTTCCCTGTGCGCCGCTACCCTGCGCAGTAGGCGTCGATCAGCATCTGTGGCAGATGTCTGCGGACGAAGTCGCTCCCGGCGGCGATCCGCGCCGCCTCCTCCCGATCGGAGGGCAGCCGTTGATATTGCTCCAGGACGCGGGCGTCCGCCGTAAAAAAGTTCACGTCGGCGGCGGGGGGCAGGGCAAGGCCGGCCTCCATCCCGTCCATGGCGGCATGGATCAAAAGAGCAAAGGCCAGGTAGGGGTTTGCGCCGGGGTCCGGAGAGCGCAGCTCCGCCCGGCGGAACTCTCCCGCCGCCGCGGGAACGCGGACAAGCTGAGACCGGTTCTCGCTGGACCAGGAGACGTATTGGGGGGCCTTGTCCCGGCCCAGACGGGCGTAGGAGGCCTCCGTGGGGTTCAAAAATACGGTGACGTCGGGGACGTATTCCAGGATCCCGGCGATCATGTGGGGAAGCAGGTCCTCACCGGAATCGGCGCGGACCGACATGTTGATGTGGAAGCCGCTGCCCGGGGCATCCGCCAAAGGCCGCGGAGAGAAATCCGCAAAGAGCCCGTTCCGGGCCGCGACGGTCTTGACGACCGCCCGGAAGGTCATGGCGTTGTCCGCTGCGGTCAGCGCGTCGGAATAGCGGAAGTCGATCTCGTTCTGGCCGGGCCCTTCCTCGTGATGGGCTCCCTCCGGCTGAATGTTCAGCGCCTGAAGGAACATGCAGATCTCCCGCCGGATCCCCTCGCCCTTATCCTCCGGCGCGGTATCCATATAGGAGGCCCGATCGTAGGGCCGGTCGGTGGGCTCGCCCTCGTCATTCAGGCAGAACAGATAGAATTCCAGCTCCGAACCGAAGGAAAAGCGCAGCCCCGCCCGTTCCGCTCTCGCCACCGCGTCAAGGAGGATGGACCGGGTATCGTTTTCAAATCTGCGTCCGTCCGGATAGGTCACAAAGCAGCGAAGCTCCACGAGCTTTCCCTGTTCCGGCCGCCAGGGCAGCAGGGTCAGGCTGTCGGGGATCGGATGCAGAAAGAGGTCGGAGTGCACCGCTCCGCCGAAGCCGGCGATGGCGGAGGCGTCTATGGCAATGCCGTAGCGGAAGGCTCTGTCAAGCTCCATGGGCAAGATGGCGATGTTCTTCCGGCGTCCGAATACGTCGCAGAAGGCCAGATGGATGAATCGAACGTCCTCCTCCTGCACGAAGGCCTGTACATCTTCACAGGAATACCGCATAATAATCCCTCCAAGACGATTTTTCCGTATTATACTACATTTGAAGCCGGTTGAAAAGGGGATTGACATATATTTATTCATCATGTATAATGTTCCGGTAAAAGGCAATGGAGTCTTTGGGACCCTGGTCCCAGTGCCCCCATTGCCCATTTTTTGTGTTTTTTCAGGAGGGATAACAGATGAATCACCCATTTGACAGCTTCGGCAGCCTGGTTTTTGACGATCGCGTCATGAAAGCGACGCTTTCCGCAGAGATGTATCAAAGACTCCGTCGTACGGTGGACGATGGGCAGAACCTGGATGCCGCTGTGGCGGACGCTGTCGCCGCCGCCATGAAATCCTGGGCAGTCGAACACGGAGCCACCCACTTCACCCACTGGTTCCAGCCTCTGACCGGCATGACTGCCGAAAAACACGAGAGCTTTATCTGTCCGGCCTCGGATGGAAGGATCATTCCGGAGTTCTCCGGCAAGGAGCTGATCCGGGGCGAACCGGACGCCTCCTCTTTCCCCTCCGGCGGCCTGCGGGCTACCTTTGAGGCCCGGGGCTACACGGCCTGGGACCCCACCTCCTACGCCTTTATCAAAGACAAGACCCTCTGCATCCCCACAGCCTTCTGCTCCTACGGCGGCGAGGCTCTCGATAAAAAGACCCCCCTGCTGCGCTCCATGGACGCGTTCAACCGTCAGGCTCTGCGGATCCTGCGGCTCTTTGGAAATCGAAGCGTCCGCCAGGTCCGGACCTGCGTGGGAGCGGAGCAGGAGTATTTTTTGGTGGATCGGAAGGACTTCTTACGGCGCAGAGATCTGATCTACACCGGCAGGACCCTGTTTGGCGCCATGCCGCCCAAAGGACAGGAGCTGGAGGACCACTACTTCGGATCCATTAAGCCCCGGGTGGCCGCCTTTATGGAGGACCTCAATCAGGAACTCTGGAAGCTGGGGATCCTGGCGAAGACGGAACACAACGAGGTCGCCCCCGCCCAGCACGAGCTGGCGCCGGTCTACGCCACCACCAACATCGCGACGGATCAGAACCAGCTCACCATGGAGATCATGCAGAAGGTTGCACTGCGGCACGATCTGGTCTGCCTGCTGCACGAAAAGCCCTTCGCCGGGGTCAACGGCTCCGGCAAGCACAACAACTGGTCCATGTGCACCGATACCGGGATGAACCTCCTGTCTCCCGGCGAGACGCCCTACGAGAACGCCCAGTTCCTGCTCTTCCTCTGCGCAGTGATCCAGGCGGTGGATGATTACCAGGACCTCCTGCGGATCTCCGTGGCCACCGCCGGCAACGATCATCGACTGGGCGCCAATGAAGCGCCTCCCGCCGTGGTCTCCGTCTTCCTGGGCGACGAGCTGACGGCCATTATGGAAGCCATCGCCGAGGACCGTCCCTACAGCGCCGCCGAGCGGACCACGCTGAAGCTGGGCGTGGACGCCCTGCCCCGCTTCGCCCGGGACAACACGGACCGAAACCGGACCTCCCCCTTCGCCTTCACGGGCAACAAGTTCGAGTTCCGCATGGTGGGCTCCGCCGACTCCATCGCCTGTGCCAACATCATGATCAACACCGCGGTGGCGGAATCCCTGCGGCAGTACGCGGACCGTCTGGAGGAGGCGGACAGCTTTGAGGCAGCGCTCCATGAGATGATCCGGGACACCTTCCGGGAGCACCGGCGCATCGTGTTCAATGGCAACGGCTACGACGACGCCTGGCTGGCAGAGGCGGAACGCCGCGGTCTGTGCAACTACCGGACCACAGCGGACGCCCTGCCCCATCTGTTGGATTCCAAGAACGTGGAACTGCTGACCCGGCACGGTGTGTATTCTGTGACGGAGCTGACGGCCCGCTGCGAATCCCTGCTGGAGAACTACTGCAAGACGGTCCTGATTGAGGCCAAGACCATGCTCGCCATGACCCGGCAGGAGATCCTGCCCGCAACGGCGCGATATGCCGCGGAGCTGGCCGGAGAGGTCAACGCCAAGCATACCGCCGAGCCGGAGGCCGGCTGCGGCTACGAGAAAAAGCTGATCCGAAAGCTGTCCGCTCTCCTGGAGGCCATCGACGAGGCCGCCGACGGCCTGCAGATCTCCCTGGAGCGGGTCCAGGCCGCAGCCTCCGCCGCCGAGGCCTCCTGCCTGATCCGGGATCTTCTGTTGCCGGATATGCAGGCCCTGCGGGCCGCCTGCGACGCCGCGGAGCTCCTGGTGGACAGGGAGCGCTGGCCTTTTCCCAGCTACGGCGAATTACTGTTTGACGTTTGAGAGGAGATATGGTATCATGTCAAACTGTGCGATAGTCGGGATCAACTGGGGCGACGAGGGCAAAGGCCGAATGGTGGATCTGCTGACGGCGGACTATGACGTGGTTGTGCGCTACCAGGGCGGCGGCAACGCCGGCCATACGGTTGTGAACGAATTGGGGAAGTTCGCCCTGCACCTGCTGCCGTCGGGAATTTTCCACCCCGCTATCGTCAACATTCTCGGAAACGGCGTGGCGCTGGATCCGGAAAACCTCTGGCTGGAGCTGGAGACCGTCCGGGCCCGGGGCGTCTCCGTGGGCCCTGAGAATCTGAAAATCAGCGACCGGGCCTCCCTGCTGCTGCCCTGGCACCGGGAGCTGGACGCCCTGGAGGAAGCCCGGCTGAAGGACCGGAAATACGGCTCCACCAAGCAGGGCATCGCCCCCTTCTATTCGGACAAATACCAAAAGAAGACCGTCCTGGCCGGGGAGCTCCGGTGCCCGGAACAGCTCCGGGCCCACATGGCGGAGCTGCTGGAGTGGAAAAACCTGATCCTCACGGGGGCCTACGGGGCGGAACCCATGACAATGGAGGCCTTGGACCGCTGGATCGAGGCCTACGGGAACAAGCTCCTGCCCTTCCTCTGCGACACCGGAGGTTGGCTGCGGGAGGCCCAGGCCGCCGGGAAACGGATCCTCTTTGAGGCCCAGCTGGGCGCCCTGCGGGACCTGGATTACGGCATCTACCCCTACACCACCTCCTCCAACGCCATCGCTGCCTACGCCCCCATCGGCTCCGGCCTGCCCACGGCGAGGATCGACCGGGTGGTGGGCGTGGTCAAGGCCTATTCCACCTGCGTGGGCGAGGGCCCCTTCCCCTGCGAGTGGTTCGGGGAAGAGGCGGAGCGTCTGCGTCAAGCCGGCGGCGAATACGGCGCCAAGACCGGGCGGCCCCGTCGGGTGGGCCCGGTGGACCTGGTGGCGACCCGCTACGGGACCCTGGTCCAGGGGGCCACGGAGCTGGCCCTGACCAAGCTGGACATCTTAAGCTATATGGAGAAGATCCCGGTCTGCGTCCGCTACGCGACGAAAGACGGAGAGACGGAGGATTTTCCCTTCCCCACGGAGCTGGCGGAAGCAAAGCCCGTCCTGGAGTATCAGGAGGGATGGCGGACCGACATCTCCGGCTGCAGGACCTGGGAGGCCCTGCCGGAAGCTGCCCGCCGCTATGTGGAATATCTGGAGACGCGCATCGCCTGCCCCATCCGCTGGGTCTCCGTCGGCCCGGAACGGGACAGCATCATCGTCCGTTCTTAGGAGGAACCCCATGTACGACCAATACGAATCCCCTCTGGTTAGCCGCTACGCCTCGCCCCGGCTGCTGAAGCTCTTTTCCCAGCAGACCCGGATCGAGACCTGGCGCAGGCTCTGGACGGCCCTGGCACGGGCGGAATCGAAGCTGGGTCTGCCCATCACGGAGGCCCAGGTCCGGGCCCTGGAGGCCCATATCACCGATATCGATTTCGCCTGCGCCGCCCAGTGGGAGGCGCAGGTGCGCCACGACGTGATGGCCCATGTCTACGCCTACGGCCAGGCGGCCCCGGAGGCTGCCGGGATCATCCACCTGGGGGCCACCAGCTGCTTTGTGACAGACAACGCCGACCTGATCCTGTACAGGGAGGCCCTGCGTTACCTGCGCCGGATGCTCCTGGGCGTGATCCAAAGGCTGGCGGACTTCGCAGACCGGTACAAGGCTCTGCCCACCCTGGGCTACACCCACTACCAGCCAGCCCAGCTCGTCACCGTGGGCAAGCGGGCGACCCTCTGGCTCCAGGACTTCGTCTCCGATCTGGAGGAGCTGGACGGGGTGCTGGCGGCCTTCAAGTTCCTGGGCTGCCGGGGCACAACCGGCACCGAGGCCAGCTTCCTGGACCTCTTCGTCGGGGACACGGCGAAGATCGACGAGATGAACCGGCTGCTCTGTGAGGAGTTCGGCTTCGGCGCCTGCTTCGACGTCTGCGGCCAGACCTATCCCCGGAAGTTGGACAGCCGCATCCTGAACTGCCTGTCTTCCATCGCCCAGAGCTGCAGCCGGATGGCCAACGATATCCGCCTGCTTCAACATGACCGGCAGCTGGAGGAGCCCTTCGAGGCGGACCAGATCGGCTCCTCGGCCATGGCATACAAGCGCAACCCCATGCGCTGCGAGCGGATCTGTTCCCTCTCCCGGTATCTGATGGCCAACGCCGCCAACGGAGCTATGACGGCGTCAAGCCAGTGGCTGGAACGGACCCTGGACGACTCTGCCAACCGGCGGATCGCCCTGCCGGAGAGCTTCCTCTGTACCGACGCGATCCTGCGGCTGGCCCAGAACGTGGCCGGAGGGCTGCGGGTCAACGAGACCGTGATCCAGACAGCCGTGGAGGAATATCTGCCCTTCATCGCCACGGAAAACCTGATGATGGAGGGCGTCAAGCGGGGCGGCGACCGGCAGAAGCTCCACGAGCTCATTCGGACCTGCTCCATGGAGGCCGCCGCGGAGATGAAGGCCGGGCAGCCCTGCGATTTGCTCGCCCGGCTGGCGGAGCACCCGGAGTTCCCCCTGGACGGGGCGGATCTGAGCGCTCTGCTGGACCCGGGCCGCTACATCGGGCGCTGCCCGGAGCAAGTGGAGCGCTACCTGAAAAAGCTGGCTCCGCTGCTCGCCCAGGACGGCGAGACAGCTGCGGACCCGGAGCGATAGAAGGGGGAACACGGCATGGAAAAGATTCTGGTTTTGGATTTCGGCGGGCAGTACAACCAACTGATCGCCCGGCGGGTGAGAGAGCTTCACGTCTTCGCGGAGATCAGGGCGTACAACCGGATCAGCACCGAGCAGATGATGGAAGCCGGTTACAAGGGCGTCATCTTCACCGGCGGCCCCAACAGCGTCTGCGATCCCGGCTCTCCCCATTATGATCCTGCCATTCTGGACCTGGGCGTTCCCATCCTGGGCATTTGCTACGGCGACCAGCTCCTGGCCTGGATGGCCGGGGGCGAGGTCAGCCCGGCGGACCGGGCCGGCGAATACGGAAAAACGGAGCTGAGGGTCAGGGCGCATCCGCTCTTCCGGGGACTTCCCGCCAAAAGCGTCTGCTGGATGAGCCACCGGGACTTCATCAGCCGGACGCCGCCGGGCTTTTCCACGCTGGCTGTCACCGACTGCTGCCCCTGCGCCGCCATGGGCGACGACGGGCGAAGACTCTACGGCGTGCAGTTTCACCCGGAGGTCAGCCATACGGAATACGGCGGCAGGATCCTGCACAATTTCCTCTTTGAGATCTGCGGCTGCGCCGGGAACTGGTCCATGGAGGACTACGCGGAGCGGGCCGTTGAAAGACTCCGCGCACAGCTTTCGGGCAAGACCGTGCTCCTGGCCCTTTCCGGGGGCGTGGATTCCTCCGTGGCCGCCGCGCTGCTGCACCGGGCCGTGGGGGACCGGCTGCGCTGCGTCTTCGTGGATCACGGCCTGCTGCGCAAGGGCGAAGCCGCCTGCGACGGTGGAGTGGGAATAGCCCAACGAGAACAGTGGAAACGAAACAGAGGAGGAGAAGAGCATGACAAAGTACGTATTCGTCACCGGCGGCGTGGTCTCCGGCCTGGGCAAGGGGATCACAGCGGCCTCTCTGGGCCGTCTGCTGAAGGCGCGCGGGCTGAAGGTGGCCGCCCAAAAGCTGGACCCCTACATCAACGTGGACCCCGGCACCATGAGCCCCTATCAGCACGGGGAGGTCTACGTCACCGAGGACGGGGCCGAGACCGATCTGGATCTGGGCCACTACGAGCGCTTCATCGACGAGGATCTGAACAAGTGGTCCAACCTGACCTCCGGCAAGGTCTACTGGAACGTGCTGAACAAGGAGCGCCGGGGCGAGTACCTGGGCGCGACCGTTCAGGTCATCCCCCACATCACCGACGAGATCAAGGAATTCGTCTACCGGGTGGGCCGTCAGACCGACGCGGACGTGGTCATCACCGAGATCGGCGGCACCATCGGCGACATCGAATCCCAGCCCTTCCTGGAGGCGGTGCGGCAGATCGCCCTGGAGGTGGGGCGGGAGAACAGCCTGTTCATCCACGTCACTCTGGTGCCTTATCTGCACGGCTCCGAGGAGCACAAGTCCAAGCCCACCCAGCACTCGGTCAAGGAGCTGCAGGGCATGGGCATCCGCCCGGATATCATCGTCCTGCGCTGCGACGAGCCCCTGGAGGAGAGCATCTTCCGGAAGATCAGCCTCTTCTGCAACGTCAAGCCCGACTGCGTGATCGAAAACCGGACCCTGCCGGTGCTCTACGAGGCGCCCCTGATGCTGGAGCGCTCCGGCTTCTCCTCCGTGGTCTGCCGGGAACTGGGCATCGAGGCCCCGGCCCCGGAGCTGGGGGAATGGGAAGCCCTGGTGGAGCGGATCAAGGCTCTGCGGGGAGAGGTCAGGATCGGTCTGGTGGGCAAATACGTCCAGCTCCACGACGCCTATCTGTCGGTGGCCGAGGCCCTGCGCCACGCGGGCTACGCCTGCGGCGTCCACGTCTCGATTGATTGGATCGACTCCGAGACCGTCACGGAGGAAAGCCTTTCCGGTCTGGACGGCATCCTGGTCCCGGGCGGCTTCGGCAGCCGGGGCATCGAGGGCATGATCTTCGCCGCCCAATACGCCCGGACCCACGGGGTGCCCTATCTGGGTCTCTGCCTGGGCATGCAGATCGCGGTCATCGAGTTCGCCCGGAACGCCGTCGGGCTTCCCGACGCCAACTCCGGCGAGTTCGCCCCGGACGCCCCCCACAAGGTTATCGACTTCATGCCGGGCCAGAGCGACGAGATCAACAAGGGCGGCACTCTGCGGCTGGGGGCCTGCCCCTGCGTCATCACCCCGGGCACAACCCTGGCGGCCTGCTACGGGCAGAACCGGATCTCCGAGCGCCACCGCCACCGCTATGAGCTGAACAACGACTACCGCTCCGCCCTGGAGGCCGCGGGCATGACCCTCTGCGGCCGCTCCCCCGACGATCTGCTGATCGAGGCCGTGGAGCTGACGGAGCACCCCTTCTTCGTGGGGGTCCAGTACCACCCCGAGTTCAAATCCCGGCCCAACAAGCCCCATCCGTTGTTTTTTGGCTTTGTAAAGGCTGCATTGAAGGGTTGATGGAAGCGCCTTCCGGTCTCCGCCCCGCTTGACCGCCTCCATCATCAGGTTTTCGGTGGCCGGGAAGGGCAGGCATTCCCGGAGGCTTCGGTCCACGATCGCCTCGATACGCGCAGTCCGGCGGTGCTGTTCTGCGCAAGCCGCAGGATCGCGTCGGCGCAGAAAAAGCCTTTATACTGAACTCCCATAAAAAGATTGAAAAATGTTCCGAGTGGGAATTGCGCCAGACAAGGCGGAGGACGCAGATGGGCTGGCGCCCATCAAGGACGACAACGCAGTATGGCACAATTCCCGCCGGAACAGATTAAAGGTTTTTATGGGAGTTCAGTATTATGCCCCAGGATGCGCATGGAAACCGCATCCTGGGGCATTTGCTTTCCTGTGTTTTCGGACTTTCGTGGAGAGATATGGAGATACGTGAAATCGGGCGATCTCTCCTCCCGGGTGTGTTCTGATGACCGGAGCGTATGTTCCACAAAGCTATGCGGTCAGCTGTGATCTTAGGAATCCCCTGAAAGCCCTCAGGAGTCCCCCAGGAAGCCCTTTTGGGCGGCCTTGTAGAGGAAGGTCATGGCCTGGGCCCGGGTACAGATGGTCTTGGGACCGAAGCGGCCCTCGCCAACGCCCCCGGTGATGCCGTTTTCCACAGCCCAGAGCACCGCCTTGCGGAAATAATCCCGCTCGCCCACGTCCGTGAAGGGGCAGTCGGCGCTCCCGGGCGCGGGCTTGCCCGCGGCGGCCCAGAGGAAGGTGACGATCTGGGCCCGGGTGCAGGCAGCCTTGGGGCTGAATTTCCCGCCGCCGGTGCCGCCGGTGACGCCGGCCTCCACGGCCCAGAGCACGGGGCTGAGGTAGTAGGCGTCGTCGGCCACGTCGGAGAAGGTGTTCTCCCTGTTCTCCGCCGGGGGACGCCCCAGGGCGTTGTAGAGGAAGGTGACCACCTGGGCCCGGGTGCAGGGCTTTTTGGGGCCGAAGCTGGTGGGGGTATTGCCCGAGGTGATCTGGGGCCGGTGGTTCACGGCCCAGTAGACCGCGTCGTAGTAGTAGGCCTTCGGGTCGCTGACGTCCTGGAATCGGAAGGGCGGGTCCGGATCGGGGTCCGGGTCCGGATCGGGGTCCGGGTCCGGATCGGGGTCCGGGTCCGGGTCCGGGTCAGGGTCCGGATCGGGCACGGTCCCGGCGTTCCGGGGCTGGGTGGTATAAAGCTGCTCGCCCGGGACGCCCCGGTAGAGCGTCAGGGGAAAGCGCAGGGTGCTCAGGGTGCAGAAGGCGGAGGAGCCGGTGCTGTATTGGAGAATGCGGTTGGAAAAGCGCTTGTTGGTGATCTTCACGGCGCCGTCCGCCCATTGCAGCCTCCACTGGGTCCCCGTCGCCTCCGGGTCCCCGGCGGTGGAGAGCATCACGCTGGCGGAGGGCACCGCCAGGTAGTTTTCGCTGGTCTTCATCTTCAGCAGACAGGCGCCGTTTTCGCAGGAGATCACCGTATAGATCAGCTCGTCGGGGACCTCGTTGAGCCAGTCCCCGTCCACAAAGCAGCCGTCGGTGACCACGGCGGCCGGGCTGCTGACGGCCTGGCCGGTGACGCGCTCGGAGGCCCGCAGGACCCTGTTGGACTGATAAGTCAGCACATAGTCCCCGGCCCAGTCCTCCGGGGCCTCCGTCACCAGGCGGAACTGGCCCGCCTCGGCGGGGTCCTCCGGGACGAAGCAGCCGTAGACCGCGTGGAGCTCCGTGTCCCCGGCGGGCAGCTTCCATCTGGTCCCGGCGGCCAGCATGGCGGGGCGCTCCGGGCTGTCCTGGGCCAGGGGCTCCGTGCTCCAGCCCAGGAAGTGGTAGACATAGGCGTCGGCCTCCAGGGTCCCCGCCGGGGCGGGCAGGAGGATCTCGTCGTTTTCATAGGCCTCGATGGCTTCGCAGTGCTGGCCGGGGCCGGCGGAGAAGCGGAGCGTCGCCGGGGCCCGGGCTGTCATGTGCAGTTTGACGGAGATGGGGCCGCTGGGCGTGAAGTGCAGCTCGCAGCCGTTCCGCTCGGCGCTTGCCTCGCCCGCGGTGAGCTCCCAGTCGGTGAAGAGATAGCCGACGGCGGGGGTGACGTTTACATAAGTCCGGATGACCGTCACCTCGGCGCTGCCTTCGGGCTCCACCGTGATCTCGATGGGCCAGGCGGGGTAGAGCTCCCAGCCGGACTGGACGAGCTGCCCCTCCGTCAGATGCTCCCGGCCGGGGTAGGGATCCTCGGAGGAAACGACGATGGGCCAGGCGGGCGCGTGATCCGTCTCGATGGGGTCCGGGCAGCCCACCTGGGCCTTCATGGTCTCAACGGCTTCGCCAAAGGCGGCGCCGCGGCTCAGCGCCTCGCAGAGCACGGCCCGATAGTCGTGGTCCGTGTTGGAGATGACCCGCTCGCTGAAGCCCAGCAGCACCTCCACGCCCGCTTCCCGCAGGGGCTTGAACAGCCCCTCCGTGGCCATGCCCAGGCAGAAGCCCATGTAGACGGCGTTGTGGGGCGCATCCTGGCTCATGTGATTGCGGATGCAGGTCCCGTCCACACAGTAGTATTCCTCGGTGCCGTCGTCGTTGGTTCCGGCATAGAAGGCGTGGCGGTATTTGCCGTAGGGACCGGTGACCTGGGCCTGGTCCGCCGCGGTGATGCCCTCGCCGGTGGACAGGCAGATATAGGAGCTGTTGGCCCTGGAGCTGTGGTCGTCCCCCAGCTCATAGTCGGTCCGGCCGTGGCTGTTGATCAGCAGGATGCCGCAGCTCCCGATGGCCTCGGCCAGGGCGTCCACGGTGGCCTCCTCCCCCATCCAGGAACGGAGCCGGCCCCCGGTGCTGTCCGCCAGCTTCCGGCCGTCGGCCTCGCACAGCTCGGGGTGGAAATACCAGGAGCCGGGGTAGGACATAAAAATCCCCACGTCCCGGTTTCCGGGGATGTTGGCGGGGTCGCTGACGGGCAGGGGAGCGGGGATGCCGGCGCTTTCCGCCGCGGTCTGCTGCCGCTCCGCCCGGAGCTCCGCCCGCAGGGAGGGGGAATAGCCGTTGGCCCGGCCGTCCCGGGTCTCCCAGAAGAAGAAATCCCCGTGGCGCTCCAGGCTGCCGGGAACGTAGTCCGCCGCGGCCCGGACCGCCAGAACCATCTCCTCCGTCCGATCCGCGTAGACGGCGGCGAGGGCCTCCGCGCTCCGGGCGGCGCTGCGGGCCGCGGCCCGGTCCTCAATGGTCTCCAGGGCGGTCCAGCTGTCGCTCCGCTCCGCGGGGGCCGCCTCGACGCCGGGCAGCGCCGTCAGCGTCAGCAGCAGGGAGAGGAAAATGCAGATCCATCGCTTCATACTGTGTTCCTTCTTTCGGGGCTGGTTTTTTTCCAAGTATACCACACCAGGCGTACAAGAACAATACAAAACAGGTCTTCCACCCGTTTTCCGATCAAAAAAAGCTGCCCTTTGCAGATCGCAGAGGGCAGCTTTCGCAGGGCTCAGAAGGAGGCCAGCAGCCGGTTCAGGGTGTCCTTGGCGTCACCCAGGAGCATGATGGTGTTTTCCTGGGTATAGAGGGGGTTCGGGACTCCGGCGTAGCCGGGCTTGTCGTCGTAGTTGCAGACCAGGATGTGCCGGGCTTCCTCGGCCCGGAGCACGGGCATGCCGTAGATGGGGGTGCCCTCGGCGGTGTTGGCGGCGGGGTTCACCACGTCGGAGGCGCCGATGATGACGGCGGCGTCGCAGTCCTTGAACTCGTCGTTCACCGCGTCCATCTCATAGAGCTGG
>JAFWPP010000021.1:0-12363 GCA_017509485.1 Oscillospiraceae bacterium | reverse complement strand
CAATTCAAAAACGGCAGGAGTTGGAGGCCGCCCGCGTGCTCTGACTCCGGTCGGGCTACGCCCTCCCTCCGTCAGAGCACGCGGAATCCCACTTCTAACAACTCATCTTTTTTTCGGTCTCACATCATTGACAAACGTACAGTCATAAGTCAAGAATTGTAAAGTTGACTTCAAGAGAAAATATGTATATAATAGAGTGAATGATTATGTCCACCCACCCGAATATGGAGGAAACTGCTATGACCAAAGTCGCACCTTCGATCCTTTCCGCGGATTTTGTCAATCTGGAGCGGGATATCCGGGCCCTGGGACCCCAGGGGGCCGACTACGTCCACGTGGACGTGATGGACGGAAACTTCGTTCCCAACATCTCCCTGGGCCTTCCCGTGGTGGCCGCCATCAAGAGGATCTCTCCCCTGCCCCTGGACGTTCACCTGATGATCGAGCGGCCCATCCGCTATGTGGAGGACTTCTGCCGGGCCGGCGCCGACATCCTGACCGTCCACGTGGAGGCCGACACCGCCGCCAACACCCGGGCCGCCCTGGAGAAGATCCGGGCGCTGGGGGTCCGCCCCGCCGTCTCCATCAAGCCCTACACCCGGGCCGAGGCCGTGCTGCCCTTCCTGGAGCTCTGCGGGCTGATCCTGGTGATGACCGTGGAGCCCGGCTTCGGCGGCCAGGGCTTCATGGACGACATGATGCCCAAGCTGAAGGCCATCCGGGGCTGGATCGGGGAAAGGAACCCCGCCTGCGAGCTGGAGGTGGACGGCGGCATCAACGAGCGCACCGCCCGGATCTGCCGCGAGAACGGCGCCAACGTGCTGGTGGCCGGCAGCGCCTGGTTCAAGAACCCGGACCCGGCGGCCTTCTGCAAGGCCCTCAAGGTCTGATTTGAGAGCGCTGCATGCAAGACGCAACATACATAATCAACCAGGACGCGGAAGAGACGGTGGAACAGCGTTCCGTATCCGTCATTCCGAGCACAGCGAGGAATCCGTTCCCTCGTCCCCTTCCTGCCGCCCGCAGGCGGCGTCATTGCCGCAAGGCAATGACAGGAGCACGGGTCCTTCGACTCCGCTGCGCTCCGCTCAGGACGACAAGAGGAACCGTTTTCTGTCATTCCGAGCGCAGCGAGGAATCCGTAACCCCCGTTCCCTCCCTGCCGCCCGCAGGCGGCGTCATTGTCCCAGACAATGACAGGCGTACGGATCCTTCGACTCCGCTGCGCTCCGCTCAGGATGACAGAACGGAATGCGCAGCGCCTCCGTCGAACGCCCTCAACGTCCTGTACTGCGACCGGGAGCTCCTGGTCTGTGAAAAGCCCGTGGACTGCCTCTCCGAGCCGGGACCGGGACGAAATCTCCCCGACCTGGCCGCCGCCTGGCTGGCGGCCCGGGGCGAGGCGCCCGCGGTCCGCACGGTCCACCGGCTGGACAAGGCCGTGGGGGGCCTGATGGTCCTGGCCAGGACCCAGACTGCCGCGGCCTCCCTGATCGGCCAGATCGCCGCCCACAGCGTGGAAAAGGAATACCTGGCCGTCCTGCGGGGCGTGCCCGAACAGGACGAGGCGACGCTGGAGGACCTGCTCTTCCACGACAGCCGGACCAACAAGACCTTCGTTGTCAGCCGGCCCCGGAAGGGGGTCCGGGCGGCGAAGCTGTCCTATCGCGTCCTGGGCCGCGCCGAGCGCGAGACCGGCCCCCTGAGTCTGGCGCGGGTAAAGCTCTATACGGGCCGCACCCACCAGATCCGGGCCCAGTTCTCCCATCGGGGCCTGCCCCTGCTGGGGGATCTGCGCTACGGCAGCAGGGCCGCCCACGGCCCGGCGCTGTATTCCTGCCTGCTGGCCTTCGACCACCCCGTCACCGGAAAGCGCATGAAATTTGAACTGCTCCCCACCGGCGAGCCCTGGGATCAATTTACAGCGGAAGCCTGACAATTCTGCTGTAGGGACGAGCATTGCTCGTCCGGTTCGCGAAGCGAACAATCGCCCACGGGGCGATTCAGCCACGTTGTGGAAAAAGCGGCACGTCGAATTTGCCTCCGGCAAATTGCATTCGTTCCGAATGCCGGACAAGCAGTGCTTGTCCCTACACACATCTCCGCATTGAATTATGACCCAGAAACGGAGGATTATTATGGTTAATCAAGCGATCGCGTCTCTCGTACAATACGCCATCGACAAGAATCTCATCGCCGAGGACGACCGCGTCTGGGCGGTCAACGCCCTGCTGGAGCGGATGAAGCTGGACAGCTTCGAGGCCCCGGAGGCGCTTTTGGACAAGCCCGTCAACGAGCTGCTGGACATCCTCACCGACGACGCCGCGGCCCGGGGTCTCTGCCCCGACGACCCCACGGCCCGGGACCTCTTCGACACCGGCCTCATGGGCTGCCTGACGCCCCGGCCCTCCGAGCTGCGGCGGGAGCTGCGCCGCCTGCTGGCCCTGGACCCCAGAAAGGCCACCGACTGGTACTACGCCCTCAGCGGCGCCACCAACTACATCCGCTGGGACCGCATCCGCAGGAACATGGTCTGGAAGGCCCCCACGGAGTACGGCGAGCTGGACATCACCATCAACCTGACCAAGCCCGAGAAGGCCACCACCACCGGCGCCGCCTTCCGGGCCGCCAAGGCCGCGGCCTCCTCCTACCCCAAGTGCCTGCTCTGCGTGGAGAACGAGGGCTACGCGGGCCGCTGGAACCACCCCGCCCGGCAGAACCACCGGATCTTCCCCTTCGTCCTGGACGGTGAGGACTGGTTCCTCCAGTACTCCCCCTACGTCTATTACAACGAGCACTGCATCGCCTTCTCCGGCAGACACTATCCCATGACGGTGGACGGGCACTCCATGCGCCAGCTGCTGGACTTCGTGACGGTCTTCCCCCACTACTTCATGGGCTCCAACGCGGACCTGCCCATCGTGGGCGGCTCCATCTTCACCCACGCCCATTTCCAGGGCGGCCGCTATACCTTCGCCATGGCCAAGGTCCCCATCGAGACGCCCCTGGTCTTCCGGGGCTTCGAGGACCTGACGGCGGGCATCGTCAAATGGCCCATGAGCGTGATCCGTCTCCGGGGCGCCGACAAGGAGCGGGTGGCGCTGCTGGCCGAGAAGATTTTGAAGTGCTGGCGGGGCTACACCGACGAGAGCGCCTATCTCTTCGCCGAGACCGAGGGCACCCCCCACAGCACCATCACCCCCATCGCCCGCCGCCAGGGAGCGGACTACGAGCTGGACCTGGTGCTGCGCAACAACATCACCACCGAGGCGCTGCCTCTGGGCGTCTACCATCCCCACCCGGAGCTGCACCACATCAAGAAAGAAAACATCGGCCTGATCGAGGTCATGGGCCTGGCGGTGCTGCCCCCGCGGCTGAAGCGGGAGCTGGCCCGGGTGGCGGAGCTGCTGGTCAACGGCGGCGATCTGCGGGCGGACGAGCTCGCCGAAAAGCACGCCGACTGGGCCGAGGAGCTGAAGACCCGCTATGCCTTCACCGCCGAAAACGTGGAGGAGATCCTCCGCGACGAGGTGGGCGCGGTCTTCGCCAAGTGCCTGGAGCACGCCGGGGTCTTCAAGCGCAGCCCCGGGGGCAAGGCGGCCTTCCTGCGCTTTGTTGAGACAGTCAATCAAGCCTGAGAACACACGGACGGCAGAGTGCCGTCCCTACAAAAGCTATGGGAAAATACGAAAAGAAAAAACACAGCGATTTTCATGACATCCAGAACGTCTTCGCCAAGCGCGACAAGAATCGCGCCGCCCGGCAGGACGGTCAGCGTCCCCAGGACTACCCCGAGGTGCCGGAGTTTATGAACGAGCCCCGGCGGATCCGGGGGGACGCGGAATACAGCGTGGACAATCTGCGCCAGGTCCACGAGGGCCGGGCCGTCTACGAGGAGGCCCCCCAGTACCGGGAGAGCAGCTCCGTCCGCAGCGGCGCCTATCCCCAGCAGCCTGTCTATGTCCAGGAGCCCTATGAGCAGCGCCCCCTGCGCCGGGCCGTCCCCCGGCGGAGGAGAAGGAAGCGGGGCTTCCTCCGGACCCTGCTGCGGGTCCTGGCGCTGCTGCTGGTCCTGCTGATCCTGGGCGGCGTCGTCTCGGCGCTCTTTGCCAAAATGCCGGAGACCGACCGGCCCATCGGGGCCCGGCGGGACGGCTGCTGCACGGTGCTGCTCTGCGGCACCGACGAGGAAGGCGCCCGGACCGACACCATGGTCCTGCTCTATCTGGACCGCAACAACAGAAAGGCCCGGCTGCTGAGCCTGCCCCGGGACACCATGGTGAACCGCAGCAGCGGCGATCTCAAGCTCAACGGGGTCTACTGGGCCAACGGCGGCGCCAAGGGCGACCGGGATCTGGGCATGGACACCCTGATGGACTATGTGAAGGATCTGGTGGGCTTCCGGCCCGACGGCTATATGCTCATTGACCTGAACTGCTTTGAGGACCTGGTGGACGCCATGGGCGGCGTCACCTTCGACGTGCCCATGGACATGACCTACAACGATCCCACCCAGGATCTCTATATCGACCTGAAGCAGGGCACCCAGAAGCTCAACGGCCAGGAGGCCATGTGGCTGGTGCGCTTCCGCAGCGGCTACGCCATGGCGGATCTGGAGCGTATCAAGGTCCAGCGGGATTTCCTGGGGGCCGCCATCAGCCAGTGGAAGTCTCTCACCCGCCTGCCCCGGGCCCCCTACGCCGCCCTGCTGCTGATGCGGAACACCGAAACCGATCTGAGCTACCGGAATCTCTGCTGGGTGGCCCTGACCCTGGCCCGCTGCGGCAGCGCCGGTCTGGAGAGCGACACCCTCCCCGGCGAGCCCAAGTGGGTGGGCGGCGGCGCCTACTACGTCCAGCACCGGCAGGAGACCGCCGCGCTGGTGAACGAGAAGTACAACCCCTACGAAACGGAGATCCGCGCCGACGCCCTGCACCCCTACGGGTATTGAGGTCAAGGCATCCCATGCCTGTAGCGGCGCACAGTGTGCGCCACTCCGCGCCCACATCCGCCCTTTCCCCCGTAGGGGCGGATGCCCACATCCGCCCTTGTCTCCGAACCGAAAAGGAGAAACCACATGCCGATATCCGTAACCCTCGAAAACGGCGTCCCTGCCAACGTGTCCCGGCGGGACCCCCGGGAGCGCCGCTGCTATGAATTTCTGGACCGCCTCGGCGTGAGTTACCGCCGAGCCGACCACGAGCGCGCCGCCACCATGGAGCTCTGCCGGGAGATCGAGCGGAGCCTAGGCTGCCCCATCTGCAAGAATCTGCTGCTGACGAACCGCCAGCAGACGGATTTCTATCTGCTTTTGATGGAGGGCGACAAGGTCTTCAAGACCAAGTACCTCTCCAAGGCCCTGGGCTGCGCCCGTCTGAGCTTCGCCACCGACGCCCAGATGCTGGAGCTGGTTGACATAACTCCAGGCTCCCTCTCGGTCCTGGGCCTGATGAACGATCCGGACAAGAAGGTCCGTCTGGTGATCGACCGGCCCGTCCTGGAGCAGCCCGAGATCGGCTTCCACCCCTGCCTGAACAGCTCCACCCTGGCCGTCTCCATGGCCGACTTCCGGGAGAAGATCCTGCCGGCACTGGGGCACGAAGCCACGGTGGTGGAGCTGCCGGTAGAGGCACTGTAGGGGCGGTCATTGGCCGCCCGCATCCCCGTAGGGGCGGTCATTGGCCGCCTGCCGATCCTAAACGCCGTAGGGGCGGCCATTGGCCGCCCGCCCGAGGTACAAACCTCCCCATCCTGTCATTCTGAGCGAAGCGAAGAATCCGTCTCCCCTTCCCCACAGGGCAGATACGCCGGTACGGCAGTACGCGAAAGGCCGAATTCTCCCTATAGAAAAAATCAACTGTCCATAGAAGGAATCCCCGGAATATGACGAAACCCAGTTCCTTTCTCTTTGGAATCATGGTTTCGAGAACATCGGCAAGCCCTGACCCCGGCCTGTTTCCGGATCGGCTCCATGTGATAATTTCATATATGGAGAACTCGATTTCCCGCGTACTGCTGTACTCGAGTAATGAAAGACCGACACCTTGGGCGGGCGGCCAATGGCCGCCCCTACGGTGTGCTCTCGCATCGAAGGCGTCTGCCTCGGGCGGGCGGCCAATGGCCGCCCCTACGGTGTGGTCCCGCGTCGGAGGCATCCGCCTCGGGCGGGCGGCCAATGGCCGCCCCTACGGTGTGGTCCCGCGTCGGAGGCATCCACCTCGGGCGGGCGGCCAATGGCCGCCCCTACGATCCTGATCGGAGGTGATACTATGGTCACAGGCCGCTTCGCACCTTCTCCCTCGGGGAGAATGCACCTGGGGAATCTGTTTTCCTTTTTGCTGGCCTGGTGCTCCGTGCGGAGCACGGGGGGCGAGATGGTGCTGCGGATGGAGGATCTGGACCCCCAGCGGACCTCCGCGGAGTACGCGGCGCTGATCCGCCGGGATCTGCTCCGCTTCGGCCTGGACTGGGACCGGGAGGTGCCCTGCCAGAGCACCCGCACCGCCGCTTACGACGCGGCCTTCTCCAAATTGGAGGAAATGGGGCTGATCTACCCCTGCTACTGCTCCCGCTCCCAGGTCCACGCGGCCTCGGCCCCCCACCTGGGCCAGAGCGAATTCGTCTACGCCGGCACCTGCCGGGATCTGACGCCGGCGCAGCGGGCCGCCAAAAAGCGGCTCCCCGCCTGGCGGCTCCGGGTCCCCAACCAGGAATGGACCGTTCACGACGGGCTCCAGGGGGACTATACCGAGCTGCTCTCCCGGGACTGCGGGGACTTCGTGGTCCGCCGGGCCGACGGGGTCTACGCCTACCAGCTGGCCGTCGTCGTGGACGACGCGGACAACGGGATCACCCAGGTGGTCCGGGGCCGGGATCTGCTGGCCTCCGCCCCCCGGCAGATGTATCTGTTTTCTCTCCTGGGCCGCCCCGCCCCGGAATACCTCCACGTCCCCCTGCTGCTGGCCCCCGACGGCCGCCGCCTCAGCAAACGCGACGGCGACCTGGACCTGGAGGCCCTGCTGGGCCGCTTCACGCCGGAGGAGATTCTTGGAAAGCTGGCCTTTTCCGCCGGTCTTCTGGGCCGGGACGAAGCCGTCTCCGCAAAGGAGCTGGCCGCGATTTTCGACTGGCGCCGCGTGCGGAAAGAGGACATTTGCCTGAGCCTTTGACAGATACGCAAACCGGGATTTGACGATATTATCGTAGGGGCCGATGCCCACATCGGCCCTCCGTACCGTCCGGGAGAAAGGCCGATGTGGGCATCGGCCCCTACGGGAAGAAGAACCCGACAAATCCGAATCTTGCGGGCAGATTGCCCGCGCTACATATCAGAATCAGGAGAAATCACCATGGACAACATCAAGCTCGCCAATCTGCTCTTCCCCGACGTGACCCTGACGCCGGAGGATCTGGAACGCAAATATCCGCCCCGGGAGCTCCCCGAGGGCGCCCGGGTCACCCGCTTCGCCCCCTCCCCCACGGGCTATCTCCACATCGGCGGCCTCTTCGGAGCCCTAACCGACGTGCTGGTGGCCAAGGCCTCCAAGGGCGTCAGCTATCTGCGCATCGAGGACACCGACAAGAAGCGGGAAATCGACGACGGCGTGAGCGCCATCATCAAGGGCTTCGAGGCCTTCGGCGTGGAATTCACCGAGGGCGTCACCGGCTTCGGCACCGAAACCGGCGACTACGGCCCCTACACCCAGTCTCAGCGGGTCTTCATCTACCACGCCGTGGCCAAGCGGCTGGTGGAGGAGGGCAAGGCCTACCCCTGCTTCTGCAGCGCCGAGGAACTCAGCGCTCTGCGGGAGCGTCAGGAGGGGGACGGCTGCGCCATCCGGGGCTACTTCGGCCAATACGCCAAGTGCCGGGATCTCTCTTTTGAGGAGATCAAGGCCAATCTCGCCGCCGGGAAGCCCTGGGTCCTGCGTTTCCGCTCCGAGGGCAGCGAGGACCGGCGCATCAGCTTTGAGGATCTGATCCGCGGCAGGATCGAAATGCCCGAGAACATCATCGACGAGGTGCTGCTGAAATCCGACGGCATCCCCACCTACCACTTCGCCCACGTCTGCGACGACCACTTTATGCGGACCACCCACGTGATTCGGGGCGAGGAATGGCTGAGCTCCGTGCCCAAGCACATCGCCATGTTCAAGGCCTGCGGCTATCGGGTGCCCAAGTACGTCCACACCGCCCAGGTCATGAAGCTGGACGACGAGACCCAGGACAAGCGGAAGCTCTCCAAGCGCAAGGACCCGGAGGCCGCCGTCTCCTACTTCGTGGAGAAGGGCTTCCCCAAGGAGGCTTTGATCGAGTATCTGCTGACCCTGCTGAACTCCAACTTTGAGGACTGGCGCCGGGCCAACCCCGCCGCCGACGCCATGGACTTCCCCTTCAACCTGAAAAAGATGGGGGCCTCCGGCTGCCTGTTTGACCTGACCAAGCTCACCGACGTGAGCAAGAACGTCATCTCCCACATGAAGGCCGCGGACATCTATGCCCGTGTCGCCGCTTGGGCCAGGGACTGCGCCCCGGAGTTCCATGAAATTTTCACCGCGGACCCGGCCTTCTCCACCGCCATTCTGAACATCGACCGGGAGGTCCCCAAGCCCCGGAAGGACCTGGCCAAGTGGGACGAGGTCCCGGCCTATCTGGATTACTTCTTCGCCGAGCCTGAGGCCGACCCGGCCCTTCTTCCCGAGCGGGTCAGCCGTGAGGACGCCAGGGCCATCCTGGCCTGCTGCTGCGCCCACTACGAGCCCGGCGACGACAAGGACGCCTGGTTCGCCCGCATGAAGACCTGGTGCCCCAGCCTGGGCTTCTGCCCCGAGGTCAAGGAGTACAAGAAGAACCCCGAAGCCTTCAAGGGCCACGTGGGCGATCTCAGCTCCGTAATCCGCCTGGCCGTCACCGGGAGAACCAACACCCCCGACCTCTGCACCATCATGCAGCTGCTGGGCAAGGAGAAGGTCGCCGCCCGGCTGAACCGGTTTGCGGAGAAGCTGTAAACTCCCGATTCTGTCATTCTGAGCGGAGCGCAGCGGAGTCGAAGAATCCGCGTCCTCCGTCCCCGATCCTTCGTAGGGACAAGCATTGCTTGTCCGGTTTGCGAAGCAAACAATCGCCCGGAGGGCGATCTATCACATCCGGTCAGTCAATAGAATTTGCCTCCGGCAAATTGCATTCGTTCCGAATGCCGGACAAGCAATACTTGTCCCTACAAAGCAACTGAGGTACGACCATGAAACTGATGATCCTCGACGGGAACTCCGTCATCAACCGGGCCTTTTACGGCGTGCGGCTGCTCAGCACCAAGGACGGGCAGTACACCAACGCCATCTACGGCTTTCTGAACATCCTGGACAAGATGCGCCAGGAGGAAAAACCCGACGCCCTCTGCGTGGCCTTCGACCTCCACGGGCCCACCTTCCGCCACGAGAAATACGAGCAGTACAAGGCCACCCGCCACGGCATGCCCGAGGAGCTGGCCCAGCAGATGCCCGTGATGAAGGACGTGCTCCGGGCCATGAACATCCCCATCTACGCCTGCCAGGGCTGGGAGGCCGACGACGTGATCGGCACCGTGGCCAAGCGCTGCGCCGCCGGGGGCTGGGACTGCGTGGTCGTCACCGGCGACCGGGACAGCCTGCAATTGATAGACGAGCATGTGACCGTCAAGCTCATCGTCACCAAGGGCGGCCAGACCAACTCCACCAACTACACGCCGGAGCTCTTCCGGACGGAATACGGCTTCGAGCCTATTCATTTGATCGACCTGAAGGCCCTTATGGGGGACAGCTCCGACAACATCCCCGGCGTGGCGGGGGTGGGCCCCAAGACCGCCATGGAGCTGCTGCACAAATACGGCAGCCTGGACGGGGTCTACGAAAATCTGACGCCCCAGAACATGAAGGGCAAGCTCTATGAAAAGCTGGCCAACGATAAGGACATGGCCTATCTGAGCTACGACCTGGCCACCATCCGCCTGGACGCCCCCATCGACTTCGCCCCGGAGGACGCCTTGGTCAGGGACCCGGACCGGGCCGCCCTGTACGATCTGTTTCTCCGTTTGGAGTTCATCAAGCTGATCGACAAGTACCGACTGCGCGGCGCCGGCTCCGTAGGGGCGGCCATTGGCCGCCCGCAAGCCGCAGAAGCCTCCCGATCCGGTCATTCTGAGGGCAGCGAAGAATCCGTTCCCCCGTCCCCTCTCGACCCGGCAGCGACTGCCTCGGGCTGGCGGCCAATGGCCGCCCCTACAGCGGTTCCGGCCGCAAAGGCCGAATTCGACGCCCTGCTGGAGGCCTGGGAAGCCGCCGAATACCTGGCCCTGGCCGCCGATGACGATCTGGAGACCCTTGCCCTGACCGACGGGGCCCACCCGGCCCTGCTGGCCCGCTCCGAGCTGGGCCTGGCCTGGGACTTCGTCCTGCCCGCCCTCTTCTCCAGCCGGCTCAGGCTGGCGGTCCACGGCTCCAAGGAGCTGCTCCGCCGCCTGCTGGAACGCTGCCTGCCCACGGAGGGCGTGGTCTTCGACACCGAGGTGGCCGCCTATCTGCTGGACGCCGCCCGGGGCAAGTACGAGCTGCCCACCCTGGCCCTGCAATACTGCCAGACGGAGCTGCCCACGGAAAAGGACCTGATCGCACAGGAGGCATCTGCCCCAACGGGCGACCCCTCATCCGTCATCGGGCTTGCGGGAGACGCCCGATGCCACCTTCCCCCCAGGGGGAAGGCTTTGAGCGCCCAGGCAGCCGCGATTCTGGCCCTGATCCCGCCCCTGACCGAGGGGCTGAAGGAACAAAATCTCGAAAAGCTCTATTATGAAATGGACCTCCCCCTCTGCCCCGTGCTGGCGGAGATGGAGGTGGAGGGGGTGCTGGTGGACGCCGAGGCCCTCCACGCCTTCGACGAGATGCTGAAAACCCGGATCGACGAGATCCGCGCCGACATCTGCCGTTACGCCGGCGGCGAGTTCAACATCAACTCCCCCAAGCAGCTGGGCGAGGTGCTCTTTGACCGGCTGGGCCTGCCCGCCGGGAAGAAGCGCTCCACCAACGCGGAGGTCCTGGAAAAGCTCCGGGACAAGCACCCCATCGTCGGCCGCATCCTGGAATACCGCACCCTGACCAAGCTCCAGGCCACCTACGCCGAGGGTCTGCTGAAGGTCATCGGCCCCGACGGCCGGGTCCGCACCACCTTCCAGAACACCGTGACCTCCACGGGCCGCCTCTCCTCCACGGATCCCAACCTGCAGAACATCCCGGTCCGCACGGACCTGGGGGCGGAGATCCGCAAGATGTTCGTGCCGGAGCACGGCATGGTCTTCGTGGACGCGGATTACAGCCAGATCGAGCTGCGGGTCCTGGCCCACATGGCCGGGGACGAAGCCATGCAGGCCGCCTTCAATTCCGGGGAGGACATCCACCGGGTCACGGCCTCCCAGGTCTTTGGGGTGCCCCTGGAGGCGGTCAGCCCCCGGATGCGCCGCAGCGCCAAGGCCGTGAACTTCGGCATCGTCTACGGCATCTCCGGCTTCTCCCTGGCGGAGGACCTGGGCGTCAGCCAGGCTGAGGCCAAGAGCTATATCGACAATTATCTGAACAAATACCACGGCGTCCGGGACTTCATGGCCGCCGTGGTGGAGCAGGGCGCCAGGGAGGGCTACGTCTCCACCCTCTACGGCCGCCGCCGCTATATTCCCGAGCTGAAGGACGGGAAGTATTTGGTGCGGGAGCAGGGCCGCCGCATGGCGATGAACGCCCCCATCCAGGGCACCGCCGCGGACATCATCAAGCTGGCCATGCTCCGGGTGGACCGGGCCCTCAAGGCCGCGAAGCTGGAGGCCCGGCTGGTGCTCCAGGTCCACGACGAGCTGATCGTAGAGTGCCCCGAGGCCGAGGCCGAGACCGTCGCCGCCCTGGTGACCCGGGAGATGGAGTCCGCCGCCAAGCTTGCCGTCCCCCTCACCGCCGAGGCCAAGATCGGCCATTCCTGGTACGAGGCCAAGTGACAGGTTACAAGTGACAGGTAACAGGTGACAAGTTACAGGTGACAGGTGACAAGTTACAGGTGACAGGTGACAAGTTACAGGTGATACCTAACAATGAACGCCGTAGGGGCGCTCATTGAGCGCCCGCCCGAGGCTCCCGCCGCCCGACATCGACCCGCGCCGTAGGGGCGCTCATTGAGCGCCCGCCCGAGACACCCGCCGCCCGACATCGACCCGCGCCGTAGGGGCGCTCATTGAGCGCCCGCCCGAGACATCCGCCGCCCGACATCGACCCGCGCCGTAGGGGCGCTCATTGAGCGCCCGCCCGAGGCTCCCGCCGCCCGACATCGACCCGCGCCGTAGGGGCGCTC
>JAFWPP010000020.1:0-33170 GCA_017509485.1 Oscillospiraceae bacterium | reverse complement strand
CGCGGTGTTGTACGTACCGAGGGCGCCGCCACGCCGGCCTGGCACCTGGGCGTAGATGCCTCCGTCCGGCTGGGCGCAGGAGCGGACGAACGCCGCCGCGCGCGCTATTGCGCCGGTAGCCGCCCCGGAGGCCGACAGCGCGACAAGGTCAAGGCCGGCCAGATCCTGGTGATCCTGGAGGCCATGAAGATGGAGAACGAGATCGTGGCCCCCAAGGCCGGCACCGTGGCCCAGGTGGTCGTGAAGGTCGGCGAGAAGGTGGATACCGGCGCCACGCTGGTGGTCCTCGCATAAGGAGGGCAGGGCATGAATATTGTTGAAACCCTGAAAAAGCTGCTGGGGGAATCCGGCTTCGCCGGCTTCTTCCAAAACGGCGGCTGGCAGAATGCGCTGATGATCGTCATCGCCTGCGTTCTGCTCTATCTGGGCATCAAAAAGAAGTTCGAGCCCCTGCTGCTGGTGGGCATCGCCTTCGGCTGCCTGCTGGTCAACGTCTCCTACTTCGTGAACCTCACTGAGGCAGACGCCCTCTATCACCCGGATCTGTGGACCAAGTTCCTGGATTCCGGCAACCCGGAGTACTATCACAGCTACGGCATGATCCTCAAGGAGGGCGGCTTCCTGGACATCCTCTACATCGGCGTCAAGGCCGGCATCTATCCCTCCCTGATCTTCATGGGCGTGGGCGCCATGACGGATTTCGGTCCCCTGATCGCCCGGCCCTCCTCCCTGATCCTGGGCGCCGCGGCCCAGTTCGGCGTGTTCTTCGCCTTCTTCGGCGCCAACCTGATCGGCTTCACCGGCAACCAGGCCGCCTCCATCGGCATCATCGGCGGCGCGGACGGCCCCACGGCCATCTACCTGACCACCAAGCTGGCCCCGGAGCTCCTGGGCGCCATCGCCATCGCGGCCTACTCCTACATGGCCCTGATCCCCATGATCCAGCCGCCCATCATGAAGCTGCTGACCACCAAGAAGGAGCGGGAGGTCGTCATGACCCAGGCCCGCCCGGTCTCCAAGACCGAGAAGATCATCTTCCCCATCGTGGTCACCATCTTCTGCGTCCTGCTGCTGCCCTCCACCGCCCCCCTGATCGGCTGTCTGATGCTGGGCAACCTCTGGCGGGAATGCGGCGTCACCGAGCGCCTGTCCGACACCGTCCAGAACGCCCTGATGAACATCATCACCGTCTTCCTGGGCATCTCCGTGGGCGCCACCATGGCGGGCTCCCGCTTCCTGACCCTGGAGACCATCTACATCGTGATCCTGGGCCTGCTGGCCTTCTGCTTCTCCACCACCGGCGGCCTGCTGGTGGGCAAGATCATGTATAAGGTCACGGGCGGCAAGATCAACCCCCTGATCGGCTCCGCCGGCGTCTCCGCCGTGCCCATGGCGGCCCGGGTGTCCCAGATCGAGGGCCAGAAGGCCAACCCCAAGAACTTCCTGCTGATGCACGCCATGGGCCCCAACGTGGCCGGCGTCATCGGCTCCGCCATCGCCGCGGGCTTCCTGCTCAAGGTCTTCGGCGGCTGATCTGGCAGCACAGCGTACTGCAAAGCCACGAAAAAAGCACCCGCAAGGGTGCTTTTTTCGTGGGGCCGACGGCCCGCCCGCGGCGGGAGACAAGCCGGAACAAGCAATCAGCAAACGAAGCAGGAGCTGATTGCCGACGACTGCTTCCCGGTCACCTGTCCCTTGCCCCAGCCTGCAGCGCCAGGTGGAAGCAGCCGTAGATGCCGGCGTCGTTGCCCAGCTGGGCCAGGGCGAATTTCGTGCCCTTGCAGGCGTGGAACATATGGTGCTCGAAGCGGGGGATGACGCCCTCCAGCAGCACCTGTCCGGCCTTGGACATGCCGCCGCCCAGGACCACCAGCTCCGGGTCCACCATGCAGCAGCCCATGGCGATGGTCAGGCCCAGCACGTCGTAGACCTGCTCCAGGACCTCCAGGGCCAGGCTGTCCTGCTGCGCCGCGCAGTGGAAGACGTCCCGGGCGGTGACGTGGTTGTAGGCCCGCAGCAGAGAAGGTCTGGGATCCAGGGCCAGCATCCGGGTGGCCAGCTGGCCCACCGCCCGGGCGGAGGCGTACTGCTCGGCGCAGCCCCGCTTGCCGCAGGTGCAGGCCAGGGCGTTTTCCGTCCGGTCCACGGTCATGTGGCCGATCTCGCAGCCCACGCCGTGGGCGCCGTTGAGGATCTGACCGTTCCAGATGAAGCCGCCGCCGATGCCGGTGCCCAGGGTCACCATCAGCATGGAGCGGCTGCCCCGGCCGCCGCCGTCGAAGTATTCGCCCAGGGCGGCCACGTTGGCGTCGTTGCCCGCCTTGACGGGCAGGGAGCTCAGGGCGCCCAGGGTCTGGTGCAGATTGAAGACGCCCCAGTTGAGGTTGACGCAGCGGTTCACGTTGCCGTCGTCGTCCACCGGGCCGGGGACGCCGATGCCCACGCCGAGCACGTCCGCCTTGCTGACGCTCCTGCGGGCCAGACAGTCGTCGATGGACCGGGCGATATCCGGCAGAATGGCGGAGCCGCCGTTGTCGATCCGGGTGGGGATCTCCCACTTCTCCATCAGCACACCCTCCCGGGTGAAGAATCCCAGCTTGACCGTGGTGCCGCCCACATCCACGCCGAACGCGTATTTCATATCGGAGTCCTCCTTTTTTGTTTCCTTGATGGATTTATCATACCACGCCCCCGCCGTTTCGCAAGGGGGAGGCGCTAATCACAGAGGAAGGCGTATTGGAAGGGCACGAGCTTCTCCAGCTGCTCCGGGGCCAGCTCGATCTGCCAGCCGATCTTCCCGGCGCTGACCAGGATGGCGTCCCAGAGGATGGCAGTCTCCTCCAGGAAGGTGGGGAAGGGCTTTTTCATGCCCACGGGGGAGCAGCCCCCGTGGATATAGCCCGTCAGGGGCAGCAGCTCCCTGGACTTCACCATCTCGATGCTCTTTTCCCCCGCCGCCGCGGCCGCCAGCCGCAGATTCAGCTCCTGCAGCACGGGGATCACAAAGACGTAATGGCGGCCCGAACGGCCCACCGTCACCAGGGTCTTGAAGACCCGCGCCGGATCCTGGCCCAGCACCGCCGCCACCTCCGCGCCGGAGACGGCCCCGGTGCCCTCGTAGCAGTGGCTCTGATAGGGGATCCCCTGCTGGTCCAGGATCCGCATCACATTGGTTTTTTCGATCTTTTTCATAGACGCACCTTTTCCATATACAGGCCCGATGCGTCCCGCCGGACCCGGAGCACGAAGGGGAAAACGTTCCGCTGCATGCAGACCCAGAAATCCGGCTCCGGGTAGATGTGTTGGGTGGCAGGATTGAAGAAGTGCTCGCCCCCGTGCCAGCGCAGGGCCCGGATCCGTGCCTCCAGATCGGGGATGGGTTCGTCCAGGATCAGGGAACGGATATATTCCGCGCAGAGCAGGTCCTCCGGGGCCTCCCGGACCCCGGCGTTGCCCATGCAGACCAAGCTGACCCGGGCCGGGCTCTGCTGCCGGACGTAGGCCGCCACCGCTCCGGCGTTCACCAGGCTGCCGGTGAGGATCTCCGTGGCGTGGACGGCGCCGGTCACCCCCTGGGTCCCGGCGCTGGTGGTGTGGATCACCCGCCGGCCCCGGATCGCCTCCGGGGGGATGCCGGTGGGGCTGTTGCCGAAGTCGAAGCCCTCGCACTTGGCCCCGCCCCGTTCCCCGATCAGCAGGGCGGACGGATCCCGTTCCCGCCAGGCGAAGGCCTCCTCCAGGGCGCCCACGGGCCGCAGCTCCGCCGCGCCCCACTGGGCCAGAAAGCACTCCAACGAGAAGGCCCGCAGCACGTCGATCACCACGGTCAGGCCTTCCGCCTGCCGGGCGCCCTCCAAAAGTTGTAAGATCTGAATGTCCATGGGAAGCTCCGTTTCGTTTTTTTCTATTATAGCACACTTTCCCCGGGATGGAAAGTCTGTTTTTTTCGCCGGAGGGCCGGAATTCGCCCATTCAGGGCTGGACATTATTCAAAAGTATGGTATAATTATCCTGTGAGAAGCATCTGCCCCCCACAATACGTGATATGATAAAGGAGGAAACAAGCATGTTTGGCAAAGCGTTTTTCCTGGCAGCCGCTGAGGCTGCGGAACCCATCCTCGAGAAGAACCCCACCTCCGCCTTCTGGGACAAGGTCAAGGAGCTGATCGCCACCTTCGGCGGCAGAATCCTGGCCGCCATTGCGGTGCTGATCGTCGGATCCTTCGTGGTGAAGCTCCTGACCAAGGGCATCAAGAAGGCCATCAACAAGACGAAGCTGGACCTGGCTGTCAAGAAGATCCTGGTGAAGTTTATCAAGGGCCTGCTCTACGTCCTGCTCATCATCGCGGTGGTGGACATCCTGGGCGTGTCCATGTCCAGCGTGATCGCCATCCTCGCCTCCTGCGGCCTGGCTGTGGGTCTTGCCCTCCAGGGCGCGCTGACCAACCTGGCCGGCGGCCTGATGATCCTGATTTTCAAGCCCTTCAAACTGGAAGACTATGTCGAGGGCTCGGGCGTCCAGGGCGTCGTCAAGGATATCAGCATCTTCTACACGACCCTGCTGACCCTGGATAACAAGAAGGTCCTGGTTCCCAACGGCGATCTGATGAACGCCACCATCACCAACTACAGCGCAGAGCCCATCCGCCGCGTGGACGTGGACTACAAGATCACCAACGACGCCAACGCCGAGCAGGTCAAGCAGGTCCTGCTTGAGGCCTGCGCCAACACCGACCTGATCCTGGCCGATCCCGCCCCCTTCACCCGCATGACCGCCGTGGACGACGACACCTACATCTTCACGGTCCGCGGCTGGTGTGTGACCGCGACCTATTGGGACGCCTACTTCAACCTGGTGGAGAACTGCTCCAAGGCCCTCCAGGACAACGGCATCGACGATCCCGAGGAGCGCATCGTGGTTCGCCTGCAGAAGGAAGACTGAAACGAAGCCCCAGCGCAGCCGCCGCCCATCCCGGGCGGCGGCTTTTTTTGCTCCGACGACGGTTTTTTGTGCCTGACGATGGTTTTTCTTGCTTTTTCCGCCTTGATGTGATATGATAAATTGAATTCTGGCGGCCTGATACTGTTCTCCAATAAAATGATAAAAAGGATTTGCGAGGCAGATTTGCGTCCGACGAGACGGAGGACGCAGGCAGGCTTGACGCCAGGCAGGGACGACAACGACGTATGACACGATTCTGATCGCAAAGATCTGAAAGGCTTTTATTGGAGAACAATATGAGGCCGGGAAAGGGGGAGACCCTGTGCGAAATCTGCTGCGGGCGGCGCTGACGCTGCTGCTCCTGCTGGTCCTGACGACGGCGGTCTCCGCCGAGGGCAGCACCGTCACCGCCATGCACACGGAATGCAGCGTGGAGCGGGACGGGGCCTGCACCGTTCAAATCGAATTCACCGCCGACTTTGCGGCGGATGCCGGGGACTTTGAGGTCCCCATCTCGCCTGCCGCGAAGGAGATCAGCTGCTCCGCGGCCTACAGCCTCCGCAGCGGGGACGGCTGCAAGCTTCTGGTATTGACCGGAAACAATACCGGGAAGAACCGGATCACCGTCTCCTACCGGCTGGCGGAGACCGTCACCGATGACGGCACGGCCCAGGAATTCTCGGTCCAGCTGCTCTATCCCGCCTGGAGCTGCGCCATCGGCGGCTACTCAGTGGACGTCCATCTGCCCGGGAGCTTCGACGCGCTGCCGGTCTTTCTCTCCGGCTACTACGGGGATCTGATCGACAACTATATGCAGATCTCCATCAACGAGGGGGACATCCACGCGGTGCTGAACCCCAAGCAGACCCTCCAGGACCACGAGGCCATGACCCTGCAGCTCCGACTGCCCCGGGATTTCTTCGATCTGCGCTTCCTGGCGGGCAAAACCGTTCGGGTGGACCGGCTGCTGTTCCTGGGCTTTCTGGCCCTGGCGGCCCTCTACTGGCTGATCTTCCTGCGGAATCTGCCCATCCTGCCCAAGCGACAGGTGATGCCGCCGGAGGGAGGCAACGCGGGCGAGATCCCCTATCTCCTCACGGGGCGTTCCCCCGATTTGGCCCTGATGGTGGTCCAGTGGGCCTCCCTGGGTTATTTGACCGTGACCCGCAGCCGCAAGGGGCGGATCTGGCTGACCCGCCAGATCGACATGGGCACCGAGCGCAAGCACTGCGAGGGGGAGATCTTCAACGCCCTCTTCGCCCGGGGAGACCACTGCGACGTCCGCAGCGCGGAATACCTGAAGGCCCGCCGCCTCTCCCAGGAAAAGCCCAGAGACTACTGGCGGGACCGGATCTACGATCCCAAGGCCGGCGCGCCCTTCCTGCTGCAACTGCTGGCCCTGGGGGCCGGCCTGGCCCTCTGCCTGGCCTGCTTCGATCTGCTGACGGCCTCCAAGAGCTGGCGCTGGTTCCTGATCGTCCCGCTGACCCTGGCGGGCGGCGGCGCCTGCCTGGCCTTGCAGGCCATGGGCGGCTTCCTGCTGCGGCGGCACAGCCTCCGCACGGCGGCGCTGGGTCTGCTGTCCGCCATCGGGCTGCTGCTGGCGGGCCGGAAGAGCGGCCTGACCGGCTTGATGCTGCTGAATCTGGCGCTGCAGCTGGGCGTGGGCCTGCTGCTGCGTCTGGGCGGCCGCCGGACGGCGGAGGGCGCGGCCCTGGCCGCGGAGCTGCTGGGCTACCGGCGCTGGCTCCTTTCCGCCTCCGGCCAGCAGTTGAACGAGCACCTGGCCCATGATCCCCAGTTCTTCTATCGGGTCCTGCCCTATGCCGACGCCCTGCGGGCGGGCAAGCTCCTGGCCGGCGGTCTGGACCGCACCCGGATGGAGGACTGCGGCTGGCTGCTCTGGGAAGGGAAGCGCCTGGCCACCGCGCCCGGCTTCTACAAGCGCTACTGCCGGCTGATGGCCGGTCTGCGGGGGGAAAAGGACCCCGGCGCCCAGCGGAAGCCCCCGGCAAGCCGGAACCGCGCCGTCTCCACCCGGACTGCGCCGCCTGCCCGTCGGCGCGGCTCCGCCCGGCAGAACACAAATCTCCGCTCCGGCGGGAACAAATCCCGCCGCGCCGACGTCCAAAGGAGGCCCCGCCCATGAAGGCTCTGATCGCCATGAGCGGCGGCGTGGATTCCGCCGTGGCCGCCCTGCGGATGCAGGAGGCGGGCTGGGACTGCGTGGGCTGCACCATGAAGCTCTTTCAGAACGCGGACGCCGGGCTCCCCGGAGACCGGAGCTGCTGTTCCCTGGACGACGTGGAGGACGCCCGGGCCGTGGCTTACCGCCTCGGCATTCCCCACTATGTTTTCAATTTCTCCGATGCGTTTCGGGAGAAGGTCATCGATAAGTTCGTGCGCTCCTATCTGGAGGGCCGGACCCCCAACCCCTGCATCGACTGCAACCACTGGCTGAAGTTCGACAAGCTGGAGCTTCGGGCCCGGGAGCTGGGCTGTGACGCCGTTGTCACCGGCCACTACGCCCGCATCGTGGAGGAGGACGGCCGCTGGCTGCTGAAAAAGGCCCTGGACCCGGACAAGGACCAGAGCTACGTGCTCTACAATCTGAGTCAGGAGCAGCTGGCCCGGACCCGCTTCCCCCTGGGAACGCTGCGGAAGGCGGAGGTCCGCGCCATCGCCGAGGCCCACGGCTTCGTCAACGCCCGGAAGCCCGACAGCCAGGACATCTGCTTCGTCCCCGACGGGGACTACGCCCGGGTGATCCGTCAGCGGACAGGCCTGGAGCCCCGGCCGGGGGATTTCATCGACCGGGAGGGCAAGGTCCTGGGCCGGCACCGGGGCATCCTGTACTACACTGTGGGCCAGCGCCGGGGACTGGGTCTGTCCTTCGGCGAGCCCTGGTATGTGGTCCGCATCGACCCCGGAGCCAACACCGTGACCCTGGGTCCCAGGGAGGCCCTCTTCACGAAGACCGCTTTTGTGGAGCGCTTCCACTGGATCGCGGGGGAGCCCCCTGCGGGCCCCATCCGCTGCGCGGCCAAGATCCGCTACCGCCACCGGGAGCAGCCCTGTCTGCTGAGCCCGCTGGCCGAAGGCGGCGTCCGCCTGGATTTCGACGAGCCCCAGCGGGCCGTCACCCCCGGCCAGTCCGCCGTGGTCTACGACGGCGACACGGTCCTGGGCGGCGGCGAGCTGTTATAACATACAACGATCCGGCGCCCCTTCGGAGGGCCGGGATCCCATGAGAAAATAAGGAGGTACCCGAATGGGCACATTCAACGGAAATGCCAACGGCGGCCGCTTTGCCGCCGGCCATCGCAGGAAACGCAAGCAGTCAGGGGCCGGGATTCAGATCCTGCTCTCCGTGCTGCTGCTGCTGGATCTGTTCCTGCTCTATACCATCGCCATGCAGCTGACCCACCATCAGAAGGCCTTTGAGGCCAGCTCCACGGTCAACTGGGCGCTGCTGGTACTCTTCGCCGTCGGCGCCATCGCCCTGATCTACGGCATCCTGCGCACCCGCGCCTGGAAGCGGCTGCTCTGCCTGTTTCTGATCTTCTGCATCTGCTATCTGACGGTGGTCTTCTCCGACCTGCCGCTGATCAAGAAATACCGGGAGATGTGGATCTCCACCGCCTGGTCCACCATGCGGCACCAGGGCCTGGCCACGTACTACTTCCCGCCCTCCGTGGTGAAGGTGGTCACCGAGCGGGAGCAGGAGGGCCGTGACGCCCAGGTGGGCGAGAACACCCAGGACAGCTTCAACGAGGAAGCGGACGTCCACGAGTGGCTGGACCCGGAGAAGGCCCACGGCCTGGCGGAGCAGGACACCGGCTTCTCAGAGCTGACGCCGGAGCAGCAGGAGTTCTACGGCCTGTTCTATGAGCTGGACCGCGACAGCGCCGAGGCCTATTTTGCGGCCAACCCCAAGGCCCTGACCAACGGCTATATGCACATGCTGGTGAACGAGGCCGCCCTCAGCAAAAACGGCACCAGCATCCAGACCAAGCTGGGGGAAAAGGTGCTGGCCATCGACGCGGAGAACCAGATTCTGATCGTCGAGGTGGACTGCGACGGCTCCCGGGGCGTGCTGGCCATTGCCAAGCTGCCCTCCCGGCTCCACCTCTACGCGGCCAAGAACCTCCCCTACATGGGCGAGACCGCGGGCTCCATTGCCGAGCGCAACGGCGGCATCATGGCCCTGACCGGCAGCGGCTTTGACGATCCCGGCGGCGTGGGCAACGGCGGCCTGGTGGCCGGCTACGCCATGTGCGACGGCAAGGAGCACAAGGGCGCCCCCTTCGGCTGGGGCTACAAGCGCATCGAGCTGCGCAAGAACGACTGGTTCTATATCACCGACACCTTTGACAAGGTGAACAAAGACACCACCGACGCCATGGAGTTCAGCCCCGCCATGATCATCAACGGCAAGAAGCTGGATCCCGGCATCTGGACCAGCCAGAACCCCAGAGCCTGCATCGGTCAGTCCGAGCGCGGCGAGATCCTGATGCTGGCGGTGGAGGGCCGGACGCTGGCCTCCCCCGGCTGCAGCGTCACCGTCTGCGCCGACATCCTGCTGAAGCATGACGGCATCACCGCCATGAACTGCGACGGCGGCACCACCGCCATGCTCTGGTATCGGGGCGAGCCCCTGATCCGCTGCTCCAACGCGGCCATCCCCCAGGGCCGCCATCTGCCCAACGCCTGGGTCTACGTCGGTGGCTGATGAAGCCGCGGACGGGAAGAACGTACAGAAGACAGACACTCGAGACGTAACAGAAGGAGGAACCCATGATGAAACAGATGATCGCATGCTTCCTGGCGGCTGTTCTGCTGCTTCTGGCGGGCTGTGCGGGCAACAGCTCCACCCGCGCCGTCACAGCGCCCGGCGACAAAACCATCCCCGTCGTTTCCACAGAGGCCGGCGCCCCGGTGAATTCCGACGCCGCGGAGTCTGAGCATGCGCAGGGGACAGACCCGGCTTCCCCCGCCGACGATACGCGGGAGAGGGAGCAGACGGCCCCCGCCGACGAGTCCGCGGATACCGACGAAGCGCAGGAGACGGACCCGGAGGAGCCTGAGACCGATCCCGCGGAGCCCGGCTTCCCCCAGGAGACCCTGGAGTCAGACCCCCTCAGCTTCGTGGAGAGACTGAGCTGCGAGGATGGCGTTTACATCGACAGGTACGACAATGAGTACGAGTATTTCTATGAAGTACCCCGCATCCGGGGCGACAAGGCCGGCGCGATGGAGATCAACGACGCCATAGACGCCGAAGTGGTGGAGACGATTCGCGAGGCGCATGCGGATATGGAGCAGAACGAATCCATCGCGGTCACGGATATCAGCTTTTTCAGCGACGCCTGGGAGGACGTGCTGAGCGTGATCGTGTCGAAGGACTTCTACATCGACGGCCACACGGACTATTGCGTCTATCTGTATGAGGTCGGCACCGGACGGCGGCTCAGCACCGAAGCGCTGCTGGAACGGATGGGGGTCACCGAGGAGCAGTTCCTGAGCGCCGCGGAGGAAAAGATGCGGGAAACCTTCATCGAGACCTACAAAGAGATCCCGAAAAAGAAGCGGAAGCAGCTCGGCTACTACGACGCCCTTGCCATCCTGCCGGACTATGCGAATATGGACGACGTTCTGGCCTATCTGAACGCCGACGGCGAAATCATGATCATCGCGCCGATCCCCTCCCTGGCCGGTCCCGCCTACTTCTACGAGACCATCAACCTGGGGCTCGGCGCAGCGGACTGAGAAAGACCTGATACAAAAACCGGAGCGGTTCCCGAACGGAACCGCTCCGGTTTGTTATAAAGCGTTTGCCGCGGTCAAGGGCGGCTGAGCTCCGCCTGCTCCAGCACCTCCACCGCCAGCAGGGAGAGATCCGCGCCGTCGGTGTCCAGGGTCAGGCTGTGGGGGATGTGGTCGAAGCTGCCCCGCTGCCGCTCCAGCATGGCCGCGATGGAAGGGGAGAGCTCTCCGTCGGGCATCTGCCGGGCGAAGCGGGCCTTGCTGGTTTCCAGCCGGCAGCGGCACATCACCACGAAGCTGCCCGGGGGCACCAGATTGTAGAGATCCGGCTCTGTCAGCAGGAAGATCACATAATCCTCAGAGCGCTGCTTCTCCGCCAGCAGAAGCTGGAAGCGGTCCACCGCCTCGGGCTCCGTGGGCGCCAGACGCACATAGTCCCGGCCCGCGAAGAATTCCGCGTGGATCTTCTCCATGATGGCCCGGGCCAGGGCGGACTTGCCGGTACAGCGCTCTCCGGCAATGACGATCAGCATGTCGCTTGCTCCTTTCGGTATTCTTCGATCCGCGCCTCGGTCTCCTCCCGGACGGCGTCCCGCAGGGCCAGCAGGACCGGGGACCAGGCGGCCTTGTCATAGCCGTAGACCAGGTTCAGCGAGAACTCGTTCTCCGACCAGGTGGACAGATCCGATTCGTTGTGCTGGATCACGGCCTCCAGATTGTCCAGGGCCTTGAAGAGCTTTGCCTCCGGGCTCTCCCGGGCGGCCATCTCCCGATACAGGGCGCGCATCTCGCCCCGGAAGGGCTCCGGCAGGCTGTCCACCCAGCGAAAGAGCAGGGTCTCCTCCCGGGCCTCGTCGGCCTGGGTCTTGTTGAAGCTGGGAATGTCGCCGGTGAAGGCCTCGCCCAGATCGTGGATCAGGCACATGCGGATCACCCGGTCCATGTCCAGCCCGGGGAAATCGTCCCGGAGCCAGTAGGCCATGAGGGCCAGCCGCCAGCTGTGCTCGGCCACGGATTCATGGCGGCCGCCGGAGGTATAACAGTGCCGGGTGGCGTCCTTCAGCCGCTCGGCCACATGCAGGGCGTTCAGCAGGTCTTGGGGTTCCATTCTTGTGTCCTCCTTGCAGGACCGGCAAAGCCGGTCAGGATTCGGATTTGGCGATTTCACCCGTAGGGGCCGATGCCCACATCGGCCCTCTCTGCCGACCGGGGCAAGGGCCGATGTGGGCATCGGCCCCTACGGCTCTACAAATCCCGATTTGCAGCTCAGGGGGAGAGGGAGGCGGTCAGCAGGGGCAGCAGGGTTTCGAGTTCCGCCCTGGGCCCTGCCAGCTCCAAAATGAGGACCCGGCCGTCCCGGAGCTCTGCCAGGGCCGCCCGGGCGGTCCCGTCGCTTTCCGCGGGTCCCCAGAGCGTCACGCCGGCGGCGGGCTCCGTCTGCGGGAAGCGCGCATAGTCCCGGGCGGCCTGGTCCAGGAAGCGCCTGGGGATGCGGCCGGAGCCGTCGGCGTGGTAGTTCAGCCGCAGCGTGGTCTCTCCGCAGCGCAGCTCCGTGCAGATGGCCTCCTCCAGCAGGGTCCGGACGCTCTCCACGGATTCCGGTTCCCTGACCGCCAGCCCGCTCCGCTTCAGGGCGGCTGCGGTGTCGGCATAGGGCGGCTGGGCGGAGGCGTCGCGGCGGCCGCCCCGGAGCTGTACGCCGAAGAGGATGAAGGCTGCCGCGCAAAACAGAATGAGCAGGAAGCTGCCCAGCCGTTTGGCCCGGTCGGACCAGCCCTCCCGCCGCTTTTTCAGCAGCCGGTGGATCAGATAGGCGCCGAAGCCCAGCAAACAGGGGATGGCGGCGGTGCTGACGAAGAGCAGACTCGCCCGCAGATCCTCCAGAGAGGACGCCCGGCGGAAGAACAGGGTGCGCACCAGGGCGTAGAGGCAGTAGGCGGCGATCAAAGCCAGCACGCCCAGCAAAAAGGCGGTGCTCATCCGGCGGCTCTTCTCCCGGTTGGCCTGCCGCTTTTCCAGCTGAGCCTGTTCCAGGGCAGTCTGGGCCCTGGCGTTTTTCAGGGCCTTTTTGTTGACCGCGTAGCGGACGTTTTCGCTCTGCATTTTTTTCTTTGCCACGGCAAGGTCCTCAGCTTTCTGTCAGGTGGATCAGGATCTCCACGTTCTTGGCCATGGATGGCACGGGGACGAACTCAAAGCGCCCGTGGGCGTTTTCGTAGCCCGCGGAGAGGTTGGGGCTGGGCAGGCCCCGGAAGCTCAGGGCGGAGCCGTCGGTGCCGCCCCGGAAGGGCTCGGACTTGGGCTCCAGCCCCGCGGCGCGGATGGCGGCCTCCAGGTCGCTGACCAGGAAGGGGTACTGCGCCAGGATCTCACCCATGTTGCGGTACTGCTGGACCAGCTCCACCCGGACCCGCTCCTCCCCCAGGGCCTCGTTCATTTCCCGGGCGAAGGAGAGCAGAGCGTCCTGCCGCTGTTGGAACTTCACCCGGTCGAAGTCCCGGATGATGAGGCGGATCTCGGCGTGCTCACAGTCGGCCCGCAGATCGTTGACGTAGTAGAAGCCCTCGACGCCTGCGGTGTACTGGGGCTTCTCCCTGGGCGGCAGCCGGTGCAGGAACTCCACCGCCAGGTCCACGGCGTTGATCATGATGCCCTTGGCGGTGGCGGGGTGGACGCTGCGGCCGGTGATGGTCACTGTGGCCGCCGCGGCGTTGAAGGTCTGATCCTGATACCAGCCCAGGTGGTCGCCGTCCAGGGTATAGGCGAATTTGGCTCCCAGCCTGTCCAGATCCAGATCCCGGGCCAGGCCGCCCACCTCCTCGTCGGGGGTGAAGGCCAGGCTGATGCTCCGGTGGGGCAGCTCCGGATGGGCCGCGTACCAGGCGGCCAGGGTCATGACTGCCGCCACGGCGGCCTTATCGTCGCCCCCCAGCAGGGTGGTGCCGTCGGTGAGCACCAGATCCTGGCCGATATACTGGGCCAGGTTGGGATAGTCCGCCGCCCGCATCACAATGCCCTTGGCCTCGTTCAGGACGATATCCCCGCCGGGATAATTCCGCAGGACCCAGGGCTTCACGTCCCAGCCCTGGACGTCGGGGGCGGTGTCCATGTGGGTTACCAGGGCGATGGGCCGATCCTGCTTCACGTGGGCCGACGGGATCCAGCCGTAGACCACGCAGCGGGCCTCGTCGTATTCCGCCCGGAGTCCCAGGTCCAGCAGCTCCTCATACAGGAGCTTCGCCAGATCCCGCTGGCAGTCCGTGGTGGGCCAGACGCCCGCGGAATGCCTGGATTGGGTGGTGACGGCGGCGTAGCGCAGCAGCCGTTCCTCGGTCTGCCGCAGAAATTCCGTATATTCCATGGGGTTCCCCTCCGGTTTGGTTCATTCTGTCCGACCCGGTTGCGGAGGCAGCCGGGCCGGTGGGAGACGCCGCGGGGCGTCCCGCGGTTTACTTGTTCATCAGGTATTCGTCGATGCCCTTGGCGGCCACCTTGCCGGCGCCCATGGCGGAGATGACGGTAGCCGCGCCGGTGACTGCGTCGCCGCCGGCATAGACGCCCTCGCGGGAAGTCAGGCCGTCTTCATTGACGATGATGCCGCCGTGCTTGTTGACCTCCAGACCCTTGGTGGTGGACTTGATCAGGGGGTTCGGGCTGGTGCCGATGGCGATGATAACCGTGTCCACGTCCAGGGTGAATTCAGAGCCGGGAATGGGAACAGGTCTGCGGCGGCCCTTGGCGTCGGGCTCGCCCAGCTCCATCTTGATGCAGCGAAGGCCGGTGACGAAGCCGTTCTTCGGGTCCCGGGGGTTCTCGGGGTTGTGGTAGCCCAGGACCTCGATGGGGTTCTGCAGCAGACGGAAGTCGATGCCCTCCTCGATGGCGTGCTCCACCTCTTCCTTACGGGCGGGGAGCTCCTCCATGGAGCGGCGGTAGACGATGTACACGTGCTCGGCGCCCAGGCGCAGGGCGGTACGGGCCGCGTCCATGGCCACGTTGCCGCCGCCCACCACGGCCACCTTGCCGCCCTTCATGATGGGGGTCACGGGGTCGTCCTTGTAGGCCTTCATCAGGTTGGAGCGGGTCAGGAACTCGTTGGCGGAGTAGACGCCCTTATAGCTCTCGCCGGGGATGTTCATGAAGTTGGGCAGGCCCGCGCCGGAGCCCACGAAGACCGCCTCGTAGCCGTCTTCAAACAGCTCGTCGATGGTCAGGGTCTTGCCGATGACCACGTTGGTCTCCACGTCCACGCCCAGGGCCTTGAGTCCCTCGACCTCCTTGGCCACGATGGCCTTGGGCAGACGGAACTCGGGGATGCCGTAGACCAGCACGCCGCCGGCGGTGTGCAGGGCCTCGAAGATGGAGACCTTGTAGCCCTTCCGGGCCAGGTCGCCGGCGCAGGTCAGACCGGAGGGGCCGGCGCCCACGATGGCCACCTTGTGGCCGTTGGGTGCGGGCATCTTGGGGGCCTCGGTGCAGTGCTCGTTGTGCCAGTCGGCGGCGAAGCGCTCCAGACGGCCGATGCCCACGGGCTCGAACTTGATGCCCAGGGTGCACTTGCTCTCGCACTGGCTCTCCTGGGGGCAGACGCGGCCGCAGACCGCGGGCAGGGCGGAGGACTGGGAGATGACCTGATAGGCGCCTTCAAAGTCGCCGGTCTTCATCTTCGCGATGAAGTCGGGGATCGCAATGTTGACGGGGCAGCCCGCCACGCAGGGCCGGTTCTTGCAGTTCAGGCAGCGCTGGGCCTCCGCCACCGCGATCTCGGCGGTGTAGCCCAGGGCGACCTCCTGGAAATTGTGGGCCCGGACCAGAGGCTCCTGGGAGGGCATTTCATGCTTCTTGGGATTGATGGCCATTTCAGTTGCCTCCTTTCAGCAGGTTGCAGGTTTCCTCGTAGGCGTGGCGCTCGAAGTCGAAGTACATCCGGCCCCGGGACATAGCCTCGTCGAAGTCCACCTCGTAGCCGTTGAAGTCGGGGCCGTCCACGCAGGCGAACTTGGTGACGCGCTTGCCGTCCTGGATCAGGGTCAGGCGGCAGCCGCCGCACATGCCGGTGCCGTCGATCATAATGGGGTTCATGGACACGGTGACGGGGACGCCGAAGGGCTTGGCCGCCAGGGTGACGAATTTCATCATGATCAGGGGCCCGATGGTGATGATCATATCAAAGCGCTCGCCGGCCTCCAGCATTTCCTTCAGGGGCACGGTGACGTTGCCGTGCCGGGCGTAGGAGCCGTCGTCGGTCATGACGACGAGCCGGTCGGAGCAGGCCCGGAACTCGTCCTCAAGGATCAGCAGGTCCTTGCTGCGGAAGCCGATGATGGAGGTGACCTCCGCCCCGAGGCGGTGGAACTCCTGGGCCACGGGCATGGCGATGGCGCAGCCCACGCCGCCGCCGACGATGCAGACCTTTTTGATCCCGTCAGTGTGGGTGGCGACGCCCAGGGGACCCACGAAGTCCTGGATGGACTCGCCCGCGTTCTTGGCGTTCAGCAGGGCGGTGGTGGCGCCGACGATCTGGAAGATGATCTTGACGGTGCCCTCGGCGGGGTCGGTCCCGGCCACGGTCAGGGGGATGCGCTCGCCCTCCTCGTTGACCCGGAGGATGATGAACTGGCCGGGCTTGGCCTTCTTTGCCACCATGGGCGCCAGGATCTCCATCTGGGTCACGGTGGGGTTCAGTTCTTTCTTTCGAACGATTTGATACATGAAAACACGCTCCTTCGAGGTTCCAAAATGGATTTCTTGCGAAATCATACGCTATCCTTTATTATACATCCTTTCCCCGGGAAAATCAACCGGAGAAAACGGAAAAAGGATCGCGACTTCTTTCCTGCGGATGCAATGTATGAGATTCATTCGGAGGGCTTGAAAAGGGATCCCGCGAAGAAATCCCAATTCGATTTTCTTGTGGGATCCTCTATATTTCGGAAGAAAAAACTCAAAAAAATATGCATATTAACTAAGAAAAATATGAATAATCTATTGAAATTCTGAAAAACAGTGATAGTATATATTAAGAGAGTATGAACCGCGGTGGGCGTTGAACCCCACTTTTTCAGCAAAAGCTTCAACGGAAAAACCCTGCAAAACTGTTTACGCAAAGCAAACCCAGGGAGCGCCACCCGGCGCTCCACCCCTGCGGCCTGATCTCTTTTGTAACCCAAACGGGCGGTGGCTCCCGCCCGGCGCGGTCCGAGGCTTGCCGGAACCTTGAGCTGCGCCACCCAGAACCGAAACCCGGAACGAGAATGGAAAACGAATGAAAAAGGAGTGAATCAGTACATGAAGAAACGAATATTCAGCATGATCCTGGCACTAACCATGGTCTTTTCCCTCTTCTCCGGCTTAACCTTCACCGCAAGTGCGGAAGAAACGTACACAGGTACGTTCAACAAAATCACAGACTTTGCTGACATGACGGACGGCGGGCTTTATATCTTTGTCGGAAACGGCAACAGCAAAGCCATGCGGAACGACAATGTCGCAAGCAACTGGATTTACCCCTCGGACGACACCTACACCGGCGATACCGTCACAAACCCTGACGCCAGCATTCTCTGGACGGTTACCAACGGAATCATCTCTCCCTACGGGGAGACGAAAGCCCTGTATGCCAGCGCTGACAAGAAAATTGAGCTCTCTTCCACAGACAGCACAACCTGGAGCTTCACCATTTCAAGCAGCGTTTGGAATATCGGCAATGATACCGTTGGCAATCTCCGCTTCAATTCGACCGGCTGGAGACCGTACAAAAGCAGTACCGGCACCGCAGGATTCCAGATTTACAAGCTTGATTCCGGCGGCGAGCCTCCCCACACCCACACCTGGGGCGAGGGCGTAGAGACGACCGCGGCCACCTGCACTGCCGAGGGCGTCATGACCTACACCTGCACCGATCCCGATTGCGGAGCGACTAAGACCGAAGCCATCCCCATGATCCCCCATAAGGACGAAGACGCCAATGATGTCTGCGATAGCTGCCTGAATCCCATCTACAAGGCCGCTGTCTCGCTCTCTAACGGAGACCAGGTCGTTGTCTACAACCCGGCGGCGGCCAAGGCAATGAGCCCCACAGTGTCCGGGAATAAGTTCACCGCTATGGATGTCAACGACCAGAACGGGTTGCTGGCTTTCCCCGCGGATAACGCTCCCATGGTCCTCACGGTCGAGAAATCAGACAATCGCTATTTCTATCTGAAATCCGGCAGCGATTATCTGACCTGCGCTTCCAACGGCAACGGCCTGTCCCTCGCTGCGAAGTCGGATCTCGGCCTCTGGTATCTCGGCGATCCCGCAGATAACGCCGTCGTGATTTACAGCAAAGACGGTGTTCAGAACAACCAAACCGCGGCTCTGGAGTTCTATCAGGGCGGCTTTACGACCTACGGCTATAATGCCAATAACAACGGCCAGTACGCCATGAGGCTCTACACCAGACCCGGCCAGCCCCCCGAGCCGCAGGACGTCATCGAAGTATACCTGATCGACCAGCTCGGTTCCGATCAGGAAGACGTAAAAATCTACGCTTGGGACCCGGAAAATGCCGAGGGTGAATGGCCTGGCGTGAAAATGACCTACGAGGGCAGCGACGCGATCGCGGATAAGGAACACGAAAACGGCGACCCGCATGCTTATTCGTATTACAGTTACCAACTGAACACCGCAAATTATACCAAAATCATATTTACGACTGTAAAAGATGGTAATCTCATACAGACGCCTGGCGACGATGGCGCCATTCAGGTGACAGCTGCGATGAAGCAGGATGGCTTCGCAGTATTCTATCTGTACGAGTACGGCGGCCTGAAAGCCGGTCTGGGCGATGACGTCTGGAAGTTCGTAGAGACGACCGAAGCAAACTGCACCGAGCCAAAAACCGAGCACTACAAAGGCCTCTTGACCAAAGAGCCCTATGAGTATAAAATCGGCGAGGCCCTGGGCCATGACTGGGGCGAGTGGACCGTGACCGCCGAGCCGACCTGCGGCAATGCTGGCTCGAAGATGCGCACCTGTGCTCGCTGCGGCGAGACCGAGACCGAAGAAATCCCCAAGACCCCCCACGCCTGGGGCGAGCCCACCTACACCTGGGCCGCCGATCACAGCGCCTGCACCGCGGAGGTCGTCTGCGGCAACAACGAGCTGCACAAGATTACCGAAAACGGCGAGATCTCCAGCGAGCCCGGCGAGACCGGCGTCACCTACACCGCCACCTTCCCCACGGACCGCTATCCCTTTGAGCCCCAGACGGAGTTCGTCGAATATCTCGACTTCGGCGACAAGTACTTTGAGAAAGTTGCCTCCGCCGAGACCCTCACCGACGGCCAGTACCTGATCGTCTACGAGGACGGCAAACTGGCCTTCGACGGCAGCCTGGAGACTCTGGACGCAATCGGCAACAGCATTGCTGTTACGCTCGACACCACGCAGAATAAGATTGTCGCTGACGAGAACACCATAGCCGCCGTCTTCACCATCAACGTGGCAGCCGGTACCATCAAGTCCGCCAGCGGCTATTACATTGGCCGGGAAACAGACGCAAACGGCATGTTGACCAGCATGGATACCGCCTACACACATACGATCAGCATCAACGACGACGGCAGCGCGCAGATCGTTTCCGAGGGCGGCGCAATCCTGCGCTACAACAAGGCTTCCGGCAACCTTCGTTTCCGTTACTTCAAATCTAGCACCTATACCTCCCAGCAGCCCGTCGCCCTCTACAAGCTGATCCTTCCTTGCGAGCACATACCCGGCGACCCTGTTCAGGAGAACGTGGTTGCCGCTACCTGTACCGAGGAAGGCTCCTACGATGAGGTCGTCTACTGCACCGTCTGCGGACAGGAAATCAGCCGTGAGACCAAGACTGCTGAAGCACTGGGTCACGCTTGGGGCGCGCCAGGTTATGAGTGGGCCGCTGACAAATCTACCTGCACAGCAACAAGAGTCTGCACCAACGATGAGACCCATGTGGAAACTGAGACGGCCTATACCTCTTACGAAATTACGACGCCCCCTGGCTGCGAGACTCTCGGCGTAAAGACCTACACGGCGGAATTTGAGAACGAAGCCTTCGGAACTGTGACCACGACAGAAGAGGTTCCTGCCGTCGGCCATACCTGGGGTCTTTGGGCGCCAAATGAGAATGGCGTTGAAACCCGTTCCTGCACCAAGTGTGATGCTTCCCAGACCGGATTGACAATCTATGCCATTGACGAGCACAATGGCAATTCATTGTATTGCTGGATTTGGAATGCACAAGAAGTCAATCTTTCCAGCGGCTGGCCCGGTGAGGAGATGACCAAGCTGGGAGATGACAAAGACGAACATCCTTATTTCAAATTCGTTGTTCCCAATGATGAGAATGAATGGAAAAATGTAGTAATTAATAACAGTAGTCAACAGACGTCTGACCTTGACTTCGTATCAGACGCCAACGGCAGACCGTTTGTGGTTTACCTGATCAAGAATGCATGGGGCGAGCCGGATAAGCCGGAGGATATCTTCCTCGGCGGCGAGGAGCATACGCATATCGAAGCGCCGACCTGTACCGAACCTGGCTATATCGTCTACGATGGTCTGCTGACTGACAAGGTTTGGAAAGACCCCGATCCTGAGAATCCGAATCCTCTGGGCCACGAATGGGGTACGCCGAGCTACGAATGGACCGAGACCGAGGACGGCTGGTCCTGCACCGCGACGAGAGTCTGCGCTAAAGACGAGAGCCACGTCGAGACCGAGACCGTGATCGCAAACTATGCTGTCACCACTCAGCCCGGGTTCGATACGCCCGGCGTCGGCACCTACACCGCGACCTTCGAGAACGAGGCCTTTGAGAAACAGACCAAGACCGTAGATATCTCCGCGCTGCCTGCGCTTCCGACGGCAACTGTGACGGAGCAGGAGCCCCTGGAAGGCAAGCCTGTGTTTGAACTCCCGCTTGACCTGCAGAATCCCACACCTGTTGCGACTGTGGAGGAAATTGCCGCTGTCTACAAGTTCGCCACCACCCCGACGGAGGATCAGGCTGCGTACTTCGCGCAGTGGTACTGCGACTACAGAGTGACCTTTACGGATGCTCTGGACGCGGGCACCTTCGGCCTGTACGGCGCGTACGGTACTTATGACGTATCCTTCCTGTACCCCGCCAACGTGGCGGCTGGCAGCGAAGTCTATCTGCTGCAGACTCTGAGCATGCAGACGCTGAAGTACTATGAGGTAGTCGGGATCGGCGAGTTCACCTGCGGCGCCTTCAACCTGATCGAAGAGAACAAGAACAGGGCGATGAAGGTGGAGCTGGTGATTTGGGATCCCACGGATCCCGATACGAAGTATGTCCTCGCATCGGAGAACTACAGATTCGGCGATCCGACCGCGATCCTCTGCATCGAGCACAGCTTTGACGAAGTCACCTACGTCTGGGCTGATGACTACAGCACCTGCACCGCGACGGCGGAGTGCTCCGTCTGCCATTACCCTGTCACCGAGACCGTGAGCACCACCGGCGTGGTCACGAAGCCCGCGACCTGCGAGGAGGCCGGCGCGAAGACCTGGACAGCGACTTTCGAGAACGAGGCCTTCGAGACGCAGACCAAGAGCGAAACGATCCCCGCCACCGGCCATGCCTGGGGCGAGCCGAGCTACGTCTGGGCCGCCGACAACAGCACCGTGACGGCGACCAGAACCTGCGCGAACGATCCCGATCATGTCGAGACCGAGACCGTCAATACCACCAATGTGATTACCGTGGTTCCTACGCTTGAGACCTCGGGTGTGCGTACCTACACCGCGACCTTTGAGAACGAGGCCTTTGCGACCCAGACCAAGGACGTTCCCTTCAACGGTGAGTTCATCGACGTCTATGTCGTGGATATGACCGGTTCCAATGATGTCAGAATCTGGGCCTGGGGCGAAGCGGGAAGCATTGTGCCCAACGTGGATGGAATCTGGGATAACCGTCCGCAGATGGAGAACAAAGGCGCCTGCTACGCGAATGTCGAGACTACGCCGCTTGCGTGCACCTACTACTTGTACAAGCTGGAGAAGAATTGCTTCGGCACCGGCCTGAAGTTCTCGACGCCTGCCGGAGAGACTGGCACTATCAACTATGTTTCCGATGCTGCTGATTCCGAGCGTGTTGTATACTATCTACTCAGCGACAATGGCCTGCAGGCGTCAAATGATGTCTCGAAGAGCATTTGGCTGTTCAAAGAGGATCATCCCGCGACCTGCGAGACCGGCAGCTACCAGACATTTGTGAATCTGTTTGATGATACTGATTTCAAGGACAGCGCGCCTGCGAACGACGCTCTGGGCCACAACTGGGGTGCGCCGAGCTACGAATGGGCCGCCGACAACAGCAGCGTGACGGCGACGAGAGTCTGCGGCAACGATCCCGCACATGTCGAGACCGAGACCGTGAGCACGACGGTCACGACGACGGAGGCGACCTGTGAGGAGGCCGGCGCGAAGACCTGGACAGCGGCTTTCGAGAACGAGGCCTTCGAGACGCAGACCAAGAGCGAAGAGATCCCTGCCACCGGCCATGCCTGGGGCGAGCCGAGCTACGTCTGGGCCGACGACAACAGCACCGTGACGGCAACCAGAACCTGCGCGAACGATCCCGAGCATGTCGAGACCGAGACCGTGAACGCCACCAGCAAGATCACGACGGCCGCGACCTGTGAGACTGCCGGCGAAGCGACCTACACCGCGACCTTCGAGAACCCGGCCTTCGAGACGCAGACCAAGACCGCTGAGATCCCCGCCACCGGCCATGCCTGGGGCGAGCCGAGCTACGTCTGGGCCGACGACAACAGCACCGTGACGGCAACCAGAACCTGCGCGAACGATCCCGAGCATGTCGAGACCGAGACCGTGAGAACGACGGTCACGACGACGGAGGCGAGCTGCGAGGAGGCCGGCGCGAAGACCTGGACAGCGGCTTTCGAGAACGAGGCCTTCGAGACGCAGACCAAGAGCGAAACGATCCCCGCCACCGGCCACGACTGGGGTACGCCGAGCTACAAATGGGTCGAGGCCGAGGACGGCTGGTCCTGCACCGGCACCGCGGTCTGCGCCAACGACGAGAGCCACGTTCTGACCGAGGCCGCGAACATGACCTACGCGGTGACCACCGAGCCCACATACGAGAATTCCGGCGTTGGCACCTGGACCGCGACCTTCACCAACGAGGCCTTTACGACCCAGACCAAGGATGTTGAGATTCCGAAGCTTCTTGCCGACGGCGTCTACCTGGTAGGCACGTTCAACAATTGGAAGCCCAACGAAACGACCGACAAATTTACCGTGAATCCCAACAATCAGGACGAATATCAGCTGGCTACCAACCTGACGGCAGGAGAAGAGATCAAGGTCATCGTATCAGAAAACGGTAATTGGACCTGGTATGGCAAAGACGGTGCCAATTACACAGTCGACGCCGCGCATTCCGGCAATGTCACCATCTACTTCAAGACCAGCTACGATAACGCCTGGGCGGAGTTCGGCGGGTACTTCTACATCGCGGCGGCCCCCCAGCCGATGAAGATCACGCTCTATTCCGATATCTCGCTGGGCATCGACCTGCACGCCAACTTCAAGGTCGTGCAGTCCGACGTCGAAAGCTTCGATCACTGGTACATTGAGGTCACCAGAACGAGACCCGACGGCACCGTTGAGACCAAGCGCTTTAGCTTAGAGGATGGTAACATTACCATCACCCGGAACCCCATGTATCTTGCCGTCTACAGCGACATCGCCGCCAAGGAGATGGGCGACCACTTCCAGGCCACCTTCCACGGCTATGACGCCGAGGGCAACGAAATCGGGCTCAGCGATACCGTTGAGTACACGCTCCGCGACTACATCCTCGCCGAGCTGATGAAGGAAGACAATGATAGAAACATGCGCACCCTGACCGCCGATCTGCTGAACTACGGCGCCGCCGCCCAGATCTACTTCGACTACGACGCAGAAAACCTGGTCAACAAGAACCTGAGCGAAGCCCAGCAGAACGCCATGAACGAGTTCGCCACCGACGGCGAAGCTGAAGCGACGCTGGTAAACAGCCAGGTAGGCCCCAACATCTACAGCTCCGTGTCGATCCTGAACCGGATCGTTCTGAGCCTGACGGTCCGCAACGTGGGCACACCCGAAAAAGTGCAGATCGAGATCAAGAACAACGAAACCGGCGCGGTGAAGGACGTCGTTGATGCGGTATCGTTCAATGTCAACAATAAGACGTTCTGGAAAGTGAAGTACTCCGGCTTCGATGCCAAGGACATGCGCACCGCCTTTGACTTCACGGTACTGGCCGACGGCGAGGAGACCGGTACGCCGATCACCTGGTCCGTGGAGGGCTATGTCCGCGAGGGCCGCCTGAACGAGAATTCTACTGAGGCCGAGCGCAACCTCCTGAACGCCATGCTCAACTATGTAGACGCTGTGGCCCGCGTCTTCCCCAACAGCTGATCCAAAAGCGCCTCATTTGCGCCGCAAAAGCGTAAAAAACAAATTGTAAGCAAAAAACCGGGAAGCTTCGGCTTCCCGGTTTTTTGCTTTACGGAAAAGGACTGCAGACGAAGAATCGCTTTTGATGCTGTTCTGCAATAGAATGACCACAAAAAATGATAATACTATTATTTGATGAAACGGGTATAAACCGTTTCATCAACCGCAGCAAAGCTGCGGTTCGCAAATCCATTTGGATTTGCAATCATAGATATTGTACGGCATATTTCCCTGGGCTTTGCCCAGGGCGGCATCCACAGAAAGTGGATGCCGGATAAAAAAGTTTCTAACTATTTTATTAAGTATTAGTATAAAACGCCCTGTTGCGCGTCGTTCTGCCCTTTCTGTCATTCTGTTTCCGGACAGGATCGATGTGCGCTGGGCGAGCGAAGCCCGGACACAAACAGCAACGGGCAGGAAGGCCAAAAGGCGCTTTGGGGGGATCGGGGCAGGAACAAAAAAGGAAAAACTTTATAATGCTTTTTTGCCCAGCTTGTTGTATAATAGAAAAAACACACAAAATAGGAGGTCCGCTTATGGAACCGGAACACAAACTGCCTGACCTGTCTTATCTCAATCTGCTGGCCGAGCAATATCCCACGGTGGAAAGCGCCTCGGCGGAGCTGGTGCGCCTGCGGGCCTTCCTGCAGCTGCCCAAGGGGACGGAATACTATTTCAGCGATCTGCACGGCGAGCACGAGGCCTTTATCCATCTGCTGCGCTCCGCTTCCGGCACCATCCGCGATAAGATCAACGCCATCCACGGCGCCGCCCTCCCGGAGACGGATCTGGACGAGCTGGCCTCCCTGATCTACTACCCGGACAAGGTCCTGCGCCGGCGCCGGGCCGAGGGCGATACCGAAGAATGGGAGCGGCTGATGATCTTCCGGCTGCTGCCGGTGCTCCAGGAGGTCTGCCGAAAGTACGCCCACGACCATGTGGACGCCCTGATCAGCAATAAGTTTCACTTTGTGATCCGCGAGCTGCTGGGCTCCTCGGAGGACCCGGCCAAGTCGGTCTATTATCGGGAGCTCATCGCCGCGGCGGTGGACGCCGGCATCGGAGAAGGACTGATCACCAACCTCTGCTATCAGATCCAGCAGGTGGCGGTGGACAATCTTCACATCATCGGGGATCTCTTCGACCGGGGCCCCGGCGCCCACAAGATCCTGGACGAGCTGATGTTCCACCATAACGTGGACATCCAGTGGGGCAACCACGACATCGATTGGATCGGCGCGGCGGCCGGGAATTTGGTCAGCCTGTTCTCGGTGCTGCGCAAGGCCATCAGCTACAACAACTTTGACATGCTGGAGGATGGCTACGGCATCAACCTCCGGCCTCTGTCCATGTTCGCCGACGAGGTCTACGCCGGGGACCCCTGCAAGGCCTTCCGGCCCCACATCCTGGACGAGAACAAGTACGATCCCGTGGACCCCGCCCTGGCTGCCAAGATGCACAAGGCGGTGGCTGTGATTATGTTTAAGCTGGAGGGCCAGCTGATCCGCCGCAATCCGTCCTACGGCCTGGAGCATCGCCTGCTGTTGGACAAGATGGACCTGGAAAAGGGGACGCTGCGGATCGAAGGGACCGAGTACCCGCTCTGCGACACCAACTTCCCCACCCTGGATCCCGCGGACCCCTACGCCCTGACGGAACAGGAGCAGACCCTGGTGGATGTGCTCAGCACCTCCTTCCGTCATTCCTCTGTGCTGAAGCGGCACATGGACTTCCTGATGAACCACGGCTCCATGTACAAGGCCATCAACGGCAATCTGCTCTATCATGGCTGTATCCCCATGGAGGCCGACGGCAGCTTCTCCGCGCTGGAGCTGGACGGCAGGCTCTGCCGGGGCAGGGCCATGCTGGACGCCCTGGAGGATATCGTCCGCCGGGCCTATTACCAGCATGAGCCCGCCTGCGTGGACTTCATGTGGTATCTCTGGAGCGGCGCCAAGTCGCCACTCTTCGGGAAGAGCCGGATGACCACCTTCGAGCGCTATTTCACCGCCAAGGATCTGCCGGAGGCGGACAAGCTGCGCTTCGAGCCCAAGGACCCCTATTACAAGCTCTATGAGCAGGAGCAGACGGTGCGGGCTATCCTGGAGGACTTCGGCCTGGACCCGGAGCACTCCCATATCATCAACGGCCATGTTCCCGTCAAGAAAGGCGAAAACCCCATCAAGTGCGGAGGCCGGCTCTTCGTCATCGACGGCGGCATCGCCAAGTCCTATCAGCCCACCACCGGCGTCGCGGGCTATACGCTGATCTTCAATTCCCACAGCCTGACCCTGGCCAAGCACCGGCCGCTGCAGCGGGCCGCGGGCAGCGCCATCCCCCAGACCTATACCAAGACCCAGGTGGTCGAGGCCATGCCCCACCGCATCCTGATGGCGGAAACCGACGAGGGAAGGAGCCTCCAGACCCGGATCGACGCGCTCCGGGCCCTGCTCGGCTGTTACCGCGACGGCCTCATCCGGGAGAACAAGCCCCGGGACTGAGGACGGCTGCAATGATCCCGCAGGGCGGCCGGATTTGGTGACGCTTCGCGTTCGTCCGCCCGCCTGAGGCGAAAGCTGGCCGTCACATCTTCGTGGAGGGGAAGCGATTGAAACAGACGAACCGGGACGTCATAATCGGATGCAGTCCGGAGCAGAGCACTGCGCGGCATATTGCGGAGCGCTTTGGCTTCGAGCCCCTGGCTGCGGGCGGAGAACTGGCAAGTTATCGATGGTACGCATGACGATTTATGAATACCGGATGCAGACCGGTCCACGGAGAATCCTTGCTGTGGACCGGTCTGACGCTTGCTTTTTCTGCGGATATCTGATAATATAATACCAAACTGATCCAAAGAGCTGAACAGAAACGAACCGGAAGACGGGGGATGGAAAATATGCGTGTGAGGATTTTGCGCCTGACGGCGCTTCTGCTGGCGGCCCTGCTGCTGTGGGGGAGCCTGGCAGGCTGCGGCGCCGATCCCGATACGGGAACGGCTTCCACGCCGGGACAAACGGCGGAAGGACCGGGCGTCGGGGGACAGGTCGAAGCGGGCCTGGTGCGAATCGCCCTCAGCGACGAGGTCGAGACCATGGATGTCCATCTGAACACGGCGGATTATATGCTTCCGCTCAATATCTATGAGCGGCTCTTCGATATCCGGGTGGAGGACGACGGCTCCACCAGCCTGGCCAAGGGTCTGGCGGAGGACTGGTCCGTCTCCGGGGACGGCCGGACCTACCGCTTCACCCTGCGGTCTGACGCCTGCTTCTCCGACGGCACGCCGGTGAAGGCCTCGGACGTGGCCTTCACATTTACGCGGATGCTGGCCCATCCCGAGAGCCGGCAGACGGACTTTGCGGACATGATCCGGGGCGCCGACGCCGTGATGGCGGGCGAGACAGACAAGCTGGACGGCATTCGGGTCCTGGACGACCGGAACCTGGAGATCACGCTGACGGAGCCTTACGCGGGCTATCTCTATCAGCTGGCGACTCCTTCCTGCAGCATCTACAGCGAGAAATGCGTCACGGAGGCGGGGGAGGACTACGGCCTCTCGGCGGAGCACACCATCGGCTCCGGGCCCTACCGGGTCACGGAGTTCACGAATACAAGGATCACCCTGGAGCGAAACCCCTATTACCGCTGTCACCCGGGGGAGGAGCTGACGGTCAACCGGGCGGAATTCCTGGTTCTGGCTCCTGCCCTGATCGACCGCATGTTCCGGAACGGGGAGCTGGATCTGCTGGATGTGAACCGGGTAAACCCGGAGATCGTGGAAACGGTCTACAAGAGCCCGGAGTGGAAGGACCGGGTCATTTCCTACAGCCGGGTGGACATCCAGTATTTGATGCTGAACCTGGAAACGCCGCCCCTCAACGATCTGCGCATCCGGAAGGCCGTGCAGATGGCCATCAACCGGCAGCGGATCCTGGACGAGCTCTACAACGGCGACGGCAGTCTGCTGGACGGCATCTATCCCAGGGGCCTGATCGGATACTGCGAGGAAAACCAGGGCTGGCTCCGCTATGATCCCGAGGCCGCCGCGAAGCTGGTCAGCCAGGTGCCGGAGGCGAAAGAGCTCCGTCTGGAGCTGGCGGCCAACTCCCAGAGCGAGATCCGGACCCTGCGGATGCAGGAAATGATCCGCCAGGATCTGAGCGCGATCGGCTTGAACGTCTCTGTTGTGAACTATGACGACGAGAGCCGCATGTATCTGCGCAGGGAAGGCAGTCTGATGGCCTATACCGGAGAATGGAGCGCGGACTTCAACGACCCGGACAACTTCATCTACACCTTCTTCGGCAGCCGGGCGAAGACCCGCGCCCGTTCCGGCAACTACAGCGACGAAGCCGTGATGGCCCGCATCGCCGCCGCCCGAACCATCCAGAACGAGGAAAAACGACTGGCGGAATACGATGAGCTGGAGCGGATTTTGGTCCGGGACGAGGCGGTCTGGGTGCCGCTGCTGTCTACGGTGCATAAGTTTATTTTGGGCAGGCGCCTGGAGCGCTTCACGCCCTTCTGGGCCGGCTGGGGTTCCCTGTATCTCAAGGACCTGGTCCTGAAGCCCGAGGCCCGCTGACGCGCCCGTGAATCACAGGAGGTTCTAATGAAAGAAAGCCTTCGCGTAAAGATATTCAGGATAAATATCATACTGATTACCGTGGCGCTTCTGCTCTTTGCGGTGTTCGGCATCTACCAGGTCCGCCGCTACGCGGATCTGATGGAGCAGACCAGCCGAAGCCAGAACGCGGTCATCGTAGACAGCCTGTCGGACTCCATGCGCGGCATGGCGATGGAGAGCTTCCGGAAATACGTGGTTTCCGAGGCAAAGATCATCGACAGCGAGTTCTGGACCATGCGCCACGACCTGGAGATCCTGGCCAAGCAGGTGCAGATGGTGCTGGAGGAGCCCTCCGCCTATTCCCCGGTGGAGGTGCCCCTGCCCTCCCAGGCAGACGCAGGACAGCTGAGCCTGCAGCTGCTCTACTCCGACCGGGCCGATAAGGACGATCCGGCGCTGAAGGAGCAAATCCTGCGGATCGGCGGTCTGCGGAACATGATGCTGGAGATGGTGGGCGGCGGCGAGTCTCTGATGGACTGCATGGTTTCCCTGCCCGGCGGCGCCAGCATCATCGTGGACCGGACGCCGGAGAGCAAGGTGGGGCCGGACGGCGAGCCCCAGCCCTACAACGCCTATCGGCGTCCCTGGTACGTGGGCGCCATCGTCCATGAGAGCACCTACTTCACGCCGGTGAACCTGGATAATTATTACGAAACCTATGAAGTGATGGCGGGCGTACCGGTTTACGTTGACGGTAAGCTGGCCGCGGTCTGCGGCGGCTCCGTCATGCTGTCCTCCTTCGCGGACATCATTGCCAACGCCACGCTGGGCGATTACTCCGACACCTGCCTGATCAACGAGAACGGCAACATGATCTATTCCTCCCGGACGGAGGGCGAGCTGGGCATCCAGGGCGTGGAGCTGAAAAGCCTGCTGGAGGGCAGCAACGCAGAGCTGGTGGCTCTGGTGGACGAAGCGCTGAAGGGGGACGTGGGCTTTTCTCTCCTGGAGGTGGACGGGGAGAAGACCTACGTGGCCTACGCCCCCATTTCGACGCTGGGCTGGACCCAGCTGCTCTGCATTTCCCAGGAGAATCTGAACGCCACGGCCTATCTGCTGGCGGAGAAGACGGACGCCGTCATGGAGGAGTCTGTCACCGAGCTCCGCAGCAACGAGGGCAGCACGATCATCACCACCATGGTCATCGCTGTGCTGATGCTGGTTCTGGCGGGCATCCTGTCTCTGGTCTTCTCCAAGCGCCTGGTGGATCCCATCAAGAAGATGACCCTGCGAATCTCGGAGATGAAGGGCGACAATATGAGCTTCCAGGTGGAGGATGTGCTGCTCACCGGCGACGAGATCGAGGTGCTGGCCCGGGCCTTCGCCAGTATGTCAGAGAAGATGCGGGGTTATGTCCGGGAGATCGTCAGCATCACCTCTGAGAAGCAGAGAATGGCCACGGAGCTCTCTGTGGCCGCCGACATCCAGCTGAACATGCTGCCTACCACTTTCCCGGCCTTCCCGGAGCGGAAGGAATTCGAGCTCTTCGCGGTCATGGATCCCGCCAAGGAGGTGGGAGGGGACTTCTACGATTTCTTCCTGATCGACGAGGACCACCTGGCCCTGGTAATCGCGGACGTCTCCGGCAAGGGCGTCCCGGCCGCTCTGTTCATGGTGATTTCCAAGACCCTCATCAAGAATGTGGCCCTCTCCGGCCTCTACAACAGCCCGGCGGAGATCCTGCAAGAGGTGAACGGACGGCTCTGTGAGGGCAACAAGGACGATATGTTCGTGACGGTCTGGCTGGGGGTCCTGACGATCTCCACCGGGGAGCTGATCTCCGCCTGCGCCGGTCACGAGTATCCGGTCTTCTTCCGAAGGGAACAGGGCTTCGTTCTGGAAAAGGACCCCCATGGCCTGGCCATGGGCGTTCTGGAGAGCTCCCGCTACCGCAACGTGCGGTGGCATATGGACCCGGGCGATCTGCTGTTCCTGTACACGGACGGCGTTCCGGAGGCCAACAACAGCCGGGAGGAGCTCTTCGGCAATGAGCGGATGCTGAAGGCCCTGGAGTCCAGCAGGCAGGAGGCAAGGGAGCAGGGCGATACGGAGGAGCTCGATCTGCAGCGCTTCCTTCGGAACATGCGGGCGCAGATCGACAGCTTTGCCGGCGAGACCCCGCAGTACGATGATCTGACCATGCTCTGTGTGGAATACAAGGGCTGCGAGCCCGCATAATCATAGGATTCTCAGATAAAAACCATGCAATCCATGCAATCTCTTTGCGGACAGATTTGCGCGAACCTTCGTTGCCGTCCTTGCCGGGCGCAAAGCCCGCCTGCGTCCTCCGCCTCGTCTGGCACAAATCTGCCTCGCAAATCTTCTTGAAGCGTTTTATCAGAGAATGGTATCAAACAGCGCATAAAGAGACGTTCTGTCAGGCAATGTCGTTCTGAATGACATTGTTCCTTTCGGGACGTCTCTTTTTTCGCCAATTTCCGACTTTTTCTCAGGGCACTGGCTTGTATTCTATACAGAGCTATGGTATAATTACAACATATATCAGGGAGGAGATGCTATGAATTATTTTGAGAAAATGCTGGCAAGCATCGGAGAGGACTGGTATATCTTTTTTTGTATGCTTCTGGCTCTGACCTGCCTGCTGCTGATCCATATCTCAAACAAACGGATCGACAGGAGCTTTGATCTCTGGAAGAGCGAAAACTTCTATTCCAACCACATCTACAAGATGCTGACGATCTCCTACTCGCTCTTTGTCACACTGATTACGATCTTTCCGCTGCTGGGTATGTTCGGCACGGTGAAATCCTTGCTGGAATTGAATTTTATGGATGAAAATGCGATCCTGAACGCGAGAAACAGCTTTTTCGACGCGTTGACCTCCACGGCCTGGGGCATTGTGTTCGCGATCATTTTCAAATTGGTCAACGCGGTGGTCTCTAAACACGCGGAAGACAATATCGAAAAAGTCTCGGAGTTGATCAACAACAAAGCCGTGCGCATCGACTCCATCAGGATCTCCGAGAAAAGGTAAAGCTATGAGAAAAAAGGATGTCATCCTGGATTTTACGCCCCTCCTCGACATCATTCTCATCATCCTGTTCTTCTTCATTCTTTACAGCGTCTTCAATGTCAAGGAATCGGAGGAGCGGGCGGAGCAGGCGCGCATGGCGTATGAGGACAAGCTGGACGCCCTTGACGCGGAGGAAGCCAGACTCGGTGCGGAATGGGAGCGTCTGCGCGCGCTGGATGAGAACGCGGCGCGGAACCAGCAGGCGCTGATCGCCTTTGATAACGGCAGCATGCTCTCCTTCAATCTCCAGAAGGAAGACGACAACGACGCCTGGAGGCTCAGCGCGACGCGAAAACGATCGGCTGACGGAGAGGAAGAGCGGGTCGGCGTGATCCTCCCGGGAGAGGATCTTACCAAAGGAATTCTCAGGATTTTCGCAGAGGCCGGCTATGCCGAGGACGAGGTCTTGATCGTCACCTTTACATACAACGGAAATGTGATCGGCACCCATCGGCTGTATCGGGAAATCATGAAAGCATTTCGGGACGTGCGGACGGTCAGGAAAAACGTCTACCTGACCGCAATCAATACATCAAAGTGAGGGATACTATGAACAATAAGAATGTGAAAAAAGGCGCTGCGGTCACCGGCGTGGCCGCCATAGCGGCATTGGCGCTGCTCTTCGGGACCGGCAAGCTGGGCTTCGGGTCCGGCGATGGGCTCGGGACGCCCAGCGAGGCAAACGGAAAAGCAGAATCGGCGGTGGTAACGACCGTCGCGCCGGATCAAGAGCAAAGCTCCACGGAGGTCGAAATCCGGGCGGACACGGTGGAGATCCGGATCCAGGGTCGGGAGTACAACTATCAGAATGTCAGCTACGGAAACACGGAGCACACGCTGGAGGAGCTCCTGATTGCGTTGAACGAGCTCCCGCGTGATACGAGGATCGTCCTTGCTGTGGAGGACGACGCGACCAAAAACGCGGTGGACGCGCTGGAGCAGGCCCTGGCGGAAGCCGGATTCACGGATGTCCGCAAATAAGGATCAAGCCTGGCGAACAGAACGATCATAACAAGGAATATGCAAAAGAAGAGCCTCAACCGATCAGTTGAGGCTCTTCTTTGCAGATTGTCAAAAAACTTTGATGCGCTTCCCATACAGGCTGATCAGGACAAAAGGGAACGGGGAACAGGCAAAAGGAAACGGGAGAACGCCGTAGGGGCAAACATCGATCAGCTCACAATATACAGATACGGTGCGTAATACGCACGCCGGGATCACGTTTTGTTCTTATCGCCAGCGCGGGCGGTATCTCGGGGTTTTCCAAAAGGGGGATGACCCCTTTT
>JAFWPP010000058.1:0-7582 GCA_017509485.1 Oscillospiraceae bacterium | reverse complement strand
CGCGTATCGTGCGGGCTGATAGCCCGCGCTACATAAGGGGATGTAGGGACGAGCATTGCTCGTCCGCGCATGCAAAGCATGCGTCGTTTGCGCAAGCAAACGATCCCATTTGCCTTACGGCAAATTGCATTCGTTCCGAATGCCGGGACGCTCACCCTGACGGGTAAGAGCGTCCCCTACGGTGGCGCGTATCGGGCGGGCTGATAGCCCGCGCTACATGCGGGGATCCCTGATCTCTCAACCCTTCCCCCACCTTAATCCCTAATCCTTAATCCCTAATCCTTAATCCCTAATCCCTCATATAGACGATCTGCTTCGCGATCCGCTCTGCCTCTTCCCTGCCCTTCAGGGCTTCGATCAGGGCCAGGGCGAAATCCACGGAGGCGCCGGCGGCTCTGGCAGTGATGAGCCTGCCGGCCCGTACCACGTTGGCGTCCCGGATCTCGGCCTGCCCCATCTGGGGCTCCTTGCCGGGATAGCAGACGGCGGGGCTGTCGCCGAGGATCCCCAGACTCGCCAGGATCGTGGGCGCGGCGCAGATGGCGCAGACGTATTTGCCGGCCTCCCAGGCCCGTTTCGTCAGACTCAGGGCCGCCCTGGAGCTCAGAAGGGACTCCACGCCCCGGAGCCCGCCGGGGAGCACCAGCATCTCCATATCGTCGATGTGGACCGCGTCCAGGGGGATATCCGCCCGGACGGTGATTTTGTGGGAGCCCACGATCTCGATGCCGTTGACCCCCGCCAGCGCCACCTCCAGCCCCGCCCGCCGCAGCAGGTCGCAGGGCACGATGGCCTCGGTCTCCTCAAAGCCGGTGGCCAGGAAAATATATACCATATCGTTCTCCTTACTTTTCGATCACAGACAATACTTTCTGATACAGCTCCTCGTGGATGTCCTCCACGGCCCGGAGCTGCCCCTTTTTGGCGCAGGAGACCACGCTCCAGCCGTAGAAGGCCGCGGCCTGGAGGCCGGTCCTCCGACAGGTGCGGAGATAGTCCAGGTCCTGCTCGTGGATGTCCGCCTGGGTGTGGGTGTCGCTCTCCCGCTTCCGCAGCAGGGTCTCGCTGAGCTCCGTGGGGACGTCCAGATAGAGCACCAGGTCCGGCACCGGCAGGCCGAAGCGGACGTATTCCAGGTCGTAGAGCCAGCGGAAGAAGTCCGGTCGGATGGGCTCCAGCACCTTGGCGGCCTGATGGACCGCGTTGGAGCTGGTGTAGCGGTCCGCCAGGATCAGCCCGCCCTTCCGGTATTCCTCGCCCCAGACCTTGCGGAAGGAGGCGAAGCGGTCCACCGCGTAGAAGGCGGAGGCCGCGTAGGCGTTCACGTCGGCGGGGTTCGGGCCGAACTCGCCCCCCAGATACATCCGGATCAGCGCCGAGGAGGGCTGATCATACTGGGGGAAGACGATGGTGTGGAAGGACCTGCCCTCCGATTCCAGCCGCTGTTTCAGCAGCGCGAACTGCGTGGACTTCCCGGACCCGTCGGTCCCTTCCAAGACGATAAGTTTACCCATATTCTGTCCTCCGTCTCCTATTGCCTGTTGTCTGGTGCCTGGCGCCTGACGCCTCGCGTCCCCCGTCCCCGGTGTCCGTTGCGGCCGGAGCGCGCGGGCTTCGATTCGTTTTCCTCCGTAGGGTCGCTCATTGAGCGCCCGGTCCGCCATGGGCGGACAATTTACCGCAGGCAAATCCTGCGTGGTTTCGATACGGTACGTGGGTTGTATCGTTTGCTCCCGCAAACGATGCTTGCTTCGCAAGCGCGGGCGCTCAATGAGCGCCCCTACGGGGTGGGTGGTCGTCGTGCGTGTTTGCCTCGGGCGGGCGGCCAATGGCCGCCCCTACGGTGGGAACGGTACGGCGGGGGTAACGCGGGGCGTCGTGGGCGCCGCCCCCTACGGGCGGGGTCCCTGATCTCTCGTCCCTTCCCTCTCCCTAATCCTTAATCCTTAATCCCTAATCCCTCGTCCGTACGGGCGCACGGTGGGCAGATTGCCCGCGCTACTTGTCACTTGTCACCTGTCCTTTGTCACTTGTCACCTGGTGCCTGGTGCCTATTGCTTGTTCCCTATTGCCTTGAGCAAATACTTCGGCAGCCGCATCATGCGGCCGATGCGCCTGGGCTCCTTGCAGAGCCGGTAGAGCCATTCCAGGTTCAGCCGGATCATCCACTTCGGGGCCCGCTTCACGTTGCCGGCGAAGCCGTCCAGGCTGCCGCCCAAACCGGCCATCAGGCGAACGGTCTTCAGCTCGTCCTGATGGTCGAACATAAACCGCTCCTGCTTGGGGGCGCCCAGGCAGACGAAGAGGGCCTCGGCGCCGGATTCGTTGATCCGCTCCACCACGGGGCCTTCGTCCTTGAAATAGCCGTCCGCGGTGCCGCAGACCGTCAGGCCGGGGGCGAGCTCCTTCATCTTCTCCGCGGCCTGCTCCGCCACGCCGGGCTTGGAGCCCAGCAGATAGAGCTTCGTGCCCCGGCGGGCGAAGACGGAGAGCATGTTCCGGGCAAAGTCGATGCCCGCCACCTTCTCTTTGAGGGGCGTCTTCCGCAGCTTGGCCGCCAGGACCACGCCGGCCCCGTCGGGCAGCATCAGATCGGCCCGGTTCAGCAGCTCCCGGTAGTCCGGGTCCCTGGACGCGTCGTAGCCGATCTCTGCGTTGGGCGTCACCACCACGGCGGCCCTGTCGCCCTCCAGGAAGCCCTCGCCGATGGCCAGCGCCTCCTCCATGGTCACATTGTCAAAGCGTAAACCGAGGATATCCTGCTTCAAGACCGATCGCCCCTTCTATCCCTATTTTAGTTATTATACCAAACAATTCAAAAAACATCAAGTAGAAATATCTTTGCGAAAGATTTGTGCAAATATCTTTGCGAAAAAAGTGACTTTTTCCATTTACAAACGCTATTTTTTCTGGTATATTAAAGTTGTCAAAATACGGGACCCGGTCCCTTTGATTAGGAGGTAATATTCTTGCAAAGAAAATTCAAGACAATGGACGGCAATACCGCTGCCGCGCACGTCAGCTACGCCTTTACGGAGGTCGCGGGCATCTACCCCATCACCCCCTCCAGCCCCATGGCTGACTATGTGGATCAGTGGTCCGCCCAGGGCCGCGAGAACATCTTCGGCAACCGTGTCAAGGTCGTGGAGATGCAGTCCGAGGCCGGCGCTTCCGGCACCGTCCACGGCTCCCTGGCAGCCGGCGCGCTGACCACCACCTACACCGCATCCCAGGGCCTGCTGCTGATGATCCCCAACATGTACAAGATTGCGGGCGAGCTGCTTCCCGGCGTGTTCCACGTGTCCGCCCGTACCGTCGCCACCCATGCGCTGAACATCTTCGGCGATCACTCCGACGTCTACGCCTGCCGTCAGACCGGCTTCGCCATGCTCTGCGAGACCAACCCCCAGGAGGTCATGGACCTGGGCGCCGTCGCCCACCTGGCCGCCATCAAGGGCCGCGTTCCCTTCATCAACTTCTTCGACGGCTTCCGCACCTCCCACGAGATCCAGAAGATCGCCATCTGGGACTATGAGGACCTGAAGGAAATGTGCGACATGGACGCTGTCAAGGCCTTCCGGGAGCACTGCCTGAACCCCGAGCGCCCCGCCATGCGCGGCTCCCACGAGAACGGCGACATCTTCTTCCAGCACCGTGAGGCCTGCAACAAGTTCTACGACGAGCTGCCCGCCATCGTGGAAGAGTACATGGACAAGGTCAACGCCAAGCTGGGCACCAACTACAAGCCCTTCAACTACTACGGCGCCCCCGACGCGGAGCACATCATCATCGCCATGGGCTCCATCGTGGACGTGGCCGAGGAGGTCATCGACTACCTCAACGCCAACGGCGAGAAGGTCGGCCTGGTGAAGGTCCGTCTGTACCGTCCCTTCTGCCCCGACAAGCTGCTGGCCGCCATCCCCGAAACCGTCAAGAAGATCGCGGTGCTCGACCGCACCAAGGAGCCCGGCTCCCAGGGCGAGCCCCTGTACCTCGACGTGGTGACCGCCCTGGCCAACGCCGGCAAGACCGACATCCAGGTGATCGGCGGCCGCTACGGTCTGGGCTCCAAGGATACGCCTCCCGCCTCCGTCTTCGCCGTCTTCGACGAGCTGAAGCGGGACGAGATGAAGCGTCAGTTCACCATCGGCATCAAGGACGACGTCACCAACCTCTCCCTGCCTGAGCGGGAGAACGTCCCCGCCACCGCGGCGGAGGGCACCATCGAGTGCAAGTTCTGGGGTCTCGGCGGCGACGGCACCGTGGGCGCCAACAAGAACTCCATCAAGATCATCGGCGACCACACCGACAAGTACGTCCAGGCCTACTTCCAGTACGACTCCAAGAAGACCGGCGGCGTCACCGTCTCCCACCTGCGCTTCGGCGACAAGCCCATCAAGAGCCCCTACTACATCAACAAGGCCGACTTCGTGGCCTGCCACAACCCCTCCTACGTCACCAAGGGCTTCCCCCTGGTCCGTGACGTGAAGCCCGGCGGCGTGTTCATGATCAACTGCCAGTGGGATCTGGCGGAGCTGGAGCACCATCTGGACGCCGCCTCCAAGCGCTACATCGCCAAGAACAACATTCAGCTCTACACCATCAACGCCATCGACCTGGCCATTAAGGTGGGCATGGGCAAGCGCACCAACACCATCCTGCAGTCCGCCTTCTTCACCCTGGCCAAGGTCATGCCCCAGGAGGACGCCATCGGCTACATGAAGGACGCCGCCACCAAGTCCTACCTGAAGAAGGGCCAGGACGTGGTGGACTGCAACCACCGCGCCATCGACGCCGGCGCCACCGCCTTCGTCAAGATCGACGTGCCCGCCTCCTGGGCCAACGCCGAGGACAAGGTCGAGGACGTCAAGCTCGAGGGCAAGCCCGAGCTGGTCAAGATGGTCAAGGAGGTCCTCTTCCCCGTGGACAAGATGGACGGCGACTCCCTGCCCGTCTCCGCCTTTACCCCCTATGTGGACGGCCAGTTTGAGCTGGGCGCCGCTGCCTACGAGAAGCGCGGCGTTGCCGTCACCGTTCCCGAGTGGGACGCCGGCAAGTGCATCCAGTGCAACAACTGCGCTTACGTCTGCCCCCACGCCACCATCCGTCCCTTCGCGCTCACCGCTGAGGAGGCCGAGAAGGCTCCCGCCGCCGCCAAGATCGTGGACATCAAGGCCGGCAAGGGCAAGGGCGTCTACAAGTACACCATGGCCGTGTCTCCTCTGGACTGCATGGGCTGCGGCGTCTGCGTGGGCGTCTGCCCCACCAAGGCCATCAGCATGAAGCCCCAGGAATCCCAGCTGGATCAGCAGCCCGTCTTCGACTACTGCGTCAAGACCCCCGAGAAAAAGGACATGCAGGATCTCACCGTCAAGGGCTCCCAGTTCAAGAAGCCGCTGCTGGAGTTCTCCGGCTCCTGCGCCGGCTGTGCCGAGACCTCTTATGCCCGCCTGATCACCCAGCTCTTCGGCGACCGGATGTACATCTCCAACGCCACCGGCTGTTCCTCCATCTGGGGCGGCCCCGGCGCCACGGCTCCCTACTGCGTCAACGAAGAGGGCAAGGGTCCCGCCTGGGCCAACTCCCTGTTTGAGGACAACGCCGAGCACGGCCTGGGCATGCACATTGCCCAGAAGACCATCCGCGAGTCCCTGAAGGCCAAGATCGAGGACATCGTGGCCAACGGCAAGAACGAGGACGTGAAGGCCGCCGCTGCCAAGTGGCTGGAGACCTACAACGACGGCGCCGCCAACCAGCCCGCCTCCAAGGCCCTGATTGCCGCCCTCGAGGCCTGCGGCTGCGACTGCGCCAAGGCCATCCTGGACAAGAAGGATTATCTCAACAAGAAGTCCGTGTGGATCTTCGGCGGCGACGGCTGGGCCTATGACATCGGCTTCGGCGGCGTGGACCACGTGCTGGCTTCCGGCGAAGACGTCAACATCTTCGTCTTCGACACCGAGGTCTACTCCAACACCGGCGGCCAGGCCTCCAAGGCCTCCAACATCGGCCAGGTGGCGCAGTTCGCCGCCGCCGGCAAGGAGGTCAAGAAGAAGAGCCTGGCGGAGATCGCCATGAGCTACGGCTACGTCTATGTGGCTCAGATCGCCATGGGCGCCAACCCCGCCCAGACCATCAAGGCCATCTCCGAGGCCGAGGCCTACCACGGCCCGTCCCTGATCATTGGCTACGCTCCCTGCGAGATGCACTCCATCAAGGGCGGCATGATCCACTGCCAGGAAGAGATGAAGAAGGCTGTGGACTGCGGCTACTGGAACATGTTCCGCTTCAACCCCGCCGCGGACAAGAAGTTCACCCTGGATTCCAAGGAGCCCAAGGGCGGCTATCAGGAGTTCCTGATGAACGAGGCCCGTTACAGCCGTCTGACCCGCGAGTTCCCGGAGCGCGCCACCGAGCTCTTCGCCAAGAACGAAGCCGCCGCCATGGAGCGTTACGAGCACCTGAAGCGCCTGATCGACCTCTACGCATAAGCCCGTGACGCAAGGCGTCTGACCGATCTGTACGCAGAAGCGTAATTCCACAAAAGCCCACCCGTTCCCCCGGGTGGGCTTTTTTTCGCGCTCCCGCCGCGAAGCCTCTGTTTGAGCTGCATGCATAAGCCCGTGACGCAAGGCGTCTGACCGATCTGTACGCAGAAGTGTATGATTGAGCTGTACGCGAAGGCCCGCGTCGGGAAGCCCCTGACCGATCTGTACGCAGAAGTGTATGATTGAGCTGTACGCGAAGGCCCGCGTCGGGAAGCCCCTGACCGATCTGTACGCAGATCCGTAATTCCACAAAAGCCCACCCGTTCCCCCGGGTGGGCTTTTTTGCGCGCTCCCGCTGCTTTCCCTATGCTGAGATGGCGCTTCTGGCGCCTGCCGTATGCGTATGCTCTCCCCTTGAAAAAAGCCGCCGTACAGCGCGATTTTTGGTATGCGGCGGATCGAAAAGTGGCGTTTCGATTCCAAACGCAGCTTTTTCCGCGAATTCTAATCACTTTATTAGGATATTGTATCTTGACATTAGCCGCAAAATGTGGTATAATATAGACGTTCCAAGATACTCCCCCACCCGGTACGCCAGTACGCCATGTACGGAGATTTTGCAATTACTCTCCCCGGGAATAGGGATTAAGGATTAGGGATTAAGGATTAAGGATTAGGGATTAAGGATTAGGGTGGGGGAAGGGTTGAGAGATCAGGGATTAAGGATTAGGGATTAGGGTGGGCAGAGAGTTGAGAGATCAGGGATCCCCGCCTGTAGGGGCGCTCATTGAGCGCCCGCCGATCTCCGCTTGTAGCGCGGGCTATCAGCCCGCTCGATACGCGCCGTCGTAGGGGACGCTCTTACCCGTCAGGGTGAGCGTCCCGGCATTCGGAACGAATGCAATTTGCCGTGAGGCAAATCGGGTCGTTTGCTTGCGCAAACGACGCATGCTTCGCATGCGCGGACGAGCAATGCTCGTCCCTACATCCCCATATGTAGCGCGGGCTATCAGCCCGCACGATACGCGCCGCCGTAGGGGACGCTCTTACCCGTCAGGGTGAGCGTCCCGGCATTCGGAACGAATGCAATTTGCCGT
>JAFWPP010000057.1:0-42785 GCA_017509485.1 Oscillospiraceae bacterium | reverse complement strand
GCGGCGCGAAGCGCCGGATGAGGGGAGGCATCGACGACAGAGTGCTCCCCATCAACGAGCAAAAAACATGCAGCGCCCCTCATCCGTCATCCGGCTTCCATGAGACGCCGGATGCCACCTTCCCCCGAGGGGGAAGGCTTTGCGGAGAGCAATCACCGTAGGGGCCGATGCCCACATCGGCCCTCCGTATCGTCCGGGGAAAGGGCCGATGTGGGCATCGGCCCCTACGAAAGAAAGATCCCTGCAAATCGGGATTTGCGTTTCTGTTCCCAGTATACCATAGCCGAGAAAAAAAGCAATACAGTTCTTGTATTTTCCGGCGGGAAACTGTATAATGGAGGAAAGAGCGAAAAGGGAAGGGGGGCTTCCGCGTGATCCTGGTGAGCGCCTGTCTGGCGGGGCTGAACTGCCGCTATGACGGGGCCTCGAATGCCGTGCCGGAGCTGATGGAGCTGGTGCTGCGGGGCGAGGCCGTGCCGGTCTGCCCGGAGCAGCTGGGGGGCCTGCCCACCCCCCGGAGCCCCAGCGAGATCCAGCCCGACGGACGGGTGCTGAATGCAAGGGGAGAGGAGCTCAGCAACCAATTTCGCCGCGGGGCGGAGCAGGCCCTGGCGATCTGCAGGGCCCGGGGCTGCAGCCTGGCGGTGCTCAAAGCCCGCAGTCCCTCCTGCGGCAAGGGCGAAATCTACGACGGCAGCTTCACCCATACCCGGGTCCCCGGGGACGGGATCTTCGCCGCCCTGCTGAAGCAGAACGGCGTCCCGATCCTGACGGAAGAGGAATACTTGGAGAAGGGAATCCTGTAACGGCGCACAGCCTGCGCCGAAAAACCGAAAAAGGAGCGTACACCATGGAAAACAAGGAACAGATCGAACGCATCCAACACTACGAGGCCCTGCTGGACCGGGTGGAACAGGCCCACGGGGTCCTGGCCCGGGCCCTGGAGGCCTTTGAGAAGACCGAGCCCCTCTGCGCCGAGCTGGACGAATATCTGGCGGGCGCCGACTGGAAACGGGACTATGAAGACGACGAGGCGGGCCGCCTGCCTGCCGAGCTCAAGCGGGGCGTCCTCTCCGAGGACGGCATCTTCTACGCCCTGGAGGAGCACCGCCAGCTGCTGAGCGAAATGCTGGAGCTGGTGGCCCGCGCTCTGTAGGGACAAGCATCGCTTGTCCGCGGACCTGCAATGCGCGTCCCTGCATCATAGAATGGAAGTGAGCCTATGAACCGTACCTATAAAAGCTGGCTCGAAACGGATTTTAAGTCCGAGCAGCGGGAGTATACGGAGCCCACGGAGCTGCTGGCCCCGGACGGGAAGCTCCTGGCGGCGGGCTGGGCCCGGCACAACGTCTTCGACTACGACCGGACCCGGGTCCGCCATGTCCTGCGCCGGAAGGAGTGGGACTTCTACCAGATCTCCGACGGCCATTACATGGTCCAGATCAGCTTCGCCAACATCTCCCTGGGGGGCTACGCCTCGGCGGTGCTGGTGGATCTGCGGGCGGGGAAGACCCTCTGCTCCAAAATGGCCCCCTTCCTGGGGGGAAAGGACAAGTACGTTCTGCCCCCCAAGGGCGACGTGCCCGGCAAGGTCCGCATGGAGGTCGGAAAGTCCGTCTTTGAGACCGTCACGGAGCCGGAGCGCAGAAGCCTGCGCTTCGAGCTTGGGGACGTTTCCGCCGCGTTCACCATGGACATCCTCCCGGACCAGGAAAACATCACCACGGTCCTGCCCTTCGCGGGGAAAGCGGACCGCTATTTCATGACCACCAAGCAGAACTGCATGGCCACGGAGGGCGTCTTCCGGGTGGGGGAGCGGAGCTGGAGCTTCACGAAGGACAGCTGCTTCACGGTGCTGGACTGGGGCCGGGTCTGCACCCCCTACAAGCTGGTCTGGTACTGGGGCAACGGCTCCGGCCGGGTCCCGGGCCCCGACGGGAGGGAGCATCTCTTCGGCTTTGAGATCACCTGGGGCATCGGCGACGAGGGCGAGGCCACCGAGACCTGCGTCTTCTGGGACGGCAAAGCCCACAAATTCGGCCCCGTGGACGTGAAGCGCTTCCCCAAGCCGGACAAGTACCTGGAGCCCTGGGAGTTCGTCTCCCAGGACGGCCGCTTCCAGCTGACCATGCGGCCCTTCTACGACCACCACTCCGATCTCAACGTCCTGGCCATGCGGATGCACTCCCACCAGGTCCACGGCCTCTGGAGCGGGACCGTTACCCTGGACGACGGGACGGAGCTGCAAATCAAGGACTTCTACGCCTTCTGCGAATACGTGGAGAACCGCTGGTAGACAAGTCAACAGAAGACAAAACAGTTAACATAACAACAGAAAGTTAACATAAAATAAATCAGAGGAGGGAGCTCCGTGATCGACGGTTATCCCCTCTGGGCAGTGCTGCTGATCGGCCTGGGGGTCTTTGCCGCGGGCTTTGTGGACGGCATCGGCGGCGGCGGGGGGATCATTTCGGTCCCCATCTATCTGCTGGCGGGCCTGCCCGCCCACTTTGCCCTGGGCACCAACAAGCTGTCCTCCTGCGTGGGCACAGCCGTCTCCACCGGCCGCTATCTGAAAAAGGGCTATGTGGACTGGTCCCTGGCCCTGCCCTCCGTGCTGCTGGCCATCGGCGGGGCCTACCTGGGCACCAGCCTCCAGCTGCGGGTGGACGAGCGCATCCTGAAATATGTGCTGCTGCTGGTGCTTCCCCTGGCCGCCGCGGTGCTGCTGCGGAAGAAAAGTCTGCCGGAGGAGCGGGGCGCGATGCCCCTGTGGAAGCGGCGGCTGATCATCTGGGGCTTCTCCCTGCTGATCGGCGTCTACGACGGCTTCTACGGCCCCGGCACCGGCACCTTCCTGCTGATCGCCTTCTGCGCCCTGGGCAGGCTGGACGTGCGCAGCGCCTCCGGCAACGTGAAGGTGGTGAACCTGTCCTCCAACCTGAGCGCCCTGCTCACCTCCCTGATGGCCGGGAAGGTGCTGATCGGCGTGGGCCTCGCCGCCGCCTGCTTCTCCATCGCGGGCCACTGGCTGGGCTCCGGTCTGGCCATCAAAAACGGCGCGAAGATCGTCCGGCCCGTGATTTTGGCGGTGATCGCCCTGCTGCTGGTCCGCGTGCTGGCGGAGCTGCTGGGCCTTTAGGGGCCCCCATGCTTTGAAATCTGAGGAATCGACATGAAAGAACGAAAGAGGAGAAAGCCCGTGCTGTTCTGGATCCTGTTTGTGCTGATCGTCCTGATCGCCCTCGCCCTGTTTGAGCTGGGGAAGAACAGCCTCTGGGGCTGGGCCCTGCTGGTGCTGCTGCTGGTGTTCTGGGTCCGCGCCAGGACCCAGCTCCTGTCCGGGGCGGGCTTCCTGCCCCGTCTGCTGTGCTTCCTGGGCTTTTTGGCGCTGCTGGGGCTCCTGTTTGTGATCTCCGGCCCCCGGGAGAAGGCGGTCCCCGCCGTTTCCAACAAGAAGCCCCGGATGACCGGCGTCGTCCGGGTGGCCGAGGGCCAGCTCACCGGCGTCTATACCGCGGACGAGGCCGTGGAGGTCTACGCGGGCATTCCCTACGCCAAGCCCCCCCTGGGGGAGCTCCGCTGGAGGGAGCCCCAGCCGCCGGAGCCCTGGGAGGGAGTCCGGGTCTGCGATACTTTCGCCCCCATGTCCATGCAGCCCCGGAACCATCCGGTGATGGGCTCGCTGATGGACATTTTCGGCTCCCACCGCTTCCGCCTCAGCCTCACGGACAACTGGATCGAGCCCATGAGCGAGGACTCCCTCTACCTGAACATCTGGAAGCCCGCGGGCAGGGCAGAAAAGCTGCCCGTGCTGGTCTACATCCACGGCGGCTCCCTCACCACCGGCCAGCCCTCTTACAGCGAGTACAACGGGGAGAGCCTGGCCCGGAAGGGGATCCTGGTGGTGAACTTCGGCTATCGGCTGGGGGTCTTCGGCTACTACGCCGACGAGGCCCTGGCCGCCGAGTCCCCCAACGGCAGCACCGGCAACTACGGCCTGCTGGACCAGATCCAGGCCCTGAAATGGGTCCGGGAGAACATCGCGGCCTTCGGCGGGGACCCGGATAACGTCACCGTGGCGGGCGAGTCCGCCGGCGCCTCCGCCGTCAACGCCCTCTGCGTGTCCCCCCTCAGCGAGGGCCTGTTCCAAAGGGCGGCCGCCGCCTCCAGCGGCATCACCGCCAAAACCCCCTACCACAGCTTCCGGCCCATGGAGCGGGCCCTGGAGACCGGCAGGGCCATCCGGGAGGAGTTCGGCGCCGCGGATTCCGAAGCCCTCCGGGCCGTCCCAGCGGAAAAGCTGGTGAACACCAGGCACGCCAACGACTCCATGACCGTGGACGGCTACGCCCTCACGGAGCAGCCCTATCTGAGCTACCTGCGGGGGGCCAACCACGAGACCGCCCTGCTCCAGGGCTTCAACGTCCACGAGGCGGACCTCTTCTGCATGACCACCAGGGTGGACGCGGAAAACTATGTGGAGAAGCTCCGGCCCCTCTACGGCGACGGGGCGGAGGAGGCCGCCAGGGCCTTCCCGCCGGAGCCCCAGATCCCCTTCTACCATTATCTGATCGACCCCGGCGGCACGGCCAAGGGCTCCTACGACGCCTGCGTCTCCGCCGCCTGGTTCAGCTACAGCCACTACAACTGGGCCCGTCTGCTGGGGAAGCGGGGCGTCCCGGTCTATACCTACTGGTTCACCAAGGACAACCGGGGCCTGGGCTCCAACCACGCCGGGGAGCTGCCCTATTTCTACGGCAACCTGAACAAGTTCCCCCGGAACTACGACGAGAGCGACCGGAGCCTGGAGCAGCGGATAATGGAATATTATGTCAACTTCATCAAAACCGGCGACCCCAACGGACCCGGGCTGCCGGTCTGGCCCACCGGGACGGAGGCCCCGGACCGGGTCCTGGAGCTGGGGGAGGAGATCCGGGTGATCCCGGACCCCTATCTGGCCCTCTACCCGCTGATCGACCGCTTTATGGAACAACCGTAAGCCTGTCATTTCAATTGCAGGGACAAGCATTGCTTGTCCGCTCCCGCGTCATTTCAATTGCAGGGACAAGCATTGCTTGTCCGCTCCCGCGTCATTTCAATTGCAGGGACAAGCATTGCTTGTCCGCTCCCGCGTCATTTCAATTGCAGGGACAAGCATTGCTTGTCCGCCCCCGCATCATCTCAATTGCAGGGACAAGCATTGCTTGTCCGCCCCCGCCCCCCGCGTCTGAATCACAGACAGAAAGGTCAAACGCCATGATACCTGCAATCGCCTGCATTGGAGACAGTTGTGTGGACCACTACGAGGCCCTGGGCCAGAAATTCCCCGGGGGCAACCCCGTCAATTTCGCGGTCTATCTGCGCCGGCTCGGGACCAGCGCCTCCTTCATCGGGGCCGTGGGCTCCGACGAGGACGGAGAGCTGGTGCTGGGCGCCCTGGAAAAGAAGGGCGTGGACGTGAGCCACGTCCAGGTCCTGGAGGGCCCCACCCCCACCACCACGGTGGTGATGGAGCACGGAAACCGGGTCTTTACCTCCTATGAGACCGGCATCATGGAGGACTACCGCCTCCGGCCGGAGGATCTGGACTACATCGCAGAGCACGCCATCGCCGTCTCGGCGGTCTGGGGCAAATGCGAGCACGCCCTGGCGGAGATCAAGGCCCGGGGCGTCACCGTGGCCTTCGACTGCGCCGATCTGCCCGACGATCCCGTGTCCCTGACGGCCCTGCCCCACGTGGACATCGCCTTCTTCTCCGACGACGGGACCCCGGTGGAGCGCCTGATGGAGAAGGTCAAGGCCATCGCCGCCATGGGTCCCTCCCTGGTGGTCACCATGCGGGGCGCCAAGGGCAGCATGGTCTACGACGGGGAGACCTTCTTCCTCCAGCACGCCATCGAATGCCCGGTGGTGGATACCCTGGGCGCCGGGGACAGCTACATCGCCGGCTTTTTGAGCGCCACCCTCCGGGGCCTGCCCATACCGGACCGCATGCGGGCCGGCTCGGAGAACGCGGCCGTCACCATCGGCTACGTGGGGGCGTGGTGAGCATTGAAAACCATGAGCAAGCACAAGCTGGTGGAGCTCTTCGCCGTCTTCTTCCGGATCGGCCTGTTCACCTTCGGGGGCGGCTACGCCATGATCTCCATTGTGGACGACGCCTGCGTGGAGCGGCGGGGCTGGCTCACGAAGGAGGAAATGGATGATCTGGTGGTGGTGGCCGAGTCCACCCCCGGGCCCATCGCCATCAACTGCGCCACCTATGTGGGCGGGCGGCAGGCGGGGCTCCCCGGGGCCCTCTGCGCCACCCTGGGCATGGTCCTGCCCTCCTTCCTGGTGATCTTCGCCCTGTCCCGCTTCCTGGACCGCTTTCTGGAGATCCCGCTGGCGGCCAACGCCTTCCGGGGGATCCGGGTGGCGGTGGGCATCCTGATCCTGGACGCCGCCCGCCGCCTCTATGCCCGGATGCCCAAAAAGCCCCTGCCCCTGCTGCTGCTGGCCGGGGCGCTGGCGGCCTCCCTGGCGGCCAATTTCCTCTCCCTGCGGCTGTCCTCCATCGTGCTGATGCTGGGGGCCGCCGCCGTCAGTGTGGCGGTCTTCGCCCTTCGGAGAGGAGGGAAGACCCCATGATCCTGCTGGAGCTGTTCTGGGGCTTTCTGCGGGTGGGCTGCTTCTCCTTCGGCGGCGGCTACGCCTCCATCGCCCTGATCCGGGAGGTGGTGCTGGCCCATGGCTGGATGGGGGAAGAGCTGCTGTCGGACATCATCGCCGTCAGCGAGAGCACGCCGGGGCCGATTATGGTAAACCTGGCCACCTATGTGGGCAGCGTCCGGGCGGGGCTCCCCGGCGCCCTTGCGGCCACCTTCGCGGCGGTGCTCCCGGCCTTCTGCATCATTCTGGTGCTGATGGCGGCGCTGCGGCGCTTTGTGGAAAACCCCTGGGTCCGGGCGGCCATGACGGGGCTCAAGGCCTGCATCACCGGCGTCATCCTGGCCACGGGCCTGGAGATCCTGGCCGCCTGCTGCATCCCCGCCGGGGTCCCGGACTGGAAGGCCTTGATCCTGCTGCCGGTGCTGGGGATCGGCTATTTCGGCTGGAAGCCCCTCTTCCACCGCAAGCCCTCGCCCATCGCGCTGATCGCGGTCTCCGCGGTCCTGGGCGCCCTTCTGTACGCCTGATGGAGAAATGAAAACCAGCGGGTCCCCCGGGGGACTCGCTGGTTTTGTGCTGCCTGGAAGCAGGGCTTCGGAGAAGGGAGCTCCGCCGGGCGCCCCGGGTCCCTCAGCGGCGCAGCGTCAGGCTCAGGATCAGACCCAGCAGGCCCAGCAGGGCCAGGCCCAGGAAGCAGAAGCCCAGGACGTTGCTGCCGAAGAGGGCCCGCTCGCTGCTGCCGTCCGTTCCGATCCGCCGCAGGGCCCGGCCGCCCTCGTCCAGCTCAAAGACTGCGGTTTTCAGCTGCGCCCCCGGCTTGACCGGCACACACCAGGCGGCGCCCTTGCCCAGCCGCAGGCTCTGGCACTTGGACAGCTCCGCGCTCTGGCCGTTGATGCGGTTGACCCGCTGACGGACCATGCCGCTCTCCGCGCCGCCGGTCATGACCAGGTTGAAGGACAGGCTCTCGTCGGCGCAGACCACGCAGCCCTCCTCCGTGGGCAGGACCACCAGGGCCGCGTCCGAGCTGTAACGGAGCTTGCCGTCCCGGGCCTCCGCCAGCAGCCTGCCGCTTTCGTCCAGGACGCGCAGCGTGCCGGGCTCCGTCAGCAGCAGGCGCTGATAGAAGCCGGTCTCCGAGGCGGCCTCCGGGGCCTTTTGGATCAGCAGCTCCCGCAGGGCCGCCAGGCTGTGGTCCAGGAAGCGGCCCCGGACCGTGCCGGCCAGGAAGTGATCCTTGCCGCTGCGCCCCAGACCCAGGGGCAGCTCCGTCAGCAGATCCGCGCTGTTGAGCAGATTGTGGATGCCCGGGAGCTTTTCCGCGTGACCGGGCTTTCTCAGATACCGGGGGGTGCAGAAGCTATAGGCGAAGACGGTCTCCGGCTCCGCCAGCTCCTCCTGCAGGATGGGGACCAGCCGCCCGATGGCCGCGCCGCCCAGCCCCGCGCCGCAGAGGAAGAAGCTGCTGTGGAAGCGGTCAAAATCATAGGCGGCGGCCCGGGCGTCCAGATAGGAGCCCAGCCTGCTGCGGAAGAGCTCCGCCATTTCGTCGGCGTATTGGGCGGCGTCGGGCAGCAGCGCCAGCTGCTCCTCGCCGGCGGGGCCTTCTGAGAGGACCAGGGCGAAGATCAGCCGGTCCTCCTCCTCCCAGCGGAGCAGCCGCATGCCCATGGTGGCGGTAAACTGCCCGGCGGAGAGGCTTTCCACCTCCTCGAAGCCCAGGGTCTTCAGCAGGGCGGAGGCGTGGGCCTGGTCCTCGCAGAGCCAGGCCGCGGCCATGGCCAGGTCCGGCTGATAGTCCGCGGGGGCCTGCTTGAACAGATCCCAGCCCCAGTCCAGGGAGAGGGTCTTCCCCCCGAGCTCCGCGGAGAGGGTCCGCACCGCGCCCCCTGCGCCCCCCAGCCAGAGGGCCTGCAGCCGTTCCCAGCCGCGGTCCCGGAGCTCCTGCAAGCTCATGGAGTCGGCGTGCTCCGTCCAGAGCTCCTCGAGGGAGGCGCTCCGCTCATAGCGCACGCAGCCGTTTTGGAAGCGGAAGACGTAGATCGCCTGATAATCGGGGAGGGACTGGCCGTTGAAGACCAGCAGCTCCAGCTGTCCGTCTCCGTCCATGTCCCGCAGGGCAAAGCGGGGCGGGTCGTCGTTGTAGTTCAGACTGCCGTAGCCCAGCTCCAGATCCCCGTCGCTGAGGAAGCGCTCGTTGAGCACGAAGTCCCGGAAGGCCTCGTTCCAGTCCGCAAAGCGCAGCCTGGCGCCGCCGGTGGCGGCAAAACCGTAGCCGCCCTCCTCGTTGTAGAGTCCGGCGCTGCTGAGCCGGGCGCTGTTCCTGCCGCTGACGGAATAGACCCAGCCCAGGAAGGACTCCGGAAGCCGGTGGCACGGGGCCCCCTCCGCGTAGTAGTAGAAGGTCCTGCCGCCCTGGAGCCCGTAGGGCTCGGCGGCGACCATGCGGGTGCGGCCGTAGCCCGGGTCCGTGATGTAGGTATCCCCCGGGGTCTCCCGGGCCTCCAGCGACTCCAGCTCGAAGCTCCAGGTGTAGGCGTTGAGCTTCCGGGGATTCGTGAAGCGGCCGGTGAAGTTGCAGTAGTAGAGGGTCCCGTCGTAGCCCTCGCCCCCCTCGCCCATGTTGGCGTCGGTGAAGCGGCCCCGGAAGCTGCCGTCCTCGTTCAGCACCAGCTGCGTGCCCCAACCGCCGAAGCCGCTGGCGAACAGGTAGCGGGCGGGGATCTGGCTGAAAAGCTCCGGCGCGGGCTCCGGCTCCGGCTCCGGGGGCAGCTCGCCGCCGTTCTTGTAGAGGGTCCAGTAGAAGCTCCCGTCGATCTCCTCCCAGCCCAGCACCGCGCAGGCGCTGTACTCATACTCCGCGTTGGAGGAGGGGTAGCGGCTGGAGAAGTCCGTGTCGAAGTAGAGGTCGTAGACCACCGTGTATCTGCCCTTCTCCAGGGAAGCGGCGCTGGGCACCAGCTTCAGGAAGGGATCCCCCACGCCGCCGATGGGCCGGTAGTAATACTCCCTGCCGTCCTCGGCCTTCTGGCGGTAGAAGAGATGCGCCTCCTCGCCCTGGGCGATCTGGGCCAGCAGGGCGGCGGGGGAGAGGTGGAAGATGTTCCGGGCGATCCAGTCCACGCTCTCGGCGTCATAGGCCGCGTAGGAGCCCAGATTGCCCTGGCCCGCGCTCCAGCCCCTGGGGTCGTTCTCGCCCCAGTAGTCCGTCTGCCCCTGGCCGGGGTAGATGGAGAAGCGGACGCAGGAGCCGTTGTTGACGATGCTGTTGAGCAGATTCGTCCCGTCCGTGCCGGTGCTCTCGGCGTCGTAGGCGCAATAGGGGTCCTCGCTCCGATACCAGCCCACGAACTGGGTCAAAAAGCGGATCAGACTGTCCGGCAGGGCGTCCGGGTCCAGCTCCGCGGCGCCCTCGGCGGGGGCGGTCTGCCGCAGCAGGGAGAAGAGAGCGTCGGAGACGGTCATGCCCAGCTCCGGGTTCCCGGCCAGAAAGGCCTCCAGGTCCTCGTCTCCCCGCTGGGAGCAGAGCACCACGGCGGAGAGCTTGTCCAGCAGCGCGGCGCGCAGCTGCTGGTAGCGCTCCTCGCTGATCTCCTCCTGGGCGTTGATCGGGCCCTGCCAGCATTGGATCACCTGGTTGTATTCCCCGTTTTCGTAGCTGGGCGAGCTGGTCCAGCCCAGCTCCCGGGTGCATTCCAGCCCCTCGCCCCGGGGGACGAAGTGGAGATAGGTCTTGTCCCAGCTCTCGTCGCCGGAGCTGGTGTAGGCGTAGAGCTCCTTGCTGCCCTCCACCTGGAACAGATCGTAATAGAAGCCGCCGCCGGCCAGCACGTCCCAGGCCACGTCGCAGAGGGTGCGCAGCGCCCCGTCCCAGGTCAGGATGTAGAGCCGGGACATGTAGACGTAGCGCTCCGTGGGATCCACGGCCACGTAGATCAGCTCCGGGGTCTCGTCGCCCCAGCAGTCCAGAAGGGCCACGGGCTTCGGGGTCTTCTCCGGGCTCTGCGCGTCGTATTGGGAGCCGCCCTTCTGCCAGTAATAGCCCTCGATGCCTTCCCGGTTCCGGCTCAGATGCTCCAGATAGGCCGCCAGGGCCTCTCCGCTGTGATCCGCCGGCTCCGCGGCGGGGTTGTCGTTCTCCGTGACCGGCGGGGCCTCCGTGCCGCTGTCCTGGCCCGGGAAGCCGGAGGCGAGCTCCGAGAGCGGAAAGCGCTCCACCGCGTTGACCTGGAGCAGAACGCCCAGTACGCCGGTGACGAGCATGACCAGGGAGAGCAGCAGTGCCGCCAGCCGCGGCCCCCGTATGCCTGCCCGCCGGGGCGGATTGCCGCCCTGCTGGGGATAAGTGCCCGGATATTCCATCGTTGACCCTCCTTGCGATGCGATTTGATCTTATTGTATCGCGCGGGGGGAGCTTTGTCAATCCGGGGAATTCTCGTTTCCGCTGTTGCAATCGGACAAAAAATATGATAGGATACAGGCAAGGAGGGATGCCCTTTGACTGTTTTTCTGCTGAAGCTTGCCGCGGCCGTTTTGATGCTGACGGATCATCTGGGCATTGTCCTCTATCAACACCAGGCCATCGGCTTTGAGCTCTATCACTGGATGCGGACCCTGGGCCGCTTTGCCTTTCCCATCTACTGCTTCCTGCTGGCGGAGGGCTTCCGCCATCTGCGGAAGGACCCGAAGCGGCTCTGCGGCCACATGCTGCTGCTCCTGGCCCTGGCGGTGTGCAGCGAGCCCTTCTTCGATCAGCTGCTGACCCAGCGCTTTGACGACGCCGCCCATCAGAGCGTCATCCTCACCCTGATTCTGGGCTTCGGCGGTCTCTGGCTGTCGGAGTGCTTCCGGGACCGGCCCCTGCCGCGCTTCGCGGTGCTGCTCTTCGCGGGGGCCCTGGGCCGCTTCCTGCATACGGACTATGGCGTCGCCGGCGTCTTTCTGATCTTCGGCTGCTATTTCTATCTGGAGCGCTGGGGGCAGCGGGAATTCGGGCGGCGGCTGTTGGGCGTCCTCTGTCTGATTGTGGGCTATCTGCTCTTTTACAGCTGGGTCCGCGCCGGATTTGGCGGTCCGGCGGCGGTTTGCTCCCGCCTCTTCGCCATGGGCGATTATCTCTATCCCTTCCTGCTGCTGATCCCGGCGCTGGCCTCCTACGGCGGGAGGCCGGGCCGGCGAAACAAGCTTCTGCACCGCTGTTATCAATGCTTCTACCCGGCCCATCTGGCGGCCCTCTATCTGCTGGGCCTGCTGCTTTGAAAGGTCCCCCGAATTCGGAACGAGACGAGGTGCTTCCATGGAAACCCTGATCGAGCTCTATGACGAGCGCCCCCTGGAGAATGTGCTGGGGGTGGAGGTCTTCCGCCCGGAGCGGGTGGTCTACGTCTGCCCCGCCAGGATCGCCTCGGACCGGGCCCTGCACCGGCGGCTGCGGAGCTACTTCGCCCACCGGGGTCAGGAGATCAGCCTGGAATTCGTCAAGGCGGACATGTACCGGTCCGACGCCATCCTCAAGACCCTGCGGAAGATCGTGGCGCGCTATCCCGACTGCGCCATGGACATCACCGGCGGCACCGACGCCGTGCTCTACGCCGCGGGGATGCTGGGGGCGGAGACCCCCATCCCGGCCTTCACCTACAGCCGCAAAAAAAACCGCTTCTATGAGATCCAGAACGCCGACTTCGCCGCGGGCCTGCCCTGTGAGGTGGTCTATTCCGTGGAGGACTGCATCCGGATGGCGGGGGGCGAACTGCGGCCGGGCCGGGTGAACAACCAGCTCCTGGCGGACTATGTGGAGGATATCCAGCCCTTCTACCGCCTCTATCTGAAGCATCGCCGGGAATGGGTGCGGCTCGTCGGCTACATCCAGCGCCTCTCCGCCTGGACGGGGGAGGGGCCCGCCCCCCTGTCGGTCCGGGGAGATTACAACGTGAAGGGGGAGCGGGGCTCCCGCATCGACGCGCCGGAGGACGCCCTGCGGGCCCTGCGGAACATCGGCTTTCTGCGGGAGCTCAGCATCGACCGGGAGAACGGCGTCAGCTTTTGCTTCCGCGATCTGCAGATCCGAAGCTGGCTGCGGGACGTGGGTGTCGTGCTGGAGCTCTTCGTCTATCAGTGCTGCGTGGAGCTGGGGATCTTCGACGACGTTCGCCTCAGCGCCGTGGTAGACTGGGAGGAGAGCGCGGGCCGCAACGCGGTGTCCAACGAGCTGGACGTGATGTGCACCCGGGGCGTCACCCCCGTGTTCATCAGCTGCAAGACCGGCGAGGCGAAGTCCGAGGCCCTCAACGAGCTGGCGATCCTGCGGGACCGCTTCGGCGGGGGCATCGCCCGGGCCGCCATCGTCACCGCGGAGCAGGTGGGGGAGCTGACCCGCAGCCGCGCCGCCGAGCTGAATATTCAAGTCATCGATCTGAACGACCTGGGCGGAAACCGCCTTTCCAAACGCATCAAAAAGCTGATGCAGTCATAGACAATCCATCATGAAGATCCGGAGGAATTCCCATGAAAACAACGAAGCTGATCCTCTGCCTGCTGCTGGCCCTGAGCCTGCTGCTGGCCGCCTGTGAAACGACGCCTGCCGCCCCCCGGAGCACCGAGTCCAAAACGGAGCCCGCCCAGAGCGAGGCCCCCAACGGCCCCGGCCCCGCCGACTGGTCCTCCCTGAGCGGCAAGGGCAAGGTGGGCACCGTGCTGCCCGATTTCTCCTTGGACACCGCCGACGGCGGCGTCTTCACCCTCTCCGAGGTCCTGAAGGACCACGAGCTGGTGTTCATCAATCTCTGGGCCACCTGGTGCGGACCCTGCCAGCGGGAGTTCCCCTTCCTGGAGGCCGCCTATCAGGCCAACCGGGACCGGGTGGCGGTGGTCGCCGTCTCCGTGGAGGAGCGCGACACCCCCGAGGTGCTGCGGAAATACGCGGAGGAGAACCGGCTGAGCTTCCCCCTGGCTCAGGACCGGGACTACGCCCTGCTCGGGACCTTCAACGTCAGCGCCATCCCCACCAGTCTGCTGGTGGACCGGAGCCGCACCGTGCTCTGGATGGAGACCGGCGCCAAGGACTCCGAGCAGGCCTTCACCGAGCTGTTCAACACCTACCTCAACAGCGGAGAGTCCGGCGCGAACCAGAAGCGCTACGAGGTCACGATCCTGGACCAGAACGGCGCTCCGGTGCCCGGCTGTGCCGTCAACTTCTGCACCGAGGAGAGCTGCGTCCCGATGGTTTCGGACGAGACCGGCAGGGTATGCTACTACGCGGACCCCTACGCCTATCGGGTGCAGCTGCTCTCCGTGCCCGAGGGCTATGACTACACGGGCTCCGACGCCCTGTTCATGAAGGCCGAGGGAGATCAGATGACCATCACCGTCACCAAGCTGGGATGAGCCGGGCGGGAACAAGGGCGCCCCGGAGGGCGCGCCGCATCACGGTCCTGCGGGGCCTGCTGCTGATCCTGGCCCTGGGCCTGATCGTCCTGGGCGTGCTGAACGGCGGCCTGCGGGACGTCTTCGTGAAAGCCGCAAATCTGTGTACGGAGTGTATCGGCCTTGGATAAGCTGAAAACATGGTGGGCCGCCCACCGGCCCGGCACCCGCCGCCTGGTCCAGCTCTACGCCGCCCTGCTCTGCAACGCCCATCTCAAAGGCTTCGGGGAGGGCGGGCTCTACCGGGGCAGGACCAAGGGCCTCTGCGTTCCCGGCCTCAACTGCTACTCCTGCCCCGCCGCCATCGGAGCCTGCCCCCTGGGGGCCCTGCAAAACGCGGTGGCGGCCTCGGCCAGGCGGCCGGCCTTTTACGCGGTGGGGGTCCTGCTGCTCTTCGGCCTGACCTTGGGCCGGGTGATCTGCGGCTGGGCCTGTCCCTTCGGTCTGCTCCAGGAGCTGCTCCACAAGCTCCCCACCGGGAAGCTGAAAAAGAGCCGCCTGACCCGGGCTCTGACCTGGGTGAAATACGGCCTGCTGACCCTGCTGGTGCTGGCGCTGCCCCTGTACTTCGCCTTCCGCCGCCTCCCCCTGCCGGCCTTCTGCAAGTATGTCTGCCCCGCCGGGACCCTGGAGGGGGCCCTGGGCCTGCTGCTGCACCCCGCCAACCGGGAGAGTCTGGGGAGCGGGCTGGGCCTGCTCTTCGACTGGAAGCTCCTGGTCCTGGTCCTGGTGCTGATCGCCTGCGTCTTTCTGTACCGGGCCTTCTGCCGCTTCCTCTGTCCCCTGGGCGCCCTCTACGGTCTGATGACCCGCCTGGCCCTGCTGGGGGTGAAGCTGGACCCGGAGCGCTGTACGGAATGCGGTGTGTGCCGCTCCCTCTGCCCCGTGGACATCCGCCGGGTCGGAGACCGGGAATGCGTGGCCTGCGGTAAGTGTATCGACCGGTGCCCCGAGGCCGCCATCCGCTTCCGGGCCGGGAAGATCGTCCTTCACGCCCCCGTCGCAGGGGCGGCCAAAAGCCGCCCGCCCAAGGCAGAAGCAAAACGGAAACGGACCCTCGCCTGGGCCCTTGCCCTGGCGCTTCTTCTGGGAACGCTGGTTTATGTCAACTTCCTTGATCGGGTCGATGCCGCGCCTGTCCCGGCTGAGACCCAGGCTGCTGCCCTTGGGAACGCCGTGGGCCAGACCCTGCCGGACTTCTCCGTCGAAACGCTGGAGGGCGGGAGCTTCACCCTCTCGGAGCACCGGGGGGAGGTGACGGTCCTGAACCTCTGGGCCACCTGGTGCGGCCCCTGCGTCAGGGAGCTGCCCCACTTCGAGGCCTTCGCCGCCGCCCACCCGGACGTCTGCGTTCTGGCCATCCACGGCCCCATGATCACCGAGGACGTCGCGGCCTGGGTGGCGGAAGCCCATTACAGCCTTCCCTTCGCCCTGGACGGGGAGGGGAGCCTGACCGCTCTGCTGGGCGCCTCCAACGTCCTGCCCCACACGGTGGTCCTGGACCGCTCCGGGACCGTGATCTACAACGCCCCCGGCGCCCTCACCCCGGAGCGGCTGGAGGAGCTGTATCAAAGCGCTCCGTAAGCAGGGCAAAAGGCTCTCCGCAAAGCCTTCCCCCTCGGGGGAAGGTGGCATCCGGCGTCTCACGGAAGCCGGATGACGGATGAGGGGCGCTGCATGTTATTTGCTCGTTGGTGGGAGCACTCTGTCGTCGATACCTCCCCTCATCCGGCGCTTCGTGCCACCTTCGCCCCAAAGGGAAGGCATCCCGCCGCATCCGAATCTGTAACGCAAACGCGGCAATTTCCGAGAATGGAAATTGCCGCGTTTCCGCGCAGCAGGCGTCAGCCCGTGGTGTCTCCGCCCAGGAGCTCGCCGGTGTAGTAGTCCACCAGGAAGTAGGTGCTGGTGGTGAATTCGTCGTACTTCTTCTCGATGCTCAGCTTCCAGCACAGACGGCTTACGTCGGGGGCCTGGAGATCGACGCCGGCGTGGTCGGTGAACATCCAGTTGGGCAGGGCCACCACCTTCCGGATGCTGACGCCTTCGCCGGAGCCCAGGTCGAAGCCCTGGGCCCGGAGAGCCTCCAGGGCCTCCTCCTCGGTCAGCGGGACGTCCCCGGGCTGGTGGTCGTCCAGCAGGGGCACGTAGAAGACCACGCAGTCCTCCAGGGTCCCGGACACGGGGTTGATGGCCACCCGCACGCACTCATACCAGGAATACAGCCCGGGCTCCACCTCCCGGCAGAAGTCATAGGACCAGAACTGCTCGTCGTACTTCTCGCAGCCCGTCATCACGTAGCCCTGCTCCACGGGCAGGGACTCGTAATAGCGCCGGGCCAGGGCGTCTGCCTCCGCCTGGGTCCGGCAGGCCGCCGTGTCGGAGAGGACCCAGCGGATCCCGGTCATCCCCAGGAAGACCCCCCGCTCGGCATCAAATACGACCTCGATCCCGTCCTCTCCGTCGGGATAGGAGACCTCAACCTCCTCCCGGTTCCAATACAGATGCTTCTGCCGCCGGACCGTGACGGCCCCGTCGGAGAGCTCGGTGATCCCGGCGTTGGCGAGGATCTCCCGGCCCCTTTGGATGAACCAGGCGTCGGAGAGCTTCTCCGGCTCCGCGGGCTCCGCGGCGCTGCTCTCCGTCTGGGAGAACGGATAGCTCTGCTCCGTGTGAACGGAGACGTTGCCCTGCTCCGGGTCGTGGTTGTAGGGCGTCGGCTCCGGCAGCTTCCACCGCTCGTAGGCTGCGTAGCCTCCGACGACCAGCGAGGCCAGCAGGGCTACGCAGGCCGCCGCCAGCAGGGCCCGGCGCAGGACGGGGTGCCGCTTTGCCTTCCGTTCCTCCGTCCGCTCCGCGGCCCAGGCCACCCCGGCCCAGATCCGGTCCTCGGTCCCGGGCTCCGGCGCGGCCTTGTCGTAGGCCGCAACGATCTTATCGTTTTTCATGTTGAACTCCTTTCTGTTTGGATTTGTCGGGATGCCTTCCCCTTGGGGGGGAAGGTGGCGCGAAGCGCCGGATGAGGGGAGGTATCGACGACAGAGTCGCTCCGTAGGGGCCGATGCCCACATCGGCCCTTTCCCCGGTCCACAGGGAGGGCCGATGTGGGCATCGGCCCCTACGAAAGAAAGATCCCTACAAATCCCGATTTTGCGAAATGACGCTATTTCGGCGCGTCAAGCAGCTTTTTCAGGGCTTCACGGCCCCGGCGGAGGTCGCTGCGGACGGTGCTCTCGCGCCGGTCCAGCAGCTTTGCGATCCGCTCCACCGGCAGGCCCTCGTAATAGTACAGGTAGATCGCCGCCCGGTATTTTTCCGGCAGCGTCCGCAGGGCGGCCAGGGTCTCGTCGATCTCCGGGACCGCCGCGGCGGCGTTCCGCGCCTCCTCCAGGGGCAGCTCCCGCCGCCGTTGGCGGCGCAGCTCGTCCCGGCAGAGGTTTTTCGCCGTGCGGATCAGCCAGGCCTTCACGTGCTCCTCGCTCGCAAAGGGCTTCGTCTCCTGGGCCAGCCGGAGAAAGCTCTCCTGCACCGCGTCCTCCGTGTCCGCCGGGTTTTTGAGAAAGCTCAGACAAATATTCCAGACCGTCCGGAAATTCGCCCGGTAGCGGGCCTCCAAAATCGTCTTATCCTGCAAGCGATCACCTCCGTTGCTTCCTGCGCAGGTACTCTATATACGTTTGAAGCAGGAAAAAAGTTGCAGCTGCGGCTTGTTATCGGTTCCGCTTCATGTTATAATACTGTTATAAAATAATAAAGGAGCGATGTCAATGAAAACGCTGTTCCGAAACGCCACCGTCGTCAACGCCGACGGGTCCCGGATCTGCGACCTGCTGGTCTGTAACGAGAAGATCAAGTTGATCGATGAGCACATCGAAAGCCCCGACGCCGAGGTCGTGGACTGCAGCGGGCTGCTGATGTTCCCCGGCGCCATCGACGCCCATACCCACTTCCAGCTGGATCTGGCGGGCACCACCACCGCCGACAGCTTCCGCACCGGCGGCCGGGCCGCCATCCGGGGCGGCACCACCGTCGTGATCGACTTCGCCTGCCCCAACAAGGGCGAGACCCTGCAGCACGGCCTGGAGCTCTGGCACGAGAGAGCCGACGGAAACAGCGCCTGCGACTACGGCTTCCATATGACCATCGACGACTGGAACGCGGGCATTCGCGCCGAGCTCCCCGCCATGATCGAGCAGGGCGTCAGCTCCTTCAAGATGTATCTGACCTATCCCGCCATGATGGTGGGGGACAAGGCCGCCTTTGAAGCCCTGTGCGAGCTCAAGCGTCTGGGGGCCGTGGCCGGGGTCCACTGTGAGAACGCCGGCGTGATCGACGCCCTGATCGAAGCCCGGAAGGCGGCGGGGGAGCTGTCCCCGGCCTCCCATCCCCTCAGCCGGCCCGCGCTTGCGGAGGCGGAGGCCGTGGGGCGTCTGCTGAAGATGGCGGCCATCGCGGACACGCCCGTGATCGTGGTCCACACCACCTGCACGGCGGCGATGGTGGAGATCGAGGCCGCCCGGGCCCGGGGTCAGAAGGTCTATGTGGAGACCTGCCCCCACTATCTGCTGCTGGAGGATCGCTACTACAGTCTGCCGAATTTCGAGGGAGCCAGGTACGTCTGCGCTCCGCCGCTGCGCAAGCCCAGAGATCAGGCCCGGCTCTGGCGGGGCCTGGCGGCGGGGGAGATCCAGACCGTCAACACCGACCACTGCAGCTTTACCCTGGCCCAGAAGGCCCTGGGCCGGGAGGACTTCTCCAAGATCCCCGGCGGCGTTCCCGGCATTGAGAACCGGGTGGAGCTGCTCTACACCTACGGCGTGGCCGCGGGCCGGATCACCAAGGAGAAAATGGTCGAGGTCCTGTCCACCAACAACGCCAAGCTCTACGGCCTCTGGGGCCGCAAGGGGGCCATTCGGGAGGGCTTCGACGCCGATCTGGTGCTCTACGATCCCAAGGGCGAGCACGCCATCCACGCCGCGGACATGATCGCCAACGTGGATTACAGCATCTACGAGGGCTTCCCCGTCACCGGCTCCATCAAGCAGGTCTGGCTCCGCGGCAGGCTCGCCGTGGACAACGGGAAGCTCCTGGAGGAGACCGGCGGCCGCTACCTCCATCGGGCCCTGCCTCTGTTCGAATAAGCTCGAAGGTGGAGGAAAAAACACAAAATATGCGGGTTTTTCTGAAAGAAAACCCGCATATTTTGTGATTTCCCCTTGCAGTTTGAAAAAAGCTGTGCTATAATATGACAAAATTTGGATTTTGAGGAGCAATCTGCAATGGGACGGATCGACAAGGAAAACTACTACCTGGACATCGCGGAGACGGTGCTGGAGCGCTCGACCTGCGGCCGTTCGCGCTATGGCGCCATCATCGTCCGCAACGATGAGATCGTGTCCACCGGCTACAACGGCGCGCCCCGGGGCCGGGACAACTGCATCGACATGGGCTACTGCCTGCGGGACAAGCTGAACATCCCCCACGGCCAGCGCTACGAGCTCTGCCGCAGCGTCCACGCCGAGATGAACGCCATCATCTCCGCCTCCCGCAGCGAGTGCCTGGGCGGGACCCTTTTCCTGGCGGGCCGCAACGCCAAGACCGGCGAATACCTGGAGAGCGTCGAGCCCTGCTCCATGTGCCGCCGCGTGATCATCAACGCCGGCATCAAGCGGGTGGTCATGCGCACAGGCAAGGACACCTACAACGCCGTCAACGTCCAGGAGTGGGTCATCCACGACGATTCCATCCTCGGCGAGGACTACGAGATTTAGCATTCTCCGGCGCGGGCAGATTGCCCGCCCGATCTGCGCCGACATATCCAAGGACAGGCTGCGATTATTCGCGGACCTGTTCTTTTTTATTCAAAAAATATTCCTCCATACCGCCCGTTCCTGCTCCGCCAGGGCCCGAATGTCCCGCAGCAGACCCTCGCAGACCCGCAGGAAGTCCTCGTCTCCCGTCCGGCCCAGCTCCGCCAGGGCCGCGCTGATCCGGTTGGTGTAATTATGGCTCAGCAGGGAAGCGAGGACGCCCTCCTTCCGCTCCCACTCCAGGGCCGCCGTCTCCGACAGACGGCGGCCCTGCTCTGTCTCGCCCCGCTGGTACGCGGCGATGGCCTGCGCCAGGGGAGCGGCCACCGCTTCGGTCCTCTGCCGGAGCTCCCGCTGGGAGAGAAAGCAGCCCGTCAGCAGCAGGCAGAGGATCATCACCCCGATCCAAAAGTATTTCATAGCGTCCTCCGCAGCGGCCGCTGCCCAAAGCGGCCGGAATGTCCTATCGTTTCTGCCGCAGTACGATCCGTATCGCACCGCTTCCGTCCGTGGACAGCAAAAACACGTCCTTTGCCCGAAGGCCCCGCCGGGCCAGCTCCGTCCGCAGCCAGGCCTCCCCGCGGCCGGCTTGCCGCAGGTTGTCCCGGAGCACCACGCCGTCCGAGATCAGGTTGTACGACAGCCCCACAGGGGAGAGCTCCGCGCACAGATCCCCCCGGGTGGCGGTCTGATGCTGGGGATAGGGCATCACCGTCAGCTCTCCGTCGGTCTCCAGAATGGCGTAGGCCACGTTCTGATAGTCGAACACGTCCTTCTCCCGGAGCTTCTGCTCCAGCTCGTCGAGGCTGACCCGGCTGGCGGCCAGGGCCCTCTGGTCGATCTCTCCCTCCCGGATCAGCAGGGTCGGCACCCCGTTGAGCATCCGCCGCACGGGCAGCAGCTTCATGGACAGCACCGCCAGGATCAGCTCCAGGGCCAGCACCGTGAAGATCGGCACCACGCCGGAGAGCAGGGGCAGGCCGTTGTCCTGCATGGGCACCGCGGCCAGGTTGGCCAGCAGCATGGTCACCACGAATTCCGCGGGCTCCATCTCCGCCACCTGCCGCTTTCCCATCAGCCGCACCGCCAGGATCAGCAGCCCGTAGAGCACCCCCGTCCGGATCATCGAAATCAGCATCCAACCACCTCATGCCCATAGCATGCCCTACATTATATATATTATTCGCAACATTATTCTCAGGAGCGCCATTTCGTATACCCCGCCTGTAGGGACAAGCATTGCTTGTCCGCCCCGCCCGTAGGGACAAGCATTGCTTGTCCGCCGCGCCCCCCGCCCGACACGGCCGCCGTAGGGGACGCTCTAACCCGCCAGGGTGAGCGTCCCGGCATTCGGGACGAATGCAATTTGCCGCAGGCAAATCCAATACGCCCCCGCAGCGGCGCACAGCGTGTGCCATTTCGTATACCCCGCCCGTAGGGACAAGCATTGCTTGTCCGCCGCGCCCCCCGCCCGACACGGCTGCCGTAGGGGACGCTCTAACCCGCCAGGGTGAGCGTCCCGGCATTCGGGACGAATGCAATTTGCCGCAGGCAAAACCAATGCGCCAAATCTTGTATGCCGATCCTCAAAACCCCACAAAATGTCGTTTTATCACCTGTTTCCCCAACGAAATCCCCGGCTTCGGCAGCCCTCCGCAACACATACATATATACGCCATTACCATACAAAAACCCCCGTCAAAGCCGACAAATGCAGCACCATACAATAAACGAAAATGTACAACATGACCGCTTTCTTAAGATTTCTTAAGATGTGTCCCGATCTATTGCACGAAGGGCTGGAAGTCTTTATAATTAGGACGAAAGTATGGTCTAATACTGTGTGTTATTATGTCCATCACGAACTCTTTTTGAAAGGGGAACATGAAAAATGACTAAAAAGCTCTCTCGAATCGTCGCTCTGATGCTTGCTGTCATCATGTCCTTCTCCATGCTCCTGGTCCCGGTGGAGGCGGCGTCCTTCAAAGACGTCTCCAACAAGGCCTGGTATAAGGCCGCCGTGGATTATGTGGCTGAGAGAGGCTGGATGTCCGGCGTCAGCAGCACCACCTTCGCGCCCAATATGAAGGTGACCCGCGGTATGGCCGTGACGGTGCTGGCCAAGGTCGCCGAGGCCGACCTGTCCGCCTACGAGCCCGCCTTTGCGGATACGGAGGCCGGCAAGTGGTACACCAAGGCCGCCGCCTGGGCTGCCGACAAGGGCATCGTCGCCGGCTTAGGCGACGGTATGTTCGCGCCGAACCGGGTCATCACCCGCCAGGATCTGGCTGTTATGCTGAACAGCTTCATCCAGTTCATGGAGTATGAGCTGCCTGCCGCAGAGCCGAAGAGCTTCAATGTTATCTCCGATATCTCCGGCTACGCCATGGACGGCGCCTATGTCTGCTCCAGCATCGGCCTGATCAACGGCTATGACGACGGCGGCTTCCACCCCGCGGCCGGCGCTACCCGCGCTCAGCTGGCGCAGATGATCATGCGTATGGACCTAACCTTGAACGGCGACAAGGTCCCCGTCACCCCGATGCCCGCTCAGAGCTTCGACGAGACCACCGCCGACGAGGCGATCCAGGTCCAGGTCGAGGCCCCCAAGGGCGCCCTGCCTGAGAACTCCACCATGAGCACAAGCCGCGTCACCGACGAGGCCGCTTTGGCTGCCATTCAGGCCAAGGTTGACGGTCAGGTTTTTGTTGCCGCCGACATCACCTTCAGCAAGGACGGCCAGGAGCTGGAGCCCGACGCTGCCGTTTCTGTGGAGTTGAAGCTGGATGGCCTGGAGAACCTGGAGAACCCCGCTGTCTACCACATCAACAAGGACGGCATTGCAGAGCCCGTTTACGGCCAGGAGGTTGTTTCCCTGAACCGCTCCGGCAGCTCCAAGGCCCTGCGCTTCTATGCCAAGGACTTCTCCATCTATGTGGTCGTGGATGGCGGCAGCACCGGTGAATACGCCCGTGCAAAAGTTAACTTCTACACCGCCGTCGATCCTGCGAATCCAGTGAAGGTCGCGACCTTCTATGTAAAGAACAAGGACTCCTTGGCGGACCTGGAGGGCATCGTTCCCGATCCCGGCGTCGGCAACATTGATATGGCCGGCAACAACTATACCTTCCGCGGCTGGACCATCGACGATCCCAATGTGAGCGGCGACGGTGCGGACTATACTGAAACAACTACTCCCAAGAATATTTCTCAGATTCGTTCCTATCTTAAGGAACAGACATTAAGACATTATCTGAAGGTCAAGTTTTTTTCATTTTTTCTTGAAATATTATGAATCTTTTGATAGAATAGCCATGCCGCACAATTGATTTGGCGTCATCCAAACGCTGAGAGCGTTATCCGGCTTTGGGAAGAACGCAGGCTTGGTTATGCATACTGCGGTTTTGATGGGAACGATTGTGCGGCCGCAATACGAGCCATGCGTTATTCGGTGCGTGGCCGGGTTCGGCCACGCACTTTTTTGCGCAGGCTCCGTAAAATTATTATATTATAATCTATCTTGATTTTGGAGAATATCATTATGACGAAAACTGAAACTGCGTTTTTGTATATTTTACGGGCGGTTTTGCACGAGGAAAAGCCTGTCGATCCAGGCTTGACAGGGGAGGAGTGGGCCGCGCTGCTGCGCTTGGCCGAAACCCACAAGCTCCTGCCCCTGATCCTGGACGCCGCCTGCGGCCTGCCCTCCTATCGGAATACCGCTGCCCCTGTCCGTACGGTCGCCGCCCGGCCTGAAAGCCTTCCCATCGAGGGAAAGGCGTCGGCGCAGCCGACGGATGAGCTGGCGGAACGTCAGCCGGCGGCATCGGCGCAGCAGAACAAACCCGAAACACCGTACCAAGCGGCCCGCCGTAAGGACGGCGCTCGGTCCTCCGCGCCCCCCGCCTGGAAGGAGATGGCCCTGGAGCAGGCGGCGCGACAGGCGATCCAGGAGAACGAGTTCCTGAACCTGATCCTGGCGCTGCAAAAGCAGGGGCTGGATCCCGTGGTGATGAAGGGGCCGGTCTGCCGGAACCTCTATCCCAGGCCGCTGCTGCGGCCCTCAGTGGACGACGACCTGCTGATCGCCGACGACCAGGTGGCGGCTTACCACGCGGCCTTGCTGGCCTTCGGCATGACGGCCGACGATCCGGACGCTAATTTGGACAAAGCCTGGGAGCTCTCCTACCACAAGCCCAATTCGCCCCTCTACATCGAGCTGCACAAGCGGCTCTTCGACCCGGACTCCGCCGCCTTTGAGGATTTCAACGCCCCCTTCGAGGGAGCCCTGGAGCGGGCTGTTCCGGTGACGATCCAGGACGTGACGCTGAAGACACTGGCCCCCACGGACCATCTGCTGTTCCTGATCCTCCACGCCTTCAAGCACTTCCTCCACAGCGGTTTCGGCATGCGGATCATCGCGGATATCTGCCTCTACACCTGGCGAAACGGCGAAGAGATTGATTTTGCCGCCCTGCGGAGCGTCTGCGACGCCCATCGCTGCGAGCGCTTCACCGCGGCGGTCTACCGGATCGGTGAGAAGTACCTGGATCTGCCCATCCCGGAGCCATTTGCCGTGATCGAAGCGAACGAGATGGAGCTGCTGGCCGACGTGCTGGCTTCCGGTCTCCACGGAGCCGAAATCGACCGGCTCCACAGCGCCAACATTACCTTGGGCGCCGTCTCCGACGAGAACCAGGGGAAGGCTCGCTCCGGCGGTCTGGCGAAGACCCTCTTCCCCTCCGCGAAGAAGCTCTCCGGCCGCTATCCCTATCTGGAGACCAAGCCGTGGCTTCTGCCGGTGGCCTGGGCCAGCCGCGTGGGGACTTATTTCAAGGAGCGGGGCAAATACGGCGAGCAGAGCCCCGCCGCCTCCCTCCGCATCGGCAAGGAACGGGTGAAACTTCTGAAGACCTACGGCGTCATCGAGCGCGGAAAATGACAAATAATGCAACAAAGAACCCACGGGGAACGCTTGTTCCTTGTGGGTTTTTATGGCTTGACCGCTCTTGCAGAATGTGGTAAAATTTACTTGGCAATCTTTTACACGTCCTGATCAAAGGAGGACCTGAATGAGTTACGAAGCATCTGAACAATACATGAAAGCCCTGAAAAACGGGCAGAAATATATGAAAAACGCCCTGGCCCAGGAGACCAATCCCTATCCTGCCGTTCTCGACGAGGTGGAGAGCGCTTATGAGACTGTGGGCAGAGTCGAGCTGGGCCTGCAAAACATCCCGACAGAGCTGATTGTCGGCACCCGCTCCGCGGGCCGCACCGCTGCCCTGGCCGGGAATTTCATGCCCCTGCTGGACATGGACAGCGAGTTTGCCACAAAATGGATCCGCCTCTGCGAGGCCCACATGGAGGAGGGCATCCGCGACCCCATCCTGGCCTATGAATTCCTTGGAAAGTTCTACGTCCAGGAGGGCAACAAGCGGGTCAGCGTGTTGAAGAGCTTTGACGCGCCCACCGTGGCCGCCAATGTGATCCGGGTGCTGCCCGCCCGCAGCGAAGACCCGGAGATCAAGCTCTACTATGAGTTTCTGCAGTTCTTCAACCTGTCCGGCCTCTATGGGCTCAGCATGGAAAAGCCCGGCAGCTATGCCAAACTGCAGGCCGCCCTGGGCATGAAAGAGGATCACATCTGGACCGAGGACGAGCGCCGCAGCTTCCGATCCGGCTTCGCCCGCTTCCAGGACGCCTACGCCAAGATGAAAAAGCAGCCGGCAGCCCCGGCAGAGGCGCTGCTGGTCTGGCTCCAGGTATTCAAATTCTCCGACATCAAGGAGATGGGCATGTCCGAGCTGGTGGATAATGTGGCGGCGCTTTGGACGGATATGAAGCTCCAGAACGAGCAGGAGATCCCTTCCATCGAGGTCCAGGCGGAGCTTCCGAAGAAAGACATGAGTCTGGTATCCAAGATCATTACCGCTGTCAGCCAGCCGGAAAAGATCAAGGTAGCCTTTATCTATGGCTTCGATCCCAAGACCAGCAGCTGGACCAACGCACACGAGCTGGGACGCCAGGCCATGGTGGAGGCTCTGGAGGGCAGGGTAGAGGCAATGACCTATATCGCTAAGGAGCGGGACTATTTTGCCGCCATGTCCGGCGCCGTGGAGGATGGGGCCGAGCTGATCTTTGCAACCACGCCTCCCATGATTGACGCCTGCCGGAAGATCGCGGCGATGTATAAAAACGTCAAGGTTTTCAACTGCGCCCTTTCCCAGCCCTATACCGGCGTCACCATGTATTACAGCCGGATCTACGAGTGCAAGTTTATCACCGGCGCCATAGCCGGCGCGATGGCCGCCAACGACCGGGTGGGTTATATCTCCGGTTATCCCATTTTCGGCGAGCCTGCTGCCATCAACGCCTTTGCTCTGGGTGTCCGTATGGTCAATCCCCGGGCCCGTGTGGATCTGCTCTGGTCATGCACCCGCCGGGACTGCGCCGAAGAGCTGCGCCGTCGGGGCATCTCTGTGATCTCCAACCGCGAGGCCGTCGGTCCTGAGGACGGACATTGGGCCTTTGAGTGGGGTACCTGGCTGGACGGCGGCAGCGGAGATTGGACGCCTCTGGCCGTTCCCTGCTGGAACTGGGGCGCTCTGTATGAAAAACTGGTCCGCTCCGCCCTCAAGGGCAGCCTGGAGACCGGCCCTGCCGACAAGGCCGTCAATTTTTGGTTTGGGCTGGACAGCGGCGTCGTGGATGTTCGCCTTTCTGACAGCCTGCCCTATGGCGTCCGGAGCTTGGCGCTGATGTTGAAGCGCGGCCTGGCTGAGGGCAGAGTTGAGCCCTTCCGCAGCCGGATCTTCGACCAGGCCGGCGTGCTGCGATGCGACGGAGAGACGGGACTCAGCCCCGAGACCCTGATGCGAATGGATTGGCTCTGCGACAACGTAGACGGGACGATCCCCGGCTTTGAGGAGCTGCTGCCCGGTGCCCGGGAGATGGTCCGCCTGCTGGGCCTGTACCGGGACGACATCACCACCGTGAAGGAGGAAAAACAGTTGTGAAACTGCTGCTGGTTTCCGATCAGGAGGAGCCCTATCTCTGGGATTACTATCAGCCCGGCAGGCTCTCCGGGTACGATATGATTCTCTCGGCAGGGGACCTGAAGCCCGCCTACCTGCGCTTTCTGGTCACCATGGCAAATCGGCCCTTGCTCTATGTCCACGGCAACCATGACGTCCGATATGAGACAGACGTGCCCGAGGGCTGCGACTGCATTGACGGCAAGCTTACAGTCTGCAGGGGCCTGCGGATTCTGGGGCTTGGCGGCAGTGTGCTTTACAGCGGTACGCCCCACCAGTACAGCGAAAAGCAGATGGAACGCCGGATCCGAAAGCTTCGCTGGGCCATCAAAAGAGCGGGCGGCGTCGACATTGTCCTGACGCACGCGCCTGCCAGGGGCTTCGGCGACGGGGACGATCCCGCTCATCGGGGATTTGATTGCTTCAACTGGCTGATGGAGGAATACAAGCCCAAATACTTCATCCACGGACACCAGCACCTGAATTACAAAACCTTCTCCCAGCGGATCTGCCAGAACGGAGAAACCACCATCATCAATGCCTGCGGCCGCTACGAGCTGGAGATTGATGTGGACAGCGAAGCCTGCAAAGTGCCGCATAAGCGTTTCTTATTCCGCTGACGCTTGTTCGTTGTTGACAAAAACTTGCGCACGCATTATAATATTTTTGTTTGAAACCATGAACGAAGCCGGATGTTTGAAGGGGACAATCATGAAGAAGCTGTGGAAATATGTGCTTTCAATTGGCTTAGGAGTTACGGCTGCCTGGTATATCGGTGCTATGGTCAATTTCTTGCCTTTTATGGGAGATGAGTTGATTTATGCTGAAATTGGTTTTTGCACCTTGATCATTTGTGTTGTCCTCGCCGTTTGTACTGGCTTGATCGTTGACGCCGTCAGGCAAACAAAAAAGGAAACGGAAAGCGAAGAAACATCCAAGAAAACCGAGACCGAACACGAATAAGGGAGAACCGTTTATGCCTATCTATGTCAAAAGTGAGATCGCACCGCTGAAGCGCGTGATGCTGCATCGACCCGGACGCGAGCTGGAGCACCTGACGCCGGGGACGCTGGACCGGCTGCTCTTTGACGATATTCCCTATCTGGAGGTCGCTCAGCAGGAGCATGACCGCTTCGCCCAGGTCCTGCGGGAAGCCGGCGCCGAGGTTGTCTACCTGGAGGATCTGGCCGCGGAGACCCTGCGCGCCAATCCCGGCCTGCGGGAGGAATTCCTCAGAGAGTTCGTCACCTTCTCCCCCAACGTGGACTATCGGCAGGAGCTCTATGAATATCTGCTCTCCATTCCCGACGACAAGGAGCTGATCCTCAAGACCATGGCCGGCGTCTCCTTCCGGGAGCTGGGCGCTTCTCCGAAGTTTACCCTGCCCGCCATGCTGAACCGGGAGGACAATTTCGTCCTGGAGCCGATGCCAAACCTCTACTTCACCCGGGATCCTTTTGAGTCCATCGGCGAGGGCGTGGCGATCAACCGCATGTACTCGGTCACCCGCTGCCAGGAGACCATCTTTGCCCGCTACATCTTTAAGTATCACCCCGAGTTTGGCGGAAAGGTCCAGCTCTACGCCAACGGCACCGAGCACTACTCCCTGGAGGGCGGCGACGTGCTGAACCTGTCGGCTGAGGTGATCGCCATCGGCATCTCCCAGCGCACCACCCCCGAGGCCATCGAAAACATCGCCAAAAAGCTCTTTGCCGACGAGCAGGCCACCATCCGCACGGTGCTGGCCCTGGAGATCCCCTGCATGCGGGCGACCATGCATCTGGACACGGTGCTGACCCAAGTGGATCACGACAAGTTCGTGGTCTTCCCGGACATGCTGGACTCCCTGCGGATCTTCGAGATTACCCCAGGCGCCAGGGACCGGCTCAACATCCGCGATATGGGCGGCAACCTGCGGGAGGCGCTGGAATACCACCTGCACCAGGAGCACATCCAGCTGATCTTCTGCGGCGGCGGCGACAATGTGGCGGCCCAGCGGGAGCAGTGGAACGACGGCTCCAACACCCTTTGCGTAGCCCCCGGCAAGGTCGTGGCCTATAACCGCAACGTGGTTACCAACAGGATCTTTGAGGAGCACGGCGTCACTGTGCTGAAGATCCCCTCCGGCGAGCTCAGCCGCGGCCGCGGCGGTCCCCGCTGCATGTCCATGCCCCTCAACCGCGAAAAACTGTAAGCTGCGGTCGCTGTCGACCGTACATATATCCAACTGAAAACAAAAAAGGAGAATGAATCATGCCTGTCAATCTCAGAGGACGCAATTTTCTGAAGCTGCTGGACTACACGCCCGAGGAGATCCGCTATCTGCTGGATCTGGCCCGCGAGTTCAAGCGCAAGAAGTTGGCCGGAGAGCCCCATCGCTACCTGGCCGGTAAGAACATCGTTCTGCTCTTCGAAAAAACCTCCACCCGTACCCGCTGCTCCTTTGAGGTGGCCGGCATGGACCTGGGCTGCGGTGTGACCTACCTGGATCCCGGCAGCTCCCAGATGGGCAAGAAGGAATCCATCGCCGACACCGCCCGCGTCCTGGGCCGCATGTATGACGGCATTGAGTACCGCGGCTTCGATCAGAGCATCGTCGAGGATCTGGCCCGCTATGCCGGCGTGCCCGTCTGGAACGGCCTGACCAATCAGTTCCACCCCACCCAGATGCTGGCCGACGTGCTGACCATCGAGGAGAAGCTCGGCAATGTGAAGGGCAAGAACTTTACCTTCATGGGCGACGCCCGCAACAACGTGGGCAACTCCCTGATGGTGGTCAGCGCCAAGCTGGGCATGAACTTCACCGCCTGCGGCCCCAGGGAGCTGTGGCCGGAGGAGGGTCTGGTGGCTGAGTGCCGCAAGATCGCCGAGGAGCAGGGCTGCACCATCCGCCTGACGGATGACGTCAGGGAAGGCGCCGCCAACGCCGACGTCATCTACACCGATATTTGGGTCTCCATGGGCGAGCCCGACGAGATCTGGGCCAAGCGCATTGCGCTGCTGAAGGACTACCAGGTCAATAAGGAGCTGATGGCCATGGCGAAGCCCACCGCCATCTTCATGCACTGCCTGCCCTCCTTCCATGACACCAAGACCACCATCGGCGCCGACATCGCCAGGAAGTTCGGCATCACCGAGATGGAAGTCACCGACGAGGTCTTCGAGTCCAAGCAGTCCGTGGTGTTCGACGAGGCCGAAAACCGCATGCACACCATCAAGGCTGTCGTCTACGCGACCCTCTGCTGAGAACCCCAGAAATACCGCGGCCCGACCTGCCCAGGCCGGGCCGCAGTTTTCGCAGCGAAGGAAAGTGGGTTTTCAGCTTGAAAAACACGAAGGGATAGCTTTCGTTCTCAATTCTCATTTCTGAATTCTCAATTCGACAGATCCGATTTTTCGGAGGTGTACCCTATGAAGATATATCCCGCGTATTTGTTTGATCTGTACGGAACGCTTGTCGACATTCATACGGACGAAAGCAAGCCGGGCTTCTGGAAACTGATCGCGGAGTATTATACTGCCCACGGCGCAGCCTGCGACGCCGCACGCCTGCGCAGCGATTATCTTCGCCTCTGCGCCAAGGAGACAGAGCGCCTGCAAGGACAGTGCCCCGGCGCGGCGGTGGAGATCGATCTGCTTCCCGTCTTTCAAAGCCTTTATCTCCAAAAGGGCCTTTCCCCGGACGCCGCGACGATCGCCGAAACCGCCTGGTATTTCCGGCAGCGCTCCACCACCCATCTGCGGACCTATGCCGGGGCAGGGGAGCTGCTGACAGCCCTGCGGGCCGCGGGTGGGACCGTGATCCTGCTCTCCAACGCCCAGGCCTGCTTTACCCGCCCGGAGCTGGACCGGCTGGGGCTGACGGGGAAATTTGACCGGATCTTCATTTCCTCCGAGCAGGGCTTCAAAAAGCCGGATCCCCGCTTCTTCACTGCGCCGCTCCGGGAGCTGGGCCTGGAGCCGGGGGATTGCCTGATGATCGGCAACGACCCGGTCTGCGACATAGAGGGCGCCGCCCGGGTCGGCATGGAAGCGGTCTATATCCAATCCGCGCTTTCCCCCAAAACGAGGCAGGCGCCTGACGCGGTTCTCACGCTGCCGCGGATGGACCTCCGCTGCCTGCGACGCATTTTGCTTGGAAAATAGAAGAACGAGAGATCAACAGGACCGTGCTTTTTCAAAAAAGCGCGGTCCTGTTGTTATGATATGCCCGGGAGCCATCCGCGTATAAGTCTGAAAGCGCTGGGAAAGCTATGGAAAAACAGGAAAGAGGAGAACGCGTATGGAACAACAAAACAGTCCGATCCAGGCGGAAAGCATCGACCAGGCGCTGGAGCTGGGCTCCGGCCTGGTGCGGACCCGGTATGGCAGCATCTATATTCTAACCATCATCGGCCAGATCGAGGGACACCAGGTCCTGCCCGAGACAGTGAAAACCACCAAATACGAGCATGTGATGCCCCTGCTGGCGCAGATCGAGGAGAGTGAGCAGGTGGACGGGCTGCTGCTCCTTTTGAACACTGTGGGCGGGGATATCGAGGCGGGCCTGGCCATTGCGGAGCTGATCTCCGGCATGAAGACCCCCACGGTCTCCCTGGTGCTTGGGGGAGGCCATTCCATCGGCGTGCCCCTGGCCGTGGCCGCGAAGCTCTGCATGATCGCTCCCACGGCGGGCATGACCATCCATCCGGTCCGCATGAGCGGGACCGTGGTGGGGGCGCCTGCCACCTTCCAGTATTTCAACCGCATCCAAAGCCAGATCGTGGACTTTGTGGCAGCCAACTCTCATATCTCCAAAAAGCGCTTTACCGAGTATATGATGGCCACCGGCGAGCTGGCGACGGACGTGGGAACCGTACTCTACGGGAAACAGGCCGTGGATTGCGGCTTGATCCAGCGCCTGGGCAGCCTTTCCGAGGCGCTGGAAGCGCTCCATGATATGATCGCAAAAAGCGCTCCCTGAGATGCTTGCAAAAAAGGCTGGAAATTCTGAATAAGATGTGCTATAATATCTCTAATATGGCGTCATGTCGCCATTTGGAGGTTCTTCATGAGCATTATTGCAGCCCTGATTCTGGCCGCAGTCGTAGGGATTACGGAGATCCTGCCTGTGTCCGGTTCCGGCCATCTCTATCTATTTGCAAAGCTCCTGGGCGTCCCGGTTTCCGGCAGGGTTTTCCAGTCCTTCCGGGCCATGCTTTGCCTGGGAACCGCATTCGGGGGGATTCTGTTCTACCGGACCCAGCTCTGGGATATGCTGCGGGAGAACCTGGTCCTGCTGGGTTTGGTCAGACCCGCCGGACGGCAGCGGGGAGAACCCTTTGCCCGACGGCTGGGCCAGCTTTTGTTCTTCGCCACCCTGCCCATGATCCCCGCCCTGCTGCTGAACGGCCTGCGGACCCGGATCGAACAGGGAGACGGGACCCTGGCCTTTGTCTGCGTCCTGCTGTGCTGCTCCGGAGCGGTGCTCTACTTTGTTTCCCGGGGCGCCAGAGGCAAGCGCAGCATCCACCAGATCACCCTGGCGGACGCTCTGACCGCCGGTGCGGTCCAGGTCCTCTCCGTGTTTCCGGGGCTGTCCCGGGTCGCCCTGACCCTTTCGGCCCTGCTGGGCCGGGGGCTGGACGGTCCCGCCGCGGCGGAGTTCGCGGGGCTTATGGGGATTCCGGCCTTCCTGGGCGCCGGCGTGGTTCAGCTCGTCACGCTGCCGGCAGACGGGAAGGCGCCGGCCTCGGCGCCGCTGCTGATCCTGGCCTTTGCCCTGTCGGCGCTCGCAGGCTTTTTCACCCTTCGGTTCTTTACGGAGCGGATGGCGGAGCGGAAGCCCTCCGGCTTTGCCTATTGGTCCTGGGGCGCGGCGATTCTGGCCCTGATCCTGTTTCTGATCTCCGCATAGGGACAAGCCTCGCATGTATGCGGGACAGCGCATCACTTTTCCAATACAGGAGTTTACATAACTATGGCAAGCAAACAGAAATCCAAACAACATTCCGCCAAGAAAGGCGGCAAGAAACGCGCCTCCAAGCAGACGGAGCTGAAGCAGGAGAGCGTACTGGTTCACTTCAAACGGGAGATCTGGGGCGGCGTCTGCGGTCTGCTGGCCCTGCTGGTGATCCTCAGCGGACTGGACAAGACCAGCGCCCTGGCCCGCTTCTTTATGGGCATGGTGGGGAAGGTCGGCCTTGTGGTACTGCCCATCGGCCTCGTCCTCTGTGCCATCGCCCTGTTCTTCCACGGCGGAAAGCCCGTCACCATGCGGGTGCTCTGCTCTCTGAGCTTTGCTCTGCTGGTCTCCGCCATCTTTCATCTGGCGGTGGGGGAATCCAAGGCCGTCTGGGGCATGGACATGTTCGGCGTCCTCTATGAAGAGGGCGGCAAGGGCCTTTCCGGCGGCGTGCTGGGCGGCCTGCTGGCCATGATCTTCTGTCTGCCCGGCGGGAAACCCGTAGGCTGGGCGGTCTGCATCCTCCTGCTGCTGGTAACTCTGCCCGCCTCCCTCAATCTGACCCTGACAGGGCTGCTGCGGGCCATCAACGATCATCGGGACGAGCTCCGCCGTCAGGACAAGCCCGCCCGCAGGGAGCCCGCGGAGGTCCTGGTGGAGCGCGCCATCCAGCACCGGGAGAACCGGGACGAACGCCGCCAGGTGCGGGAGGAACGCCGGCAGGAGCGGGAGCTGCGCAGGAACGAGCGCCGCCGCTTCGACTATGATCTGCCCATCGACGATCCCGCGGAGCCCCGGACGGAGACGGAACCGGAACAGAAGACGGCCTCCATCCCGGTCCAGCTGCCCCTGGAGCCCGCCACGCCCCGGCCCGCGCAGAAGAGCAAGCGCTCGGAATTCGATCTTCCCGTGGACGGTCCCATCACAGAGCTGCAGAACAAGCCCGAGGAGAAGCCGGAGCCCCTGGTGATCCAGGACCCCGAGCCCCTGTTCCCGCCCAAGCCCGCGGCCTCTGAGCCCCTTCCCGTGCCGCCCGTCAAGACGCCCCCCTCCGATAAGGTCAAAGCCTCCGAGGCCCGAAAGGCTGCCGCGGAGATCGGCTGGCAGATCCAGAACGCCCCTGCGGTGGAAAAGCCCGCCTATGTCTATCCCCCCATCGATCTGCTGGACACCGTCTCCAACGACAGCGTGGACGCCAGCGCCGAGATGCGGGAGAATACCCGCCGCCTTCAGGAAAAGCTGGCCTGCTTCAACGTGGACGCCCAGATCGTCAACGTCACCCGGGGGCCCAACGTCACCATGTATGAGCTGCAGCTGGCGCAGGGGGTCCGCCTGTCCAAACTGACGGGTCTGGCCGACGACATCGCTCTGGAGCTGGGCGCCTCCGGCGTCCGCATCTCCGCCATCCCCGACAAGAACTCCATGGTGGGGATCGAGGTGCCCAACAAGCAGGTGAGCACCGTCTCCATCCGGGAGGTCATCGACTCCCGGGAGTTCCGCTCCGCCAAGTCCAAGATCTCCTTCGCCGTGGGCAAGGATATCAACGGCAACTGCGTGATCGGCGATATCTCCAAGATGCCCCATGTGCTGATCGCCGGCACCACCGGCTCCGGCAAGTCCGTATGCACCAACAGCATCCTGGTTTCCCTGCTCTATAAGGCCACGCCGGAAGAGGTCAAGCTTATCGTGATCGACCCCAAAATGGTGGAGTTTGGCATCTATAACGGCATCCCCCATCTGCTGATCCCCGTAGTCACCGACGCCAAAAAGGCCGCAGGCGCCCTGCAGTGGGCTGTGACGGAGATGATGCGCCGCTACCGCTCCCTCTCCGAGGCGGGGGTCCGCGACATCGAATCCTACAACAAGCTGGCTGCCGCGGACGAGGCCCTGGAGCCCATGCCCAAGCTGGTGGTGGTGATCGACGAGCTGGCGGATCTGATGCTGGTGGCCGGCAAAGAGGTGGAGGAAGCCATCTGCCGCATCGCCCAGATGGGCCGTGCCTCCGGCGTCCATCTGGTGATCGCCACCCAGCGGCCCTCCGCAGACGTGATCACCGGCCTGATGAAGGCCAACATTCCCTCCCGCATCGCCCTGGTGGTTTCCTCCGCCATGGAATCCCGCATAATCCTGGATTCCATGGGGGCTGAGAAGCTCATCGGCCGCGGCGACATGCTTTACGCCCCTCTGGGCAAGGGCAAGAAGCGGGTCCAGGGCTGCTACATCGACGAGACCGAGGTTCAGCGGGTCATTGACTTCGTGAAGGCCAACGGCAGCGCCGAATACAACGAGGAGGTCCAGCAGGAGATCGAGCAGCGGGCGTCTCAGTCCGGCAAGAACGCTGCCAGCGCCAGCGCCACCCCCTCCAATCCCAGCGGCGCTGTGACGGACGAGGAGGCCGGTGACGAGCTTTTGCCCGCCGCGGTGGATGTGATTCTGGAAACCGGTCTCTGCTCCGTATCGCTGCTTCAGCGGCGCCTGAAGCTGGGCTACGCCCGGGCTGCCCGGATCGTGGACGAGATGGAGGAGCGGGGCATCGTGGGCCCCTTCGAGGGCTCAAAGCCCCGGAGTCTGCTCATCACCAAGGAGCAGTGGGCCGCCATGCAGAAGGGCGTGCCCATGGATCTGGGCCCCGCCGCCGACGCCGAGCCCGACGATGGGGTGGAAGAGCTGATCGAGTGAGTTAAGGCATCAGAGATTAGGCATCAGGCATTAGGCATCAGGCATCAGACCCGCCTGTAGGGACAAGCTTTGCTTGTCCGCCGTACCCCGCCCGTAGCGCGGGCAATCTGCCCGCCGTCTCCTGCCTGTATGGACCGCACTCTGCCGTCCGCCGTACCCCCCCGTAGGGGCCGAACTCGAAGAGTCACGAATGTATGCCCACATCGGCCCGCCGCTCCCGCAAAACGATGATAATGTAGGGACAAGCATTGCTTGTCCGGCATTCGGAACGAATGCGATTTGACGGAGGCAAATCTATCCGGAACGCCCCAGGATCGCCTTACGGCGATTGTTTGCTCCGCAAACGCGGACAAGCAATGCTTGTCCCTGCGATAATAATTGGAAGCCGTACCCCTCTATCGGTCCAAAGGCTGGTGGAGGGGTATGGCCGACGACAGAAACGTGGAAAAATCTGAAAAAAGTATTGACAAATCAAAAAAGTTTGCTATAATAACCACGTTCGCGGGTGTAGCTCATCCGGTAGAGCGCCACCTTGCCAAGGTGGAGGTAGCGAGTTCGAGCCTCGTCACCCGCTCCATGAAAAATCCTCGTCTTTTGACGAGGATTTTTCAGTATCACGCGACAATCACAGACGGTTTTTTCGACGTCAGGAGGGAGGTGTTCCATGCAGCTGGGCGACACGGTTTCCTTGCGGCAGATGACCCCGCGGATGTACCATGCCTATTATCGGGAATATCAGAACGACCCGGACCTGTTTCTTGACAGGACGCAATGCAAAGCTTTTTCCTATACGCCGGAGTGGACCGATGCGTATATCCGGCGGCAGATGGAGCGAAAACGCCTCTGCCTCGCGGTGATGGTCGGCGAAGAAACAGCCGGAGAGATCATCCTCAAAGACATCGTACCGCGCAAGTCCGCCACCCTGGGCATCTGCATGAAAAACGACCGCTTCAAGGGCAGAGGCTACGGGACCCGGGCGGAGCGCCTGATCGCTGACTACGTGTTCCACACCCTGGATATTCCAGTGCTTTACGCGGATTCCATTCTCCCCAACCTGCGCAGCCAGCACGTGCTGGAGAAGGCGGGCTTTCGCCCGCTGCGGACCGAGGGCGATTTCCGGTATTATTCCATGGAACGCCAGGATCGGACGTTCGGCAGGCTTCTGCTGGCCACCTGCTTTGAGCCCTTCGGCGGGGAGGAGACCAACGCCTCCGCCCGGGCGCTGGGCCTGCTGCCGGAGCGGATCGGGGATTGGAGCATCGTCAAGCAGGAGCTTCCCGTGGTCTTCGGCCAGGCAGGGGAGCGGTGCTGCTCGCTGATCGACGTTCTGCGGCCCGACGCAGTGCTGATGCTGGGCCAGGCCGCCGGACGGAGAGCCGTTACCCCGGAGCTGGCGGCCCGAAACCTTCGCTGGGGCAGGATCCCGGACAACGCGGGCCGGAGCCCCAAGGGGGAGCCTGTGATCCCGGGCGGGGAGGACGCCCTCTTCGCCACCCTGCCCGTGGAGGACATGACGGAAGCGATCAAAGCCGCCGGAGTGCCTGGGTCGCTTTCCGCCTCGGCGGGTCTCTATGTGTGCAACGATTTGTATTATCAGGTTTTACACCAGCTGCGCGGCACAGGAATTCCCGCGGCCTTCGTCCACGTCCCCTCCGCGGAGACTCTGTCCCCGGACCGGACCGCCCAAGGCCTGGAGGCCGCGATCAGCGCCCTCAACGCAAAGAAAGGAACGGTGGAATAGGATGGGATTACTGAAAGCGACCCACAGCGCCATCGGCAGAGTGCTGGAGGAACAGTGGAAGGAGTTCTTCTGCTGTGCCGCTCTGAGCGACGAAACGCTTCTGGTCCGGGCCCATAAGCAGGTGGGGAAATACAGCGTCAATACCCGGAAGGACGACGACGTGCTGACCAACGGATCCGTGATCTCCGTGGCGGACGGTCAATGCGTGCTGGTGGTCAAGCAGGGAAAGGTCATCGATGTCTGCCGGGAGCCCGGGGAGCACATCTTCGAGGACCCGGAGCAGCGCGGACTGAGGGGCTTTTTCAAGGAGGTCGGCCGGCGGGTGGCCTTCGGCGGCGGAGATATCCAGCCGGTGGTGTACCGGGTGTACTATCTGAATACCAAGGAGATCACGGGCGTGCCCTTCCGCAGCGCCGGTCCGATCCCGTTCCGGGTGCGGGACGGGGCGACGTCTCTGGACCTGGATAGCTCCGTGAGCCTGAGCGGCTGCTTCTCCTATCGGGTCTCCGATCCGGTGAAACTGTACAAGACCGTCATCGGAAACACTTCCGGCAGGTTCGGCCGGAAGGAGATCAACACCCATATCCGGGCGGAGCTTTGCGCCTGCCTGCAGCCCGCGCTGGGCCGGATGGCGGAGCAGGGGCTGCGTCCGAACCAGCTTCCATCCCAGGTCCCGACGCTCTGCGAGATCCTGCGGGAGCTGATGCAGGAGCGCTGGTGCGGGGAGCACGGCCTGGAGCTGGTCAGCATCGCCCTGGACAGCTTCAACGCAGAGGACGGGGAGCTGATCCAGTCCGCCCAGCACGCTGCCATGCTGCAGGATCCGCTAATGGCCGCCGCGGTCCTGACCCAGGCGACGGCGGAGGCTCTGTCCGAGGCGGCCGCTTCCTCCGTGGAACGTTAATATAGGAAAATAAAAAACAAAGCCGCCGGTTCCCGAACGGAACCGACGGCCTTGTTCTTTCTTTAGCCCTTATACGCGATGACCTCGACCTCGACCAGGGCGCTCTTGGGAAGCTCCCGGACCGCCACGCAGGAGCGGGCGGGCTTGGAGAGGAAGTAGGCGCCGTAGACGGCGTTGAAGGCGCCGAAGTTGGCCATATCGGAGAGGAAGCAGGTGGTCTTGACCACGTTCTCCTGGCTCAGGCCAGCCTCGGCCAGCACAGCCTCGATGTTTTTCATGATCCGCTGGGCCTGGAGGGTGATGTCCGCGGGCTCCAGGGCGCCGGTCTCCGGATCAATGGGCATCATGCCGGAGAGATAGAGGAAATCCCCCGCCCAGACAGCCTGGGAATAGGGGCCGATGGCCGCGGGGGCCTTGGGAGTGGATACACGTTCAAGCATGGGAAAGACTCCTTTCGGTTGTTTGTGATTGTATTGTAGCACTTTTTATTCAGAAAAGCAACCGTTCGTTTCAGACGCAGGGACAGGCGCATGTTTTTTCCGACCCTGGGCATACTAACGCTTGAAATCCTTTTACACGGAGGCGCGTATGCAGAAGGTGGAGATCTGCGGAGTCAACACGGCAAAGCTGGGGACGCTCAAGCCGGGAGAGACGGAGGCGCTGCTGCGGCGGAGCCGAAAAGGGGACAGGGAAGCCCGACAAAAGCTGATCGAGGGAAATCTGCGGCTGGTCCTGTCGGTGGTCCAACGCTTCGCGGGCCGGGGCGAAAACCCGGACGACCTCTTCCAGGTGGGCTGCGTGGGGCTTCTGAAGGCGATCAAGAATTTCGATCCGGACCTGGATGTGAAATTCTCAACCTATGGGGTGCCCATGATCAGCGGCGAGCTCCGAAGATATCTGCGGGACAACGCCCCCATCCGCGTCAGCCGCTCCGTCCGGGATACCGCCTATCGTGTGCTGCAGTATAAGGAACGGCTGATGGCGGAGCGGGGCAGGGAGGCGAGCCTTGAGGAGCTGGCGAAAGCCATGGATCTCCCCCTGGCGGAGGTCTCGGAGGCCATGGACGCCATCTCCGCGCCCGTCTCCCTCTACGAGCCGGTTCACAGCGACGGCGGCGACCCGCTGCTGGTGATGGATCAGATCAGCGATCCCCGGAGCACGGACGAGCGCTGGCTGGAGGAGTTGGCCCTGAAGGACGCTCTGGCAACCCTCAGCGAGCGGGAAAAACGGATCCTCTCTCTGCGCTATTACGACGGCCGGACCCAGGTGGAGGTGGCGAGGACCCTCGGGATCTCCCAGGCCCAGGTGTCCAGGCTGGAAAAGGGCGCGCTCAACCGACTGAAAAAGGAGATCGTGTCCTGAGAAAAAGCTCTATACGGAAATATACAGAAATCAGCGTTGCAATATGCGCCGCCTTCGGATATAATGACAGAAAACGGCGGGAATGGCCTGAACGCCGCCGCCCGAGCCGCCGGGCCGTTCCCGCTTTCGTATGGAAGGAACTGACGATATGATCCATGCATCTGACAGATTGGAGCATGTACATTCCGATATCCAAGGACCGCTCTATCAGGAGGCCCTGCGGATGGAGTCGGAGGGAACCAGCGTGCTCAAGCTGAACACGGGCAACCCCGGACGCTTTGGCTTCAAACTTCCGAACTCCGTGCGGCAGGCCCTGGCCCTGCATATTGACGAAGCGGTGCCCTACTGCGACGTGCGGGGCATGAAGGACGCCCGCAACGTGATCTGCACCTACCACATCGGACGGGGGCTCCAGGGCATCCTCCCCAACGACGTGTTCATCTGCAACGGCGTCTCCGAGGCGGCGTCCATGATCATGGACGCGCTGGTGGGCACGGGGGACGAAGTGCTGCTGCCTTCTCCCTGTTACAGCCTTTGGAGCAACAATACTTATTTGTCCGGCGGAAGGGCGGTTTTTTACCGCTGCGATCCGGAAAACAACTGGAACCCTGACATCGAGGATATCCGGCGGAAGGTCAACCCGAGCACCAAGGCCATCCTGGTCATCAACCCCAACAATCCCACCGGCGCCGTCTATTCTCACGAGGTCCTCGCCGCCATTGCCGAAATCGCCCGGGAAAACCGTCTGGTGGTCCTGGCGGACGAGATCTATGACCGTCTGGTCCTGGACGGGCTGCGGCACGAGTCCATGGCGGCCATCGCTCCGGATCTGCCTTGCGTCACCTTCAACGGACTCAGTAAATCCCATATCATCTGCGGCTTCCGCTGCGGCTGGATGGTGTTCAGCGGTCCCAAGGGAGAGCTGGACGAGGTCAAGAACGCCGTAATGAAGCTGGCCTCCATGCGGCTTTGCGGCAACGCGCTGACCCAGCTGGTGATTCCCGCCGCCCTGGTGGACAGCGAGAGCACCCGGGAGATGCTGATCCCCGGCGGCCGTCTTTTCGAGCAGCGAAAGGCCACCTGCGCGGGGCTGGACAAGATCGAAGGACTCAGCTATATCGAGAACAAGGCGGCGTTCTATCTCTTCCCCAAGCTGGAAAAAGAGCGCTTTGATTTTGAAGACGCCCAGGATTTTGCCATGAAGTTCCTGCACGAATACCATGTGCTGGTGATACCCGGCAACGGCTTTGATTGGCACGAGGATCTCCGCTTCCGCATCGTCATGCTGCCAGAGCCGGACGTGCTGAGCAAGGCCATGAACGATCTCAAGCACTTCCTGAATCACCACCGGAAGGAAAACAAATCCGAATAAAAACCCGATTCCGAAAGGAGAGAAAAAATGAAGCATCATATCATCGTCAAATTCAACGAGGGAACCGACGTGGACGCCCTGCTGGAGCCGGTGCGCCGGATCTTCGAGCAGACCCTGTGCATCCCCGGCGTCCACGGTCTGGAGCTCAAGCGCAACTGCGTGGACCGGCCCAACCGCTACGATCTGATGATCGTCCTGGACATGGACCCCGAGGCGCTGCCCGCCTACGACGTCTCCGAGCCCCATCATCAGTGGAAAAACGAATACGGACTCATCACAGCCAGGAAAGCCATTTTTGATTGCGAGTAAGTATGCAGGAAAAAGCGGGATTCACTCTTGCAAAAAAGAAAAAGCTGTGCTAAAATAAATTATATCCATTTTATATGAAAGCGAGGATTGACGCCATATGCAATACACCAAGGAAGTCGAAGAAATGGTCTGTGTCGCCAAGGGCCCGAATCACGGTCCCGCTCCCATTCCCGAGGAGGGCAAATGGATCCAGGCCAAGGAGATCAAGGACATTTCCGGCTACACCCACGGCATCGGCTGGTGCGCGCCCCAGCAGGGCGCCTGCAAGCTGAGTCTCAACGTTAAGGACGGCATCATCCAGGAGGCCCTGGTGGAGACCATCGGCTGCTCCGGCATGACCCACTCCGCCGCCATGGCCAGCGAGATCCTGCCCGGCAAGACCCTGCTCGAAGCCCTGAACACCGACCTGGTCTGCGACGCCATCAACACCGCCATGCGCGAGCTCTTCCTCCAGATCGTCTACGGCCGCACCCAGTCCGCCTTCTCCGACGACGGTCTGCGCGTTGGCGCCGGCCTCGAGGATCTGGGCAAGGGCCTGCGCTCCATGACCGGCACCACCTACGGCACCCTCAAGAAGGGCGCCCGCTATCTGGAGCTCACCGAGGGCTACATCGTCAAGCTGGCCCTGGATAAGGACGACCAGATCTGCGGCTACCAGTTCCTGAGCCTGGGCAAGATGATGGACGCCATCAAGAAGGGCGTGAGCCCCAACGAGGCCTACGAGAAGAATCTGGGTACCTATGGCCGCTTCAAGGCCGAAGACGGCGCGGTCAAGTGGATCGACCCGCGCAAAGAATAAGAGGAGGTGCAGCAAATGGCTTTGTTTGAGAATTTCGAGGGACGGATGCCGCAGCTGCAGCCCGTTCTGGACAAGTACGGCTTCAAGGATTTTGAGGAAGTCAAGGCCTATACCAACGGCAAGGGCGTGGACGCCTACTCCATCGTGGAGAGCACCCAGCCCATCTGCTTCGAGAACGTCAAGTGGGCCTACGAGCTGGGCGCCGCCATCGCCATGAAGGAGGGCGCCAAGAGCGCCGCCGAGGCCGCCAAGTGGATCGGCGTGGGCCTGCAGGCCTTCTGCATCCCCGGCTCCGTGGCGGACCAGCGCCAGGTCGGCATCGGCCACGGCAACCTGGGCGCCATGCTGCTCGACGAGGAGACCGAGTGCTTCGCCTTCCTGGCGGGCCACGAGTCCTTCGCCGCCGCCGAGGGCGCCATCAAGATTGCCCTCAACGCCAACAAGGTCCGCACCAAGCCCCTGCGCGTCATCCTGAACGGCCTGGGCAAGGACGCCGCCATGATCATCAGCCGCATCAACGGCTTCACCTACGTGCAGACCAAGTACGACTACCTCTCCGCCGACGTGAAGGAAGACCACGCCCTGACCATCGTCAGCAAGACCCCCTACTCCAACGGTCCCCGTGCCGCGGTCAACTGCTACGGCGCCGACGACGTCCGCGAGGGCGTGGCCATCATGTGGCATGAGAACGCCGACGTGTCCATCACCGGCAACTCCACCAACCCCACCCGCTTCCAGCACCCCGTGGCGGG
>JAFWPP010000002.1:0-47477 GCA_017509485.1 Oscillospiraceae bacterium | reverse complement strand
CTTGCTTCGCAAGGATTTTGACTTACTGCGCAGCGCGCGGCCTACCGTACCTCTGTACGCCGACGGCCACGCGCTGCTTGTCTTCCGGCCTTTTTGGCAGTCTGCCAGCGTGTCGAAAATAAGTTTTTCGACACGCTCAAAGCCCGCCGCGGAAGGCTTCCGCGGCGGGCTTTTCTGCGCGCAGGCTTATTCCTCCAGGGCGGCGATCTTATCGATGCGGCGCTGGTGACGGCCGCCCTCGAACTCGGTGCTCAGGAAGATGTCCACCAGCTCCAGGGCGGTGGGAATGGTGGTAACGGCGGCGCCGAGGGCCATCATGTTGGCGTCGTTGTGCTGCCGGGTGAGGCGGGCGCTCATGTGCTCGTGGAGCAGGGCGCAGCGGATCCCCTTGATCTTGTTGGCGGCGATGGAGATGCCGATGCCCGTGGTGCAGCAGACGATGCCCCGTTCACACTCGCCGCTGGCCACCGCCCGGGCGGCGGGAGCCGCAAAGTCCGCGTAGTCGCAGCTGTCCTTCGTATAGGTGCCAAAATCCTTGCAGACCAGACCCTTCTGCTCCAGATGGGCCTTGACGGCCTCCTTGAGCTCCAGAGCGCCGTGGTCACAGGCCAATGCGATCATCTTGTGTTCCTCCTTCCAGAATGGGTTATATGAGACGTTCCACCAAACCGGCCGTCAGGGGAATGTACCAGGCGGCGATTTGAATGAGGACGTACCAGCAGATCCCGGCCAGGGTCAGCAGCACCGCGCCGCTGCGCTTTTCGGCGATGTCGGCGTCCCGCAGGATGCAGGCGGCGGTCAGGGTCAGGCCCAGGGTCATGACATAGCGGCCGGTCAGCAGCCAGACCAGGAAGAGCACCGCCAGGGTCACCAGGGCGAAGACGCCCCGGGCGTCCCGGCGCTTCCGGGCCAGGATCCAGGCGGAGACGCAGCCCCAGAGGCCAAAGCCGAAGAGGGGGGCGTCCACCATCAGGTCGATGGTCATACCCGGAGTCGGCCGGAGGAAGAGATTGGCGCGGATCTCCCGCCACAGCTCGTTCAGCACCTGGACGAGCCGCTCCGGCTTTTTCAGCAGGACCAGCACGGCGCTGGCGCGGAAGCTGAACATCAGGAAGCGCCGCAGCAGGGCCGCCAGCAGGACGAGCAGGAGCCAGACGATCAGGGCGGTCAGCAGGCTCCAGAACAGAGCCCCGCCGGAGAGACGGTTCCCCCGGCGCTGGGAGGCCAGCTTGTACCAGTGGACGAGAGGATAGCAGAGCAGGATCCAGACCAGGGCGGAGCGCAGGGCGATCATGGGGGACAGCGCCAAAACCGCCGCCAGATACAGCAGCTCCGCCGGGAAGCCCGGCCGTTCCGCCCGCAGATACAGCAGCAGAAGCAGCAGGCTCAGGGCCAGGAAGCAGCCCTCCCCGTGGCCCCGGGCCGCCGAGGCGGAAAAGAGCAGGGCGCCGGGCAGCGCCACCCAGGCGCTGTCAAAGAGGGTGTTGAGCAGACAGTAGACGGAGCCTCCGCCGACGGCGCAGAGCAGCAGCAGAAGGATCCCGTAGCGGGAGTGGAAGAAGAGCTCGGGCCGCTTGAGGAAGAGCATGCCGGTGTTGGCCAGACGGCCCGCCGCAAACACCGCGGCCAGGATCATCACCAGCAGCAGAGCCCAGCCCCGGAGCTTGGGACTCCCCAGCCGCTCCCGCCGGAAGGGGAAGCCGCCGTCCCGGTAGCGCTTGACCCAGTCCGGGGATTTGGGGGTCAGCTCCATGGCTCTGGCTGCGCTCAGACGCCACCAGAGGCCCAGGATCAAAAACAGAACAGAGGCCGCGATAACGGGCCAGTAGGGGAGATATTTTTCAAATAACTGCACTGTGATCACCTCCTGCTCCCAGTATACCAAATTCTTTTGCCGTTGGCAACGGGATTTTTACGAAAACCGGGAACATATTTCGGTTTTCGGAGTCAAAATAACAAAAGGGTGGGCTTGAAACCTGCCCGAAGCCGTTGTATAATACGGACAGCAATCACAGAAAGAAGGAAAAACGCAATGAAACAGCATCTGTTGGCCTTTTTGACGGTCCTGGCGCTGCTGGCCGCCCTGGCGGGCTGCACGACCCAGCCCGCCCCGTCGGAGACCGCCGCTCCCACCGGGAGCGCCCAGCCGGATACGACGGCGTCCGTCGAGACGACTGCCCCGACGACGCCCGGCGAGAGCGCCGCTCCCGTCGATACCGCCGCAGCCCCGGAGACTGAGACTCCGGCTCCGGAGTTCCGCTTCACCCGGGAGAACTTCCCCCGGCTGGACGGCTCCACCGCCTGCCTGCCCATGGCGGAGGCGGTCTGCTCCGTGCTGCTGGGCGAGAGCCGGGACCAGGTTCAGGATCTGATCCACTTCAACCGCACCACCCAGAGCTTCCGCAATCTGATGGACGGGGAATGCGAGCTGCTGCTGGCGGGCCAGCCCAACGCCGCGGTTTTCGACGAGATGGAGAGCCGGGGCTTTGCATACGACATGGAGCAGCTGGGCACCGACGCCCTGGTCTTCCTGGTCAATGAGAACAACCCGGTGGAGAACATCACCACCGAGCAGCTCCGGGGGGTCTACACCGGCGAGATCACCAACTGGAAGGAGCTGGGCGGCGAGGACGCCCCCATCATCCCCCTGCAGCGCAACGAGGGCGCGGGCTCCCAGGCCCTGATGAAGAAGCTGGTCATGGGGGACACCCCCCTGATGGAGGCCCCGCCGGAGTATATTCCCAGCTCCATGGGTGATCTGATGACCGCGGTGAAGAGCTATGACGCCAGCGCCAACGCCATTGGCTACTCCGTCTACTACTACGCCCACGACATGGAAATGGCCCAGGGCCTGAAGCTGCTGAAGGTGGACGGCGTGGAGCCCTGCAAGGATACCATCCGCAGCGGCGAATACCCCCATCTGAACGCCTACTACTGCGTCATCGCGCATTCCGCCCCGGCGGACAGCCCCACCCGGATCCTCTATGACTGGCTGGTCACCGAAGACGGTCAGGCCCTGCTGGATGCTGAGGGCTATGTGACGAATCAGTAAACCGGATTTGCCGGGATCATTCGTAGGGGCCGATGCCCACATCGGCCCTTGCCTCGGTCAGCAGGGAGGGCCGATGTGGGCATCGGCCCCTACGGCGTGTTTGCTGATTGAAACCGATAACCAGGATCCAAATTTATCCAGGAGGGAGACGATACCATGAAAAAAACGCTTTTGGTACTCCTCTGCTTCGTGCTTTTGCTTTCTGCCTGCGGAAAAACGCCCGAGCTCGAGAGCACAGCCGCCCCGGACGCCGAAACCACCGCTGCCTCCGAGCCTGTTTCCACCGGGGAGCCGGCGCCGATCTCCACCGGGGAAACCGCTCCGGCCTCCTCGCCGGCGACAGATCCGACTTCCGCCACGGAAGCGGCGACCGCAGCGACGGAAGCGCCGGCGCCTCCGGAGCAGCCCCTCTTTTCCGGTTCCGTGACAGCGGGGGGCTTCCGGGTCCACACGGACGACAGCAGCTATACGCCCTATACCGCGCCGAAGCCGCTCTACACCCGGCTGCGGGAGGGCCCGCTGGAGGAGTTCGAGCCCTCCGCCGACTACGGCTCCGTCTATCCCTATATCGCCGCCCGGGTCTTCCTCTCCGCCGACAACGACGGCTGGGAGAACGGGGCGCGCTACGGCTTTGTGGACCGCGGCGGGCGCATTCTGACCGACGGCATTTATATTTCCGTCAAGGCCCTGGGCGATCTGGATATGGAGCACGACGAGCAGCGCTATCTGCCGTTCTGGATCACCACCCAGGTCCTGGGCGTGACCTATCATGAGGTGGAGGAGAATCCGGACCTGAGCTGGCTGGAGGACGATACCCGGATGGGTCTGGTGTCCATGGATGGGAGCTTTGTCCTGCCCTGTGTCTACCGGAGCATCCAGCCCATGGGCGACGGCTTCATCTGCTATCGGAACTGGAGCGAGCCGGATTTCGAGGTCTACGGTCCCGATTGCAGGCTCCGCTTTACCGGCCGGGATCTGTATGAGGGCGCGGAGCCGGACGGGTGGAACGTCCGCTGCAGTGAGGGATTGTATCTGGTGGAATGGAACTACAATGACGCGCCGGACGTCTGCTGGTTCTGCGACGCCGAGGGCAATCATCTGCTGGGGCCCTATCAGGCCGCGCAGCCCTTCCACGATGGCCTGGCCTGCGTCAGCCTCGACAACGAGCACTACGGTTACATCGACCGGGAGGGGAACTGGGTCATTCCGGATCTCTATCGGAACCTGGCGGACTTCCACGACGGCCTGGCCATCCAGGAGCTGGAGGTCGGCAGCCAAACGGTGCTGGATCCCACGGGAAAGCAGATCGTGACCCTGGGAAGCGCCTGGCTCAATTGGGCGGAATGCGGCTTCCGGGCGGAGGATATGGACAGCAATCTGGTGAGCTATTACGACCGGGAGGGTCGGCTCCTCTGCCGCGGCGGGGAGAACCTGGAATGCCTGGACGAGCGGACCTTCGTGGAGCAGCAGGAGAACGGGGTCCGGCTCTTCCGGATCGACGGAAGTGAGATCCTGGCGGAGGGAATGGACTACGTCTATCGGGGCAGCGGCCTGCTGAACGGAGAGCCCGCCCTGGGATATCGAGGCCACAATTACAGCACCGACGAGGAATGCTTCATCCCGGCGGATCTGTCCGCAGTGCTGCGGGATCAGCCGGATGCGCCCACGGACTCCTTCTACAGCGCCAGCTATGACAGCCAGGATGAATTCACCAATGAGCTCTGGCACATCACCTGGGACGGCAGGATCTGGGATCTGCGCCGGGGAGACGCGCCGGAGATCCAGATCCCCCTGCGGGCCTCCTGGATGAGGGTGCGGGGCGAGCGGATCTTTGTCATGACGGACTGGGCCTGCGCCTATTACGACCTCCAGGGCAAGCTGGTATTCTATTATCCTCTGAACGCGGAGGACTGAAAACAGACAAACAGCGCCCGGAAACGGCTTCGTTTCCGGGCGCTGCGTTTGTCATGATTCGGCGGTGGGGAGCTGTGATCCGCTGACGTGCAGATAGGCCTGGCGGAGCTCCGAGGCCAGGTAGAGGGAGCCGTAGGCCAGCACCGCGCCCTCGGGCGGGGTGGCGGCCAGGGCCAGACGGACCGCCTCCTCCGGGCCTTCGCAGGCGGTGACGGGCTTGCCGTACTGCTCCAGCAGCCGGGCCAGATCCCGGCCGTCCAGAGCCCGTGGGTTCGAGGGCGTCAGGGTGAAGAAGCGGCCGGCCAGCCGGGCTGTGCGCTCATACATGGCGGCGTAGTCTTTGTCCGCCAGCACGCCGGTGATGACCGTCAGCTCCTTCCCGGCCAGGTAGGTATTGGCGGCCTCCCAGAGGGCGTCCATGCACTGGGGGTTGTGGCCCCCGTCCAGGATGAAGAGGGGCTCCCGGCCCAGCAGCTCAAAGCGGCCCGGCCAGCGGACGGCGTGTATGCCCGCCTGGATGGCGGCGTCGGGGATGCTCCAGTTCCGGTCCCGCAGCAGCTCCAGCACGGTCAGCACCAGAGAGAGGTTCTTTCGCTGGTGCTCCCCCAGCAGGGGCAGATCCAGGGTCAGATCTCCCCAGCGGAAGCGCTGACCCGTCAGATCCCGTCCAAGGGGCGCCAGGACCAGGGGATCGGCATGATAAAGGGGAATGTCCTTCTCCCGGCAGAGCGCCTCGATGACGGCGCGGACCGAGGGCGGGTTGGGGTAGAGGGCCGCGGCGCAGCCGGGCTTGAGGATGCCCGCCTTGGTGCGGGCGATGGCCTCCACCGTGCTGCCCAGGTACTCGGTGTGGTCCAGGCCGATGTTGGTGAAGACCGCGGCCTCCGGGGCGGGGATCACGTTGGTGGCGTCCAGCGCCCCGCCCATGCCCGCCTCCAGCACCACGATGTCGGCGCCCTCGTCCGCGAACCATTTCAGGGCGATGGCGGCAATCAGCTCGAATTCCGTGGGGGGATCGGCCATAGCCTCGGCCTGGGGCCGCACGGCTTCCGTCTCGGCGGCCAGGGCTTCGGGGGAGATCATCTCCCCGTTCAGCTGCATCCGCTCCCGGAAGTCCACCACCCAGGGCGAAATGAAGAGCCCGGTCCGGTAGCCGGCTTCCGTGAGCACCGAGGACAGCATGGCGGCGGTGCTGCCCTTGCCGTTGGTGCCCACGATGTGGATGTATTTCAGCCCCTGCTCGGGGTTTCCCAGCCGGGCCATCAGCTCCGAGATCCGGGACAGCCCCGGCACAGAGCCCTTCCAGCTCACGGCGTGGATGTATTGTAAGGCTTCTTCGTAGGTCATAGAATTGTCCTCCGCAGCGGCGCATCCTCCGCAGCGGCGCACAGCGCGCGCCGCAGGCGCTCCCGTTACAGCTGCTTCAGCCGTTTCAGGGCGGGCGCGAGGATCTGGATCAGGATGTATTGGATGGGGATCAGCAGGGCGCACTGGCCGATGCGGGTGGCGAGGATGGTGAAATACGGCGCGGCCTTCTCGGTGCCCGACCAGAGGATCGTGAGCCAGAGGGTGTTCAGAAGCAGGCTCAGAAGGAGCTGATTGACGGCGACCGCCAGGACGATGCGCAGCGGCGTCTGCTTTTTGTACAGAAACAGGCCGTATACCAGGCCGGTCAGCAGGGCGGTGGCGGTGAAGCCGGGGAAGAAGGGGCCGTTCGGAAAGAGAATCGCGCCGATGAGATCCCCCAGCGCCCCCACGCAGGCTCCCCCCAGGGGACCGCAGAGGATGGCCGCGGCGACCACCGGGACAAAGCTGAAGCCGATCTTCAGATAGGGCGTGTTGATGGACAGAAAGCGGTTCAGCACCACCTCCATGGCGGTCAGCATGGCCAGCAGGACGATGACCCGCAGGCGCGTGCTGCCGGCGGCGGGGCTCCGGCGCGAGGCGGTATTGGATTCAGGCATAAAAAATCCTCCGTTCAGGAGGAGGTTGGGGTCCTGGTATTTTCGGAGCGGCTGCAGGCGCGCATCGCAAGCCGAAAACGGCTTTTCGTCCATTGGCAACCTCCCATCCAATGGCACTACCGGGGAAACCCGACGCGCACGCCCTACTCTCCGAGGGACCGCCTCCATCATATAGCAAAGCACCGCAAAATGCAAGCTTTTTTCCGCAAAACAAAGAAAAAGGACTGCCGCGCAGGCGGCAGTCCTGATTTTGACGGATCAGCACTCCAGCTTTTCCAAAGTGCAGGTCTTGGCGATGGACTTGCGGATGGCGGCCCGCAGAGGCAGGACCGAGGAGGGGGAGACGGAGAGCTCGTCGATGCCGATGGCCAGGAAGGTCTCCAGCAGGCTCAGGTCCGCGCCCAGCTCGCCGCAGATGCCGATCCAGATGCCCGCGGCGTGGGCTGCGTCGGCGGCGATCTTCAGGGCCCGCAGCACGGCGGGATGGTGAGGATCAAAGAACTTGCCCAGGTCGTTGGCCTGGCGGTCGCAGGCCAGGGTGTACTGGGTCAGGTCGTTGGTGCCCACAGAGAAGAAGTCGACCTCCTTGGCTAGGGCGTCCGCCACGAAGACGGAGGCGGGGGTCTCGATCATGATGCCGATCTCGGTGTCGGGATTGTAGGGGATGCCCTCGCGGTCCAGTTCCTTCATGACCTTGGCACAGGCCCGCTTGCACTCCTTGACCTCCCAGACGGAGGTGATCATCGGGAACATGATGGCCACCTTGCCGTAGGCGGAGGCGCGATACAGAGCGCGGAGCTGGGTGCGGAAGATTTCGGGCCGGTTCAGACAGATCCGGATGGCACGGACGCCCAGAGCGGGGTTTTCCTCCTTCTTCATGTCGAAGTAGTCAACCTGCTTGTCGGCGCCGATGTCCAGGGTGCGGATGACCACGCGCTTGCCGTTCAAGCCCTCGGCCACGGCCTTGTAGGCCTTGAACTGGGTATCCTCGTCGGGGAAGTCGGAGGCCTTGAGGTAGAGGAACTCGGAGCGGAAGAGGCCGATGCCCTGGCCGTCGTTGTTGAGCACGGCGGGCAGATCCTCGGGGGAACCGATGTTGCAGTAGACCATGAGCTCCCGTCCGTCCAGGGTGACGTCCTTCTGGCCCTTCATGGTGTCCATGAGGATCTTCATCTCCTGCTGCTTCTTCAGCTTGGCGTTGTAGGCGGCGAGGGTGATGTCGTCGGGCTCCAGGGCCACCTTGCCGATCTCGCCGTCGATGTAGGCGATCCGGCCCTCCATCTCGGGCTTCAGGCTGTCGCCCAGGCCGCAGATGGCGGGGATGCCCATGGTGCGGGCCAGGATGGCGGTGTGAGAGTTGCCGGAGCCGCCCTGGGTCATGAAGCCCAGGATCTTGGACTTGTCCAGCTGCAGGGTCTCGGAGGGGGCCAGATCGTCGGCGGCCAGGACCACGGGCACGTCGGAGTCGATGCCGCCCTCGACCACGCCCATCAGATTGTTGAGGATGCGGGCGGTGACGTCCTTGATGTCGGCGGCACGGGCGCGCATATAGGCGTCGTCCATGGCGGCAAACATGGCGGCGAACTGCTCGCCGGCCTGCTGCACAGCGTACTCGATGTTGCAGCTCTCGTCCTCCAGCACTTCCATCATGCAGTCCACAAAGTCCTCGTCCTCCACGAACATGGCGTGGGTCTCAAAGAGCACGGCAGCCTCGTCGCCGGCCTCCTCGCGGCACTTCTCGGCCAGGCGGCCAAGCTGCTCGACGGATTTCTCCTGGGCCTCGGCCAGCCGGGCCTTCTCGGCCTCCAGATCGGAGACCTCGCGCTTGATAACGGTGGCGTCGGAGCGGCGGAAGAAGTAGATAGGGCCGCTGGTCACGCCCTTGGAGACGCCTTTGCCTTGTAAGAGAATCATAGTTTTTCCTCCAGTCGATAGAAATGACGGGGCGGGGTTCAACGCCCCGCCCGATTGTGGCGAACCTGAATTACAGATTCTCTTCCAGGAATTTCTTGACTTCCTCGATGGCCTTGTCCTCATCCGGGCCTTCGGCGCCGATGGTGATGGTGTGGCCGTTCTTGATGCCCATGGCCATAACCTTCATGAGCTGGGAGGCCTTGACAGTGTTGCCGTCCTTGGAGATGGTCACGACGGTGTCGCCGAAGCCCTTGCAGAGCTTGGCAAACATGCCGGCGGGACGGGCGTGGATGCCCAGAGGATCCTTAATCGTATACTCAAACTGCTTCATGTTCCTTTGGCTCCTTTTCTTTGATAGAGATAAATGAAATCGGGTTGCGTCCGTATTCATCTTCAATTTATTGTAACCGCTTTTCGGAGCGGTGTCTATATGGGAATGTGAACAAGAAACTGGCATCTTGTTTGTGCAGATTGCTGTGATATTTGGCGTTGCATAAATGAATGTTCGTGATTTTGCACGACAAAACCGGAATTGTTCTTGCAATCCGTTGGCAGGTATGGTATCATGATAGAACAGATATCTGTGCGAGAAACAGAGGAGGCGCCTATGGAATACACCGAATTTGTGTCACGGCTCAACGCCAATTACGACGAACTGAAATGGCTCTACTGCGAGCTGTATCACAACGATATGATGGCCTTCCACTACTTCGTGGACATGCTCCGCCGGGCCTATGCCGACCGCAAGCAGGCCCTCCGGGAGCTGGACGCCGCCCGTCTGCGGGACCCGGCCTGGTTCCGCTCCAACAGGATGCTGGGCATGATGCTCTACGTGGACAACTTTGCCGGCAATTTGCAGGGCGTCCGGGAGAAGCTGCCCTATCTGCGGGAGTGCGGGGTCAACTACCTCCACCTGATGCCCCTTCTGAAGACCGTCAAGGGCCGCTCCGACGGCGGCTACGCCGTGGCGGACTTCCGCCAGGTCCAGCCGGAGCTGGGCACCATGGCGGATCTGGAGACTCTGGCGGACGACTGCCGCCATGCCGGGATTTCCCTGGCCCTGGACTTCGTCATGAATCACACCAGCGAGGACCACGAATGGGCCAAGGCCGCCCGGGCGGGAGACCCGGTGGCGAAGGCGCGCTATTTCTTCTACAAAAACTGGGATGTGCCCAACGAGTTCGAAAAGACCGTTCCCCAGGTTTTCCCCACCACCGCTCCCGGCAACTTCACCTATCTGGCCGACTGCGACCAGATCGTTATGACCTCCTTCTATCCCTACCAGTGGGACCTGAACTACGCAAACCCCATGGTCTTCAACGACATGACGGACAATCTGCTCTTCCTGGCCAATCGGGGCATGGACGTGATCCGTCTGGACGCCATTCCCTATATCTGGAAGGAGCTGGGCACCGACTGTCGGAATCTGCCGAAGGTCCACACCCTTTCCCGGATGCTCCGTCTGGCCTGCGAGATCGTGTGCCCCGGCGTGCTGCTGCTGGGCGAGGTGGTCATGGAGCCTGCCAAGGTGGCCCCCTACTTCGGCACCAAGGAGAAGCCGGAGTGCCATCTGCTCTACAACGTTACCACCATGTGCACCACCTGGAACTGCTTTGCCACCCGGGACGTGCGCCTGCTGCGGCGGCAGATGGATCAGCTCAGCGCCCTGCCCCGGAGCTGTTCCTTCCAGAACTATCTCCGCTGCCACGACGACATCGGCTGGGGCCTGGATTATCCCTGGCTGAAGCAGTTCGGCGTGGAGGAGGTGGCCCACAAGAAGTTCCTCAACGACTGGTTTACCGGCAAGTGGCCCGGCAGCCGGTCCCGGGGCGAGCTCTACAACGACGATCCCCGGCTGGGGGACGCCCGGCTCTGCGGCACCACCGCCTCCCTCTGCGGCATGGAGGTGGACCAGGCGCTGGCCTTCCGGGCCGACCGGATGCTCCACGCCTGGATGCTGACCCAGAGCGGCATCCCCGTGCTTTACAGCGGCGACGAGATCGCCCAGGAGAACGATTACAGCTACCATAAGGACCCGGACAAGCGAGAAGACAGCCGCTATCTCCACCGGGGCCGCTTCGACTGGAAGCTGGCGGAGCTGCGCCGGGATCCCGAGACCATCCAGGGCCGGGTCTTTGCCATGCTCCGGCAGCTGGAGACCATCCGCGGGGAGCAGCCGATCTTCTCCGCCGACGCCGACTTCTACGGCTTCGACACCGGCTCCAACGCCGTTCTGGGCGTGGTCCGGGAGCGGAAGGACCAGCGGCTGACGGCCCTGTTCAACTTCTCCGAGGAGCCCCAGACCCTGCATTTGCGGGGCCGCGCCACGGATCTGATCACCGGAAGGACGGTCGATCTGTCCAGCCTGGAGCTCCCCGGCTACGGCTTCCTCTGGGGCCTCAGTGAAATTCCCGCCTCCGTGTAATGGCGCCTGCTGCGCGCCGCCCCATGATCGCATGAAAGGAGTATCCCTATGAAGGAATGGACCCGCGACGAACGCTATCGCGTTCTGCAAAGCCCCGACGAGATCAAGGATCTGTATGAGCGTGTGAAGCTGTCCCCCTACCGCCAGGCCTACCACGTCCAGCCCATCACCGGCCTGTCCAGCGACCCGAACGGCTTTGCCCTGCACAAGGGCCTTTGGCACCTGTGCTACCAGTGGTGCCCCTGGGGGGCTGTCCACGGCCTCAAGTACTGGTATCATGTGACCAGCCCGGACCTGCTCCACTGGAGCAACGAGGGCATCGGCCTGGCCCCGGACCGGGACTACGACAACAAGGGCGCCCACTCCGGCTCCGCCATTTCCGTGGGCGACCAGCTCTACTTCTTCTACACCGGCAACCATCGGGACGAAAACTGGGTCCGCACCCCCTGGACCTGCGCGGCCTTCCTGGACGCGGAGGGCAAGCTCCAAAAGCTGCCCGAGCCCCTCTTCGGGCCCCGGGACGACCACTCCGAGCACCAGCGGGACCCCAAGGTGGTCTGGAACGCGGAGAAGGGAAAGTATTACATCTTCATCGGCGCCCAGACCCTGGACAAGCGGGGCTGCGTGCTGATCTACGAGTCCGAAAAGCCCCTGGAGGGCTGGCGCTTCGCCGGTGAGCTGAAGGTCCCCGGCTACGAGTCCTTCGGCGGCATGTGGGAGTGCCCCTATATCGTCCACATCGGCGGGAAGGACCTGCTGATCTTCTCTCCCCAGTACACCACCCTGCCGGGCCGCGGCAACAGCACCAACCACAACGTCTATTTCATCGGCAAGATGGACTACGACAGCCTGACCTTCACCCCCGACGGCCCCTATCGCTTCCTGGACTACGGCTTCGACTTCTACGCCGCCCAGGGCGCGGCCAACGTGGGGGACCCGGAGAAGGCCATCCTGATCTCCTGGATCGGCCTGCCGGACAACCACTATCCCACCGAGGAGGAGGACTGGGAGGGCAGCATGACCCTGCCCCGGGAGCTGCGGATCCTGGACGGAAAGCTGCTCCAGACCCCCATCTCCGGCATCGAAAGCCTGCGCTGGGCGGAGAAGCCCGACGACGGCGTCCTGCCCGACGCCTGCGAGCTGGAGATCGAAGTCCCCGCGGGCGACTTCGACCTGGCCCTCTTCACCAAGGCCGACGGAAGCGGCGGCCTGAGCCTGCATTACGACGCCGCCGCCAGGACCTGCACCGTGGACCGCCGGGGCCTCAACAAGCGCTTCAACCAAAACGTCTTCGAGGTCCTGGACATGCCCCTGGAGAACGCGCTCCGGAAGCTCCGCATTTTCATTGACCGCAGCTCCACGGAGATCTTCGTCAACGACGGCGAGGCCACCTTTACCACCCATTCCTACCCCGAGGAGAACGAGCACTGGTTCACCCACTCCCCCGCCAAGGTGAAGCTGTGGGAGCTGTCCGCCTCCGTCACCGATGAGTTTGTCGTATAACGCCGTAGGGGCGGCCATTGGCCGCCCGCCCGAGGCAACCGCGTATTGCGGGCGGCCAATGGCCGCCCCTACAAGGAGGAACTGCATGAAAAAGGTTTTCGCATCCGACTTCGACGGCACCATGTATTTCTACAAGGCCGAGGTCAAGCTCCCCCCGGAGAACGTGGAGTGGATCCGCCGCTACCAGGCCGCGGGCAACCTCTTCGGCCTCTGCACCGGACGCCAGGTGGGCGGTCTGACCCCCTTCATCAACGGCCTGGTGGAGCCGGACTTCTACATCACCTCCACCGGCGCCAACATTGTGGACGGGGATCTGAAGCCCATCTACAAGCGGGGCGTGGACCGGGCCGCGGCGGACGCCATCGTCAAGGCCGTGAAGCCCAGAAACTATCGCGTCACGTTGGACATCGAGGGCGACATCTGCGTCTTCGCCAAGATGGACTACCCCGGCTTCTACTATGTGATCGACTGCGTGGACAACGCCCCTCCGGGCCTGATCCACCAGCTGGGCATCCACACCGAGAGCCCCGACGAGGCCGCGGAGCTCAGCGCCTGGGTCAACGCCAACTTCGGCCAATACGTCAACGCCTTCCAGAACGTCCAGGAGGTGGACGTGGCGCCTCTGGGCTGCACCAAGGGCAAGGGCGTTCTGCTGCTCCGGGATTGGATGCGGGAGCACTACGGAGAGATCACCCTCTTCGGCATCGGCGACTCCATCAACGACCTGCCCCTGATCGAGGCCGCCGACGTCAGCTACACCTTCCCCTACGCCCCGGAGCTTGTGCAGAAACGCGCCACCAAGGTCGTCCCCACCATCGTGGACGCCCTGATTGACAGCATGAACCGGTAGCGGCACCCTCGACGCCCCGCCGATCTCCGCCGTAGGGGCGGCCATCGGCCGCCCGCCCGAGGCGATCACGCACGACGCCCGCCCACCCCGTAGGGGCGCACAGCCTGCGCCATTTCCCCTGCCCCCGCACCAAATCTGTAATTTTCAGCCCCGGCTGAAAAAATAAAGGAAAAGGAGAGTAATCTCATGGCACTCGACTATCGTAAATGTGCTGAGGAGATCTTTGCCAACTTAGGCGGCAAGGATAACATCATCAGCGCAGCCCACTGTGCCACCCGCCTCCGCCTGGTCATCGCCGATAACAGCAAGGTGAACTCCAAGGCGCTCGAGGACGTGGACGGCGTCAAGGGCATGTTCGAATCCAACGGTCAGCTCCAGCTGATCATCGGCACCGGCACCGTCAACAAGGTCTATGACGAGTTCCTGGCTGTCACGGGCCTTACCGCCGCCACCAAGGCCGAGGTCAAGGAGGCCGCCGCCTCCAAGATGCCCTGGTGGAAGAAGATCCTCAAGACCCCCGGCGACATCTTTGTCCCCATCCTCCCCGCCATCGTGGCCTCCGGCCTCATGATGGGTATTGTGGAAGCAATCCCCAAGTTCATCCCCAGCTTCGGCTCTACCGACTGGTATGCCTTCCTGGACCTGATTGCCAACACCGCCTTCGTCTGCCTGCCCGTGCTGGTGGCCATCTCCGCCGCCCGGGTCTTCGGCGGCAACATCTTCCTGGGCGCTGTCATCGGCTTCCTGATGATCCATCCCTCCCTGCTGAACGCCTGGAGCGTCGGTACCGCAGAGACCATCCCCGTATGGCATCTGTTCGGAGATTTGAGCAAGATTCCCGTACTGTCCTTCTTCTTTGACGTCAACCAGGTGGGCTACCAAGGCCACGTCATACCGATCATTCTGGCGGTACTGGTCATGTCCACCATAGAGAAGTGGCTGCATAAGAAGGTTCCCGAGGTCATCGACCTCTTTGTGACGCCGCTCTGCACGGTTCTGGTCACCGCCTTTGTCACCTTCACCATCATCGGGCCCATCTTCTCCATTCTGGAGAACTGGGTGCTGGCCGGTGCGAAGTGGCTGGCCGGCTCTCTGCCCGGCGCCACCGTCATGGGCGCCATCTACCCCTGGACCGTGGTTATGGGCCTGCACCACATGTACAACGTCATTGAGGCCGGCATGATCTCCTCCACCGGACTCAACACCTGGATGCCCATCGCCTCCGCCGCGAACTTTGCGCAGTTCGGCGCCTGCTTCGCCGTGTTCTTCATCACGAAGAACCAGAAGACCAAGTCCGTGGCTCTGCCCGCCTCCCTCTCCGCCTCCCTGGGCATCACCGAGCCCGCCATCTTCGGTATCAACTTCCGCTTCATGAAGCCCTTCATCGCCGGTATGATCGGCGGCGCTGTGGGCTCTCTGGCCGGCGCGATCTTCAAGCTCGGCGCTCCCGTCTACGGCGTCACCGGCATCCCCGCCATCCCCGCTGTCAACAACGTTCCCCTCTACCTGCTCCAGCTGCTGATCGCCGGCGGCGTGGCCTTCATCCTGACCTTCTTCCTCTGGAAGGAAGACAAGCCTGAGGAGAAGAAGGCCGCCGCTCCCGCCAAGCCTCTGCCCACTGCCTCCGTGATCCGCGTGCCCGGCGGCGAGGTCATCCAGCCCGTTCCCGGCAAGGTCATCCCCCGCGAGGAAATCCCCGACGAGACCTTCGCCACCGGCGTCCTGGGCGACGGCGTTGGCATCGTCCCCGAGGAGGGCGTGGTCTACGCCCCCTTTGACGGCGAGATCTCCAACATCTTCGACACCAACCATGCCGTGTCCCTGGAGGGCAAGGGCATGGAGCTGCTGATCCACGTGGGCGTGGACACCGTCAACATGAAGGGCGACGGCTTCAAGGGCTTCGTCCATGAGGGCGACCAGGTCAAGGCCGGTCAGAAGCTCATTGAGTTCGACATCGAGAAGATCAATAAGGCCGGCTACAGCCCCGTCACCGCCGTCCTGCTGACCAACTCCGACGACGTCGACGGCTACGAGGTCGGCGTCAAGTAAGCCAAGTCCCCACATAACACAAAACGCAGCCGGTTTTTCCGGCTGCGTTTTTGTATGAAAGCAGAGATATGGCGTTACAGCGTATCATAGAAAGCGAAATGCTCCGCGAAGCGCTGGTCCGCATAGGCCCGGAGCTCCCGGCAGCAGGCGTCATAGGCCTCCAGGAACCGTCTGGCCTCCGGGGTCAGCACGGCGCCGCCGCCGTTTTTGCCCCCGGCGGCGGAGAGCAGCAGCTTGCAGTCCAGGGCCTCCTCGCAGTTTTTGATGATCTTCCAGGCCTTGGAGTAGGCCATCTCCATGGCCGCCGCCGCGGCCCGCAGGGAATGGACCTCGTCCACCCGCCGCAGCAGCTCCGCCACGCCGGGCCCGAAGCATTTCCGGTCCGTGAAGAGCCGGACGGTCAATCCAACGTGCAGATCGTTCTTCATTTTTCCTCCTCAGCGCAGAAAAACGCGCTTTCCGCCGCGGTATTCCCGGACCTCGCCGATCCGCTGGGCGGCGGGGACGACGCCCTCCAGCTCTGCCAGCAGGGCCGCCGCGTCCTCTGGGTGGACGGCCATCAGCAGACCGCCGGAGGTCTGGGGATCGTAGAGCAGGTCCTGGATTTCCAGAGGCACCCGGCCAGGGTCCGCGTGGGGCTCGGCAAAGCTGCGGTTCCGGTACATACCCTCGGGCAGAATGCCCATCCGGGCGAATTCCAGGGCCTCGGGTATCAGCGCGATCCCCGTCGTGGCGATGTGGAGCTCCACGCCGCTGCCCTGGGCCATCTCGGTGCCGTGGCCCATGAGGCCGAAGCCCGTCACGTCGGTGCAGGCGTGGACCCGGTATTTCACCATGGCGTCCCGGGCGGCCTTGTTCAGGGTGGTCATCAGCCTCGTCGCGTAGGCGATGGTCTCCGGCTCCGCCAGCCCCGCCTTGTTGGCGGTGGTTAATACGCCGATGCCCAGGGGCTTGGTCAGCAGCAAAACGTCCCCGGGACGGGCGCCGCTGTTGGTCAGGACCCTCTGGGGGTGGACGAAGCCCGTCACCGCCAGGCCGTACTTGGGCTCCGGGTCCAGGATGCTGTGGCCGCCGGTGATGATGACCCCGGCCTCGTAACATTTCTCGTAGCCTCCCCGCAGCAGCTCGTGGACGGCCTCGGCGGGCAAGTCCTTCGGCACCGCCATAACATTCAGGGCCAGCTTCGGCTCGCCCCCCATGGCGTAGACGTCGGAGAGGGCGTTGGTCGCCGCGATGGCCCCGAAGACGTAGGGATCGTCGGCGATGGGGGGAAAGAAATCCACGGTCTGCACCAGGGCCAGGTCCTCGGAGACCTGATAGACGCTGGCGTCGTCGCTCTTGTCGAAGCCCACCAGCAGATTCTCGTCCCGGATCACATGCAGATCGCCCAAAAGCTGGGCCAGCACCCCGGCCCCCACCTTGGCCCCGCAGCCGGCGCAGGAGGCCAGCTTGGTCAGCTTGATCTCGTTTTCCATAAAGACCTCCCTGGAACAGTTTAAATTTCGGCTTACGCCGAAAGTTAAGATTGCTGCGCAAGTTAAGATTGCTGCGCAAGTTATGATTATGCTTCGCACAAGTTATGATTATGCTTCGCACAAGTTATGATCGTGCTTCGCACGAGATAAAACTGCTGCGCAAGTTGTTCACTGCCGCAGGCCTCATCGCTTGCGGCGTCAGCCGCAATCATAACTTTGCCGCCAGGCAAATCTGAACTTGCCCGCAAGGGCAATCTTAACGTTCTCTGCCTTGCAGGCAGAGAATCGCCTCCAAAACCCCGCCGCCGATGGCCAGGGCCTTGTCGGAGACGGTTTTGCAGTATGCCGGGTCGTTCCGGGGATCCACGTCGCCGGCCTTCATGCCCGCATGGACCGGGATCCCCGAGGCCAGCAGGCCCCGCAGCACCCCGTCCAGGGTGCAGATCATGGGCGCGTCGCCCACCCAGCCGGCCACGTCGCCGGCCTTGACCCGGTCGCCGATTCGGAGAGCCTCCCGGAAGATCCCGTCCGCGGGAGCCCGCAGGACCCGTTCCCCGGCGAAGCCGCCGATGAGGCCGGGAATGTTGGTGTTGGGCAGGGGAGAGCCGGTATAGAGCGCCCGGCCCAGGGTATGGCCCCGCATGGTCTCCACAGCGGCGTGACAGTCCAGCCCCGCGGTGAAGCCGGGGCCTACGCCGATCACCACGGGGGCGTCGGTGATGGAGCTGCCCAGGTTCTGCTTGGCCAGGATGGCGTCCACCAGCACCTCGGGCCGCAGGGCCTCCCGGCAGCGGAGCTCCGGGTCCACCAGCACAGGCAGCAGTCCCCGCTCCAGCAGGGCCCGGGCCTCATCCGGGTCCGCCGCCAGCCGGGCCTCCACGTCCTCCACCCGGCACGCTCCGGCGATCACCGCCTGGGAGAAGGCCACGGTACGTCGGATGGTGGTGGGGCGGGGGATCTCCGTCATCACGACCTGAAAGCCCGCGTGCCAAAGCCGCAGGGCGATCCCCGAGGCCAGATCCCCGGCCCCGCGGATCAAAACAAGCAATCGTTTTGTCATAGTACGTCTTCCATTTACTTTGTATGATCGGGGGTTTTTCGATTCGGCAATAGGCAATCAGAGCGCGAGAGGCGTTCCAGACTCGTCTTAATCAAATAATAGTATTGCAGGATCCATCCCACAGGCTCCCCGCTATAACGGGGACAGACACCAAACGGGCCAGCGCTTCGGCGTTTGCCCAGGCTGCTGCATCCTCACACTTGTTTACATAAAAAATATTACCGTAACCTTCGGCCGAGAGGACCCTTGCGGCGATCTCCGGGGTCAGAGGCGTATCCGGGGAGACGCCCGCCCGCTGGGCGTAGAGCTCGGGACGGTGGCAGACCTCAGAAATGGGCTTTCCGAAGGCGTCGGCGCCCAGCACCAGGATCACAGTCCCGGCCTCCGCCGGGATCACGGGCTCGTGGGCCGCGTGGGCCTTGGCGGGCAGGCCCCGGGAGCCGTCGGCCTCCACCAGGACGAAGTCCGCCCCCCGAACCAGAGCCCCGAAGGGCAGCTGCGGAGCTGCCAGCTTGTTCTCCGGCCAGGGGGAGCCCAGACAGAGGGGAGAGCTGTTTTTCCACAGGGCGGCCAGGGCCTCCGGCGTTTCGGGGTCTGCCACGGGCAGATGCTCCGGGACCCGGATCTTGGCGGAGGTCGTCACGATGACGGTGCCCCGTTCCTTCAGCTCCTCAGCCAGGGCATACATGAGCGTGGTCTTCCCGCCGCCGCCGATGATGGCGGTGAGGCCGGGGCGGACTCCCAGCAGCTCGGACAGCCTCATTCCCCGGCCTCCCCGCGCAGCCGGTCCAGGATCAGCCGGCTGAGCCTGGCGTCGTTGCCTTCGCCCACAAAGCTGTTGTGGGGGGTCAGGATCACGTTCTCCATGGTCCAAAGGGGGCTGCTGTCGGGCAGGGGCTCCGTCTCGAAGACATCCAGCACCGCGCCGGAGAGACGGCCCGCCCGGAGGGCGGCGATCAGCGCGGCCTCGTCCAGCACGGCGCCCCGGGAGATGTTCACCACCAGGGCCTCCGCGGGCAGCAGGGCCAGGCGGCGCGCGTCCAGCAGGTGCCGGGTCTCGGGGCTCAGGGGCAGGGTCAGCACCAGCACGTCCGTACCGGGCAGAAGCTCGTCCAGCCGCTCCAGGGGCAGCATGGCCGCGAATGCCGCGTCAGCCCGGGGGAAGAGGTCCACGCCGGTGACGGCGCAGCCAAAGGCGGCGAAGCGCCCGGCGCATTCCGTTCCCACGCTGCCGCAGCCCAGGATCGTCACGGCCCTGCCGTACAGCTCCCGCAGATCCCGGCGCTTTTCCCAGCGGCGCTCCCGCTGCCGGTCGGTGAAAAAGCGGCTCTGCTTGCAGAGGGCCAGCACGCCGCTGAGGGCGAACTCGGCCATGGGGACGCTGTAGACGCCCCGGGCGTTGAAAAGCCGGATGCCCCGGGCGCGGATCCGCTCCAGAGGCACCCGATCCAGCCCGGCGCTGGTGAGCTGGATAAAGCGCAGGGCGGGGAAACCATCGAGATCATGGTGGAGAAAGAGGCCGTTGCAGACCACGCCCTCCACCCAGGCGGGATCGCAGGGAAGGGGGTCCCGCTCCTGGGGCAGCAGGCACACTTGATGGCCCATGGCCTCCAGCGCGGCCACATGGTCCCGGGCGGAGGCCCAGGCTCCGGTCAGCAGCAGCTTCATTTGGCAGCCCCCTTGCAGATCAGGTCCACCTTCCGCCGCAGCTCGGCTTCGTTTTCCCGGAAGAAGCGGGCGTGCTTTTCACACTCCGCCTCCAGCTCCCGGATCTCCCGGACGCCCTTGCGGAACATGGCGTTGATGACGCCGATGTGCCGGACCTTGGTGACGTCGCAAAAGCTGCGGGAGAGGATCACGCAGCCGGAGCCCAGACGGTAGTGCTCCCGGATGATGTACTCCGAGGGCAGCATGCCGTTGCCCAGGGAGGCGATGCCGCCAAAGCCGTAAAATACGCCCTTCCGCCGCAGCTTGAAGCAGAGCTGCTCCACGGTGCCGTCGGCCAGCAGCTCGAACATGAAGCGCTTGCCGTAGCCGATGGACAGGTCGTTGAGGCCGATGTGGACCTCGTCGATGCCGGGCAGGGCCAGGATCTCGTCCAGCTGCTCCACCGCCTCGGGGGTCTCCAGCAGCAGCATGGTCCGGGCCCGACCGTCCACCAGCCGGAGGAAGCTGCGGACCTCCTCCGCGGTCTTGAAGTAGGGCAGCATAAGGATGTCCGCCCCGGCGGCGATGGCGCCGTCGATCTCCGCCCGGGAATCCGGGTAGTCGGGCAGGGCCCCGTGGATGGGGTTCACCCGGACCAGGAGCTCCGCGGTATCCACGGCGCCCTTGATGGCGGCCACATCCTGAAGCGTATGGTGGGACTTGACGGTGTCCAGTCCCTTCTGCCGCTCGTCCTTGCCGATGAATTCCATATCCACAAAGATCCGGTCCACGCCGGCGGTCTCGGCGATCTGGGCGATCTCAGGCCGGTTGGTGATATACATGAGCTTTAACATGGCTGATTACCTCTCGTTTGCCGGGTCGTCGGGCTTTGCTTCGTCCTTCCTGAGGGTCTCGCCGACGTTGGCGTTGTCGGCGTTGGTGAAGATCTTGAAAATGGTCAGAAAGAAGATCCGCAGGTCCAGGCGGAAGCTTACGTGCTCCACGTACCAGACGTTCAGCTCGATGCGGCGGTGCCACTCCACGTCCTTGCGGCCGTGGGTCTGGGCCCAGCCGGTGATGCCGGGGCGAACGTCGAACATGTGGCGCTGAAAGGCGTCGTATTCTCCGATGGGCCAGGGGTGGTAGGTCAGGGGCGGCCGGGGACCGATCAGGGCCATGTCGCCCTTGAGGATGTTGATCAGCTGGGGCAGCTCGTCGATGGAGCTGGCCCGGAGGAAGCGGCCCACCTTGGTGACCCGGGGGTCTCCCTTGCCGCTGTAGACGCCGGAGCCGGTCTTCTCGGCGTTCACCACCATGGAGCGGAACTTGTAGAAATCGAACTCTTTTCCGTCCCGGCCCAGCCGCTTCTGCCGGAAGATCACCGGCCCCTTGGAGCTCAGTCTGACGGCCAGGGCAGCCCCGAGAAAGACCGGGGACAGCAGGATCAGACCCAGCCCCGCCAGGATCAGATCCAGCAGCCGCTTGACGAACCGGTTGTAAAAGCCGCGGGCCGCCGCGGTGGAGACAGTGCGCTTCGCATCCATGGGAATCGCCCCCCTGTACACAGTGAAAAGTCGGAGCAGGCAGATTTCCCGCTCCGACTGTATTATATAATACCCGCTCGCAAAAGGCAAGAAGCTTTTCTTACCGGAGCCCCTCCAAAAAGATTTTGAAGCCGATGGCGATCAGAATGACGCCGCCCAGGATGGAGGCGTAGCGGGAGAGCCTGGTCCCGGCCTTTTTGCCGATGGCGAGGCCCGCCATGCAGATCACGAAGGTCACGCCGCCGATGATGAGAGAGGCGAAGTTCGCGGTGACGAAATTATACTGCTCGATGGTGAAGCCCACCGAAAGGGCGTCGATGGAGGTGGCGACGCCCTGGACGATCAGATCCCGCCCGGAGAGCCGGTGATCCGTTCTGGCCTCCCGGTCGGCGTGCTGTTCCCGCAGACCCTCCGCCAGCATTTTCCCGCCGATCCAGCCCAGGAGCAGCAGAGCGCACCAGGGGATCAGCCTCTCCAGGGAGGAAAAGAGCTCCACCACCGTGTGGACGCAGACCCAGCCCAGCAGGGGCATCAGATACTGGAAGCCGGCGTAGACCCCGGCAATTTTTCCCATGCGGCCGCTGCCCATCCCGGGCTCCCGCAGACCGTTGGCCAGGGAGACGGAAAAGGCGTCCATGGCCAGCCCCACGCCCAGCAGAGCGCTCTGTAAAACAAACGCAGCAGTCATTGGAATCTCTTTTCTATGGTGGGATAATATCAAATTATACCACCCCGGGGGGCCCGCGTCAACCATGGGGAAAGGGAAAAATTTTTTTCAGAACCATAAGGAATTTCAAACGTCTAAGTTGTATAATAGGTGAAAGGGTCAGACGTGACCCAATCGGAAACAGGAGGATCCCAATGGACAAGGGTGCTGACAGCTACCGCCGTTTCCTGGATGGCGACGAGCGCGCGATCGACGCCATAATGGAGGAGCTGTTTTATCCGCTGGTCTTCTTTGTGAACCGCTATGTGCAGGACGAGCCCGCCGCCGAGGACATCGCCATGGACGCCATGACGGAGCTCTTCGTCCACAAGCGCCGCTACAACTTCAAGGTTTCCCTGAAAACCTACCTCTTTATGCTGGGCAAGAGCCGGGCGCTGAACTACCTGAAGCACCGCAAAAGCCTGCGGGAGACGGCGCTGACGGAGGCGGAGGCGCTGACGGAGGAGCGGGAGCTGGAGCGGCGGGCGTTGGACTCGGAGCGGAAGCGGGTGGTGAACGCCGCCCTGGCCCGGCTCCCGGAGGAGCAGCGCCTGGCGGTACATCTGATCTACTTCGAGGAGCTTTCCTATGAGGAGGCCGCCCGGGTCATGAAGAAGAACAGCAAGCAGGTAGACAACCTGCTCTATCGCGCAAAGAAGGCTCTGCGCGACATCCTGGGAGAGGAGGGCGAGCAGCTATTATGAGAGAACTGAGCGAATACACCGAAGAGCTCCACCGCAGAGTGGAGATGAAGATCGAGACCCGGCGGCAGCACCGGCGGCGGGCCCTGACGGTCTGCGTTCCCCTGGCCCTGGTGCTGGTGATCAGCGCCGCGGCGATCCTGCCGGGGCTGGACGGGAAAGCGTCTAAGGGGGGATCTCCGGAGAACACCGCCCCGAGCGGGATCATCGCCAAGGGCGTCATCGACGGGGACGCGGCCAAAACCGAGGACCCGGAGATGAACGCGGAGCAGGATCTGAACGTCGGTACCGTGCTGGTGGAGCTTTGCCGCAGCGAGGCGGACAACTTCGTGTCGGCGGAAACCCTGGACCCCCAGGCGGCCGCCCGGGTCTATGAGCTGATCCGGCGGCTGGACCCCGGCATCTTCAGCGACCCCGAGGGGATACAAGCCGGCGAAGGGCCGGATCAAAACGCCCGTCCCACCGCGGTGCAGCTGCTGCTGACCGACCCGGAGGGACGAAGCGAAAGCTACACATTGGAAAACAGGAGCCTCCTGCGGGGCGAGCTGCGCTTCGAGTTAACGGAGGAGGACTATCAGAATCTGCTGTCCCTGCTGGGACTGGAAGGAAAGGAGATCATACCATGAAACGAAACCGGATCAAAACCGCCCTGTGCCTGCTGCTGATTTGCGCCCTGGCTCTGCAGCTGGGAGGCTGCGCCGGGGGAAGCCCCGCGGGAGCTTCCAAGGAGCCCGCAGGCACCGGTCAGACGCCTCCCCAGACCGAGGCGCAGCCTGCCCTGCAGAAAACCGTGAACCTGATGGCGGAGATCATGCCCCGGAAGGCGGAAGCCGCACCGGTGGACCCTGCCGCGGCGGAGGCCGCCGCGGACTTCACCCTCCGTCTCTTCCGGGCCGGAAACGAGACGGATAAAAACACCCTGTATTCGCCTCTCTCCGTACTCTGCGCCCTGTCGATGACGGCCAACGGGGCCAAGGGGGAGACCCTGACCCAGATGGAGAAGACCCTGGGTCTGGATCGGGACCGTTGGAACGCCTGTTTCCGGGCATATATGGAGGCCCTGGAGAACGACAAAAGCCTGAAGCTGGCAAATTCTGTCTGGTTCACCGCGGACCCCCGATTCACTGTGGAGCGGAGCTTCCTGCAAACCAATGCGGACTACTACGGCGCGGACGTCTATCAGGCCCCCTTCGACGAGAGCACCCTGGCGGAGATCAACAACTGGGTCAAGGAGAAGACCGACGGCATGATCCCGGAGATCCTGGACAAGATTCCCCCGGAGGCCCTGATGTACCTGGTCAACGCCCTGGCCTTTGACGCCAAGTGGACAAAACCCTATACCGAATACGCGGTGCAAGAGGGCGAGTTCAACTGCGCCGACGGCACGAAGCGCAAGGTAACGCTGATGTACTCCGAGGAAGAACAGTATCTGGAGCATGAAAAAGCCGTGGGCTTCCTCAAGCCCTACGAGGGCGGGAAATACGCGTTTGCTGCACTGCTGCCCAAAGAGGGCGTCAGCGTAGAGGAGTTACTGGCAGCCCTGGACGGCGCGGCTCTGTACAAGCTGCTGACGGAGCCGGAATACGCCACAGTCCAGGCGGCTCTGCCTAAATTTGAGACGGAATACGGCGCGGAGCTCTCCGAGACGCTGAAGAATATGGGCATGGAGTTGCCCTTCGACGGATTTCGCGCCGACTTTTCCGGCCTGGGAATCTCCACCGGCGGCAATATTTTCATAGGCCGGGTTCTCCACAAGACCTTCCTCTCCGTGGACGAAGCCGGCACCCGGGCGGGCGCCTCCACTGTTGTGGAAATGGTGGATGAATGCGCGCCCGTGGATCCGAAGGAGGTGGTCCTGGACCGTCCCTTCGTCTATCTGCTCATCGACCTGGAAACCGGCCTGCCCTTCTTCCTCGGGACCATGCTGGACCCGGCGCAGGAATAAGCTGCCCCTGCGGGATACGTCGGCCCTTCCCGTCCGTCAGACCGGAGAGGCCGACCAAGTGCGACAAGCGAAAAAAGGAAGGTGTGAAGCATGAAAAAACAAAGCTGGATCTGCCTGCTGCTGATCGCAGCCCTGGTTTTGGGCTGCAGCGGCTGCATCCCCCAGGCCCGGGCCGCCGATCTGATGGAGGGCGTCACGCCCAATCGCCCCGCCGAGCTCCACCGTCCCACGGAGCTCCAGCAGGACGCCGCCGCGGACTTCGCTCTGCGGCTTTTCCGGGCGGGCCGGGAGACGGGGAAGAACAGCCTGCTCTCGCCCCTGTCGGCGGCCTGCGCCCTGGCTATGATCGCCAACGGGGCCAAGGGAGAGACCCTGAGGCAGATGGAGGCGGTCCTGGGAATGGACCGGGCCGCGCTGAACGACTATTTCCGCGCCTTCCTGGACACGCTCCAGGAGGACGGAAGCTTGAAGCTGGCCGACGCCATCTGGTTCCGGGACGACGGAGCGCTGGAGGTGAACCGGGACTTTCTCCAGACCAACGCCGACTGCTACGGGGCGGACGCCCGCAGCGCTCCCTTTGACGAGCAAACCAAGCAGGAGATCAACGCCTGGGTGAAGGAGAAGACCGACGGCATGATCCCCGAGATCCTGGACGAGATCCCGGAGGACGCCGTCATGTACCTGGTCAACGCCCTGGCCTTCGAGGCCCGGTGGGAGGAGCCCTATCGGGCAAACAACGTCAAGGCCGGGGACTTCCGCTGCGCGGACGGTACGATACGAGCGGTGGAAATGATGCGCGGTTCTGAAAACAGCTATCTCGAAAGCGATCGGGCCGTCGGCTTCATCAAGCCCTATGCGGGCGGGAAATACGGCTTTGCGGCGCTGCTGCCCGCGGAGGGCGTCAGCCCCGAGGCCCTGCTGGACAGCCTGGACGGCCCGGCGCTCCGCGCCCTGCTGACCGAACCGCAGCAGACCACGGTTTTCACGGCCATGCCAAAATTTGAGACCCGCTTCGGCACGGAGCTGGGCGAGGCGCTGAAGGAGCTGGGCATGCCCCTGGCCTTTGATCCGGATCGGGCGGAGCTGTCCGGCATCGGCTCCGCCAAGGGCAATCTGTATATCAACCGGGTCCTGCATAGGAGCTTCATCTCCGTGGGCGAGCAGGGGACCCGGGCGGGGGGCGCCACCGCGGTGGAGGTGAACGGGAAGGGCGCCATGCCCATGGAACCGAAGGAGATCATCCTGGACCGCCCCTTCGTCTACATGCTGATCGACGTCGAGACCGGCGTTCCGTTCTTCGTGGGCATCCTGAACGACCCGTCATAAGAAGACGGCCCCTCACGGGCCCTGAGCGCTTGACAACTTTGCGCGGATTGGGTATAATACGCGAAGAAAAGGCGCATTGGCCATTCCGGGGAAAGAGGTTCAAAACGTGGAACAGAAAAAAACAGGGCGGAGCCTGTCCGTGATCCTGACGATACTCGCGCTTGCGCTTATCGCGGCCATGGCCCTGGCGATCGCCAAGCTTTACAGGGAAAAAAAGGCCGGAGACGAGACAATTTCGGAGCTCCGGAGCAGGATCGCGAGCATGGAGGCAGGCAGCGCCGGGTCTTCGGAGGCCGGAAGCAGCCCCGTGTCTTCCGCCCCGGAGCCGGAGGCCGGGAGCAGCCCTGTGTCTTCCGCCCCGGAGCCGGAGGCCGGGAGCAGCCCTGTGTCTTCCGCCCCGGAGCCGGAGGCGGGGAGCAGTCCCGTGTCTTCCGCCCCGGAGCCGGAGGCGGAGACGCTGTACCCGTCGTATACATTGGATTTTGTCGATCTGAATGCGGACGGCAGCGTCTATGGTGCGGACGCCCGTTCCTTTGGCTGGGAGGAGTGGCTGACGGACGGCTGCTCCAGCTGGTGCAGCGTTGACAGCTTTGAGACCGTCGTTACAGCATCGTCGACCCTTGAACCCCAGGGAAGCTATTCGTATTCGCCGTCGAACGTCCAATCCACGGACCGAGGGACTTCCTGGGTCGAGGGCGTTGCGGGCGACGGCGTGGGCGAATACATTGAGATCGAGCAGAGCTGTCTGGTGGGCGGTGAAGATTACGAGACCGACATCGTCTTTCGGGAGCTGTGCGTTGTAAACGGCTATGCCGCGACGGAAAGAAACTGGAACGAAAACAACAGAGTCAGGGAACTCAAAATGTATTTCAACGGAGACTTTGTCGCCGTCATCGTTTTGGAGGATACCATCAAGCAGCAGTATATCGATATTTCCAAATTCAATCTGAAGGTCCGGAACGGTGAGAAGGCAAGCTTTCGATTTGAGATCGGCGGCGTCTATCAGGGCACAAAGTATGACGACACCTGTCTGACCGGGCTGCTGATCGAGTTTTCGGGAAGAACGGGACATTGATCCTTCAAAGTCAGCGCAGGCGCTTGCCTTTTGCGCGCAGCCTGTCCGGAACGGAACGGCGTGCAGCAAAAACACCCGGCAAACCGCATGGGGCAGGCAGCATGCAGGAATACAGAGCGGAAAAGACAAGACGGGAGGCACGCCGCCATGAAACAGATCACCCTTGGCAGGACCGGTATCACCGTTCCGCAGAACGCCTTCGGCGCTCTGCCCATCCAGCGGATCAGCCGGGAGGAGGCGGTCCGGCTGCTGCGCACGGCCTACGACGGCGGCATGCGCTTCTTCGACACCGCCCGCGCCTACTCCGACAGCGAGACCAAGCTCGGCGCGGCCTTTTCCGGCATGCGCGACAGGCTCTATATCGCCTCCAAAACCCAGGCGAAGACCCCGGAGGCCTTCCGGAAGGATCTGGAGACCAGCCTGCGGGAGCTCCGCACCGACTATATCGACCTCTATCAGTTCCACTGCGTCAAGCAGTGCTGGCGGCCCGGCGACGGGACCGGCATGTACGAGGCCATGCTGGAGGCCAAGGCCCAGGGCAAGATCCGTCACATCGGCGTCACGGCCCATCTGGTGGGGGTGGCGGAGGAGCTGATCGCCAGCGGCCTCTACGAGACCCTGCAGTTCCCCCTGTCTTACATCTCCAATGAGCGGGACCTGGCGCTGGTCAAGGCCTGCGAGGCGGCGGATATGGGCTTTATCGCCATGAAGGGCCTGGCCGGCGGCCTGCTGAACAACGCCGAGGCCTGCATGGCCTTCATGCTCCAAACCAAGGCCCTGCCCATCTGGGGCGTCCAGCGGGAGGAGGAGCTGCGGCAGTGGTTGTCCTTCTTCGACCGGGAGCCAGCGCTGACCCCGGAGCTGGAAGCGCTGATCGAGGCGGACCGGAAAGCGCTGGCCGGGGACTTCTGCCGGGGCTGCGGCTACTGCATGCCCTGCAGCGTGGGCATTACCATCAACCAGTGCGCCCGTATGTCCCAGATGGTCCGTCGGGCCCCCTCCCAGGTCTGGCTGAACGCGCACTGGCAGGGGGAAATGGAGAGGATCGGGGACTGCCTGGACTGCGGCCTCTGCATGAGCCGCTGTCCCTACGGCCTGGAGATCCCAACCCTGCTGCGGAAGAACCTGGCGGATTATCGCAGCATTCTGGATGGGAGCACAACAATTTGAAGGGGGGCGGCGCCATGGAGCGGCATGAACACGAGCACGCGCAGGGGCATGAACAGACCCATGCCCATGTCCGCGGCCATTACCACGACCCCGAGGAAAAGAAGCGTCAGCTCAACCGCCTGGCCAAGGCCATCGGCCACCTGCAGCATGTGAAGACCATGATCGAAAACGACGAGGACTGTGCCGAGGTGCTGATCCAGCTCTCTGCGGTGAACGCCGCCCTGCGGAGCCTGGGCAAGGAGATCATCAACGAGCATATGACCCACTGCATCGCCCACGCCATCGCGGACGGGGACCTGGAGCTGGTGGAGGAATTCCAAAAGGCCGTCCAGAAATTTATATAATATTTCACAAAGGGCAATTTGTGAGAGAGCGCAACTTTTCATTTTCCATGCTTCCTGCTTCATTTCCATCCCCCTGGGGGGCTTGCGGGCGCTTCCTTCTGTCGGTATAATTTATTTAGTATCGACAGAAGGAGGCGTCCGTATGCATATTCCGGAGAATTACCTCTCTCCCGTGAGCTGCGCCGTCATGGGCGCGGCCATGATCCCCGTGTGGATCCACGCGGTCAAGAAGACCAACGAAGAGCTGCCCAAGGAGAAGATCCCTCTGCTGGGCGCCGGGGCGGCGTTCTCCTTCCTGGCCATGATGTTCAACGTGCCCCTGGTGGGCGGCACCACCGGCCACGCCGTGGGCGGGACCCTGATCGCCCTGCTCTTCGGCCCCAACGCCGCCTGCATCGCGGTGTCAGTCGCTTTGCTCTTGCAGGCGGTGATCTTCGGCGACGGCGGCATTCTGGCCTTTGGGGCCAACTGCTTCAATATGGCCTTCGTCCTGCCCTATGTGGGCTGGTTCGTCTATAAGCTTCTGAAGGGGAAGGAGGGGCAGAGCAGCAAGGCGCGGCCCTACGCTGCCGCGGCCGTTGGCGCGTACCTGGGCCTGGTTGTGGCGGCCTTCTGCTGCGCGGTGGAGTTTGGCCTTCAGCCCATGCTCTTCAAGGACGCCGCAGGCAACGCCCTCTACTGCCCCTATGATCTCAGCGTCGCCATCCCCGCGATGATGATTCCGCACCTGGCGGTGGCGGGCCTGGTGGAGGCCGCCTTCACCGTGGCGGTTTTTGCCCTGGTGCGGAAGACCGCGCCGGATCTGTGCTATGAGCGGATGCTGGCCGACGCCCCGGACGCCGGGAAGAAAAAGAGCCGCGTTCCGCTCTATGCCATCATCGCCGTTCTGATCGCCGCCTGCCCCCTGGGCCTGCTGGCCACCGGCACCGCCTGGGGCGAATGGGGCGCCGACGAGATCGCGGAGATCGTGACCAACGGCAAGGCCCTGGGCTACACCCCCGCGGGGCTGGAAAAGGGCTGGTCCCTGGAGGTGCCCATGCCGGACTATGCCCTGGAGGGCATGAACGAGGTGCTGGCCTACATCCTCTCCGCCGTCATCGGCGCGGCCCTGCTGATCATCCTCTTCAAGCTGCTCTCCCTGGTGATGAAGGGGAAGAGGAGCCCCCTGTGATCCCCGTCTGGATGACAAAGGAAGAACGCATTGCGCCTCCGAGAGACGGGGGCGCGTTTGCGCTGCGCACGATCAAGGCCCTGGGGGGACTCCTGGCCCGGCTGCGGGTTCAGCGGGGCCGGGACGGCCTGCCCATCCCGGCGGCGGCCAAGCTGCTGCTTCTGCTGGCCCTGATCCTGACCCTGTCCCTGGCCCGGCACCCCCTGCTGCTGTTGGCGATCGCGGCCCTGGTGCTGGGTTACGTCTGCGTTCTCCCGGCCCGGGAGCTGGTCTCGGTGCTGCGGCCGGCCCTGGCTGCGGCCCTGCTGACGCTGCTGCTCCTGCTGCCCGCCATGATCGTCCGGCCCGCGGGTCGAATGAACAATCTGATCGTGGCGGGCAAGGTCTTTCTCAGCGTCGCCATGGTCAACATCTTCAACCGACGGACCCGGTGGAACCGGATCACCGCCGGTCTGCGGCGCCTCCGGGTGCCCGGGGTTTTCGTCTTTGTGCTGGACCTGACGCTGAAGTATATCGTCCTGCTGGGCGGCCTGATCGAGGATCTGCTGACGGCCCGGAGCCTGCGGGCCGTGGGCCGGGACCGGCACAAGTACCGCTCCGTGGGCGGTGTGCTGGGCGTGACCTTCCTCCGCTCCGCGGAGCTCAGCCGCGAGACCTGGGAGGCCATGAGCTGCCGGGGCTTCACCGACGACTACAAGGGGCTGTAACGGACAAATCCGGTTGTGTGTTCATCCGACATATCCCGCTCTACGAATGGGAGGAACACGATGGCGATGATCGAATTGGAAAACATTACATTTGCGTATGACCCGGAGGAAGGACCCGTCCTCCGGGGGCTTTCCATGTCCGTCGAGGCCGGCGCCTGTATCGTGCTGCGGGGCGACAACGGGGCGGGGAAGACCACCCTGTTCCGCATCCTCAACGCTCTGTCCTTCCCGCAGAGCGGGAGCTATCGCTTCGACGGGACGGAGATCACCCCGGCCTTTCTGAATAAACAGGCCAACGCCAAGCGCTTCCACAAGCGGGTGGGCTACCTCTTTCAGAACCCGGACGTGATGCTCTTCAACGCCTCGGTTTGGGAGGAGATCGCCTTCGGCCCCAGACAGCTGGGATTGGCCGAGCCGGAGATCGAGGCCCGGGTCCGGGACTGCCTGGCCCTCTTCGGGCTGGAGTCCCTGGCGGACAAGGCGCCTTATCACCTCTCAGGGGGCCAGAAGAAGCAGACGGCCCTGGCGGCGGTGCTGGCCCTGAATCCCGAAGTCCTGATTCTGGACGAGCCCCTGGCGGGCCTGGACCGGAGGACGTCGGAGCGGCTGCGCGCCCTGCTGGGGGAGCTGCGGGAAGCGGGGAAGACCCTGCTGCTGGCCTCCCACGACGAGAGCCTCTGCAAAACCCTGGGAGCAGAGCTCCTGACCCTGGCGGAGGGCAGGATCCGATAGCAGCGACAAGGGGCGGTTTCCTGCCGGGAAGCAGGGAACCGCCCCTTGTCGTCCAATATTGGAGAACAGGATCAGAAGCGATATACGAGATTCACGAAGTCCGGCGCGGCCTCGTCCACATAGCCGGTATCCACGAAGCCGCAGTTTCCGAAAAGCCGCAGGGCCGCGGCGTTGCGCTGCTTGACGCAGACCTCCACGCAGTCGTATTTCCGCTCCCGCTTCAGCTCCGCCAGCAGCAGGACCAGGGCTGCCGTTCCATAGCCCATGCCCTGGAAGCGGTGGTCGATCAGGAATTGCTGCAGGTCGTAGCAGGCGGGCGCCTCGTCCAGGTCCTTCACCAAAGCGAGTCCCACAAACGTCTTCCCGTCGGCAATGCCCAGGACCCGGGGCCGGCAGTTCCGGTAGACGTAGCCCCGGGCCAGAATCCCGACGGCGCTGTCCAGAAAGCCCTCCTGTTCCGGGCTGACCCGCAGCCCCCGGAGCGCCATCCAGTTTTCTTCGTTGATCTCAAGCAGGCGGATCATCGTGCTTTTCCCCCCTTCCGTTGAATCCGCATCCCGTGATTCTATTCTACAGGAAAAGGGGAGGATTGCAAGCCCCGCGTTGGGGCGGATTACCGACCGTCGGCCTTCGCAAGCGGATTGACAAGGGGGCCGCCGTCCTGTATAGTAGAAAGCAGCGGGAGCGCAGGACAGGCCCCGCCGAAATCGGAGCATGGGAGGCAGCGCGCATGCAAAGCAGAAAAGAGATCGTCAGCAGCTTTTACGGGCAGTACGACGAAGATGGTCGGCTCGAGAGAAGCCGGCACGGGCAGCTGGAATACCGAACGACCATGCACTACATCCACCGCTATGCCCCCAAGGACGCCAGAGTTCTGGAGCTGGGCGCCGGGACGGGCCGCTATTCCATTGCCCTGGCGAAGGAGGGCATGGACGTGACCGCGGTGGAGCTGGTGGAGCGCAATCTGGCCATCCTCCGGCAAAACGGCGCGGGCCTGGATCGGCTCAAAGCCTGTCAGGGGGACGCCGCGGATCTGAGCGCCTTCGCGGACGACAGCTTTGACCTGACCCTGGTGTTCGGGCCCATGTATCATATCTACGAGCCGGAGGAGGTGCACCGGGCCATCGACGAGGCGATCCGGGTCACGAAGCCCGGCGGGGTCCTGCTCTTCGCCTTTCTCTCGGTGTTTGCCATCATGTACGCCAACTATTTCTACGGGAACTGGGCGGCCGGAGAGAAGGAGAACTTCACCGGGGACTATCGGGTGAAGCACTTTGCCCATCAGCTGTTCACCGGCTACGACGTGACGGAGTTTGAAGGGCTGTTCCGGGAAAAGCCCGTGGAATGGATCACCACCGCGGGGGTGGACGGCCTGCTGGAGCCCATCGAAAAGCGGCCGGATTTCTCCATCCCGGAGGAGGATTTCGAGGCCTTCGCCCGCTGGTATCTGGCCTTCTCCGAGAAGCGGGAGCTGCTGGGCACCACCAACCACCTGCTGTACATCTGCCGGAAGCGGCGATAGGCGCGGATTCCCGTCTGCGTGGAAAGGAGGACAAAACCTTGTTGGAGCTCCAAAAGTTCAGCGAGCGCTATCAGGTGCGGCGGATGCAGGACGCCGACGCGGAGGAGATATTGGCGCTCTGCATGCAGAACACCCAATACTATCAGTACTGCGGCAAACAGCCTTCCCGGGAGCTGATTTTGAACGATCTCCACATCACGCCGCCGGGGATCGGGCCGTCGGACAAGTACTATACAGGCTTTTACAGCGAGGCGGGTCTGGCGGCGGTGCTGGATCTGATCGACGGATACCCGGACCAAAACGCCTGCTGGATCGGCTTCTTTATGATGAACAAGAGGCTCCAGGGCCGGCAGCTGGGAACGGAGATCATACAGCATCTGTGCGGCTATCTGCGGGAAGCCGGATATACGATGCTGCGTCTGGGGATCGACAAGGATAACCCGCAGTCCACGCATTTCTGGAAGAAAAACGGCTTTCGGGTCGTCCGGGAAGTGAAACAGGACGAAGGCACGATCCTGGTGGCGGAAAAAGCGCTGTAACGGAAAAAACGGAGCGGCTCTGCGCGGAAACCCGCAGAGCCGCTCCGTTATCGCGCACAGCGTTACCAAATGCTGATCCGCTTCTCCGGGGCAATGTACATCCCGTCGTTTTCCGTGACGCCGAAGGCCTCGTACCACTCGGGGAAGTTCCGGGGCATCATGTTGGCCCGCAGGACCGTGGGGGAGTGGACGTCGCTGGCCAGCAGGAGCTGGATATACTCCTCCTTGGCCTTTATGCACCAGATCCGGGCCCAGTTCCTGAAATAGGCCCGGTAGTCCGGGTCGGGCAGACCGTGCATGATCTCCAGGGTCACGCCCATGCCGCCGTTGTCGGCGATGTTCTCGCTGACCGTCAGCTCGCCGCTGACCTTCCCGCCGTGGAACTCGATGCCGTCAAATTGCTCGACCATGCCCTTGGTCAGCTCTTTGAAGGCCGCGAAGTCCGCCTCGGTCCACCAGTTGTTCAGATTGCCGTGCTCGTCGAAGTGGGCGCCGTTGTTGTCGAAGGCGTGGGAGATCTCGTGGCCGATGACCGCGCCGATGCCGCCCAGGTTCTCGCTGGGGCTTTGGGTCAGGGCATAGAAGGGCTTTTGCAGGATGGCCGCCGGGAAGGTGATGTCATTGGCGCTGGGGTTGTAGCAGGCGTTGACCATGTGGCCGGGCATCAGCCATTCGGTGCGGTCCACAGGCTTGTGGAGCTTGTCCAGCATATCCTTCTGACGGATGAGGGTGAGCTGCGCCATAATGGGCAGCAGGGAGTCGTTCTCGTCGAAGACCAGCTGGGACCAGATGGGCTTGATCTCGTCGGGATAGCCCATCTTGACCTCGATGGTGGAGAGCTTTTTGATGGCCTGCTCCTTGGTGGACTCCGCCAGGAAGCCGTTCTTCGCCATCCGGAGCTTATAGGTCTCGATGATCTTCTTCACCATGTCCACGACGTCTTTTTTGGCTTCCTCGCCGAAGTAAGTCCGGCCGTAGTAGACGCCGATGGGCTCCGCGTACAGTTCGGAGGCGGTCTGATAGGCCTGCTTTTCCAGGGAGGGATCCACCGCCACGCCCCGCAAGGCGCGGGAATAGGTCTTGCCCAGGGCCGCCAGCTCCTCGGAGAGGCAGGCTGTCGCCTTCAGCAGGGTCTTGACGTAGGCCCAGTGGATGTAGAGGCCGAAGTTCTCGGCGGAGAAGTAGCCGTTCATCTCCTTGACGGCCCTGGGATCATAGACGATCAGGGTCTCGGGAGCCTTCTCGCCGTAGAGATCCGCCAGGAGCTTCCTGATATCGAAGGGAGCGGTATAGACGGCGACCTCCTCCGTGGGCATGGGATTGTGACACTTGGTATATTCCGACCACTCCAGCATGCTCTTGACCTTCTTTGCCGCCAGGGCGTCGAAGGCCAGCGCGTCCTCCAGATACTGCTTTTGCTCCGCCTCGGACAGGGGCGTGAAGGCCAGCACCTTGGCCGCCATGTCCGCCCAGACCCCCAGCAGCTGCTTACCCGCCTCGTTGTCCTCGGCGTAGTAGCTGGTGTCCGGCAGGATCAGATCGGGGCCCGCCATAATAAAGCTGTAGGTTTCCGCGTCCTGCATATCCTCGGTGACGCCGACGCGCAGAGGGAGCTCGATGTCCGCGAGCAGCAGCTCCGCCGCGTGGGCGTTGAGCGCCTCGGGGCTCTGGATGCTCCGCAGCAGCTCCAGCGTGGGCAGGGCGGGGGCGATGCCCTCCCGGTTCCGCCGTTCGGCGTCCAGCACCTTCTTGTACAGGGCGATGGCATACTTCATCTCCGGGATGTCGCTGGTCTTTTCCCCTGCCGCGAAGGCCCGGAAGTCCGCCATCATAATCTTTTCCACGCCCTGATCCAGATCGGCAAAGCCGCCGGTGGTGGGCCGGTCCTCCGGGATCACGGCGGTCTTGAGCCATTCCCCGTTGACCGCTTCATAGAGATCGTCCTGAATTCTGATTTTCGTTTCGCTCATTTCTGATACATCCTTTCCGATTCGGTTATTTCATAAGCTGTTCTGATGGCTTCTGCACCGCCTGGCCCGGGAGGAATCAACCCGGGACCACGAAGCTGACGCCGTCGATCCGGGCGAGAGTCTGCTTGATCTCCTCGTAATTGCCCCGGTTCGAGGTGGTGACCACGAAACCGACGCTGCCGGTGATCCCGCTTTTTGCCGGGATCGTCTCAATAAACACATCCTTGTTCAGGGCGGTCTCGATCCGATCCAGGTCCTCCTGGACCTTCTCGACGCCGCCGACCTCCACATAGTAGCGCATGGACCGCAGGCGGTTGTGCTCGACCCTGGTCAAAAGGGTGGCGTTGACGACGCAGATGACCGTAACAAGCACGGCGCCGCCGTAGAAGCCAAAGCCGAAGGACACGCCGATGGTGGCCGTGACCCACATGCCGGCCGCGGTGGTCAGACCGGCGACGGTATTGTTGTTCCGGACCAGGATGATGCCGGCGCCCAGAAAGCCGATGCCGGAGATCACCTGGGCCGGGATGCGGAACACGTCTCCGCCCATCCCTGCGACCTTGGAAACGTAGAGACTGCAGAGGGCGGTCATGGCGCCGCCCAGACAGACTAAAATATGCGTGCGGAAGCCCGCCGCCCTGCCGTGGCGCCCCCGCTCGTTGCCGATGACACCGCCTGCGATCACCGCCAGCAGGATCCGGATCACTGCGGTGACGGTATTGAAATCCTCGAGATAGTGAAACACTGCACGAATCTGCTCCATAAGGACCTCCGTTTCTGAGATACAGTAAGCTTATTGGGAATCAGCGCACAATATTATTATACAGGAAAACCCGGCGATTTCAAGTCTTGCTTTTTCTCATCCGCGAATGGTCAGCGGGAAGGATCCTTTTTGTCCGGACATGTGTTCACCGCATTTTCCGGCCTGGTCATCCTTTCGTTATCAGCGTTGATCACAGAGACGTGGAGTTGCCGGGGATCAAAGCGCTGCTATGATACCGGAACCGAATCAGATCAATTCTGGGAGACGGTGAACAGGGAATAGAAGTAGCCCTTCCGGTCCATAAGCTCTTCGAAGGTCCCTTGCTCCGCAAGCTCGCCGTTTTTCAGCGCGAACAGGCCGGAAGCCCGGCGAAGGATGTTTTCGTCCAGGTCGTGGGTGACGAGGACGCGGGTGTAGCCGTCCAGCTTCAGAATGGCGTCCAGCACCTCGAAGGAGGTCTCAGCGTCCAGGGAGGCCGTGGCCTCGTCCACAAAGAGCACAGGAGTCTTGCGCAGCAGGGCCCGGGCAATGGAGATCCGCTGCCGCTCGCCGCCGGAGAGACCCGAGCCGTTCTCGCCGCAGAGGTAGTCCGCGCCCTTTTCCTGGATCAGCCTGCTGAGCCCGGACAGGCGCACCGCCCGGTCGATTTCCGCCTCCGGGAAATCGGAGAACATGGTGATGTTGTCCCGAATCGAGCTGTTAAAGACGAACACATTTTGCTGAATGATCGACACAAGATCATAGAGCGAACCCGTGGAGACGGTTTTGAGCTCCTTTCCGTCGTAGAGGATCTGCCCCTGATAGTCGCGGGAGGATGCCATCAGCAGATTGAGCAGGGTGGATTTACCGCTGCCGGAGCCGCCCACCAGGGCATAGCAGCCGCCGGCCCGGAGCTCCAGATCCATGCCCTTCAGGACGGGCTTGTCCGCCTCATAGGAAAACGCGAGGTCTTTCACGCAGATCCCGTCCCGGAGCCGGGGCTCGATGGCCTCGCCCTCGTCGGGAACGTGTTGATTCAGCGCCTGGGCCAGCTTGTCGATCAGCGCGAAAGAGGCCTTTGTGCCTGCGAAAAACTCCGGGAACGCCTGGATGGGGCCCAGCACATAGTTCAGAAGCTGTACGAATACGATCGCGGTACCTGCCGTGATGCCCTTGCCGGAGAGGGCCAGCGCGGCAGCGACGAAGAATACGCCGAACTGCAGGATCGCGCCCGCAACGCCGGAGGAATAGCTCACCAGTACGTTCACCTTCGTGCGCTTTTTCGAGGCCTCCGCTACATCCTCATTGCTGTGATCATGCAAAGCAGCAATGCTTTTCTCCGCCTTAAAGCTCTTGATCACAGAGAAGCCCATGAGTGCGTCCTTCAGCATGCCGGTATAGCTCTCTTTTTGATCGGAAACATTCTTTTCCGCGATTGCCGCCTTGTTTCCCAGGACCACGGAGACGATGATGGGCAGCAGGGAGAAACCGATGGCGATCAGTGTCAGCAGCGGGCTGCACCAGAGCATGAGACCCAGCGCGCCGATGAACGCAATGCCCACCTGAACGGTGTTTTGCAGCCGCCCGATGAACTCCGTTTCGATGGTGTTCACGTCATTGGAGAGCGCGGAGAGATAGAGCGAGCTGTTCTCTCCCGAGAAGGCCTGAATGCCTTTTTCCAGCAGCCGGTCAAACACGTATTCCCGATACTGCTTCATCGCCTTTGCCCGGAACGCGGAGAGGAAGGTCCCGTCCAGGATCCACCCCATCCCGAACAGCGCAAACGCGCATACCGTGATGATCAGCAGCGTGCCGAAGCCGTAGGGGCATTCTCCGGAGATCAGGTCGGCGACCTCCTTGATGAGCCAGGAGATCACCAGCTCCGCAGCGGCTCCCAGCAGGGCTGCGATCACAGTCATCGCCAAATTGAATTTGTTATTCCGAAACAATTCTTTGACAAACGGGCGCCGTAGCGCCTGGATTTCTTTTTTCGTCATCGGATATCCCTCCTGCATGGCTCATCAGTAGCGGATGATGTAGTACAGCACGTAGGCCCAGCTGAGCAGGCCGTGGAAAATGGCCCAGCCGATGGAATGCCACGCGGTATAGCTGATGACCATGGCCAGGGCGCTGCCAAAGGTAATGCCGGATTTTACGGTTTTTTTCACAACAGTTTCTTTCTCGTTTTCCATTTTTGTATCTCCTTTTTTACATCTGTTTTTATGGATGAGGGGTAAGGGCGGATGCATGCGGCACCGCTCTATGATTATTATTCGCTCACCGCGTTCCAAAGCGCGGTAAACTCCTCATTTTCAAATTGGCTTACCGCGTTGCGGACACCGTCCATTGCCGTGATTCCCATGTCGTCGTGGGCGCTGGCGCCTTCGATGCGGGTGATAAAGCGGATGTCGCTTTCATCATAGCTGGGGGAGGCGTCAAAGAAGGCGGCGAGCTCTTTGGCTTTTATCAGGGTGTCACGGGCCTCGTCACCCTGCCCTGACAGGAACTGCGACCCGGCAAGAGCGGCGAGAAAAACAGCGCTGACTCTGTCGAAGTAGTTGGGCTTGTCCGCTTCCCGCAGCCCCAGCAGGAGCCCAACCCCCCAGCTCAGGATCGCCTGGGTAGAAGCTTGATCACCGCGCTTCATGTATACGTTCATATAGCCGACGATCGTGTTGACCAGATTGGAGAGGAGCTTCGTCAGGGCCTCCGACAGAAACGGTTCCGCCTCCTCAACCTGATCGTTTTGGGCCAGAATATGACCGATCTGGGGGCTGAACACCCCGTCCGCGTTATGGGTCTTCCAAAGCTCTATGGCCTTGTCCGTTTCGCCCAGCCCCAGATACGTTTGCGCGATTCTCCCGTAGATCGTCTGCTCGCTGATCTGGGGATCTTCGTTTTGGCTCAACAGCAGACGGGACTGCTCCAGAAGCTCCAGCGCGCGGTGAAACAGGGCCTTGTCCCCGCTTTCAAAACCAAACGCGCGGTACAGCGCGGCGCTGGCGTTGACGATCTGAAAGGAGTGCGGATACTTCTTGAGTGCCTTTTCCGCCTCCGCAAGCCCGTCCCAATCCTTGCTGCGGCGGTATTCCTGTAAACGCTTTACCGTTGCTTCCAGGCGGTTATCCTTGACTTCATAGCCCAGCAGTACGTCTACAGAGGTATCGAAAAAGTCCGCCATCTGAATGATCAGTTCCAGCTCCGGGATCGACAGCTTCGCCTCCCACTTATATACCGCGCCCGCCGTCACCCCCAGCGCCTCGGAAAGCTGCTCCTGCGTCAGGGATCGCTCCTTGCGGAATCTGCGGATATTCTCCGCCAGCGTCATCTTCATGTCCCCGCCTCCTGTGTGTTTCTGATGCTGATTATACTCCGTCAAAGCGGAAAAGTAAACAGATCGTTCGTATTAATTAGATATAACTTTACCTACTGACAGTATGAATTTTGCGCCTTGTGGGGAAAACATGCAAAGAAAAGCCCTCCGCTGCATACCCACAGCGAAGGGCTTTCAATTTTGAGGGATCTCATTCCCATTCGATGGTTGCGCTGGGCTTTGGCGTCACGTCCCAGAGGACGCGGTTGACGTGGGGGACTTCGCTGGTGATGCGGGCCACAAGCTTCTGCACGAAGGCGAAGTTCAGCTCCGCAGGCTGAGCGGTGACGGCGTCCACGGTGTTGACGGCACGGATGACCACAGGCCAGTCATAGCTCCGCTTGCCGTCCCGGATGCCGGTAGTCTTGAAATCGGGCACCACGGTGAAGTACTGCCAGACCTTTTCGTCCAGGCCGTGCTTGGCGAACTCCTCCCGCAGAATGGCGTCGGACTCCCGGACGGCCTCCAGGCGGTCGCGGGTGATGGCGCCCACGCAGCGGACGCCCAGGCCGGGGCCGGGGAAGGGCTGACGGAAGACCATGTTGTCGGGCAGGCCCAGGGCCTTGCCCACCATGCGGACCTCGTCCTTGTAGAGCAGCTTGACGGGTTCCACCAGCTCAAAGTTCAGATCCTCGGGCAGGCCGCCCACGTTGTGATGGGCCTTGACGCCCACCTTGGACTCCAGAATGTCGGGATAGATGGTGCCCTGACCCAGGAAGGAGATGTCCTTCAGCTTCCGGGCCTCCTCCTCGAAGACGCGGATGAACTCGGCGCCGATGATGTGGCGCTTCTGCTCGGGGTCGGCCACGCCGGCCAGCTTGTCCAGGAAGCGGTCCACGGCGTCCACGTAGACCAGGTTGGCCTTCATCTGATTGCGGAAGACCTCGATCACCTGCTCGGGCTCGCCCTTGCGCAGCAGACCGTGGTTGACGTGGACGCAGGTGAGCTGATCGCCCACGGCCTTGATCAGCAGGGCTGCCACAACGGAGGAATCCACGCCGCCGGAGAGGGCCAGCAGGACCTTCTTGTCGCCGATCTGGGCCCGCAGGGCCGCGACCTGTTCTTCAATAAAGGCGTCGGCCAGGGCGGGGGTGGTGATGCGTTCCATATTCTCAGGTCTGATGTTGTTCTTGTAATCGTAGTTCATAGTTCAAACCTCCTCGTCTCTGAAAACGATATGATCCGGTTCAGCTTTCTCGATCACGGCCAGAGCGTGGTAATTGACGCCCATCTCCCGCAGGCGGTCGCCGCCGCCCTGGAAACCCTTTTCCACGGCGATGCCAACGCCTACCAGCTCGGCCCGGGCCTCCTCCACCAGCTCGCAGAGGCCGCGGACGGCCTCGCCCCGGGCCATAAAGTCGTCGATGACCAGGACCCGGGTGCCGGGGGTGAGCCACTGCTTGGAGAGGATCAGGGTGATGACCTTCTTGTAGGTGTAAGACATGATCTCGCTCTTGTACAGACCGCCCTCGATGTTGTCGGACTTGGCCTTCTTGGCAAAGATCATGGGCTTGCCCCATTTGAAGCCGCAGATGGAAGCCAGAGCGATGCCGCTGGCCTCGGCGGTGAGGATCACGTCCACCTTCGACAGGTCGAAGATTCTCGCGAATTCATCGGCGATCTCGCCCATAAAGGCGCAGTCCACGCGGTGATTCAGGAAGCCGTCGATTTTGATGATATTGCCGGGCAGGACCTTGCCCTCTTTCACGATTCGTTCTTTCAGTGCCTGCATAGTGTTCTCCTTTATTCAGGTGTATCGGTAGTCGGGATTTGCCTGCGGCAAATGTCGCCGTCCCGGCGACCGGGTCGCTCACCGCTCGCGCGGTAAGAGCGACCCCTACGGGCGGGTTATTGGTAGCACTCTTCCTTGAGCACGCCGATGTAGGGCAGATTGCGGTAGTAATCCGCGTAGTCCAGACCGTAGCCGATGACGAACTCGTCGGGGATTTTGAAGCCGTAGTAGTCCACGTTGAAGCGATCGGGCTTGTTGACCTCCTTATCCAGCAGAGCCACTGTGGTGATGGAGGCGGGGTTCCGGGTTTCAAACAGCTTTACCAGGTATTCCAGGGTCAGACCGGAGTCGATGATGTCCTCCACGATGATCACGTGGCGGCCTTCCATGTCGATGTTGGAGTCCTTCACCAGCCGGATCGAGCCGCTGGATTTGGTACCGCTGAAATAGCTGGAGGCTGCGATGAAGTCCATGTCCATCAGGCAGTCCATCTCCTTGCAGAGGTCGGTGAAGAAGAAGGCTGCGCCCCGGAGCACGCAGATCATCAGGGGCTTCTTGTCGCCGAATTTCTCCGTCAGCTCCCGGCCCAGCTCCCGGACCCGGGCGGCGATTTCCTCGCGGCTGTGCATGACGTACTTGACGTCTTCTTTGGCATTGCGAATCAGCATAGTCTTTCCTTTCCGTAGCGGCGCACAGTGTGCGCCATTGAGCAGCGGTTATTTACTCGTTGGTATAGTTGTCGAAATACCCCTGGATATAGATGATGGGGGTGCCCTTGTCGCCGGAGCCGGAGGTCAGGTCGCAGAGGGAGCCGATCAGGTCGGTGAGCTGCCGGGGCGTGGTGCCCTGGGCGGCCATGTTGCCCACCAGGCTCTCGCCGGTCTTGGCCCGGATGCGGTCCTCGATGGCCTTGCGCAGCGCGTCGCCGGAGAGATCGCCGAAGTCGTTGTCGGCCAGGTACTTGAGCTTCAGCTCGTTGGGCGTGCCGCCCAGGCCCTTGGTGTAGCCGGGGCTGACCACGGGATCGGCCAGCTCCCAGATCTTGCCCACGGGGTCCTTGAAGGCGCCGTCGCCGTAGACCATGGCCTCGATCTGCTTGCCGGAGGCGTCGGAGAGGAGCTTGGCGATCCGCTCCGCCACGGCGGTGCAGTCGCGGGGGAAGAGCTTGACGGTCTCCTCGGTGGCCTTGTTGGAGCCCAGCAGGCCGTAGGTCTCGTTGTAGCCGCTGCCCTCCACGGGGGCGGTCATCAGATCGTCCAGGCCCAGGACGCACTTGCAGCCCACGCCCTTCAGCAGCCGCTTGGAGCGGGCGCGGGTGTGGATGTCGGCGGTGATGACGGCGTCGCAGAGGGGAACCAGGGTCTGGACCCGGTTGCCCAGCAGGATCTCCGCCTCGGCGCCGCAGCTCTCAATGAGCTCCCGGTAGAAGTCGATATAGTCCACGCCGGTGAAGGGATGGAGGATGTGGCCGAACTTCTCGCGGAACTGGGCCACGGTCAGGGTGTCGGTGTAGGGGTTGACGCCGGCGGCGTCCACCAGGTCGATGTCCACCAGATGGTTGCCCACTTCGTCGGAGGGATATGAGAGCAGGACCACAACCTTCTTGCAGGCCAGGGCGATGCTCTTGAGCAGGATGGAGAAGCGGTTGCGGCTCAGGATGGGGAAGGCGACGCCCACGGTGCCTCCGCCGGTCTTGGCCTTGACGTCGGCCGCGATCTGCTGGATCGTGGCGTAGTTGCCCTGGGAGCGGGCCACCACGGACTCGGTGACGGCCACCACGTCCCGGTCTCTGGGAACGATGTTGGCTTCCTGCCAGGCGGCCTGCACGGACGCAGCGGTGATGGCGGCGATATCGTCGCCCTGACGGATGATGGGCGCACGCACGCCCCGTACGACGGTTCCGATGGTTCTCATAAATCAGCGACTCCTTTTTGTCAGAATACAGGGAACAAATACCTTGCGCTTTGAAATTTACGCTTTATTATACATACAAATCGGACAAAAATCAACAAATACCATTCACGTTCCGGATTTTTGGGGAAATGACGAAAGAAGGACAACGAGAGAGCTGAAAATTAGGAAAAATTTCAGCTCTCTCGTTGTTTTATTTTCTGCCAAGTACCAGACCACGAGGATAGAAAAAGCGCAGCTTTTTGTCGGACAGCCGGATCTCCACATCCTTGCCCCAGCGGGCCTCGCCATCCAGGTTGACGACCTCCTCCCGGTCGCAGCGGATCGTCACCCGGTCCGTGGAGAAGTGCCGGAACAGGGCGGGGAATTCCGCCCAGCGGCCGGCCTTGTACTTGCCGATGAGGCTCGCCACCTGGAGCCGGGAGACCTTCTTCACCAGCAGGACCTCCAGCTTGCCGTCGTCGGGCCGGGCCTCGGGGACGGGCTCGTAGCCGCCGCCGTAGAAGCGTCCGTTGCAGACGCAGATCAGGGTGAAGCGGTCGTCGATCGTCTCACCGTTGATCTCCACCGCATAGTGCCGGTGGATGCCCTTAATCAGGTTGATCACGGTGGAGAGATTGTAGGCGCCATTGCCGGAGACCAGGGGCAGACGCTTATACTTCTGGATCTCGGTGCCGATCCGGGCGTCGATGCCCATGGAGCAGATGGAGAGGGAATAGTCCTCCCCCACCTGGATCAGGTCCAGCAGGGCCTCCTCCGCATCCAGCAGGCGCTCCGGCTCCAGAAAGGCCGGGGGCTCGCTGAAGTTCTTGATGAAGTCGTTGCCGGAGCCGCAGGGCCAGTGGGTGACCGCGACATTGGCCGCCCCCGCCGCGCCGCAGACCACCTCGTTGAGGGTGCCGTCGCCGCCGCAGGCGTAGACCCGGTATTCCTCCCCGGAGGCCGCAGCCTGACGGGTTATGGCGGTGCAGTCCCCGGGCTTGCCGGAAACGCGGATTTCATAGTCCAGCCCACGCGACGTACAGAGCGCCCTGATCCTCCCGGTGAGCTCTTCCGTATGGTCATACTTTCCGGCTGCAGGGTTGACGATGAACAGATGCTTCATATCTTTTTCCTACTTTCTGCTGCCTGTTTCCTGTTGCCCGGGTATTGGTACAGATTGCACTGGATCATGCCGTTGTAAAGCTTCCGCTTTTTGTCCGCCCGTTTTCCAAAATAGTGCTCAAATTCCGGCTCGGAGGAGATGATGTATTTCGCCCAGCCGTCGGCGCAGCGCAGATGCTTCCCCAGAGCCTGGTAGAGCCGCTGAGCGCTGCGCTGCTCCAGCATTCGCTCGCCGTAGGGCGGGTTGCAGACGATGATGCCCCCGTCGGCGGGAAAGTCGCGCTTGGTCGCGTCGGCCTCCTCGAAGCGGATCAGCCTGCCGACGCCCGCTTTTTTGGCATTGGAAATGGCGATATTGAGACTGTCCGGGTCAATGTCGGAGCCCAGGATGCGATACTCCCCGCGGAACTCCGCGTCCCGGGCGGCCTCCCTTGCCTGGGTCCAGGCGCTCTCCGGAACAAAGCCCCAGCTCTGAGCGGAGAAGCTCCGGTTCAGGCCCGGGGCCCGGTTCAGAGTGATCAGAGCCGCCTCGATCACGATGGTGCCGCTGCCGCAGAAGGGGTCCCAGAGGAAGTCCCGGCCCCGGTAGCGGGCCAGGGTCACCATGGCGGCGGCCAGGGTCTCCCGCAGGGGGGCGTCGTTGCCCACGGCCCGGTAACCCCGCTTGTGGAGCCCCGCGCCGCTGCTGTCCAGAAACAACTCGCAGACGTCCTTCATGATGGAGAACTGGAGCTGGTAGAGGGCCCCGGTCTCAGGAAGACGCCTCAGCCCGTAATGGGACCCGAGCCGGTCCGCGGCTGCCTTGTTGACGATGGCCTGGCAGTCGGGGACAGAGTGGAGCAGGGAGTTCAGGCAGTGCCCCTTGACGGGGAATTTGCCGTCCCTGGGGATGAATTCCTCCAGAGGCAGGGCCTTCACGCCCTGGTAGAGCTCCTCGAAGCTCCGGGCCGGGAAGGCGCCGAGGCGAAGCAGGACCCGCTCGCCCATCCGCAGGCGCAGATTGGCCGCGGCCAGGGCGTCCGCGCCGCCGTCAAAAAGGACGCGCCCGTTTTCCACGCGCACCTTCGCCATATCCAGGCGCCGAAGCTCGTCCCCCACAAGTCCCTCCAGCCCGAAGAGGCAGGGAACGCTGAAAGTAAAATCGTCCATGGAAGCGCTCCGAAAAGAAAGAAGTAAAAAAGAAAAATATTTCCAAATACTTTTTCATTATATCGGGTATTTTGTCGAATGGCAAGTGCTATTTGGCCCGATCAAAAATTTTTTCCGCAGGTACTTGACAAGGGCCGCCGAGGTGGTATAATAAGGCTACAAGTGAAGACGCTCTTGAGGGAGTAGTACCGCGGCCCCGGCCGCGGAGGCAGCAGCGTCACCACGCGGGTTCGTCCCGCCGGGCTGCCTTGAAACGCGAGACTCATGTGAAGGCTCAGGCCTGCGCATGGGTTTTTTGCTTTTCAGCGCAAAAGCTTAGCGATGGCAGTTTCGCCGAAATCTTCCATTGACAAGCATACAAAAAAGAAGTAAAATAATTCAGAAAGGAGGAAAGCCCCATGTATATTCTCTGGATCATCCTCGCCGTTGCGTTCCTGGCCGTAGAATTCGGGACCGTAACGCTGGTCAGCTTCTGGTTCGTCGTGGGCTCGCTGGCGGCGCTGGGCGCGTTTTTCCTGGGCGCTGCCCTGTGGCTGCAGGTCCTGGTCTTCGCGCTTGTATCCCTGCTGATGCTGCTGCTCCTGCGGCCCTTCCTGCGGAAGTATGTGGATCCCCTTAAGGTCCCCACAAACGTGGACGCCATGGTTGGGAAAGAGGCCCTCGTCACCGAGGCCATCAACAACCTGGAAGGCGTCGGCACCGTCAAGCTCAACGGACTGACCTGGTCCGCCCGCTCCGAGGACGGGAGCGAAATCCCCGTCGATACGGTGGTGAGCGTTCGGACCGTGGAAGGCGTCAAGCTCATCGTCAAGCCTGTGTAAGGCCATCCGTTTCAGAAAGGAGACTGCATATGGCGCTTTCAAGCATTGTCCTTCCGCTGATCGTATTCCTTGTTTTGTTGTTTTTGCTGTGAGCAGCATTCATTCCACCAACTCATTATCATTTCAGGAGGTAATTATTCATGGATTATTTAAAGTACGGTATCATTGCGGTCGTGGTTCTGGCCGTCCTCGGCGTGATTGCCAAGCACATCCACGTGGTCAAGCAGTCCCATGCCTACGTCATTGAGCGCCTGGGCGCCTTCCGGGCCGTTTGGGGCGTCGGCTTCCACGTCCTGACCCCCTTCATCGACCGGATCGCCAAGAAGGTCACCCTGAAGGAGCAGGTCCTGGACTATCCCCCCCAGCCCGTGATCACCAAGGATAACGTCACCATGCAGATCGACACCGTCGTCTACTTCCAGATCACCGACCCCAAGCTCTACGCCTACGGCGTGGAACAGCCCATGATCGCCATGGAGACCCTCACCGCCACCACCCTGCGTAACATCATCGGCGACCTGGAGCTGGACCAGACCCTGACCTCCCGCGACGTCATCAACACCAAGATGCGGGCCATCCTGGACGAGGCCACCGACCCCTGGGGCATCAAGGTCAACCGCGTCGAGCTGAAGAACATCCTGCCTCCCGCCGACATCCAGAACTCCATGGAGAAGCAGATGAAGGCCGAGCGTGACCGCCGCCAGGCCATTCTCCAGGCCGAGGGCCAGAAGCACTCCGCCATCCTGGTGGCCGAGGGCCAGAAGGAATCCGCCATCCTGAAGGCCAGCGCCGAGAAGGAGGCCGCCATCCTCCGGGCCGAGGCCGAGAAGCAGGCCGCCATCCTGAAGGCCGAGGGCCAGGCCCAGGCCATCCTGGCGGTCCAGAAGGCCACCGCCGACTCCCTGAAGCTCTTGAACGAGGCCAACCCCAACGCGCAGGTCATCAAGCTGAAGTCCCTGGAGGCCATGCAGAAGGTCGCCGACGGCCAGGCCACCAAGCTCATTATCCCCTCCGACATGCAGGGCCTTGCCGCTCTGGCCGGCGGGCTCAAGGAGATCGTCAAGGATTGATCTGCCGCACCGCGGCTCAAAAAAGAAAGCACCCGTAAGGGTGCTTTCAGTCTGTCAAAGAACCGCAGGTTTCAGAGGATGAAATCTGCGGTTCAGGCATTCATGACTGGAAAACAGGGCGAAAAACGGAAGAAAAGCTGTAAAATCGAAGCAAAAAGGAGTTATTCCAACTCCAATTTGCCAGCTTTTTCAGGTTCATGGCAGCATATTTGAGCCTGACCCATCCGGTGACGCGGGCCAAGCCTCTGTGGTGTGTATAACGCATCGCGT
>JAFWPP010000056.1:0-7272 GCA_017509485.1 Oscillospiraceae bacterium | reverse complement strand
GCACCGGGCAGTAAGAGAACGACGAGAACATCCTCCATTCCCCGTCTCCCGGTCCCGCTTGCCTAATCTACAAATTCCGCGGGAGAATGTGAGGGAACCGGAAGGAAATCGTGAAATGGATAAGGGGACGATCCGGGGAGGGGGGAGAGATTCGGAATCTTCCCCCTCCCCGGCGTGTCTTTACCTGCTGGTGGACGGGCTCCACGAGCCGCTGGTCACGGAGGAGCTCTGGCAGGCGGCCCAGGTGAAGCTGAAGGCCCAGGCAAAGAAATACGAGCACGTGAACAAGCAAAAGGACGTGCGCACCCATCTGCTCACCGGGATCGTCAAGTGCCCGGTCTGCGGGGCCGGTATGTTCGGCAACAAAAGCATCAAGCACAGGAAGGACGGCAGCAAGTACAAGGACTTCTACTATTACGGCTGCAAGCACCACAACCAGGTCCGGGGTCACAAATGTGACTTCAAGCCCCAGATCCGGGAGGAGCTGCTGGACGGCGCGGTGGCGGAGGTCATTGCCAAGCTGGTGCAGAATCCGACCTTTGCCGCCATGATGCGGGAGAAGATCGGAGAGCGGGTGGACACCGCGGCCATCGAGGAGGAGATCCGGGCCCTGGAGCAGCAGCTGCGGCAGGCCCTGGGCCGCAAGAAAAAGCTTATGGAGGAGATCGACGCTCTGGACCCGGACGACCGGCACTATACGGCGAGAAAAGCCGACCTTGACGAACGGCTCTACAAAATGTATGATAAGATAGAAGACGTGGAGAACAAGCTGCTCTCCGCCCGGGCGAAGAAAGCCACGGTGGAGGCCGAGGGCATCACCGCCGACAACATCTATCGGATCTTGCTCCAGTTCGATAAGCTCTACGTTCACATGGACGAGGACGAGCGCCGCGCCCTGGTGAAGGGCCTGATCTCCGAGATCCAGCTCTGGCCGGAGCGGCAGCCCAACGGACAGTGGCTGAAATCCATCCGATTCAGCCTGCCGATCATCCCGGAATCCATGGAAATCGGTTTGGAGCAAACTTCTCAAACTGAGACGGTTGTTCAATTGGTCAGAAAAAATCCGGACATGACCGTCAGCGTGACCCTCAACCTGGAGGACGCCGACCTGACCGCTTCCGAGGCAAAGGCCACCTACGACCAGATCAAGGCCTACGTCCTGGAAACCTTCGGCCTCCGGGTCACCAGCCTCCAAATCGCCCAAACCAAACGCAAGCAGGGCCTCCCCACCGGCGAGCACTATAACCTCTCCCAAAAAGAAAACCAGGTCATCCCCAACTGCCCACCCGAAAAAGAATCCGCCATCCGGGAAGCCCTGCGACATTTCCGTATGATATAGAAAAATAAAAGAGCACAGAATCAGATTGATCTGTCCCGCACATTCGACAAGCTCGCCTCCTTCGGCTACAATGAAACCGAAGGAGGCGAGCTTTGTTTTTAACAAGCCCCCACCGTAGCGGCGCACGTCGTGTGCCAAGCCCAAATCCCACTGTAGCGGCGCACAGTGTGCGCCACAATGAGAAGAACCAAAACGAATTCAACGATTGGAGGTATGCAAAATGTTGGGATTGACTTACCATTAGGAAGGCGACTATCTGATGACTGGCTGTGCAAGCCGAAAAGAAGATGCGGAACAAAGGGGACCGGTTACTTTAAGGCAGCTTTGGCGGCTCTGCGCTTCTCCATTGCAGATACGACGATGGCGCAGGAGGCGTCGCCCACGATGTTGACGGTGGTTCGGCCCATATCGAAGATGCGGTCCACGCCGGCGACCAGGGCGATGCCCTCTACCGGCAGGCCGACGGACTGCAGCACCATAGCCAGCATGACCATGCCCGCGCCGGGAACGCCGGCGGTGCCGATGGACGCCAGCGTCGCCGTGAGAATGATGCTCAGCATCTGCGGCAGCGTCAGACTGATGCCGAAGCAGGAGGCAATGAAGATGACGCACACGCCCTGATAGATGGCGGTGCCGTCCATGTTGATGGTCGCCCCCAGGGGCAGGACGAAGGAGGAGATGTCCTTATCCGCGCCCAGGCTCTCGGCGCACTCCATGTTGATGGGCAGGGAGCCCACGGAGGAGGCGGAGGAAAAGGCAAACATGATGGCGGGCAGCATGCCCTTGAAGAATTTCAGCGGACTCAGGCCTGCCAGCGTTCGGACGGAGATGGAATAGACAATGATCGCGTGGAGGATATAACCGATGAAAGCAACCAGCAGGACCTTTGCGAGGGAACCCAGAACGGCGGGGCCGTTCTCCGCGACCACCGGACAGATCAGGCAGAACACACCGATGGGGGAGAGCTTCACGATCAGCTCCATGGCCTTGAGGAAGGTGTCGTTGAGGATATCCACCAGCCTGAACTCCAGGTTGGCGTGCTTGTCCTTGATAAGCAGCAGCGCGAAGCCGATAAGGATGCTGGCAACGATAATCTGCAGCATATTCGCCTCGACGAAGGGCTTGAGGAAGTTGGAGGGGAAGATCCCCACGAGGGTGTCCATGAAGTTGACCGGCTCCGAGGCCTCGTAGCTCAGGTCTGAGGTTTGGAGCACCGGAAAGATCCCTTTGAAGAGGTTGGCCAGGATCAGACCGATGGTGATGGCAAAGGCCGTGGTGATCAGGTAGTAGACGATGGTTTTGACGCCGATGGAGCCGACCTTGCGGATGTCACGCATGGAGATGACGCCAGCCATGATCGAGAAGAAGACCAGCGGCGTGACGACCCACTTGATCAGGTTCAGAAAGATCGTACCAAAGGGCTTGATGTAGGAGGTGGCGATGTCGGCGTTCTTCATCAGGCAGATGCCCGCGATGATGCCCAGAAGCAGCGCAATGAAGATCTGCGTTGCCAGGGAAAGCTTTCTCTTCTTCATGCTTTGATTCCTTTCTCTGTCAAGCCAAGCTTGTCTCTGCGCTCAACGATCAAAATGAGCGGAAACCTGCTGCATCAGCGAGACGATGGGCAGGTGCTGGGGACAGACGCCCTCGCACTGGCCGCAGCCGATGCAGTCGCCGGCTTTGCCGTGCGTTCTTGTGAGCTTATTATAGTTGGAATAGTTGGCGGTCCAGCCCTTCTGCGCCAGATCCTCCCGCATATCTTCGTTGTAGAGGGAGAAATACTTGGGAATGGCGATCTGCATGGGGCAGCCGTCCGTGCAGTAGGAACAGGCTGTACAGGCAACGGCAATCTTCTGGTTGATGATCTCCGCCGCCCGGGCTGTCAGGGCGAGCTCTTGTCCGGATAAGGGCCGGAAGTTCTCCATGGTCCGCAGATTGTCCTCCATCTGTTCCAGGGAGCTCATGCCGGAGAGGACCATCCTGACGTTTTCCTGGCTGGCCGCGAAGCGGATCGCCCAGGAGGGGATCGACTGTTCCGGCGCGGCAGCTTTCAGAAGGGCTTCCGCTTCCGCAGGCAGTCGGGCCAGAGTGCCGCCCTTCACCGGCTCCATCACGATCACGTCCTTGCCGTGCTTCACCGCCGTCTCATAGACAGCGCGGGATTGGATCCATTCACTCTCCCAGTCCAGATAGTTGAGCTGGATCTGCACGAATTCCATTTCCGGGTGCTCCTTCAGAATCCGGTCCAGCAGCTCCGCCGTGTCGTGGAAGGAAAAGCCCACGTGCTGCACCAGACCCTGACGCTGCTTCTCCAAAAGCCAGTTGAAGCAGTCATACTGTTCATAGATCGGGTAGCTGTCGGACTTGATGCCATGCAGCAGATAATAGTCGAAATACCCCGCGCCGGTCAGCTCCAGCTGTTCGTTGAAAACGCGGTCCCGATCCTCTAAGGAATGTACAAAATTGTTGTGCAGCTTGGTTGCCAGGGCAAAGCGATTCCGGGGATGGCGGTCTACGAGAGCGGTTTTGACCGCCCGCTGGCTTTCAAAACCGTGATAACCGATCGCTGTATCAAAGTAGGTAAAACCCCTTTCCAGAAACAGGTCCGCCATCTGCTTGAAGCGTTCCAGGTCGATGCTTCTCTCATCAGCGGGATCCAGCAGAGGCAGCCGCATCAGGCCGAAGCCAAGATTTTTCATGGTTCTTTCTCCTCCGATGTTTTTTGATGGGTTGGATCTGTTTTTGCCAGCGCATCCCGAAAGACGGGAAGGTTGGGACAGTCGAAAAAGCTTTTCAAGCGGTCCTGCGCCAGACCGGTGTCCTGCGGAACGGACGCACCTTCATAACCCACCACCCAGGCTCCGGCGCTCAGTCCCGCCCGGATGCCAACCGGGGAATCCTCGACCACGACGCAGCATTCCGGCGGGACCTGCAGCAGCTCCATTGCCCGACGGTAGCCCTCCGGGTCCGGTTTCTTCCGCCGGACCATATCTCCGCAGAGGATCGCGTCAAACTGATCGGCCAGGGCCAAGCGGTTCAGCGCCGCCAGGATCAGGCGGGAGCTGGTGGAGCTGACCAGCCCGGTCTTGATCCCTGCCCCGCGCAGCAGGCCCAGGAAGTCCCGGAGGCCGGGCTGCGCTTTCAAATCCGGGCTGTTTTCATAGGTGTTGCCCTGTTTTTGCCGCACGGCAAGATACGCTTCGTCGCTGACCGGGGGCTCCGCGGACGCGAGAAGCGGACGGATGAAATCCAGGCCGTTCACGCCGATGAGAGCCAGCCGCTGTTCGTCGTTCAGCTTCAGACCGAAGACGGCCAGCGCCTGTTCCAAATAGCGGGTGTTTGACGGCTCCGTGTCCGCCACAACTCCGTCAAAGTCAAAGAGTACGCAGCGAAGCTCCATCGTGCGTACCTCAGAGCTGCGCCGCCAGGGCGTGCATCTTATCCCGGTTGTCCAGGTAGAGGTCCCGGAACAGGGGATAACGTGCGGCGTAGAAGGCGTGAGCGGCTTCGTCAGGCTCCAGGACAGTGCCGCGCGGCAGAGCGCGGCGCAGGTCGGAGAAGTCGGCCAGTCGGCCCGCGCCCAGGGCCGCCAGCATGGCGTCGCCGAAGGCGGAGCACTGCCAACTCTCCGGGATCGTGATGGGCAGACCGCAGATATCGCAGACGATCTGCATCCAGGTGCGGTTCTTCGTGCCGCCGCCTGCAGTAATGATGCGTCTGGGCGGCAGACCCAGCTCCCGGAAGAGCGCCAGGTGCTGGAGCGTGGAATACCCCACCGCCTCCAGGGCGGCCCGGTTGATGTGGGCGCGGCCGTGACTGCCCCGCAGCCCGAAGAGCAGGCCTACAGCCTGAGGATCCTGGAGCGGGCTCCGCTCCCCGTAGATATAGGGCAGCATCATCAGCCCGTCGGCCCCGCGGGGCACCCGGGCTGCCTCCCGGGCCATGACGGCGTAGGCGTTCTCGCCGCCGGCGGCCTCGGCGGACAGCTCCGGGGCATAGAGCAGGTCCCGCACCCAGCGGGTCAGGGTCCCGGCGGCGTTGGTGCCGTCGCCCAGCACATGGGTTCCGGGCACGGTGAAGACCTTGCTGCCGTTGAGACGGCCGTTGCCCTCCGGGGAGACATGGCTTTCCACCGCCCGGTCGATGCAGTAATAGTAGTACATGGAGGAGCCGTATTGGAAGAAGGCGGTTCCAGGCTCCACCAGACCCACGCTGATGGCCTCGGCGGTGGAATCGCCGGTGCCGACGATGACGGGCGTGCCGGGCGCCAGCCCGGTCTCCGCAGCGGCCTTTTCCGTGACGCCGCCGATGATCGACGTCACAGGCAAGGCCTCAGCCAGCTGGTCCGGACGGCAATAGAGGCCGCATTCCGCTTCGTTGACACTTCCGTCGGCAAGATAGAGAGGCCGGAAGGAGCCCTTTGCCAGGAACTGGTCGATGGTATAACGTCCGGTGAGCCGGGCCGCCAGGAAGGAGCTGCCGGTCAGAAATTTATAGGTTCTGGCATAGATTTCCGGCTCATGCCGCCGAATCCAAAGGATCTTGGTGGCTGTATCGCCGGAGCAGATGGGATGGCCGAAGAGCTGCCGTACCCGCTCGGCGCCGTAGTATTCCGTGAGCCAGTCGGCTTCCCTGGAGGCGCGGGCGTCGATGCCGTAGAGGATGGCGGGCCGCAAGGGTTCGCAGTTCTCATCCACCGGCAGACAATCTGTGCCCAAAGCGCTGGCTCCCACACAGGCGATCTGCCGGGGAGAGATCCCGCTGCGCTGGAGCAAGACGCGGCTGAGCTTGCAGAAATCGCCCCACCAGACGCCCAGAGCGTCATGCTCAAAATACCCGGGAGCGGGGTTGTCCATGCCGTGCGGGACGGATTCGTCCGCGACCAGGTGGAAGTCCTCGTCCAGCAGGATGCCCCGGGAGCTGAATGTGCCGACGTCGATTCCCAGATAATATCGCTTCTCCATGATCATCCTCCTGCTCAGAGCCCGGCGCGGATCTGGCCCACGGTTTCCATGAAGCTGCGGACCTTCTCGGTTACGACCCGTCCGTCCGGGCCCTTGAAGGCTGTGCCCATGCATACCGCGTCGCAGAGCTTCAGTTTCTCATGGACGTTGCGGTGATTGCAGCCGGTATTGCAGAACACGGGTACGCCGCTGCCCCTGGCGACCTCATAGATAGAAGCCAGCAGGGCGTCGTCCGGCTCGCTGCCGGCGGCGGAGCCGGATACGCACAGGCCGTCCGCGAAGCCGCCGTAGAGGATGGACTTGGCCACGACCCGCAGATCCCGCGGCGCCAGGAAGGCGTCGGATTCCGGGTTGACCTTGTAGAGCAGCTTCATTCCCGGAATCCCCAGGGCCTGCCGGTGTCGGGCGGCCTCGCCGCTGCTGGCGGAGAACAGGCCGTACTCGCCCGCGTAGGCGCCGGAGAAGCTGTTGCGGGCAAAGGAAGCGCCGGTGGCGGCGGCCAGGTCGATGGTGGCGATGGGATTCTTTACCACATTGACGCCGAAGGGTCGATCCAGAATGGGGCGGAGATTGCCGATGAGATAGGCCATGGCGGAGATCATGGCAATGTCCGGTACGGCTTGATAGGGTCTGCTGAATTCGTTGGCAAAGAGGATGCCGTCCACGCCGCCGGCCTGCAGCGCCTCCAGATCCGCCCGCGCGTGGGCGAGTACGGTTTCCAGGCTGCCGCAGAAGCCAGGGTCGCCGGGCATGGCGTCCAGATGCAGCAGCGCGATGATGGGTTTTTCAACGCCAAACAGTTCTTGTGTCCACATAAAGATCCCTCCGATTGTTTTGTTTTTTGTATTTTGTATCATATTGTATTACAATAAAAGAATACCATAAGACGGAGAGATTGTCAATACATATTTACAAATATATAAAAACAGCAGCCTCCGTTTCCACAAAGTGGGAACCGGAGGCTGCATT
>JAFWPP010000019.1:0-23845 GCA_017509485.1 Oscillospiraceae bacterium | reverse complement strand
GGTCGTCCGTTGTCGTGGCAATAGTATGGTGACAACCTTTCATACAGCCATTCGTAATCCATGACCTTCTCCACTCTCCGAAGAAGATGATCCTGCGGCACTAATCCCTCAAGGTCCGTGAAAACGAACTGCTCTCGCTCATTTTTGCGCCACTCCTCCATACATAACACCCCCGTTTCCCTTATTATACAGGAAACAGGGGCGTTTGTACAGTTTTTTGACACTCTGGAAAATGCCCGAAATCGTGAGATTTCGGGCATTTTTTCTGCCTTTTTGCCCGCTTTTTGGTTTGCCAAGCCCACACCGGAGCAACCATGATAACGAAAATGATAAAAAGATCTGACAGTTGTTTATGAGGCCTTTCATGCGTTTTCCGGCTTCGCGTCGTCAGCGCTGTATTCCGCTTTCGTCATGGGCTCGGTGAAGGTGCCGCTCCACCAGTAACTGATTTGTTCGGCATAGGTGTTCACCACGCAGCCGACCGCGATCATCACAGCCAGCAGGATGGCGGTCAATACCAGGCCGAGACCCGCTTTTCCTTTTTTCATGAGTTGTTTCTCCTTTTTTTGTTTTTTTCGGGGTCCGCTGCCTGCATTGTACCAGCTTTTCGGGCGGATGCCCGGCTGTTTCACAATTTGTCGATTTGATTTCCCGTTTTGCAAAAAAAGAAGGACTGTCTGCCGGGGAAAGGCAGCGCGGCCCGGCACGGAATCCTTGCTGCGGCATCATCCGGTCACAGAGCTTCCGATTTGTCAAGAATCCATGACGAGCTCTTTCATGAGATGCGTGACAGATCCCCGGCTCCCCCTGACAAATCAGCTTGCAGCGAAACCGGTATCACACATGCTCTGGCCGCTTGCAAGCCAATAGATCTACAAGCCCTTGTCTTTATGGTCCGGCTGAAAACAGGCTGTATGTCCGGCTGAAAAACCCGGCTTGCTTTTTCCCGTATTTATGATATAATGACATCGATTTCCGGGAGCGCGGCTTGGAGCCGCGGATGATTCGTTGATGCCTTGCAGAATGCCAAGTTCCCATTGCGATGCTTCTGCAGGAAGCGAAGGATCAATTCCGGAACCCGATCACGATGACGACGCAAGAGGAAATAGGAGGATACCAAAATGGCGGAACTCATGAAGGGCGCGCCGGTGGCAGCTGCGCTGAGCGAGAAGCTGACGGCTGACGTGGCTGAATTGAAGCAGAAGGGGATCGTTCCCGTCCTGGCGATCCTGCGGGTCGGACAGCGGGACGATGACCTGGCCTATGAGCGTGGAGCCATGAAGCGCTGTGCCTTGGTGGGCGTGGAGCCTCGGAACGTGGTGCTGCCCGCGGACGTGGACAGCGAGACCTTCTTCTCCACCCTGGAGGGCCTGAACGCCGACCCCGCGGTCTATGGGATTCTGATGTTCCGGCCCCTACCCAAGCAGCTGGACGGCGAGAAGGCCCGCAAAATGCTGGCCCCGGAGAAGGATGTGGACGGCTGCACCGACGGTTCCCTGGCGGGGGTCTTTACCAATACGCCTCTGGGCTTTCCGCCCTGCACAGCCCAGGCGGCCATGGAGATCCTTCGGCATTACGGTGTTGAACTGAAGGGGAAACGGGTGACGGTGATCGGCAGATCTCTGGTGATCGGACGACCCGTTGCAATGATGCTGATGCACGCCAACGCTACCGTAACAGTTTGCCACACCAGGACCGTGGACGTTCCCTCCGTGACCCGGGAGGCCGATATCATTGTGGCCGCCTCCGGCCAGATGGAGAGCGTGGGCGCGGAGTACCTGCGTCCCGGCCAGACCGTCATCGACGTGGGCATCGGCTGGAATGAGGCCAAGCAGAAGCTCTGCGGCGACGTCCGCTTTGAAGAGGCCGAGCCAATCGTGGCAGCCATTACCCCCGTTCCCGGGGGCGTCGGCAGCGTCACCTCCGCCGTTCTCTGCAAGCACGTCGTCGAAGCCGCGAAGCGCGCAATCGCAAGGGAAAAGTGACAGGTGACAAGTGACAAATACGCCGTAGGGGCGCTCATTGAGCGCCCGCACGAGGAACGAAATCAAATGGCTGAAACCAATCGAAGCGAAGAACGCGCCAAAATCCGCAAAGAGAAGAAACAGGCCCGCAGCAGTCTCACGACCGCCGAGCGCGAGGAGAAATCCGCCAAGGCCGTGGACCGGATCGCCGCCTCCGAGGCCTTCCGCGCCGCGAACACCGTGATGATCTACGACCACGTGGGCGGCGAGCTCTCTCTGGATTCCCTGCTGACCCACCCCGCCGCCGCAGGGAAGCGTTTCTGCTACCCCCTGGTCGTGAGCAAAACGGAGATGATCGCCATGGTCCCCGGCGACTGGAAGCCCGGCGCCTACGGCATCCGGGAGCCGGTGCGGGAGCTGTCCGAGGAGGTCCCGCCGGAGGAGATCGACCTGGTGGTCTGCCCCGGCACGGCCTTCGACCCAGCCTGCAATCGCATGGGCATGGGGGGCGGCTACTACGACCGGTATCTGCCCCGCTGCGTCAACGCTCATATCGTAATGGCCGCCTTCGAGATCCAGAAGGTCGACCGTTTACCCGTAGATCCTTGGGATCAATCTGTGGAAATGGTCTTCACGGAAGCTGCGGTCTATCAAAAGGAAATGTAATAACGGGTAAAGGAAAGTCGATACCGGAAATCGGTTGACTTTCCTTTCTTCTTGTGGTACATTTATCATAGTGCGTAACGGCGCAAATCAACAAAAACTGTATTGAAATCATCAAAACGGAGGAGATACCATGCTGAAAGAAAACCTGGACAGAATCGCTTGCTATGATCCCGAAGTCGGCGAGGCCATGCAGGCCGAGTTCGCCAGACAGAGCAGAAATCTGGAGCTGATCGCGTCTGAGAACATCGTTTCCGAAGAAGTCATGATGGCCATGGGAAGCGTCCTGACCAACAAGTATGCCGAGGGCTATCCCGGCAAGCGCTACTACGGCGGCTGCGAGTGCGTGGACGTGGTGGAGAACATCGCCATTGACCGCGCCAAAAAGCTCTTTGGCTGTGACTATGCCAACGTGCAGCCCCATTCCGGCGCCCAGGCCAATATGGCGGTCTTCTTTGCCATTCTGAATCCCGGCGATACCTTCATGGGCATGGACCTCTCCAACGGCGGCCACCTGACCCACGGCAGCCCCGTCAATATGTCCGGCAAGTATTTCAAGTGCGTCTCCTACGGCGTGGACGCCAACGGCGTCATCGACTATGAGGACGTCCGGAATAAGGCTCTGGAGCATCACCCCAAGCTGATCGTGGCCGGCGCCTCCGCCTACTGCCGCACCATTGATTTCCCCAAGTTCCGCGAGATCTGCGACGAGGTCGGCGCGGTGCTGATGGTGGATATGGCCCACATCGCGGGCCTCGTGGCCGCGGGCGTGCATCCCAATCCCTTCCCCTATGCGGATGTGGTCACCTCCACCACCCACAAGACCCTCCGCGGACCCCGCGGCGGCCTGATCCTGGCCAACAAGGAAGCTGCCGATAAGTTCAACTTCAACAAGGCCATCTTCCCCGGCATCCAGGGCGGCCCCCTGATGCACGTGATCGCCGGCAAGGCCGTGGCCTTCGGCGAAGCCCTCAAGCCCGAGTTCAAGGCCTACCAGGAGCAGGTGGTCCGCAACGCCAAGGCCCTGGCCAACGGCCTGATGGCGAGAGGCCAGAAGATCGTCTCCGGCGGCACCGACAACCACCTGATGCTCCTCGACCTGATCGGTCTCGAGGTCACCGGCAAGGAGCTGCAGAACCGTCTGGACGAGGTCTACATCACCGTCAACAAGAACACCGTTCCCGGCGAGCCCAGAAGCCCCTTCGTCACCTCCGGCATCCGCATCGGCACTCCCGCCGTCACCACCCGCGGCCTGAAGGAGGCCGATATGGAGAAGCTGGCCGAGCTCATCGACCTGGCCATCCGCGACTTCGAGAACCAGAAGGATTACATCCGCGCCGAGGTCGTCAAGCTCACCGAGAAGTATCCCATCTACCGATAATCCAGCCTATAAGAACAAAAGCAGACAGGCAGCGCTTGCGCTGCCTGTCTTTTGCGTTGGGACGGATCGTGCTTTCGTCAATCCACACAAAAGCGATTATGTTTTTTTGGAGGGTTTTACAGGGCAAAGGCATTGCAAAACGATCCGTTTTCTTGTATAATATACATGAAGATTTGAGCGGCAGGGCTTGGATCCAATTGAATACGCAGCTGAAACGGAGTGCTTAGCGCACGGGCTGGAAATGAGGGTACTACCTGCGTTTCCGGCTTTTGTTTTTATACGAATATTTGATAAAAGAGTTCGATACTTTTTTATCCGGCATCCGCTTTCTGCGGATGCCGCCCTGGGCAAAGCCCAAGGAAATATGCCGTACAATATCTATGATTGCAAATCCAAATGGACTTGCGAACCGCAGCTTTGCTGCGGTTGATGTAAACGGATTATAACCGTTTCATCCAATAATCGTATTACAGGAAAGGAGAGAACTGTATGTATTTGCTCGCAAACGGCAGACTGATCACCCGGGACCCCGCCCGGGGCTACATCAAAGACGGAGGCGTCGCCATTGAGGGCAGACAGATCAAGCAGCTCGGGACCACTGCGGAGCTGCGGGCCCAATATCCGGACGCGGAATTTCTGGACGCACAGGGCGGCGTCATCATGCCGGCCTTTATCAACGCCCATACGCATATCTATTCCGCCCTGGCCCGGGGGCTTTCCATCAAGGGCTACAACGCAACGAACTTCTACGAGGTCCTGGACGGCATGTGGTGGGCCATGGACCGGAAGCTGACCCTCAGCGGTACCCGCGCCTCGGCCAACGCCCTGATGATCGACTGCATCAAGCAGGGTGTCACCACGATCTTTGACCACCACGCCTCCTTCGGCGAAATCCCCGGCAGCCTGCACACCATCGCCGAATCCGCCAAGAAATTCGGCATTCGCGCCTGCCTCTGCTATGAGGTCTCCGATCGGGACGGGGAGGAAAAGGCTCTACAGGCCGTGCAGGAGAACGCGGATTTCATCACCGAATGTGAGCAGCGGAAGGATCCCATGCTGGCGGCCATGTTCGGAGGCCACGCCCTGTTCACCATCTCCGACAAGACCTTTGAGCGTATGGCGGCTGCCAACAATGGCCGCACCGGCTACCATATCCACGTGTCTGAGGGCATGAACGACGTCTATGACAGCCTGCAAAACTACGGACGCCGTCCCGTCCAGCGGCTCCACGACCACGGCATCCTGGGGCCGAAAACCATTCTGGGCCACTGCATCCACGTGAATTCCGCCGAGATCGAGCTCATCAAGAATACCGGTACCATGGTGGTCAACAACCCGGAGTCCAATATGGGCAACGCCGTGGGCACCTGCCCCGTGCTCCAGCTCTACAAGAACGGCATCCTTCTGGGCCTGGGCACCGACGCCTACACCAACGACATGCTGGAGTCCGTCAAGGTGGCGCTGATCGCCCAGAAGCAGAACGCCTGTCTGCCCAACGTGGGCTGGTGCGAGGTCACGGACATGCTCTTCAAAAACAACGCGAAGATCGGCGGCAAATACTTCCCGGACGAGCTGGGCGTCCTGAAGCCCGGCGCCTCCGCCGACGTCATCGTCATGGATTACAAGCCCTTCACTCCCTTCTCCGACGCCAACATCGACGGACACATCCTCTTTGGCATGACAGGCCGCCAGTGCCGGACCACCATCGCAGCCGGAAAGGTCCTGATGAAGGACGGAGAGCTGGTTGGCATTGACGAGCAGGCCGAGAACGCCCATATCCTGGAGGACGCCTGCAAGCTCTGGGGCGCCCTCAACGGCTGCCGCTACGACGCGGACGGCGAAGTTTGAAACACAAGGCCTTGCGCTGAAAATAATAGACGGAGGTTATTCCTATGTCAGAAACAATGTATCCCATTCCCTTTGACCGGCTGATGGGCTGGGTTTTGCAGGAGTGGAAACAGGAGGGAACGGTTTTCGGCGTCCGACGCTTTTACAGAGCCGATCCCGCCAAAACCCTTCCCATCTTCGGCGAGACCATCGAGACGCCCTTTGGTCCGGCCGCCGGGCCAAACAGCCAGCTGGCCCAGAACATCATCGCTGCCTATGTGGCAGGCGCCCGCTTTTTCGAGGTGAAGACCGTCCAGAAGATGGACGGCGAGGACCTGGCCCGCTGTGTGCCCCGTCCCTGCATCCTGGCGGACGACGAGGGCTACAATCAGGAATGGTCCACCGAGCTCACCGTAGCCCAGGCCCGGGATGAATATATCAAGGCCTGGTGCGCGCTGAAGGTCCTGTCCGGTCTGCTGGGCCTTGGCAATCCTGACGGCTTTGTGTTCAACATGTCCGTGGGCTACGATCTGGAGGGCATTCAGGGAGAAAAGGTGGACGGCTACATTGAGGCCATGAAGGACGCCTCCGGTACCGCCCAGTTCGCCCAGTGCAAACGGGTGCTGAAGGAGCTGTTCCCGGGTCATGACGCCTACATTGACGGGATCTCTCCCCATGTGTCCCGCTCCGTGACCCTGTCCACCCTCCATGGCTGTCCTCCCGACGAGATCGAACGCATCGCCACCTATCTGATCACCGAAAAGAAGCTCCACACCTTTGTCAAGTGCAACCCCACCATCCTGGGTTATCGCACCGCACGGGATACTCTGGACGCCATGGGCTATGATTATATCGTCTTTGACGAGCACCACTTCAACGAGGACCTGCAGTGGAAGGACGCCGTGCCCATGTTCCAGCGGCTGCGGACTCTGGCGGGGGAGAGGGGCCTGGAATTCGGCCTGAAGCTCTCCAACACCTTCCCCGTGGACACCACCCGGGGCGAGCTGCCCAATGATGAGATGTACATGTCCGGCCGCGCCCTCTTCCCTCTGACCATCGAGATGTGCAGCCGGATCTCCCGGCAGTTCGACGGCACCATGAAGATCTCCTTTGCCGGCGGCGCCGACTGGTTCAACTGCGACAAGCTCTTCACCGCCGGGATCTGGCCCATCACAGTTGCCACCACCATCCTCAAGCCCGGCGGCTACAATCGCCTGGCACAGCTCTGCGAAAAGGTCGAGAAGCTGCCCTTTACGCCCTTTGCCGGGACCGATACGGCGGCCATAGCGGCGCTGAGCGAGTCCTGCCGCAGCGATCCGCACCATACAAAGGCTGTGAAGCCCCTGCCCAGCCGGAAATCGGATGAGCCGGTTCCCTGGTTCGACTGCTTTACTGCCCCCTGTGAGGGCGGCTGTCCCATCCGCCAGGACATCCCCGAGTATCTGGAGCTCTGCGAGCAGGGACGCTTTGCGGAGGCGCTTCGGCTGATCACAGAGAAAAATCCGCTGCCCTTCATCACCGGCACCATCTGCGCCCATCGCTGCATGGGCAAATGCACCCGGAGCTTTTACGATGATCCCGTTCATATCCGCGCCGTGAAGCTGCTGGCCGCGGAACGGGGATATGAGGCGCTGATGGCCGCGATCCAAAGACCGGCGCCGGTTCCCGGCAAGAAGGCCGCCATCATCGGCGGCGGTCCCACCGGTATGGCAGCCGCCTATTTCCTGGGTCGGGCCGGCGTTGCCTGTACGATTTTTGAGCGCGGCGCGAAGCTGGGCGGCGTCGTCCGCCGGGTCATTCCCGCTTTTCGGATCGGGGACGAGGCCATCGACAAGGACGCGGCTCTGATCGCCGCCTACGGCGCGGAGATCCGCCTCAATACCGAGGCGCCCACCGTCGCGGAGCTCAAAGCCCTGGGCTATACCCATGTCTTTTATGCCGTGGGCGCCTGGAAGCCCGGTAGGCTGGATATCCCCGGCCGTGTACAGCCGGTCATCCCCTGGATGGAAGGCCGCAAAGCGGAAACAGACACAGAAGCTCTGGGCCATGTGGCCGTGATTGGCGGCGGCAACACCGCCATGGACGCGGCACGGCTGGCGAAGCGCAGCGGCGCCAAATCTGTCACCCTGGTCTACCGCCGCACCAAACGCTGGATGCCCGCCGATCCCCAGGAGCTGGAGCTTGCGACGGCGGACGGCGTCAGCTTCCTGGAGTTGGCCGCCCCTGTGAAGCAGGAGAACGGAAAGCTGCTCTATGAAAGGATGAAGCTGGGCGAGCCCGACGCCTCGGGCCGCCGCAGCCCGGTTCCGACGGGTGATTTTGCGGAGCTGCCCTGTGATCTGGTGATCTCCGCCGTGGGAGAGCAGATCGACTCCGCCGCCTTTGCCGCCTCCGGCGTGGAGCTGAACGCCAAGGGCCGTCCCGCCTTCCGTACCAATCTGGAGAACGTATATGCCGGCGGCGACGCTCTGCGGGGCCCCGCCACCGTCGTGGAGGGCATCGCCGACGCCGCCCGCTTCGCGGAGGAAGTGCTCGGAGCGCAGCACAGATATGAGATCCCCGACGCCGCCCGCCCCGCCCGGAAGCAAGCCGCCGCCAGGAAGGGGATCCTGGCAGCCGCAGGCGCCGCGGAAGCAGAGCCGGAGCGCTGTTTGCGCTGCAATACCGTCTGCGAAAACTGCGTGGACGTCTGTCCCAACCGGGCCAACGTGCCTGTCACCCTGGCGGACGGCTCCGTTCAGATCCTGCATCTGGACGCTCTGTGCAACGAATGCGGCAACTGCACCGCCTTCTGTCCCTACGCCTCTGAGCCCTGTAAGGACAAACTGACCCTCTTCCACACCGAAGCGGCCTTCCGGAACTCCGAGAACAAGGGCTTTGTCCTGCTCCCCGACGGAAAGATCCTGATTCGCCTGTTTGACGGTATCAGGGAGCTGGACGACGCCGCGCGGGAAACCGTGCCTGCGCAGCTTCTCGAGCTGATCGAAGCCGTTCGCAGCCGGTATGCGTACCTTGTGACAGCGTAACGCCGCAGCGTGAATAAATGGAAAGGAAACTGACATGGACAAAATCATAGAACTCTTCAAAACCTATACCGCCGCCCTGCCCACCTCTGTCATTGCCGTGATCCTGATCATCGTGGGCCTGAAGGTCGGCAAATCCATTCTCAAGACCGTCGGCTTTATCCTGATCCTTGCCGCCATCCTGTTCTTTGTCTTGAAGGTATAGGATCCAAAATCCGAAAAAACAGCCCGCGTTTCCCAAGGGAAGCGCGAGCTGTTTTTGTGTGTTGGAAATATGCCTCAGTTGGTTTCTATGTGCCACAGGGAGGACGTGTCGTATTCCTCCGGCAGCTCGATCCACTCGCCCTGGGAAACCTCGATGAACCAGGTTCCGTTCTCATATTCCATCCAGCCGAAATCTCCGAAGTCGCCGGAAATGGGCGGGTACCAATACTGCCAGAGGGGCGGGTTTACGTCCGTGTTATACCACAGACTGTATTGGAGCGCTTCATCGAAATAGCAGTCCTCATTCGAATCCCACTGAATTTGCAGCTCGTAATCCTCCATGTCGGTGATCCGATAGCTGAGCGGGTCGATGCTGACCAGGCGGATTGTCTCGCCGAAGAGCTCCGGATTGGAGCTGCTGCCGTCGGCTATGTGCCACAGCGGAGCGCTGTCATAGGAGTCGGGAAGGGGGATCCAGTTGCTTTCCTCGGCTTCGATGTACCAGGTCCCGTCCTGATATTCCATCCAGCCGAAGTCTCCGTAATCCTGGGAAATGGGCTCGTACCAGTACTGCCAAAGAGGCGGAGAGACTTCCGTATTGTACCAGGCCCAGAGGTCAGAGGCTTGGTCGTGATAGCTCTGCTCCTCCTCATCCCAGACCAGCTCCCGGTCATGATCGGGGTCTCCGGTGATCACACAGAGCCCGGGCTTTATATCGTTCAGATAGATCACATCGTTGAAGAGCTCCGGGTTGCTGGGGGAGTCGCCGTTCTGTCCGTTGTTGGGGTTCCATTGGTGTTGGTTATCATCCCAGGTCCCATATTTGCCCCAGGCGCCGTTACCCAGGTAAACCCAACCATCCTCCGTACGATATCCCACATTGTAATCGTCATTGTGGGAAAAGGGTTCGGAATTCCGTTCCTTCTGTCCGGCGATCAGAGTGAAGATGGCAATGACAGAAACCACGATGATGGCGAGGATTCTGAAAAACGAGCTGATCGTCGTATCGATGTCTCCGCCGCTGTCGTCCTCTTCTCGGTCGGCATAATCCACGTAGTCGGCGCGGGTCCGGACCTTTTCATAATTGGGGTCCTGGGTGTACTCATCCAGGGCGGAAACAATGGTCAGGGTACCGCCGCACTGGGGACATATCAGGGGACCGCCCTCTGTCCAGTCGATTTTGGTGATGGTGTCGCAGTATTCGCATTTGCAGATGACGTTCTTATAGGTCCCGTTGGTCCGGAATACGACGTTCTCGTAATACTTTCCTTCCTCGTCGTAGTATCCCTTTTTGTATTCCCGTCCGGAGGCTTCGTCGGTCCAACTGAAGGGATAATAGTAATAGTTGTGGTGGACGCAGTAATGGGGAATCGGGTTGATGTTGTAGTGATTGCCCGCGACATAGCCCCGCGGCTGATTGTACCGGGTCCGGGGAATGATGCTGCCCGCCATGGAGCCGCTGCGAACGTAGCTGGAGCGGTATTTCGTCGCCGCGCTGCGGCTGCTGGAGCTGTGCCGGGAGGGGCCGGAGGAACGGCTGCCGGAATTGCTGCTGCGGGAGGAACCCCAGGAGGAGCTGCCGGAGCCGGAGCTCCAGCTGGAGCTGCCGGAGGACCAGGAGCTGTGAGAGCTGCTGGAATGGCTGGACGAAGAGTGGGAGGAAAAGCCTCCCGAAGAGTGCGAGGAGCTGGAATGGGAGCTGCTGCTGTGGGAGCTCCCGCTGTGCGAACTTGGCATGATTGAACCTCCAAGAATGTCATTCTGTTTGAAGAGAATTATTCCTGTTATCGAGCTCCGCGATCAAAGCTTCCGCGCAGAGCAGGCCGTCCACGGCGGCGGAGAGGATCCCGCCCGCGTAGCCGGCGCCTTCGCCGCAGGGATAAAGCCCCGGGAGACTGGGGGACTGTCTTCTGTCGTCCCGCAGGATGCGGACCGGGGAGGAGCTGCGGGTTTCCGGGGCGGTCATCACCGCGTCCGGATCGTCGTAGCCCTTCAGGAGCTTACCGAGGGCGGGGATCGCGCCTTCCAAAACCCGGGTCAGCCGTTCCGGCAGCAGCGCGTGGAGCTCGCAGGGGCGCACACCGGGCCGATAAGTGGGCTTGACGGCGCCCCAGGCCGTCGTAGGCCGCCGCGCCAGGAAATCCCCGATCCGCTGGGCGGGAGCGGTGTAATCCCCGCCGCCTGCGCGAAAAGCCGCGGCCTCGATCTCCTGCTGCCAATACATGCCGCCCAGAGTGGATTTGTCGGGAAAATCAGCGGGCTCCAGGGTCACCAGCAGCGCGGCGTTTGCGTTTTCACCCTCCCGGGCGAAGTTGCTCATGCCGTTGGTTACCACCCGGCCGGGCTCGGAAGCGGCCCCCACGACATAGCCGCCGGGGCACATGCAGAAGGTGTAGGCCGAGCTCCCGTCCGGCAGCCGGACGTTGAGCTTATAATCCGCGCAGGGGACTGGCTCTGTCTGCGTCCCATACTGTGCCGCGTTGATCCTGGATTGCAGATGCTCCACCCGCACCCCCATGGAGAAGGGCTTGGGCTCCATTGCGACGCCGAAGCCCTCCAGCATCCGGAAGGTGTCTCTGGCGCTGTGTCCCGGAGCCAGGATCAGCTGGCGGCAGGGGAGGAGTTCTGCTCCTCCGTCCCGGACATATTCCAGAGCGGCCAGAGCGCCTTCTTCGACCCGGATGCCGGTAAGCTTCGCGCCAAAGCGTACTTCGCCGCCGAGAGCTTCCAGCTGGTGCCGAAGGTTTTGTACCACGTTCAGCAGCACGTCGGTGCCCACATGGGGCTTGGCGTCCCAGAGGATGCTCTCGTCCGCCCCAAACTGCACCAGCTGCCGGAGGATCCAGCCCTGACGCTCGTTTTTGGTGCCGGTGTTGAGCTTTCCGTCAGAAAAGGTTCCGGCGCCGCCCTCGCCGAACTGGACGTTGTTTTCCGGGTCCAGGGTCCCGGTCTGCCAAAAATGTTCCACAGCCCGGTGGCGGGTCTGGGCGTCCTGCCCCCGTTCCAGCACGATGGGACGCAGACCGGCCATAGCCAGGGCCAGGGCGGCGAACATGCCGGCGGGACCGAAGCCCACCACCACGGGACGGTCCGTGGGGATCGCCGTCGTCTTTGGCGGCTTGTACCACAGATCCTTCGCCGGTCCGACCTTCGGGTTCCGGCAGCCTCGCAGGATTTGCTTCTCACTCCTCCGGGTCGCCACGTCCACGGTGTAGATCCACCGCAGCTCCGGCTTTTTCCGGGCGTCCAGTGAACGCCTGCGGATCTTCAGCTCCGCGATCTGCGAGCTCTGAATCCCCAGTTCCTTCGCCGCCAGATAGTACAGCATCGACGGATCGGACTTGTACGGTAAAATGATATCACGTATCGTTATCATGGTTCATCCTTTTTGGCTCCCGGCCAATAAGCCGGAGGCCCAGGCCCACTGCAGGTTGAAGCCGCCGCAGTCGCCGTCCACGTCCAGCACCTCGCCCGCCGCGTAGAGTCCCGGAACGATCCGGCTCTGCAGAGTTTCCGGGTCGAATTCCATGGTGACGATGCCGCCGGCGGTGACCTGCGCTCCCTCCATGCCCATATTCCCGGTGATGGGCAGGGCCCATTCGTGGCAGAGCTCCACCAGCTGGGTGAGCTGTTTCCAGTTCAGGGAGCTCATAGGTGTGTCCTGACCGACGCCGCAGGCCGTGACCAGCATCCGACCCAGCCGATTGTGGAGGATCCCGGTCAGCAGATCCCCGGCCTTCAGAGCAGGGAAGCGGGCGATACGGATGCAGAGGGCGGAAAGCAGATCCTCCGCCCGGTAGCCGGGCAGCAGATCCAGATGCAGCACCGCGTCCTCCGCAGAGGCGGCGACCCGGGAGAGCTCAAAGACGGCGGGGCCGGAGACGCCGTAATCCGTAAATTGAACTTCTCCGTAAGTGGTGGCCAGCACCGCGTCGCGGACAGTCAGCTTCAATGCGGCGTTGGCCCGGATTCCCTTTAAGCCCCGAACCAAAACGGGTCTTGTTTTCAGCTGGACCAGAGAGGGATAGAGCTTTGTGCAGTGGTGGCCCAGGCTCCGGAGCAGCTGATAACCGGAAAGCCCCCCGCCCAGCTTTGTGCCCGCGGCGCCGCCGCAGGCCACGATCAGGCGTTCCGCCTCCCAGCAAGCGCCCGCCGTGTCCTTCAACAGAAAGCCCTCGGCGGTTTTCTTGACCCCGGCGATTTCGGTCCCGGTGAGAAGCTGAATGTTTTTCCGCTCCAAAGCAAAGCGCAGCACGTCCACCACGGAATTTGCCTGGTCGGAATAGGGATAGACCCGTCCGTTGTCCTCCGTCACGGTATAAAGCCCCAGGGTCTGGAAGAAGTCCAGCACGGAGTCCACCGGGTAGGCGTCCAGGGCGGGACGGACAAATTCCGGGTACGCGCCGTGGTAGCGGCCCGGATTTGTCTGGCGGTTTGTCAGATTGCAGCGGCCGTTGCCGGTAGCCAGGAGCTTTCGCCCCACCCGGGCCTGCCGCTCGAAGAGCAGGATTTCGTTGCGGCCGGATGCCGCGGCGGTGATGGCAGCAGCCATGCCCGACGCACCGGCGCCGATGATCGCAAGTTTCATAGGCAGACCCTTCCTTTGCTTTTTTTTCCATTATAAACGAAAAAAACCGCTGTGACAAGGGTGGAAATAAAATAATGCTGTTCTTTGAGACAAAAATATGCTATGATGGGAACAGAAAGCGAGATGATATCGCATGCTGACAGTTTATTACAGCCCGGATTGGAAAATGAATGCCCGCCTGGCCGTCGAGGCCGTCTGCGCGCTGCCGGAAGGCAGCCGCGGGATCCTGATCGTTCCGGAGCAGAATTCCTTCGACGCCGAATGGGAGCTCTGCGTACGGGGCGGGGATGGGATCAGCCGACGGGCGGAGGTCTTGAGCTTTACGCGGCTGGCTGCCCGGGTTTTCTCCGCGGTGGGCGGGGCCGCGACCCCCGTTCTGGACAAGAGCGGACGCCTGGTAGCCATGGCCGGCGCCCTGGAGCTGCTGCGGCCCAAGCTGCGGCTCTACGGCTCCCACATCGCCAAGCCGGAATTTCTGGAGCAGCTGCTGCAGCTGGTGGACGAGTTCCATGCCTACGGGCTCGACGCGCAGGCCGTGCGCCGGGCCAAAACAGAGCTGACGGATGCCCTGTCGGAAAAGCTGGAGGAGCTCTGTCTGATTTTGGAGCTCTACGACGCGGTCTGCGCCAAGGCGGCCCTGGACCCCTCCACCCGGCTGGACCGGCTGCGGGACGCGCTGGAAGAAAGCGACTATGCCAAGTGCCTGCATGTGGTGGTGGAGGGCTTTTCGGACTTTACCGCGCAGGAGTTGGCGGTTTTGGAAGCCCTGAGCCGTCAGGCGGCCCAGGTGACGGTCTGGCTCTGCTGCGACAGCCTGCGGGGCGGCCAGAGCGTCTTTGCCGTTCCCAGACAGACGGCGCAGAGTCTGCGGGATCTGGCGCGGCGGGCGGAGATCCGCTTTCGGGATCTTGCCCGGCCTGCGGAAAAGCATGGCGATTTGATGGAGCATCTGGCCCGCAGTCTGTTTGCGCCCCGGCTTGCGCCCTGGGACGAAGAAACAGAGCGGGTGAGTCTGCTGTCCGCGGCGGACGCCGTGGAGGAGTGCGGACTGGCCATCGGACGCATCCAGACGCTGGCGCGCAAAGGCGCCCGCTGGCGGGACATCGCCGTGGCCTACACAGACGCCGCTGTTTACGGACCCCTGCTGGAGACGCTGCTGGACCGCTGGCAGATCCCGGCGTTCTTTTCCGGCAGCCGGGATCTGCTGCGGCACGGGCTGATCCGGGCTGTGGTCTACGCGCTGGAAGCCGCGGCCTGCGGTATGGAGGCGGACGCGGTCTGCGAGTACCTGCGCTCCGGCTGCGCGCCGCTGACCCGGGACGAGGCGGACCGACTGGAAAACTATATCTATATCTGGGATCTGCGGGGCTCCCGCTGGGACGCGCCCTTTGACCGGAATCCCGACGGGCCCACGCTGGAAGCCTTGTCCCCGGAGCTGCTTTCAGAGAGGCTGGCGCCGCTGAAGAGGGCACGGGAGGCCGCTGTGGTTCCGCTGCTGGAGCTTCGGGACGGACTCCGCGCCGCTGCGGATACCGCCGGTCAACTGAAGGCTCTGGAGAGCTTTCTGGAACGCATCGGCCTGGAGCAAAGACTGACGGAGCAGGCGAAGTCCCTGGCGGAGGCCGGGGACCGGCAGAGCGCGCAGGCCCTGACCCAGCTCTATGAGATCCTGTTGTCCACGATGGAACAGATTTATGGCGTGCTGGGGAAGGGCAGCCGGAGTCCGGAGGATTTCTGCCGCTTTTTCCGGGCGGCGCTGACGCAAAACGCCGTCGGCACCATCCCCGCCGCGGTGGACTGCCTGCGGGTGGGACAGTTAACGGATATGCGCCATGTCAAAGCCGCCCATCTGATCCTCCTGGGGGCTTCCGACGGCCTGCTGCCAAGCTGGCAGGCGGGAAGCGGCCTCATCAGCGACGCGGAGCGTCGGCGCATGAAGGCCGCGGGCCTTCCCGCCGCCCCCAACGGAGAGGAACGCATCGACCGGGAGCTGCTGACCGCCTACACGGTACTCACAGCTCCGACAGAATCCCTGATGATCTGCTGCGACCGGCAGGCCCCCAGCTACCTTTTCACGCGTTTGGAGACGATCTTTCCCCATCGAAGCGACCCGAGGATCCTGCCTCTGCCCGCGAACGAGGCGGAAGCCGCTGCCCTTCTCATCGGGCAGGGCGATGCGGGCAGAGAGGCGCTGGACCAGCTGCCGGAGCTGAAGAGCGCGGCATGGGAGCTGCAGCGGCGGGCGGCCTATATTCCCGGGCGGCTGGACCGGGAGACCGTCTCCGGGCTATACGGAGACAAGTTGAGTCTGTCAGCCTCCAAGATCGACAAGCTGGCGGCCTGCAAATTCGGCTACTTCCTCCAATACGGCCTGAGGCTGCGGGAGCGGAAGCAGGCCGTGGTGGATCCCGCCATGTACGGCACCCTGGTCCACTATGTGCTGCAGCATACCGTGGAGGATGTGGAGAGCGAAGGCGGCTTTGCGGCGGTCCCGGAGGAGCGGGTTTTGATGTTGGCCAGAAGCTGGTACGATCGCTTTGTCAGCGAGGTCCTCGGAGGTCTCGCGGACTACACCAGCCGCGGCTCCTATCTGCTGGAGCGCAGCTTTGGCGAGGTGGAGCAGGTGGTACGGGATCTGCGCCGGGAACTGGCGTCCTCCCGCTTCATCCCCACCTACTTCGAACAGGCCTTCCGGGACCAGACCGCAATCCCCATCACCGGCAATCTGGCGGTGGGCGCTCTGATGGGTGTGGTGGACCGGGTGGACCTATACAGCACCGCCAGCGGAAAAACATATCTTCGGGTTGTGGATTACAAAACAGGCCGCAAGGATTTTGACTATACGGACATCCTCAGCGGCATGGGCCTGCAAATGCTGATCTATCTCTTTGCCCTGACCCGGGAGGCAGCCCACTACTACGGCCGCAGTCTGGAGCCCGCCGGCGTGCTCTATTTCCCGGCCCGCTACGACGTGGAGCAGACCAAGGGCCGCGTTTCCCGGGAGGAGGCGGAGAAGCAGCACAGAAAGAAGCTGCGCCGCAAGGGACTGCTGCTGGACGACGAGGAGATCCTCCAGGCCATGGAGCCCGGGGACGAGCCAGTGTATCTGCCCTATAAGATCTCCGCGAAAACGGGAGCCCGCTCCGGCGACCTGGCCGATCCCAGGCAGATGGATCTGATCGAGCGGCACGTGCGCCGTGCGCTGGGGGACCTGGCGGACACCCTTGTCTCCGGCACCATCGCTCCGGATCCCTATTGGCGGGGCGAGCAGCACAACGCCTGTCTCTGGTGCCCCTATCGGGCCGTCTGCCGGGTGGACAGCGGCGAGATCCCCCTGCGAAAGCTCCGCGCCGTCAATCGGGCGGAATTCTGGCAGGCTTTGGAAAAGGAGGCGAAGGACCGTGGCTGATACCTTGACAAGAGCCCAGGAGCTGGCGGTGGATCGCCCCGGGGGACCCATTTTGGTCGCCGCCGCCGCCGGCTCCGGCAAGACCAAGGTGATTGTGGAGCGACTTATGCGGCAGATCCTGCGGAGCGACCGGGAGTGCTCCATCAACGACTATCTGATCATCACCTTCACCAAGAAGGCCGCCGCGGAGCTGCGGGCCAGGATCGCCAGGGAGCTGGCGGCCCGTCTGGCGGAGGATCCCGAGAACCGGCATCTGCAAACGCAGCAGAGCCGCGTCTACCTGACGCAGATCTCCACCGTCCACGCCTTCTGCGCGGATTTATTGCGGGAATTCTCCTATGAGCTGGATCTGCCCGCGGATTTTCGCATGCTGGAGCAGTCGGAGGATGAGGAGCTGAAGGCCAGGATCGCAGACGAGCTGCTGGAGGACCGCTATGCCTCCATCGACAGCGACCGGGACCTGCGAAGGCTGGTGGACGGCCTCGGGGCCGGACGGGACGACAGGAGGATCCCAGAGCTCCTGCTGAAGGTCTACCAGACCGCCCAGTGCAGCCTGGATCCGGCGGGCTGGCTGGATCAATGCGAGGCCATGCTGGATCTGCGAGAGCTCCGCGGCGCGGAGCAGACGGTCTGGGGGGACTACCTGATCCGCGGTTTGCGGGACTGCACGCTGCGCTGCGCTGCGGCGCTGGAGGATGTCAAGCAGGAGCTGGATCACAGCGATACGCTGCAAAAATACTGCCCACTCTACGGGGAGAACGCGGCCCGGCTGCGGCGGCTGGCGGCCTGCGCGGGCTGGGACGAGCTCCGTGCAGCCATCCCGGAGGCAACGGATTTCGGCCGCCTGCCGGTGGTGCGAAATTGCGATGACCCGGATCTCCAAACCAGGGCCAAGGCAGTGCGCAAGCAAGCCGCGGAGCAGATTCGCGGCTGGTGCGCGGAGTTTTACGGCCCCTCAGAGGAGGTATTGGCGGATCTGTCCGACAACGCCTCCATGCTCCGCGCCCTCTTTGCTCTGACCCGGGAGTTTACCCGACGCTTTGATGCGGAGAAACGCCGCCTTCACGCGCTGGATTTCGGCGATTTGGAGCACCATGCCCTCCGTCTGCTGCTGGAACCCGACGGAAGGACCCCCACGGAGCTGGCCCGCCGGATCAGCGAGCGCTACCGGGAGATCATGGTGGACGAGTACCAGGACACCAACCAGGTCCAGGACGCCATTTTCCGGGCCGTCTCCCAGGAGGGCGCAAACCGCTTCATGGTGGGAGATGTGAAGCAGTCCATCTACCGTTTCCGGTTGGCGGATCCCGAGATCTTCCTGCAAAAATACAATCGTTATCCGGATGCTGAAACCACAGAGCCGTCCGGGCGTCAGCGGATCCTGCTGTCTCATAACTTCCGCTCCGGCGAGGCTGTGCTGGAAGCGGTAAACGCTGTGTTTCGCCTTTGTATGTCGAAAGAGGCGGGAGGACTGGACTATGGCGAGGACGAGGCGCTTCGCCCGGGGCGGAGCATGACGCCCCTGCCGCAGACCCAAGTGGAGCTGCACTGCCTCTGCACCCGACAGGAGGACGAGGAGCTGGAGACGCCGGAGAAGAACCGGGCGGAGGCACAGTTCGTCGCCCGCCGGATCCGGGAGCTGCTGGACGGCCCTGCGCTGGTCCGCGGCGAAAATGGCACGCGGCCGGTCCGGCCGGAGGACATCGTGATTCTGCTTCGCTCCCCCCAGAACACCGCGGGCTACTATCTGGAGGCGCTGCAGCGCCTGGGAATCCCCGCGGCCGGCGACGCCGGAGAGAGCATTTTGGACGCCGCAGAGGTCCAGGCGCTGATCTGTCTGCTGCGGGTATTGGACAACGCCCATCAGGACATCCCCCTGACCGGAGCCCTGCTGAGCCCCATTTTCGGGGTGGAGGCGGCGGCCCTGGCCCGTGCCCGGAGCGGCGGAAAACAAGGAGATCTCTGGGACGATCTTGCCGCTTCCCACGAACCGACCCTGCGGCAGGCGATCCAAACCATCACGGAGCTGCGGGAGGCCGCCCAGACCCTGCCCCTGTACAGCCTTTTGGAGCGGATCCAGCAGCGCGTGGATTTGGAGGCCGTCTACGCCGCTATGGACGGCGGCGCGGCCCGGGTCCGCAACCTGCGGGCCTTCTGCGCCATGGCCGCCTCCTGGTCTGAGGGCGGCGTCAAGAGCCTGCATCAATTTGTGAAGCATTTGGAGCAGCTGCAGGGGCGGGAGGGCCTGACGCTGCAAAGACCCCAATCCGACGCAGTGACGGTCATGAGCGTCCACAAGTCCAAGGGGCTGGAATACCCCGTGGTCTTTCTCTGTGGTCTGACCCGGCGCTTCAACCAGGAGGACCTGAAGACACCGGTCCAGTTCCACAGCCGCCTGGGGGCCGGCTGCGCGGTCTACGATCCCGAGACCCATACCCGCTTCAACTCCATCGCAAAGGCAGCCATCAGCCGCCAGACCAGGGCGGAGAACCTCTCCGAGGAGCTGCGGATCCTCTACGTTGCCATGACCCGGGCCCGGGATATGCTGATCATGAGCTGCTGCGGCGATTCTCTGGAAAAGCACCTGACGGATCTGTCCCTCTGCCTGACGAAGCGAACGGCGAAGCTCACCGCCGCCCAGGTCTCCTGTCCGGCGGATTGGATCCTGATGACCGCCCTGCTTCGGACGGAGGCCGGGGCCCTTCACGCCGTGGCGGGCAAGCCGGGGGACTGCGAACGATCCGAGCTGCCCTGGCGCATTGAATGGCACGATCTGACGGCGGACCAGACCGCTCTGCCAGTCAGAGCGGAGCAAGCCGCCCCGGTCAATCGGCCGGATCTCTCCGCGCTGAGGGAGCAGTTACAGTTCCGGTATCCCCATCCCGCGGCCCAGACCCTGCCCGCCAAGCTGACCGCGACCCAGCTTAAGGGGCGGCAGTTGGACCGGGAGGCGGACGACGGCGCACCACGGGAGGATTATTTCCGGCTCAAGCTCCGAAAGCCCGGCCTCATGGACGCGGAACGGCCTCTGACGCCCGCCCAAAGGGGTGTGGCCGTCCACCAGGCCATGCAGTTTCTGGACTTTGGACGGACCGGGAGCCTGGATCAGATCAGGCAGCAGCTGAAGGAGATGGAGCGGGACGCCTTCCTGACCCCGGCCCAGGCCGCGGCGGTGGACCCGGAAAAGCTGCTGCGGGTTTTCCGCGGTCCTCTTGGTACGATGCTGCGGGAGGCGGACCAGGTGCTGCGGGAGTTCAAATTCTCCATACTGAGCGACGCAGGAGATTACGAGCCCGCCGCCGCGGGAGATCAGATCATGCTCCAGGGCGTCACCGACTGCTGCCTGTTCCGGGAGGGAGCCATCACGGTCATCGACTTCAAGACCGATCGGGTCGCGCCCGGCGGGGAAGTGGAGGCCGCGGCCCGCTACCGGCCGCAGCTGGACGCCTATGCAAGCGCCCTTTCCCGCATTTTCAGTTTGCCCGTGACAAAGCGGCTGCTGTACTTTTTTGCGACGGACTGCTTCATTGCGCTATAATAGATATTGTACGGCATAATTCCCCGGGCTTTGCCCGGGGCGGCATCCACAGAAAGCGGATGCCGGAAAAAAACTTCTGACCTTATTAACAAATATCCGTATAAGAAAAAGCGTCTCCAACAGGCTTTCAGCCCGGCGGAGACGCTTTCATAGATTGATATGAGGTTATCGGCGCAGCGCCCGAAGCCCCTCGGCGATCAAAAGGCTCAGGGTCAGCATCACGGCATAGGAGAGATACCATTTGCCCCCGATGTTGAAGCTGTAAAAATCCGACCAGAGCTTCCGCACAAGGACCATCCACCCGTAAAGCGCTCCGTAGAGAGCGGTCGGGATCAAGGCCAGCAGGGTCCAGGGAAAGGCAATGGCGCCGCTTTGTTCCAGGAAGGCCCAGGAGAGCATGGCGGCCAGGGGGCAGAGGGCGTGCAGGAACAGATTCCGCCCCGCGTACATGAGCTTGAAATCGAAATGGGAGACGGGAAGCAGATAGAGGATTACCGTCAAGAAGGTGAGGCCCACAGCGGAGGCGCCCATCAGCTTGAACAGATCCAGCCAACGGGGCAGGGCATCGCCCCCGCGAAGGAGCGCATGGACGTCGAAAATGATGAGGCCCAGACAGGCGGCGGCGCAGAGGATGTTGGAGTCCACGGTGAAATACATAAAGGCGCGTTTGGCCGTTTCGTCCATATTGCCCTTGCCGCCGCGGACAAAAAAGGCGCCCACACAGACGACAACGGAAACAAGCACAAAGAGATTGCAGGCGAGAGAACATAGCAGCTTCGATCGGGTCATGAAAAAGCTCCCTTCCGTTTCATTCTGTCAGAGTAAAACTCAGATCCACCAGCTCCCGAACGGTTTCTGCCGGCGCCGAGCCGTCCAGCAAAACCCCCAGCCAATGGCTTTTGTTCATATGCCAGGCCCGGACGATCCCCGGCTGGCCCAAATAGGAACCGCCCAGCAGAGGACCGGTTTTCACGTCCAGAAGCCAGAGCTTCCCCGACCCCGACAGCCCCAGCTTGGAGCGTTCCACCTCCATCACCACGCCGAACCATTTGCGGTTTTTGGCATGGCGAAAGATAAAGGCGTTCGGGGAATCAGGCCAGAGATATTCCGGCTCGGCGCCGTAGGTCTCCCGGATCCATCCGGCCAATGCGTTCGGGTCCATTTCGTTTACCTCTCATAATTCGGATTTGTCGGGATGCCTTCCCCTTGGGGGGAAGGTGGCGCGAAGCGCCGGATGAGGGGAGGTATCGACGACAGCGTCGCTCCGTAGGGGCCGAACTCGAAGAGTCACGAAGTATGCCTACATCGGCCTTATCCCGTATCGGTGTGAGGGCCGATTTTGGCATCGACCCTTACGAAAGAAAGAGCCCGTCAAATCCCGATCTTCAGAATCCATTATACCGCCCTCCCGACAGCCTGTCAAGTAAGCCGTGCTTATGACGGAATTCACAAAATGTTTTCCGCTTTCGCCTTTACTTTTGTGAAACATTCGTGTATGATGAGACTGAGAGCGGGGCATTTCCGGACTCCCAATACAACGAACACGAGGTGTGCAATTATGGCAAGAACAGCACAGGACATCATGAAGCTTATCCGGGATGAGGACATCAAGATGGTGGACTTCAAGGTTGTGGACATCAACGGTCAGTTCCGCCACGTCACCATTCCCGCGGTACATTTCAACGAGGAAACCATGGTCAACGGCATCGGCTTCGACGCCTCCAACTACGGCTACGCCGTGGTGGAAAAGTCCGACATGGTCTACATTCCCGACCTGGATACCGCCGCCATCGATCCCTTCTGCGAGGTCAAGACGCTCTCCATGATCGGCAACGCCATGATTATCGACTACCCCGAGAACCGGCCCCTGCCCCAGTATCCCCGCAATATCGTCAAGGCCGCCGTGGACTACATGAAGGCCACCGGCGTTGCCGATACCATGCTGATCCTTCCTGAATTTGAGTTCTATCTCTTCGACCAGGTGGGCTGGACCGTGGAGAACAATCGCGTCGCCTTCGCCGTGGACACCCAGCAGGCCTATTGGAACAGCGAGGTGGAGGGCAGCGGCAACGTGGTCCCCTTCCAGAAGAACTACCACATCGCCAAGCCCCTGGACACCACCTACGAGGCCCGCAGCGAGATGTGCATGGAGATCGAGAAGGCCGGCATTCCCGTCAAGTACCACCATCCCGAGGTGGGCGGCGCCGGACAGTTTGAGATCGAGCCCCTGCTGGGCGAGATGACCAAGATGGCGGACGGCTCCATGATGGTCAAGTATATCATCCACAACGTGGCCCGGAAATACGGCCTGGCAGCCACCCTGATGCCCAAGCCCGTCTACGGCGAGGCCGGCAGCGGCATGCACGTCCACATGCTCCTGCTCAAGGACGGCGAGCCCGTGTTTTCCGACGACGAGGGATATTCCCATCTGTCCAAAGAAGCCCACTGGTTTATCGGCGGCCTGCTGAAGCACATCGCCTCCCTCTGCGCCATCACCAATCCCTCCACCAACTCCTTCAAGCGCCTGGTCCCGGGCTTTGAGGCCCCTGTCACCGTGGGCTACGCCACCTCCAACCGCAGCGCCGTCATTCGCATCCCGGCCTACGCCAAGAGCCCCAAGCTGCGCCGCTTTGAGCTGCGGAATCCAGACGCCACCTGCAACCCCTATTTCTGCTACGCGGCCATCCTCATGGCCGGTCTGGACGGCATCGAGAATCAGATCGACCCTCATGCCAACGGCTGGGGCCCCTACGACTGCAATCTCTTTGATCTGCCCGAGGAGGAGAAGGCTAAGCTGCATTCTCTGCCCACCCGACTCGAGGATGCCCTGGACGCGCTGGAGGCCGATCACGACTACCTGACCAAGGGCGGCGTTTTCCCCGAGGGCCTGATCCGGAACTTCCTGAAGCGCAAGCGCGCCGAATGCGGCGAGCTGGCGAAGATCCCCCATCCCGCCGAGTTCGAGAAATATTTCAATCTGTAAGACAGCAGTCAACAAAAAGCCAACGACGGCAAATCGCTGTCGTTGGCTTTTTGCATAGCCGGAGGATCACCCTGTCCCAGACCTGATCGCTGTGCCCGGAGCGCTGTCGGCCGTTTGCTTACAGCAGGTCCCGTCCGGTATAAAAGCGGTAGAGATAGAGAACAGTGGAGGCGCGGGTGCAGTCGGTGTTGGGACGGAATTTGCCGCCGGAGCCCTTCTCAATACCGGCCTCATAAGCCCAGAGTGCGGGCGTGTAATAATACTT